>NZ_JBXAQZ010000004.1:0-396704 GCF_058807755.1 Pseudomonas sp. GW821-FHT12A04
AGACGAACGCATTCCCATGTGGGAGCGAGCCCGCTCGCGATGGTCGTTAACGATAACGCGGGACGTCTGGCTCCCCGTGGTGTTCTTGAGTCCATCGCGAGCAGGCTCGCTCCCACAGACGAAAGCATTCCCATTTTGGAGCGAGCCCCCGCGCGATGGGCGTTAACGATATCGCGGGACGTCTGGCTCCCCGCGGTGTTCTTGAGTCCATCGCGAGCAAGCTCGCTCCCACAGACGAACGCATTCCCATGTGGGAGCGAGCCCGCTCGCGATGGTCGTTAACGATAACGCGGGACGTCTGGCTCCCCGTGGTGTTCTTGAGTCCATCGCGAGCAAGCTCGCTCCCACAGACGAACGCATTCCCATGTGGGAGCGAGCCCGCTCGCGATGGTCGTTAACGATAACGCGGGACGTCTGGCTCCCCGCGGTGTTCTTGAGTCCACCGCGAGCAGGCTCGCTCCTACAGTCGAACGCATTCCCATGTGGGAGCGAGCTTGCTCGCGATAAAGTGCGAAGCACTTTCTGGGGGCAATTCAGTTATCGGATTTGGAAGGCAACATCCAGATCAACCCACTGGCCTTGGCCCGCTCATGACACAACCCCAACACCGTGCGGCGCTCGTCGTTGGTCATGCGGCTCCAGCGGGTAATCTCCTCCACCGTGCGTTGGCAACCGGTGCAGATGTCATCGTCGTCCAGCGCACAAATATTCACGCAGGGCGATGCAACCGGGCGTTCGGTGGCAGTCATTCTTCCTGCTCGGCCAGGTCGCGGGCATAGCGCTGCGAGTTGTGCACGTAGTGAGCAGCGCTGGCTTCCAGCATCCTGATTTGCGGCTCGATCAACTCACGCACCACTTTGCCGGGCGAGCCCATGACCAGCGATCCGTCCGGAATCTCCTTGCCTTCGCCGATCAGCGAGTTGGCGCCGATGATGCAGTTCTTGCCGATCTTCGCACCATTGAGAATCACCGCGTTGATGCCGATCAGGCTGTAGTCGCCGACGGTGCAGCCGTGGAGCATGGCGTTGTGGCCGATGGTCACGCCGGTACCGATGGTCAGCGGGTAGCCCATGTCGGTGTGCATCACGGTGCCGTCCTGGACGTTGCTGTTCTTGCCGATCAGGATCAATTCGTTGTCGCCGCGCAATACGGCGTTGAACCAGACGTTGGCGCCCTCTTCCAGCTTGACCTTGCCCACCAGCACGGCATTGGGTGCGACCCAGCTCTGTGGATGGGTTTCGACGCGGGCGTCGCCCAGGCGGTATTTCATTGTTGTATTCCTCAAGGCTCAGGCAGGCTTTTTTCAGCAAAACCAGTATTCAGGCCATTCGAACGATGGCTTCAGATACTGATAAAGCTTTTGGGAGGCTGATGCAGGCTGATTTTGGCGTCATACAGCAGGTTGATCAACTCGACGATCATGATCGCCGTCAGCCCCCAGATCTTGTATTCGCCATAGCGATAGCTCGGCACGTACCAGCTGCGGCCCTGATAGTCGATGCGGTGGGTATGTTCGCGAGGGTCTTTACGGAAGAATTCCAGGGGCACGCTGAACACCGCGGCGATCTCGGCGTCGTTGGCCCGGTATTCGACAAAATCCGGGATCACCCCGACATAGGGCGTGACCTTGATGCCATGCAGGCTGATCAGCGGGCTGAGCGGTCCGATCACCTCGACCAGCCCCGGCGGCAGGCCGATCTCTTCTTCGGCTTCACGCAGGGCGGTGAAAATCAGGTCGGGGTCTTCGGGGTCACGGCGCCCGCCGGGGAAGGCAACTTCGCCGCCATGGGTCGACAGGCCGCTGGCACGCAGGGTCAACACCAGCTCGGGCTCGTCACTGCGGGTGATGGGCACCAGCACCGCTGCCTCGGGAAAACGACGATCGGTCTCCAGTGTGCGTGGAGTGTGGTTACTAACCCGATGCAGTAGCTCGTCCAGCATGAGTGTTCTCGATTTGTGCCTTACCCGGCATCATGCACCAATCGCTGCGGTCGCCCAACCCCCGCAACCGCCCCATGTCGCGAAACGACAACTTGCCGACCGGCACTGCCGCACGCCAAGATAGGCGCAGCATTCAGGAACCCCAGCATGAAATTTTGCAGCCAGTGCGGTAACCCGGTGACCCAGCGCATTCCCGAAGGCGATTCGCGCCTGCGCTTTGTCTGCGACAGTTGTCACGCCATTCACTACCAGAACCCCAACATCGTCGCCGGCTGCGTGGCGACCTGGGGCACCCAGGTATTGCTGTGCCGGCGGGCCATCGAGCCGCGACGCGGTTACTGGACCCTGCCCGCCGGTTTCATGGAGAACGGCGAGACCATCGAACAGGCTGCCATTCGCGAGACGGCCGAGGAAGCCTGCGCCCGGGTGCGCAACCTGAACATCTATACCCTGATCGACGTGCCGCACATCAGCCAGGTGCATGTGTTCTTCCGTGCCGAACTGGTGGACCTGGACTTTTGCGCCGGCCCCGAGAGCCTGGAAGTGCAACTATTCGACGAAGCGGACATTCCATGGGATGAGCTGGCTTTCCGCACGGTGGGCCGTACCTTAGAATGCTTCTTCGCTGACCGGCGGACCGAAATCTATCCCGTTCGGTCTGAATCGATCCCACCGCTTGCTCAGCCCGCCATTATCTGATGTCATCTCGGCATCACCGGGAGGCGCCGAAAGATTGTCCGAATGCGGCCCGAGCCAGCGGCAGCTCCTGCAAAAACTTCTATACATAAATAGTCGCGACACCTCCTGGGGAATCGTTTCAATGCGCTGGTTGCTTGCCCTGTTCTGTTTGTCGTTTGTCACGGTGTCCCAGGCTTCTGCCGTGGAAACCCTGGACGGCAAGGTCATCGAGAAAATCCTGATTCTCAAGTCTTCCCATCAATTGCAATTGATCAATGACGGCAAGCCGCTCAAAACCTATCGCATTTCCCTGGGCAAGCGTCCCAAGGGGCCGAAGCTGATGGAAGGCGACAAGCGCACCCCGGAAGGCTTCTACTGGGTCGACTGGCGCAAGATCAGCGACCGTTTCAACCTGGCGATGCACATTTCCTACCCGAACATCAGCGACTCCGCCCGCGCCCGTCGTGAAGGCGTCGAGCCCGGCGGCATGATCATGATCCACGGCACCCCGGACAGCGAAGACACCCCGGAAGACCTGTTCCACACCCTGGACTGGACCGACGGCTGCATCGCCATGCGCAACATGGACATGCGCGAAGTCTGGAACCTGGTGCCGGACGGCACGATGATCGAGATCCGCCCGTAAATCCCCCGACCTTTGGTCGCCTCGCAAAAAAAATCAAAAAAATTCCAGCCTTCGGCAGCTCCTGCAGGGTGAATACCATTTCCCCCTGTAGAAGCTGCCGAAGGCTGCGATCTTTGCTTTAAATCCTCCCACCGCTAATACCACTTCAATCCAGCCTCTTTCCACTGCGCCCAATAAGGCCTGTTTACCGCACCTGCAGCCTGAGAGCTGCATTGACATGGTATTCAAGTGGTATTAGTTTTTTGTCCTACAGCGAACAAGTAACTTTCCTACAGACGCGTCGGACAATAATTAAATGAACGACCTTTCAGCCCTGCGCCCCGACGACACCCAACCCACGCCGTTGTACCTGCAACTGGCACGCAATCTGGAAGCGGCGATCCATGCCGGCCAGTGGAAAGCCGAACAGGCCATGCCGTCGGAGCGCAATCTGAGCGAGGCGCTGGGCATCTCCCGCGTCACTGCACGCAAGGCTCTGGAAGTGTTGTTCGAACAAGGCCTGATCCGCCGCAACCAGGGCTCCGGCACCTTCATCACGCCGCGTCTCGAACAACCGTTGTCGCGCCTTTCCGGTTTCAGTGAAATGCTCCGCCTCAAGGGTTTCGTGCCCGGATCGCAATGGCTGGAGCGGGAAATCACCTTGCCGACCCACGAAGAACTGATCCGCCTCGGCCTGTCGCCCAACGACAAAGTCGCGCGCCTCAAACGCCTGCGCAAGGCCGACGACACGGTGATGGCCATCGAGATGAGCACCCTGCCCGCCTCGATCATTCCCAAGCCGCAGGCCGTGGGCGATTCCCTCTACGAATACCTCGACGGCATCGGCAAACCGGTTGTCCGCGCCCTGCAGCACATCCAGGCGATCAACGCCTCGGACGAATTCGCAGCCCTGGTGGGCATCGCCCCCGGCACCGCCATGTTGCTGATGACCCGGGTCGGCTACCTGGAAGACAACACGCCCATCGAAGTCACCGACACCTATTGCCGTAACGACTACTACGACTTTGTCGCAGAGCTTCGCCGCTAGAACGCTGCATCGCGAAACCGCCCACCCAGAGAACCGATCATGTCCGAAGACAACATCCTCACCGCCCACGGCTGGGTTCGCGGCCGACTGGTCCATGAGCACGGCAAAGTCGTGTCGATCGAAGGCCAGCCCTGCGATCCGGCGGACAACAATCTGCCGTACCTGCTGCCGGGCTTCATCGACCTGCACGTTCACGGCGGCGGCGGCAAAGACATCATGGAAGGCGCGCCGGCCTTCGAAACCATCACCCGAACCCACGTGCGCTTCGGCACTACGTCGCTGCTGGCCACCACCATGACGGCACCGAGCGAAGAGATATCCAGCGTGCTCCAGGCCGTCGGCGAATTCTGTGAGCAGCGGCCCCAAGGCAGCGCCCGGGTGCTTGGCGTACACCTCGAAGGCCCCTACATCAACCCGGGAAAACTCGGCGCGCAACCCAACTTCGCCCACACCGCGCTGATGGCCGAAGTCGAAGCGTACCTGGCGCTCGCACCGATCCGGGTGATCACCATTGCCCCGGAAATCGCCGGTCACGATACCTTGATCCGCGACCTCAGCAGCCGCGGCATTCGCATGCAGATCGGCCACACCCTGGGCAGTTATGAGGAAGGCGTGGCCGCGCTGGAGGCCGGCGCCAGCAGTTTCACCCACCTCTACAACGCCATGAGCCCACTGCATCACCGCGAACCCGGGATCGTCGGCGCTGCCCTGGCTCACGCCAAATACGCCGAACTGATCCCGGATTTGCTGCACGTGCACCCCGGCGCCATCCGCGTGGCCCTGCGTTCGATTCCTTGCCTGTATTGCGTCACCGACTCGACCGCCGCCGCCGGCATGCCCGATGGCGAGTACAAACTCGGCAGCCACACCGTGACCAAATGCCTCGGTGGCGTGCGCCTGCCCGACGGCACGCTGGCCGGCAGCACCCTGACCATGGATCAGGCTCTGCGCAACCTGGTGAAAATCGGCCTGCCCATCGCCGAAGCCTCGCAGCGCCTGTCGCAATTCCCCGCCGACTACCTCGGCATCACCGAACGCGGGCGCCTGCAACCGGGGGCCTGGGCCGACTGCGTGCGGCTGGATCGCTCACTGAAACTGACCGCCGTCATGGTCGAAGGAGAAGACATTGACTTCAAAAATGCTTGAAGAGGCGCTGTCCTCGTTCGAGGCCGTGCAAGCCCAATTACAGCAACTCGACCCGCAGATGATCGAGATCGCCGGGCGCCTGCGTCGTCAGCCGCCGCAAGTGGCCATGACCGTGGCGCGTGGCAGCTCCGACCATGCCGCCAGTTACTTCGCCTACCTGACCATGCAACTGCTGGGCATCCCGGTGGCGTCGCTGCCGATGTCGGTGGTGACCATGCAACAGGCACCGTTGAAGGTCAGCGGCCAGGTGGCATTCGCCTTTTCGCAATCGGGGCAAAGCCCGGACCTGGTCAACAGCCTGCGCCTGTTGCGCAAGCGCGGCGCCTTGAGCATTTCGCTGGTCAATGCCGAAGACTCACCGCTGGAAGCCGCCTGCGAATTCAGCCTGCCGCTGTGTGCCGGCACCGAAAGCAGCGTCGCGGCGACCAAGAGCTTTATCGCTACCCTCAGCGCCAGCGCCCGGCTGATTGGCCACTGGAAAGAAGACACCGAACTGCTCGACGCCTGCCGCGCCTTGCCCGAAGGCCTGCGTGACGCCGCGCAACAGGACTGGAGCCAGGCCATCGACGCCTTGCGCGATTGTCAGCGGCTGATGGTGATCGGCCGTGGCGCCGGTTTCGCCATCGCCCAGGAAGCGGCGCTCAAGTTCAAGGAGACCTCGGCGATCCAGGCCGAAGCCTTCAGCAGCGCCGAAGTCCGTCACGGTCCGATGGCCTTGATTGGCGACAACTACCCGCTGCTGGTGTTTGCCCCACGGGGCGCCGAACAGGCCGGTTTGCTGAGCCTGGCCGCCGACATGCGCCAACGCGGCGCCCTTGTGCTACTGGCCGCGCCGGATGACGTGCTTGAACGCGACCTGACGCTGACCCGCGCCGAACACCCGGCCCTCGACCCGATTCTCGCGATCCAGAGTTTCTACGTGATGGCCGCCGGCCTGGCCGTGGCCCGAGGCATGGACCCGGACCAGCCACGGCACCTGAGCAAAGTGACGCGTACGCACTAACCACCCTTGTAGGAGCGAGCTTGCTCGCGATGGTCGTCAACGAAAACGCGCGTTTGCTGGATAAACGCGGCGTTCTTTAGTCCATCGCGAGCGAGCTCGCTCCTACAGAGGGGGGCGTGTTGATCCGAACCGTATTTTTTGATGAGACCGAGCCATGCATAACAACAATAAAGAGCTGACTTTAAGCGCCCCGCTCAGCGGCCCGGTGCTCACGCTCGCCAAAGTCCCGGATGCGGTGTTTGCCAGCGGCGCCATGGGCGACGGGATCGCCATCGACCCGTTGAACGATACCCTTCATGCGCCGTGCGCGGGCGTGGTGGTGCATGTCGCCCGCACCGGCCATGCGGTGACCCTGCGTGCCGACAACGGTGCGGAGCTGCTGCTGCACCTGGGCCTTGATACCGTCGAACTGCAAGGCCAGGGCTTTTCGATGCTGGTCAAGGAAGGCGCGCGCGTCTCCAATGGCCAGCCGCTGCTGCGCTACGACCTGGACAAGGTCGCGCAACAGTGCAAAAGCCTGGTCAGCCTGCTGATCCTCACCAACAGCCAGGACTTTCAGGCACGGCCCATCACCCTCAAGTCGGTAAAGGTCGGCGAGCCGCTGCTACACATCATTCGCCGCCAGGGCGTGGGCGCGCAGGCGGACGTGGAGCTTGCTGGCGAAGAAGTGGTCGGCCACATCCGCATCGCCCATCGTGGCGGTCTGCACGCACGGCCGGCCGCGTTGATCCGTCAGACCGCACAAGGATTCAAAAGCAAATCGCAGCTGCATTTCGCCGGCAAGTCGGCCACCTGCGACAGCCTGATCGGCCTGATGGGGCTGGCCATCGGCGAACAGGCAGAAGTCCAGGTCAGTTGCCAGGGCCCGGACGCCGAAGCCGCGCTGCAAGCCTTGCTGACCGCGTTATCCACAGCCCTGGCCGAAGACAGCCATGCCGCCGCGCCGACCACGATTGCCCAACGCAATCGCCCCGCCGAAGCCGGTGTATTGCACGGCGTCTGTGCGGCGCCCGGCCTGGTCGGCGGGCCGCTGTTCCACCTGAATGCGATCAGCCTGCCGGTGGATGCCGGCCATCATGATCCCCAGCAACAGCAGCAAGTACTGGACGCGGCACTGAGCCAGGTGCGCAGCGAAATCGAACGCACGCTGGTCCTGGCGAAAAAACACAAGGACACCGCTGAAGAGGCGATCTTCGCCGCACACCTGGCGCTGCTGGAAGACCCGGCCCTGCTGGACGCCGCCATACAAACCGTCGCCCAGGGCACGGCCGCGACCCACGCCTGGAGCCAGGCCATCGACGTGCAGTGCGAAGTCCTCCAGCAAACCGGCAGCACGCTGCTGGCCGAACGCGCCAACGACCTGCGCGACCTCAAGCAACGGGTGCTGCGCGCATTGCTCGGCGACACCTGGCATTACGACGTGCCGGCCGGCGCCATCGTCGCAGCGCATGAACTGACGCCCTCCGATTTACTGCAACTGAGCCAGCAAGGCGTCGCCGGACTGTGCATGGCCGAAGGTGGCGCGACCTCCCACGTGGCGATTCTGGCGCGGGGCAAAGGCCTGCCGTGCATGGTGGCGCTGGGTTCGACGCTGCTCGACCAGCAACAGGGGCAACCGGTGGTGCTGGACGCCGACGGTGGCCGCCTCGAACTGACACCCAGCACACAGCGCCTGGCCGACGTGCGCCAGCTGCAACAGCAACAGCAACAACGCCGGGCCGAACAACAGGCTCAGGCGCACACCCCCGCACTGACCACCGATGGCCTGCGCATCGAAGTCGCCGCCAATGTGGCATCCAGCACGGAAGCGGTAGACGCGTTGGCCAATGGCGCCGACGGCGTCGGCTTGCTGCGCACCGAGTTTCTCTTCGTCGACCGCCACACCGCGCCGGACGAACAGGAACAACACCACGCCTATCAAGCGGTGCTCGATGCCATGGGCGACAAGTCGGTGATCATCCGCACCATCGACGTCGGCGGCGACAAGCAACTGGACTACCTGCCACTGCCCGCCGAGGCCAATCCGGTGCTCGGCCTGCGCGGCATTCGCCTGGCCCAGGCTCGCCCTGAACTGCTCGACCAGCAATTGCGCGCGCTGCTGCACCTGCGCCCGTTGTCACGCTGCCGGATCCTGCTGCCGATGGTCACGGAAGTCGATGAGCTGCTGCACATCCGCCAGCGCCTCGATGCCTTGTGCGGTGAACTCGGCCTGGCGCAACGCCCGGAACTGGGTGTGATGATCGAAGTTCCGGCCGCCGCGCTGCTGGCCGAGCAACTGGCCGAACACGCGGACTTCCTGTCCATCGGCACCAACGACCTGTCGCAATACACCCTGGCCATGGACCGCGACCACGCCGGGCTCGCCGCTCGCGTCGATGCACTACACCCGGCACTGCTGCGGCTGATCGCCCAGACCTGCGCCGGTGCGGCGCAGCACAACCGTTGGGTGGGCGTGTGCGGCGCGCTGGCGTCCGATCCATTGGCCACGCCGGTGTTGATCGGCCTGGGGGTCAGTGAATTGTCGGTGAGCCCGGTACAGGTCGGCGAAATCAAGGACCGCGTGCGTCATCTCGACGCCAGCGAATGCCGGCGCATCAGCCAGGATCTGCTCAAGTTGAGCAGCGCCAGCGCCGTGCGTCACGCCTGTCACCAGCATTGGCCTCTGAGCTGAAGAACAACAAGAATCCACGGAGAACCGCCATGTACCAACTTTTCATCGAAGGCCTGCAACGCCTCGGCCGCGCGCTGATGCTGCCGATCGCGATCCTGCCGATTGCCGGCCTGCTGCTGCGCCTGGGCGATACCGATCTGCTGAACATCGCGATCATCCACGACGCCGGCCAGGTGATCTTCGCCAACCTGGCAATGATCTTCGCCATCGGTATCGCGGTCGGTTTCGCCAGGGACAACAACGGTACGGCGGGTCTGGCCGGGGTGATCGGTTACCTGGTGATGATCTCCACCCTCAAGGCGCTCGACCCGAGCATCAACATGGGCATGCTCGCCGGGATCGTCAGCGGCCTGATGGCCGGCGCGCTGTACAACCGCTTCAAGGACATCAAGCTGCCGGAATACCTGGCGTTCTTCGGTGGCCGACGGTTCGTGCCGATTGTCACCGGGTTCGCCGCCGTGGGGCTGGGTGTGGTGTTCGGCTACATCTGGCCGCCGATCCAGCACGGCATCAACAGCTTCGGCACACTGATGATGGAAAGCGGCAGCTTCGGTGCGTTCGTCTTCGGCCTGTTCAACCGCCTGCTGATCGTCACCGGCCTGCACCACATCCTCAACAACATGGCGTGGTTCGTGTTCGGCAACTTCACCGACCCCACCACCGGGGCGCTGGTGACTGGCGACCTGTCGCGCTACTTCGCCGGCGATCCGAAGGGTGGCCAGTTCATGACCGGCATGTTCCCGATGATGATCTTCGGCCTGCCCGCCGCGTGCCTGGCGATGTACCGCAACGCCCTGCCGGCACGGCGCAAGGTGATGGGCGGGATCTTCCTGTCGATGGCGTTGACCGCGTTCCTGACCGGCGTCACCGAGCCGATTGAATTCGCCTTCATGTTCCTCGCGCCGTTGCTGTTTGTGCTGCATGCGTTGCTGACCGGCCTGTCGATGGCCATCACCAATGCGCTGAACATCCACCTGGGGTTCACCTTCTCCGGCGGCTTCATCGACATGATCCTGGGCTGGGGCAAGTCCACCAACGGCTGGCTGGTGTTCCCGGTGGGCCTGGCGTATGCCGTGATCTATTACGTGGTGTTTGACTTCTGTATCCGCCGCTTCGACCTGAAGACACCGGGCCGCGAAACCAGCGCTGACGTCGAGCAGGTTGCCATCGCCGACAATGAACGCGCCGGGGCATACATCAAGGCCTTGGGTGGTGCCGAAAACCTGATCACCGTCGGCGCCTGCACCACGCGCTTGCGCCTGGACATGGTGGATCGCAACAAAGCTTCGGATACCGACTTGAAAGCACTCGGTGCCATGGCCGTGGTGCGTCCGGGCAAGGGCGGGAGTTTGCAAGTGGTAGTGGGGCCAATGGCCGACGCGATTGCCGATGAGATTCGCCTGGCGATGCCTGCGCTAGGTCGCGCCATGGTGTCGTCACCGGCTGCAGAAATCGACGCGCCGCCACCTGCCGCCATGGCGACACCCGAGGCCCAGCAATGGCTCAATGCCCTGGGCGGCGGCGACAATGTGCTGCAACTCGATTGCGTGGCCATGACCCGCATCCGCCTGCAACTGGCCGATGGCAAGGCGTTGTCGGAGTTCGATTTGAAAGCGTTGGGTTGCCAGGGTGTAAGTCAGCTGGATGGCGGTATCTGGCATCTGCTGATTGGCGACAAGGCGCCGACCTTGAGTGATGCACTGGAGGTGTTGGTCAATCGCAGCGAGGTCAGTGCCAAGGTTTAGATCCTCGGTGCCTGATAGGCCGCCATCGCGAGCAAGCTCGCTCCCACAGTGGTCCGGTGTATGCAGATCCAATGTAGGAGCGAGCTTGCTCGCGATGAGGCCCTCACTGACGCCACAATAGTTTGGGCAACAAAAAACCCGCTGAAATCTCTTTCAGCGGGTTTTTCATTTCAGCACCGGAGAATCAGAAATCCTCCAGCCGCCACACTTCATAAGCCGGTGTCTCATAGGGATGGCTCTGTTTCAGAGCCGCCACTACCGAGCGAATCAACTCATCGGCCACCACCAGCTCAACCTTCCATTCCTCGACCTGTTCGACCTGCCCTGCCTCGCCAATGAACGGCTGGCTGCCGTCCAGTGGACGAAACTGGCCAGTGCCCAACACTTGCCATGCACAGTGGTCATAAGCACCGATTCGCCCCCCACCGGCGGCGAATACGGCGCTTTTGACCACCTCGACATGACTGTCGGGAACAAAAAAGCTGAGCTTGTACACGGCGCTTAGTTCACCCACACACGAGCGTTACGGAACATACGCATCAACGGAGCATCTTCGTTCCAGTCATCCGAACGCCACGAGTTCTGCACGGCGCGGAACACACGTTCCGGGTGCGGCATCATGATGGTCACGCGACCGTCGCGGCTGGTCAAACCGGTGATCCCGCGCGGCGAGCCGTTCGGGTTGGCCGGGTAGCTTTCGGTGACCTTGCCGTGGTTGTCGACGAAACGCATCGCCACGCAACCCGACAGATCGGCTTCCAGCAGTGCTTCTTCGCTGGCGAACTCGGCATGGCCTTCACCGTGAGCAATGGCGATCGGCATGCGCGAACCGGCCATGCCTTGCAGGAAGATCGAGTTCGACTCCTGGATCTGCACCATGGCAACACGGGCTTCGAACTGCTCGGAGCGGTTGCGCACGAAGTGCGGCCAGAACTCGCTGCCCGGGATCAGCTCGTGCAGGTTGGACATCATCTGGCAACCGTTGCACACGCCGAGGGTGAAGCTGTCGTTGCGTTCGAAGAAGCCCTGGAACGCATCGCGGGCACGGCTGTTGAACAGCGCGGATTTCGCCCAGCCTTCACCGGCACCCAATACGTCGCCGTAAGAGAAGCCGCCGCAAGCGACCATGCCCTTGAACTCGTTCAGGTCGACCCGGCCGGCCAGAATGTCGCTCATGTGCACGTCGATCGCGTTGAAACCGGCGCGGTCGAACGCGGCAGCCATTTCCACCTGACCGTTGACGCCCTGCTCACGCAGTACGGCAACCTGTGGGCGAATGCCTTTCTTGATGTAAGGCGCGGCGATGTCCTGGTTGATGTCGTAGCTCAGCTTGACGCTCAGGCCCGGGTTTTCTTCTTCCAGCAGCACGTCGAACTCTTGCTCGGCGCAGTCGGCGTTGTCACGCAGACGCTGGATCTGGTAGCTGGTCTCGGCCCACTGGCGTTGCAGCAGACGACGCTGGCCTTCGAACACAGTGTCGCCGTTGAAGGTGATGCCGATCTCGCCATTGTTGATTGGCTGACCGATCACCGACACGCAGTCACCCAGGCCGGCAGCGCTGAACTGCGCGAGGATGTCCGGGGTCGCGTCCTGGCGAACCTGGATCACGGCACCCAGTTCTTCGTTGAACAGGATGGCGGCGATGTCGGCAGAGGTTTCTGCCAGACCGTCGAGGTTCAGGCTCAGGCCACAGTGACCGGCGAACGCCATCTCGACAACGCTGGTCAGCAGACCACCGTCGGAGCGGTCGTGGTAAGCCAGCAGGTGGCCGTCGGCGTTGAGGCCCTGGATCACCGCGAAGAAGGCTTTGAGGTCTTCGGCGTCATCGACGTCCGGAGCCTGCTTGCCGAGCTTGCCGTGAACCTGCGCCAGGATCGAGGCGCCCATGCGGTTCTGGCCGCGGCCCAGGTCGATCAGGATCAGGTCGGTGGTGCCCTTGTCCATGCGCAGTTGCGGGGTCAGGGTCTGACGGATGTCAGTCACTGGCGCGAAACCGGTCACGATCAGGGACATCGGCGAAGTCACGGACTTGTCCACGCCTTCATCGTTCCAGCGGGTGGCCATGGACATCGAGTCCTTGCCCACAGGAATGGTGATGCCCAGCTCAGGGCACAACTCCATGCCGACCGCTTTCACGGTGTCGTACAGGCGTGCATCTTCACCCGGGTGACCGGCAGCCGACATCCAGTTCGCCGACAGTTTGATGTCGGAGATCTTGCCGATGCGCGAGGCCGCGATGTTGGTCAGGGTTTCGCCGATGGCCATGCGGCCCGACGCCGGAGCGTCCAGCAGTGCCAGCGGAGTACGCTCGCCCATGGCCATGGCTTCACCGGTGTAGACGTCGAAGCTGGTGGCGGTGACGGCAACGTCGGCCACCGGAACCTGCCACGGGCCGACCATCTGGTCACGGGCCACGAGGCCGGTGATGGTGCGGTCGCCGATGGTGATCAGGAAGCTTTTGCTCGCCACGGCCGGGTGATGCAGAACGCGCTCGACGCAGTCGGCGATGCTCAGGGTCGACGGATCGAAATCGTCGCCCAGTTCGTTCTCGCGAACCACCGAACGGTGCATGCGCGGGGCTTTGCCCAGCAGCACTTCCAGCGGCATGTCCACCGGGCTGTTGCCGAAGTGGCTGTCGGTCACGGTCAGTTGTGGCTCGGCAGTGGCTTCACCAACGACGGCAAACGGGCAACGCTCACGTTCGCAGATCGCCTTGAAGCGCTCGAAATCCGCCGGGCCGACGGCCAGAACGTAACGTTCCTGGGATTCGTTGGACCAGATTTCGTGCGGGGCCATGCCCGGCTCGTCGTTTGGAATGTTGCGCAGTTCGAAACGGCCACCGCGGTCGCCGTCGTTGACCAGTTCCGGGAAGGCGTTGGACAGACCGCCCGCACCCACGTCGTGGATGAAGCTGATCGGGTTCTTGTCGCCCAGTTGCCAGCAACGGTCGATGACTTCCTGGCAGCGACGTTCCATTTCCGGGTTTTCGCGCTGTACGGAAGCGAAGTCCAGGTCTGCCGAGCTGGTGCCGGTGGCCATGGAGGAAGCCGCGCCGCCGCCCAGGCCGATCAGCATCGCCGGGCCGCCGAGCACGATCAGCTTGGAGCCGACGACGATCTCGCCTTTCTTGACGTGTTCTTCACGGATGTTGCCCATGCCGCCGGCCAGCATGATCGGCTTGTGGTAGCCGCGAACTTCGTCACCGTGCGGGGTGGTGATCGATTGTTCGAAGGTACGGAAGTAGCCGGTCAGTGCCGGACGACCGAATTCGTTGTTGAACGCAGCGCCGCCCAGCGGGCCTTCGATCATGATGTCCAGCGCGGTGACGATGCGCTCGGGCTTGCCGTACGGCACTTCCCACGGCTGTTCGAAACCCGGGATCTGCAGGTTCGACACGGTGAAACCGGTCAGGCCAGCCTTCGGCTTGGCACCGCGACCGGTGGCGCCTTCGTCACGGATCTCGCCACCGGAACCGGTGGATGCGCCCGGGAACGGGGCAATCGCGGTCGGGTGGTTGTGGGTCTCAACCTTCATCAGGATGTGCACCGGCTCCTGCACCGCACCGTACTGGCGGGTCTCAGGGTCCGGGAAGAAGCGACCGGCCACGGAGCCGACGATCACCGAAGCGTTGTCCTTATAAGCCGACAGAACGCCTTCGCTGTGCATCACGTAGGTGTTCTTGATCATGCCGAACAGGCTTTTTTCCTGGCTCTCGCCGTCGATGTCCCAACTGGCGTTGAAGATCTTGTGACGGCAGTGCTCGGAGTTCGCCTGGGCGAACATCATCAGTTCGATGTCATGCGGGTTGCGCTTCAAGCCGACGAAGGCGTTGACCAGATAGTCGATCTCGTCTTCGGCCAGGGCCAGGCCCAGCTCGGTGTTGGCTTTTTCCAGCGCGGCGCGGCCGCCACCCAACACGTCGATGGCGGTCAGGGGCTTCGGTTCGGCGTGGCTGAACAGGCCGGCGGCCTGCTCGAGGTTGCCCAGGACGATCTGGGTCATGCGGTCGTGCAGACCGTCGGCGATCAGCTGGGCTTCAGCGTCGCTGAACTGGCCGGCCACGTAGAACGCGATGCCGCGCTCCAGGCGCTGGATTTTCGCCAGGCCACAGTTACGGGCGATGTCGCTGGCCTTGCTCGACCACGGCGAGATGGTGCCGAAACGCGGCAGCACCAGAAACAGACGACCGGTCGGTTCCTGTACCGGAACGCTTGGACCGTACTTCAGAAGGCGCGCGAGCACCTGCTGTTCGTCGCCGGTCAGGACGCCGGTAACTTCGGCGAAGTGAGCGAATTCAGCATACAGGCCGCTGACAGCCGGAACCTTCTGGCTCAGTTGCTCAAGGAGCTTGCTGTGGCGAAAGGCAGAAAGGGCAGGAGCGCCGCGCAGGATCAACATCTTCGGGACAGCCTCGGGAAGGGGTGTGCTTTGAGGCCGTGCATTCTAGCCTAAACAGCCCGCGACATCACCCGAAACGCTACGCACGGTTGCACTCGGGCGTCGATCTGTGTTTCTGCCTCGAAAGTCAGGTTAACCGGGCGTGCAGCAACAGCTTATTTTTACTGTAACAAAATGCAGGCAAGGCCCATTCCTGCGGGGTTTCGGCCGGTTTTGTGATCGCTAGCAGACAAGCCCCTCACTGTCGAGATATGGCGCTCGTGGTCCTTTGCGTATACTGCGCAGATGTTTTTCCCAACGGCTTTGCGTCCGCGGTACGCCAAATGGCTGATCGCAACCGGACTCTTCCTGATGCTCGGTGGCTGTGTTGATAAACCCAACACGCTCGAGCGCGTAAAGGAGGATGGTGTGCTGCGGGTGGTTACCCGAAACAGCCCCGCCACCTACTTTCAGGATCGCAACGGTGAGACCGGCTTCGAATACGAGCTGGTGAAGCGCTTCGCCGACGATCTGGGGGTCGAGCTCAAGATCGAGACCGCCGACAACCTCGATGACCTGTTCAACCAGGTCGGCAAGCCCAATGGCCCGGTGCTGGCGGCTGCCGGCCTGGTCAGCAGCGAAGAGCGCAAGAAGCAGGTGCGCTTCTCCCACTCCTATCTGGAAGTCACCCCGCAGATCATCTACCGCAACGGCCAGTCCCGGCCAACCGATGCGAAGGATCTGGTGGGCAAGAAGATCATGGTGCTCAAGGGCAGCACCCACGCCGAACAACTGGCGCAGCTGAAACAGAAGTTTCCCGGCATCGAATACGAAGAGTCTGACGCGGTCGAGGTCGTCGATCTCCTGCGCATGGTGGATGAAGGTCAGATCGACCTGACCCTGGTCGACTCCAACGAAGTGGCGATGAACCAGGTGTACTTCACCAACATCCGGGTCGCCTTCGACCTCGGCGACGCCAGCAACCAGAGCTGGGCCGTCGCCCCGGGCGACGACAACAGCCTGCTCAACGAAATCAACGATTACCTCGACAAGGTCAAGAAGAACGGCACCCTGCAACGCCTCAAGGACCGCTACTACGGGCATGTCGACGTCCTCGGCTACATGGGCGCCACCACGTTTGCCCAACACTTGCAGCAACGCCTGCCCAAGTACGAACAGCACTTCAAGGCCTACGCCAAGAAGGAGAAAGTCGACTGGCGCCTGCTGGCGGCCATCGGGTACCAGGAGTCGTTGTGGCAACCGACGGTCACGTCCAAGACCGGCGTGCGCGGCCTGATGATGCTGACCCAGAACACCGCGCAGGCCATGGGCGTGTCCAACCGCCTGGACCCCAGGCAGAGCATCATGGGCGGCGCCAAGTACCTGGCCTACATGAAAGACCAGCTCGACGACTCGATTCAGGAGCCGGACCGGACCTGGTTTGCCCTGGCGGCCTACAACGTCGGCAGCGGCCACCTGGATGACGCACGCAAACTGGCGGCCAAGGAAGGGTTGAACCCGGACAAATGGCTGGACGTAAAGAAGATCCTGCCGCGCCTGTCGGAAAAGAAGTGGTACAGCAAAACCCGTTACGGCTACGCCCGCGGCGGCGAACCGGTGCATTTCGTGGCGAACATCCGTCGCTACTACGACATCCTGACCTGGGTCACGCAGCCGCAGCTTGAAGGGGACCAGGTCGCCGAGGGCAAACTGCTTGTTCCGGGGATCGACAAGAGCAAGCCGTCGCAGGAACCTGCACCGCTCTGACAGCCACCCAAAATCAAATGTGAAAGCGAGCTTGCTCGCGATGAGGCCCTGTCAGTCACATCAATTGTGTCTGTCAGACCGCTATCGCGAGCAAGCTCGCTCCCACAGGATTTTGTGTTGGTTTTAAGCCTTGGCAGCCGCCAGAATCAACGCCTTCATCTCCGAAACAGCCGACTTGAAGCCAACGAACAGCGCATGGGCCACCAGCGCATGGCCGATGTTCAGTTCGTTGATGCCCTTGATCGCCGCCACGGCTTCGACGTTGTGATAGTGCAGGCCATGACCGGCATTGACGATCAGGCCCTGGGCCAGACCGAAGGCCACGCCATCGGCTACACGCTTGAGTTCTTCGGCGACTTCGGTCGGCGTCTCGGCATCGGCATAACGCCCGGTGTGCAACTCGATGGCTGGCGCGCCGACACGACGGGAGGCTTCGATCTGGCGCTCATCGGCGTCAATGAACAGCGACACTTCGGAGCCGATCTTCGACAGACGCTCGACCGCCGCCTTGATTCGCGCTTCCTGCCCTGCCACGTCCAGGCCGCCTTCGGTGGTCAGTTCCTGACGGGTTTCCGGCACCAGGCAAATGTGCGCCGGGCGGATGCGCTCGGCGAACAACATCATTTCTTCGGTGACCCCCATTTCGAAGTTCATGCGGGTTTGCAGCACGTCCTTGAGCAGCAGAACGTCGCGCTCCTGAATGTGCCGACGGTCTTCGCGCAGGTGCACGGTGATGCCGTCGGCGCCCGCCTCTTCCGCGTCCAGTGCAGCCTTGACCGGGTCCGGGTAACGGGTGCCCCGGGCCTGACGCAGGGTGGCAACGTGGTCGATGTTCACGCCAAGAAGAATACGGGTGCTGGTGGTCACGGAAGCGCTCCAGAAGAAGAGAAAGTTCGGTGCACAGCATACGGTGTGATCAGGGCTTGCGAAACAGCTCGCGACTGACAAGTGGACGGCCGCCCAGGTGAACGGCCAATGCCTGGCGCATCAAGCGCTTGGCGGCAGACGGAGCGCCGGGGGCAGACCAGTCGGCTTCAGCCATGGCCAGCAATTCGGTGCCGTTGAACAAGCCCGGTTGCAGCAGGTAGACACGTTCAAGCCCGGCATCCACTTGCAAACGGTAGAGACCGTCCGGCGCGATGGGTTGATCATGAATATCAGTCGTCAGGGAAAAACCGTAGCCGAGGTCATCGAGCAAGCGCCACTCGAAGGAGCGCAGCAAGGGCTCCAGAGCACGACCTTCAGCCAGCGCCAGCAAAGTCGCAGCGTAGTGATCGAATACGCCGGGATGAGGATCTTCGGCGGGCAACAGGCGAATCAGCAATTCATTGAGGTAAAGACCGCTGAACAGCGCCTCGCCATTGAGCCAGGTGGAGATGCCAGCACTCTCCATGCGCCCGACATTCTTCAGCTCGCCCTTGCCCCGGAACTCGACTTCCAATGGCACGAACGGCCGCGCCAGTGTCCCGGCCTTGCCCCGTGCACTGCGCAACACCGCCCGCAGCCGACCTTGCGGCGTGAGGAAGTCCACCAGCGCGCTGTTTTCACGGTAGGCGCGGGAGTGCAGGACATAGGCGGGTTGGGCGGGCGCTTGGGACATGGAAATCGCAGTTCTCGATGAAGGAGCGCAGTTTTACATACAACCTGAAACCAATGTGGGAGCGAGCTTGCTCGCGATGAGGGCCTGATATTCAACATCAATGTTGACTGACAGACCGTTATCGCGAGCAAGCTCGCTCCCACAGGGGATCATTGTTGATCCGGAAAACGTATTACAGGTCGCCGTAACCCAACGAACGCAATGCACGCTCGTCATCGGACCAGCCACCCTTAACCTTGACCCACAGGTTGAGCATGATCTTGGAGTCGAACAGCAGCTCCATGTCCTTGCGCGCTTCGGTGCCGATGCGCTTGATGCGCTCGCCCTTGTCGCCAATGATGATTTTTTTCTGGCCATCGCGCTCGACGAGGATCAAGGCATGAATGTGCAGGGTCTTGCCCTGCTGCTTGAACTCTTCGATTTCAACGGTGATCTGATACGGCAGCTCGGCGCCCATCTGGCGCATGATTTTCTCGCGCACCAGCTCGGCGGCGAGGAAACGGCTGCTGCGGTCGGTGATCTGGTCTTCCGGGAAGAAGTGATCGTTTTCCGGCAGGTGCTCGGCAATCACGCGTTCCAGTGCATCGAGGTTATGCCCGTGCTGCGCGGAAATCGGGATGATCTGCGCATTCGGCAACTGCTCCTGCAACCAGCTCAGGTGCGGCATCAGCTCGGCCTTGTCTTCGATGCGGTCGGTCTTGTTCAACGCCACGATCAGCGGGCCGGTCACGTACTGGACGCGCTCGAGAACCATCTGGTCTTCTTCGGTCCACTTGGTGCGGTCGACCACGAAGATCACCACGTCGACGTCTTTCAGCGCCGCCGAAGCGGTCTTGTTCATGTAGCGGTTCAGGGCCTTTTCGCCGCCCTTGTGCATACCAGGGGTGTCGACGTAGATCGCCTGCACATCGCCCTCGGTCTTGATACCGAGCATGTTGTGACGGGTGGTTTGCGGTTTGCGCGAGGTGATCGCCAGCTTCTGACCCAGGATGTGGTTCAGCAACGTGGACTTGCCCACGTTCGGACGGCCGACGATGGCAACATAGCCACAGCGAGTTGCGTTTGTATCAGTCATTGCCATTCTCCACACCCAGGGCAATCAGTGCTGCGGCGGCCGCTACCTGTTCGGCAATACGACGACTCACACCCTGACCTCGGCTTTTTTCATTCAGTAAGATGATTTCGCATTCGACGAAGAACGTCCGGCAATGCGGCTCACCCTGGATATCCACCACTTCGTAACGCGGCAGCTCACAACCACGGGACTGCAGGAACTCTTGCAGGCGGGTCTTTGGATCTTTGTTGGTGTCGACCAGCGTCAGGCCTTCGAACTCGCCGGCCAGCCAGGCGAGCACACGCTCGCGGGCCATTTCCATGCCAGCATCGAGGTAGATCGCACCGATCAGCGCTTCGAGGGCATCGGCCAGAATCGACTCGCGACGGAAACCGCCGCTTTTCAGCTCGCCCGAGCCCAGGCGCAGGTATTCGCCCAGATCGAAACCACGGGCCAGTACGGCCAGGGTCTCACCTTTGACCAGACGTGCGCGCAAACGCGACAACTGGCCTTCGCGAGCCAGCGGGAAGCGCTCGAACAACGCCTCGCCGGCGACGAAGTTGAGAATGGCGTCACCGAGGAATTCCAGGCGTTCGTTGTTACGCCCGGCAAAGCTGCGGTGAGTCAGGGCCAGGACCATCAGTTCCTGATCCTTGAAGGTGTAGCCGAGCTGACGCTCTAGACGGCTTAAGGAGACGCTCACGGTTTACCCACGCTGAGTTCGTGGCTGGATTCCACCGCCATCGCCGTAAGTTGGCGCAGGCTTGGGACAATTAAAGCTGTGTTCAAAAATAACGTCCTGAATATCATTGTTTTCATGCCTCTGGCGCCCATTGTGCCGGCTCCAGAAATGCATTCGGCGCTGTGTTCAACAGCGCCGTGTCTGATTACTTGATCAGGCCAACCCGCGAGAAATTCGGCAGGTGGCTGAGTTTGGGTTCCGGCCAGCTCATCCAGACCGCAAAGGCCTTGCCGACGATATTCTTGTCGGGAACCATGCCCAGCAGATCCTTGGGAATGTTCGGATCATCCCAGTAGCGACTGTCGTTCGAGTTGTCGCGGTTGTCGCCCATCATGAAGTAGTGCCCGGCCGGCACGGTCCACGAATGGTCCGGCATTGCGCGGTAGCGGCTCATTTCCTTGCGGATCATGTGCTCGGCCACACCGAGTTTTTCCTTGTAGAGCTCAGCGCTGCCCAGCGTGCCCGGCTCGGAGCCGACCAGTTGCTCGGCAATCGATTGACCGTTGACGAACAGGCGCTTGTCGGCGGTGTAGCGAACCGTGTCGCCCGGCAAACCAACCACACGCTTGATGTAGTTGACGTTCGGGTCGCTCGGGTAGCGGAACACCATCACATCGCCGCGCTGCGGATCACCGACTTCGATGACTTTCTTGTCGATCACCGGCAAGCGGATCCCGTAGGAAAACTTGCTCACCAGGATGAAGTCGCCGACATCCAGGGTTGGCTTCATCGAACCGGAAGGAATCTGGAACGGTTCCACCAGGAACGAACGCAGCACCAGCACGATGAACAACACCGGGAAGAACGACTTGCCGTATTCAACCAGCAGCGGCTCTTTGTTCAGCTTCTCGACCACGACCATGTCAGGCTGGCTGACGCTGCCCTGATAGGAAGCGATGGCGGCACGCCGACGCGGGGCCAGGATCAACAGATCGAGCAACGCCAACAGGCCGCAGACGAACACGGCGATGACCAGCAACAGCGGGAAATTTAGCGACATAGGACCTAACTATCCAACCTGAGCACTGCAAGGAAGGCTTCCTGTGGAATCTCCACGTTGCCGACCTGCTTCATGCGTTTCTTACCGGCCTTTTGCTTCTCCAGCAGTTTCTTCTTACGGCTGACGTCACCACCGTAGCATTTGGCCAATACGTTCTTTCTGAGCGCCTTGACGGTTGTCCGCGCCACAATCTGCCCGCCAATGGCGGCCTGGATTGCCACGTCGAACATCTGCCGCGGAATCAGTTCTTTCATCTTCTCGGTCAACTGGCGACCTTTGTAGTGCGAGTTGTCACGGTGCACGATCAGCGCCAGGGCGTCGACCTTGTCACCGTTGATCAGCACGTCCAGTTTCACCAGGCTAGCCGATTGATAACGATCGAAATGGTAGTCCAGCGAAGCATAGCCGCGGCTGGTGGATTTCAGGCGGTCGAAGAAGTCCAGCACCACTTCGTTCATCGGCAGGTCGTAGGTCACTTGTACCTGGGAGCCGAGGAACAGCATGTCAACCTGCACACCACGTTTTTCGATGCACAGGGTAATGACGTTGCCCAGGTGCTCTTGCGGCACAAGAATATTGGCCCGCACGATCGGCTCACGCATGTCTTCGATCGAGGACAGGTCCGGGAGCTTCGACGGGTTATCGACGTAGATCGTCTCGCCGGTCTTGAGCAGCAGCTCGAAGATTACCGTCGGCGCCGTGGTGATCAAGTCCAGGTTGTACTCGCGCTCCAGGCGCTCCTGGATGATTTCCATGTGCAGCATGCCGAGGAAGCCGCAACGGAAGCCGAAGCCCAGTGCGTCAGAGCTTTCCGGCGTGTATTGCAGCGACGAGTCGTTCAGGGTGAGCTTTTGCAGCGCTTCGCGGAAATCTTCGAAGTCGTCGGAGCTGACGGGGAACAGACCGGCGTAAACCTGCGGCTGAATACGTTTGAAGCCTGGCAGTACATCAACGTCCGGCGTCGAGCTCAAGGTCAGGGTGTCGCCCACTGGCGCACCGTGAATGTCCTTGATGCTGGCGATGATGAAGCCCACTTCACCGGCCTTGAGGTCAGCGGTAGGGGTGTGCTTCGGGTTGAATACACCGACGCTGTCTACCAGGTGGATCTTGCCGGTGGACTTGACCAGGATCTTGTCGCCCTTCTTCACACGACCGTGGCGCACGCGTACCAGGGAAACAACACCCAGGTAGTTGTCGAACCAGGAGTCGATGATCAACGCTTGCAGCGGATCTTCGTAGTTGCCGGTCGGTGCAGGAATGGTGGCGACCAGGCGCTCGAGCACTTCGTCGACGCCCAGGCCGGTCTTGGCCGAGCACTCGACCGCATCGGTGGCATCGATGCCGATGATTTTTTCGATTTCTTCTTTAACACGGTCCGGATCGGCCTGTGGCAGGTCGATCTTGTTCAGCACGGGCATCACTTCCAGGCCCTGCTCGATGGCCGTGTAGCAGTTGGCAACCGACTGTGCTTCAACGCCTTGACCGGCATCGACCACCAGCAGCGCGCCTTCACAGGCAGCCAGCGAACGGCTCACCTCATAGGTGAAGTCAACGTGGCCGGGGGTATCAATGAAGTTCAGCTGGTAGTTGATACCGTCGCGAGCCTTGTAATACAAGGTGACGCTGTGCGCCTTGATGGTGATCCCGCGTTCACGCTCAAGGTCCATGGAGTCCAGGACCTGGGCTTCCATTTCGCGCTCGGCGAGGCCGCCACACATCTGGATGAAGCGATCGGCCAGCGTCGACTTGCCATGGTCAATGTGGGCGATGATGGAGAAATTGCGGATATGACTCAAATCACTCACGGATCAACACTCAAAAAGGCTGCAGGCATAGCCCGCCGAAAAATAGCCGGGAATTGTACCTGATCCACGGCGCAAGCGTCACGTTCGCAGGTCAGACGGTGCCTACAAAAACGCCCCGGTCTTGCGACAAGGGCGTTTTTTAACGTCAAAGCGGTCGGAAAATGCCCGCCATCAGCCAGCTCGACGCAACAGCCAGAGCCCCGCCACGGCACAAACACCCGCCGGCACCAGCACCGAAAGCAACGGCGGGAAGCCGAACACCTGGCTCGAAGGCCCCAGCAGATCCTGAACGATGCGGAAGGTGAAGCCCACCAGCACGCCGGTGAACACCCGTTGACCCAGGGTCACCGAGCGCAGCGGACCAAAGATGAAGGAAATCGCCATCAACACCAGAGCGGCAGTCACCAGCGGCTGCAACACCTTGACCCAAAATGCCAGCCAGTAGCGGCCATTGTTCAGCCCCTGGTCCGCCAGATAATGGATGTAACTCCACAGGCCACTGATCGACAGCGACTCGGGCACCATGATCACGGTGTTCAGCAACTGCGGACTCAACGCAACGTCCCAGCGCTCTTGCGGGGTCGAAACCACTTCGGTGCTGCGCTCGTGGAACAGCGTGGTCGTGACATCCGACAACTGCCAGTGATCGTTTTCGAAGTTGGCACGCTTGGCGAAACTCGCCGACAGCATGTGCCGCTCTTTGTCGAAGCGATAACGGGTCACGCCATACAGGATGCCGTTGGGTTGTACCGAGTTGACGTGAATGAACTCATCGCCCTGGCGGTGCCACAAGCCGTGCCTGGCGCTTTGTGCATCACCGCTGCCCTGGGCCAGCGAGCGATTGGCCTGTGCGGCGGTTTCAGCGGGCGGAGCGACGTACTCGCCGACCAGCACGCCGGCCAGCATCAATACCAGCATCGGCTTCATGACCGCCCAGACGATCCGGCCGATCGACACGCCGGCGGCGCGCATGATGGTCAGCTCACTGTTGCTGGCCAGGCTGCCCAGACCGATCAGGCAGCCGATCAGCGCAGCCATCGGCAGCATTTCGTACATCCGGCGCGGAGCGGTCAACAACACATAACTCAGCACATCGACCAGGGTGTAGGTATCGCTGATTTCCCCCATCTCGTCGATGAAGGCAAACAGTGTCGCCAGACCAAGAATGATCCCGAGCACCGCCAGGATCGCCATGAACACACTGCTACCAATGTAGCGATCAAGCTTAACCACGGGCCACCTCCAGCGCGCTGCGGCGACTCGCCCTCTTCAAGCTCAAGGGTTCCCAGTAGAGCAAGCCCAGGCCGATGGACAGGAAAATCCCGTGCACCCACCACAAGCCAAACACCGCAGGGATCTTGCCCTTGTCGAGGGCACCGCGGGCGGCAATCAGAATGCTCAGGTAAGCCATATAAAGAAGAATCGCCGGCAGTAACTTGAGGAATCGGCCCTGACGCGGGTTGACCCGTGACAGCGGCACCGCCATCAAGGTCACGATGAACACCAGCAACGGCAGAGACATGCGCCATTGCAGCTCGGCGCGCATGCGAATGTCGTCACTGCCGATCAATGTACGGGTCGGCATTGCGTCACGGTCGGTGACTTCGTCACTGACTTCCGGTTTTGGCAGCAACACACCGTACTCGTCATACTTGATCGCCCGGTAGTCGGCCTGCCCCGGACTACCGTCATAGCGATAGCCGTTATCAAGAATCAGGTAGCGGTTGCCGTCCGGACGAATTTCCTGGCGCCCCTTTTCCGCCACCAGCACAGAAATCCCGCGATCCTTGTTATTGGAACTGATGTTTTTTTGCGAGATGAACACACCACCCAGATTGACGCGGTCATCGGACATGCTCTCGGTGTAGGTGACCCGGGTGCCGTCGCGCAAAGCCTGGAAACGCCCTGGCTCCAGGGTATCGAATTCGGTCAGGGCATCCTGCTTGTTCAGCAGCAACTGAAACTGATTGGCCCCCTGTGGCGCCAGGCTCAGGCTCAGCCACGCCACGACGAGCGCAACCAGGGTGGCCGGGAACAGCGTCATGCAAAACAGCCGCTGCTGGCTCATGCCCGTGGCCGAGAGCACGGTCATTTCGCTTTCGAGGTACAGGCGCCCGTAGGACAACAGGATCCCGAGAAACAGCCCCAGTGGCAGGATCAGCTGGAGGAAGCCCGGCAGGCGATAGCCCATGATCAGGAACAACGACCCCGGATCCAGCAGGCCCGAAGCCGCCTGGGCGAGGTATTTGATGAAGCGACCGCTCATGATGATGACCAGCAGCACGGCACTGACGGCGCTCAAGGTCAACAGGACTTCGCGGGATAGATAACGGAAGACGATCAAACCAGACACTCCAGGGTTGTCAGGCTAAGGCGGCCGAACAAGCAAACGTATCGGACAGCCCGCAAGGCAGAGCCGCCGAAAAAAGATGGCGCATTATCCTGTGATTGGGTGCGCCTGTCACTGCGCAATGCATCCCCCCCTTGTAGGAGCGAGCCTGCTCGCGATGGTCGTCAACGATAACGCGGGGAGCCTGACACCCTGCGTCAATCTTGGGTTCTTCGCGAGCAGGCTCGCTCATACATTCGTGCGGTCGAGGGTTGTCAGCCGCCGGTAGCGAGGTTCAAACTGCGGCCTTTGTCGCCGGTCGATCCTGGCGCCTTTCTATTTATAAGCAATCGACGCACATAAGGTGTCGGGCGCATGCGTGATAACCATCAATTCAGGGACCCGGACATGGAACTGGTTGTAAAAAGCGTCAACCCCGAAACGTTGAAGACCGCCACTCTCGTGGTCTCCGTCGGCGAAGGCCGCAAGCTCGGCGGTGTTGCCAGACAACTCGACGAACTGAGCGGCGGCGCGATCAGCACTGTGCTCAAGCGCGGCGACCTGGCCGGCAAGGTCGGCCAGAGCCTGCTGCTGCACAGCCTGCCGAACCTCAAGGCCGAGCGTGTGCTGCTGGTGGGCGTTGGCAAGGACGACGAACTGGGTGACCGCCCGTTCCGCAAGATCATCGCCGGCATCCTCAATACCCTCAAAAGCCTGGGCGGCAGCGATGCGGTGCTGGCCCTGGATGAAGTGGTCGTCAAAGGCCGCGACAGTTATGGCAAGACCCGCCTGCTGGCCGAAACCCTGGTGGACGGCGAGTACAGCTTCGACCAGTTCAAGAGCCAGAAAGCCGAACCCCGCGCACTGAAGAAAATCACCCTGCTGACCATCAAGGCCGCCCAGGCTGAAGTGCAACGCGCCGTGACCCACGCCACCGCCATCGCCAACGGCATGGCCTTCACCCGTAACCTGGGTAACCTGCCGCCGAACATCTGTCACCCGACCTTCCTCGGTGAGCAGGCCAAAGACCTGGGCAAAGAATTCAAGGACCTGAAAGTCGAAGTCCTCGACGAGAAGAAGATCAAGGCCCTGGGCATGGGCTCGTTCTACGCCGTCGGCCAGGGCAGCGCCCAGCCTCCGCGCCTGATCGTCATGCAATACAACGGTGGCAAGAAATCCGAGAAGCCGTACGCGCTGGTCGGCAAAGGCATCACCTTCGACACCGGCGGCATCAGCCTCAAGCCGGGTGCCGGCATGGATGAAATGAAGTACGACATGGGCGGCGCCGCCAGCGTGTTCGGTACCCTGCGTGCCGTGCTCGAGCTGAAGCTGCCGATCAACCTGGTGTGCATCCTGGCCTGCGCCGAAAACATGCCGAGCGGCAACGCTTCGCGCCCGGGGGACATCGTCACCACCATGAGCGGCCAGACCGTGGAAATCCTCAACACCGACGCCGAAGGCCGTCTGGTGCTGTGTGACGCCCTCACCTACTCCGAGCGCTTCAAGCCGCAAGCGGTCATCGACATCGCGACCCTGACCGGCGCCTGCGTGGTTGCCCTGGGTTCCCACACCTCGGGCCTGCTGGGCAACAATGACGAACTGATCGACCAACTGCTGAGCGCCGGCAAGGCTGCCGACGACCGCGCCTGGCAACTGCCGCTGTTCGATGAGTACCAGGAACAGCTGGACAGCCCGTTCGCCGACATCGCCAACATTGGCGGCCCGAAAGCCGGCACCATCACTGCGGCCTGCTTCCTGTCGCGCTTCACCAAGAACCAGAACTGGGCGCACCTGGACATCGCCGGCACGGCCTGGACCAGCGGCGGCAAGGACAAGGGCGCCACTGGCCGTCCGGTTCCCCTGCTGACCCAATACCTGCTGGACCGCGCCAAAGCCTGAAACCGTTGATGGGCGGCGGCGTCACTTTTCGGTGGCGCCGCTTGCCGCTCTGGAACCGCAATGACCAAAGTCGACTTCTATATCCTGCCCAGCGCCGATCCTTCGGCACGCTTGGACTTTGCCTGCAAGCTCACCGAGAAAGCCTGGCGAATGGGCCACCGCATCTACCTGCATTGCAGCGACGCGGCCCAGCGTGACGATCTCGATGCGCGGCTGTGGACGTTCAAGGGCGAAAGCTTCGTGCCCCACGGCCCTGCCGACAGCGAGCCTGAGGGTTTGATTGTCCTGGGGTTGGGCGATGACTGCGGTCAACATCAGGATTTGCTGGTCAATCTCGACCTGAAAGTCCCGGCCTTCGCCAACAGGTTCGCCCGGGTGGCGGAAGTGGTGGTGGAGGATCCGACGATCAGAGCGGCCGCGCGGGAGAGTTTCCGTTTCTACCGCGAACAGGGCTATCCTCTGCAAGATCACCGTTTACAGCGACTCTGAGCCTTCCAATGGACACTCCAAAACCGCTGCAACAGTCCGCGCACCTGCTGGACGACCTTGAGTCGATCCGCCAATTGCTCGGCGATGACAACCTGCAACCGCCTCTGCTGACCGACACGGTCGAGGAAGGTGATCAGGAACAGATTCCCATGTTGTTCGACGCCGTGAGCGAACCTTCGCCACCCGTCGTACCGACAACGCCTGCCCCGATCGTTGAACCCGTCACCGCGGCGACGTCGACGCCCGCCCCCAGCAAGAACCCGGATGACTTGCTGCACCTGGACAGCGAATTGCGCGCCGCCGCGCAATTGATCATGCAAGACGTGATCGACGATTTCGCCCCGCACATCGAGACCGAAATCAAACGCCGCCTCAGTGCGCGACTGGAGCGCTTGTTGAGCCAGTACAACGACTGAACAGCTTGCAGTGGGGGGGCTCTTCTGTGGGAGCGAGCTTGCTCGCGATGACGATCTGTCTGGCACATCAATGCTGAATTTGCTGACCCCATCGCGAGCAAGCTCGCTCCCACACAAAGCGTCTCGCCACAAGTTGAATCTTCAGGTACTGAGATAGCGTCCGATCAACGCGATCCCGCTGGCCAGCACCAGCCACGTCACCAGGCGCACAAACGCCTCGCGGGACAAGCGCATGGTCAGCCGTCGACCGAACCACAGCCCCAGCACCATCGCCGGCAACAGACAAACCGCCAGCACCAGCAACGGCAAATCGGCATACACACCGGCGATTGCAAACAGGCTCAAACGCACCACCGTACTGCAACTGATCAGCGCACTCTGGGTGGCCCGGGCTGCCTCCTTGGGCAACCGGCTGTTCAAATAGATCGCATAGAGAAAGCCGCCGCTGCCAAACAACGCGCCAAACATTCCACCCACCGTCCCCATCGGCAGCGCCCACGCGGCGGACAACTGCGCCGGACGGACCTTTATCCACAGGCTGTAAATTGCATAGGCACTAATAAACAGCCCCATCAGCAGCAGCAACAGGTCGGATTTCAGGTTCAGCAGGAATATCACGCCAAGTGTACAGCCCACCGCCATGCACGGCAGCAACCGCAACAGCTCCGGCTTCGCCACATCGCGCCGTGACGGCAGCAGATTGCCGAATGCCGCGACAAAATCCAGCAACACCAGTAAAGGCACGATCTTCGACAGCGGCATGAACAGAATCAGAATCGGCCCCGCCACCAGCGCGGTGCCGAAACCGGCGATGCCGAACACGATGTAGGCCAGGGCGATGCCCGCACCGATTACCAGCCAGTCCAGCGGGCCGAATGGCCATTGGTTCAACAGTTCAAACACATTCATCCGAACATCTTCCTTGATCACATGAGGCGACTTTACCTCTGTGGGAGCGAGCTTGCTCGCGATGGCGATCTGTCTGGCACATCAATGCTGAATTTGCTGGCCCCATCGCGAGCAAGCTCGCTCCCACATAAATGCCCTCAATGGATTTGTGAGCAGTCGTGGAGATTGCCAGGCAAATGCCTTTAAACTGCGCCCCATGATTAAAGATCCCTTTGCAAGACTCGGCCTGGACCGCGAAGTCCTGACCGTCAGCCAGCTCAACGGCCGTGCGCGGGTGTTGCTTGAAGACGTGTTCAGCAACATCTGGGTCGAAGGCGAAATCTCCAACCTCGCCCGCCCGGCTTCCGGCCACGTGTATTTCACCCTCAAGGACAGCGGCGCCCAGGTGCGTTGCGCGTTGTTCCGGCAGAACGCGGCACGGGTTCGTCAGGCCTTGAAAGACGGCCTGGCGGTCAAGGTGCGTGGCAAGGTCTCGCTGTTCGAGGGACGCGGTGATTATCAGCTGATTCTCGACACCGTGGAGCCGGCCGGCGACGGCGCCTTGCGTCTGGCGTTCGATGCACTCAAGGAAAAGCTCAGCGCCGAAGGCCTGTTCAGTGCCGAGCGCAAGGTGCCGTTGCCGGCGCATCCGCAACGCATCGGCATCATCAGTTCGCCCACTGGGGCGGTGATCCGCGACATCATCAGCGTGTTCCGCCGTCGTGCACCACAGGTGCAATTGACCCTGATCCCTACCGCCGTACAGGGCCGCGAAGCCACAGCGCAGATTGTCCGCGCCCTGAAACTGGCCGATGCCCGCGGTTTCGACGCACTGATCCTGGCCCGGGGCGGTGGCTCGCTGGAAGATCTCTGGTGCTTCAACGAAGAAGCCGTGGCCCGTGCCGTAGACGCTTGCGTGACGCCGATTGTCAGCGCGGTCGGCCATGAAACCGACGTGTCGATCAGCGACTTCGTGGCCGACGTACGCGCGCCCACCCCCTCCGCTGCCGCCGAATTGCTGGCACCGGACTCCAGCGACCTGGTGCGTCGGGTCGAAAGCCTGCACCGACGGCTGGTGATGCGCATGCGGGACCGCTTGATGCGCGACCGCCTGCGCCTGGAAGGCGTTTCCCGACGTCTGCGCCATCCCGGCGAGCGCCTGCGCCAGCAAGCGCAACGCCTGGATGACCTGGACATGCGCATGCGCCGCGCGTTCGAGCGTAGCCTCAACATCCGCCGCGAACGCTTGATCCGCCTGGAAACCCGTCTGGCTGCACAACATCCGGGCCGGCAACTGGCAATGCTTCGCCAGCGCCTCGACAGCCTGGCCGAACGCCTGCCGCGCGCGATCCGCGAAGGGCTGAAGAGCCGTCGCCTGCAGTTGCACAGCCAGATGCAGACACTGCATGTGGTCAGCCCGTTGGCGACCCTCGGCCGTGGCTACAGCATCTTGCTGGACGAGCGCGGCAACGCGATCCGCAACGCCGCGCAAACCCATACCGGCCAGCGCCTGAAGGCCAAACTGGGCGAAGGCGAACTGCAAGTGCGGGTCGAAGACAATCACCTGACGCCCGTCACCCTTTCTTTACTGGATTGATCCATGCCGCGTTTCTTTGCTCCGTTGCTGTTGCTGCTCCTGACCTTCAACGCCCATGCCGACAGCTACATTACTCGCCAGTTGAACAAACCGGTGCCGGGAGGCGTTGCGGTGGTGGACCTGGGCACGTCCGCCCAGGCGCCAAAAGCCACTTATCAAGGTAAACCGGTGCTGGTAGTGAAGGAGCAGAACAACTGGCTGGCCATTGTCGGCCTGCCGCTGACGGTCAAGCCGGGGGTTCAATCGGTCAGCAGCGGCGGCCGTAATCTGAATTTTACGGTTGGCAACAAGAAATACCCGGAACAGCGCATCACCCTGAAGAACACCCAACAGGTCAATCCGGACCCGGAAAATCTCAAGCGCATCGAGCGTGAACTGGCTGAGCAGATTACTGCCTACCGCACGTTCAGCCCCAACACCCCGAGCAACCTGCTGCTGGACAAACCGGTGAACGGGCCGCTGTCGAGCAAGTTCGGCGTGCGGCGCTTTTTCAACGGTGAAGAGCGCAACCCCCACTCAGGCCTGGACTTCGCCGTACCCGGCGGTACGCCAATCAAGACCCCCGCCGCCGGCAAAGTGATCCTGATCGGCAACTACTTCTTCAATGGCAACACAGTGTTCGTCGACCATGGCCAGGGCTTTATCAGCATGTTCTGCCACATGTCGAAAATCGACGTGAAGGTGGGGCAGCCACTGGCCCGTGGTGACGTGGTCGGCAAAGTCGGCGCGACCGGCCGCGCGACCGGACCGCACATGCACTGGAACATCAGCCTGAACGATGCGCGGGTCGATCCGGCTATCTTCATTGGTGCGTTTCAGCCCTGAATCCTAGCCGAGGCCGATGGCCTCTTCGCGGGCAAGCCCGCTCCCACAGGGATTGCGCTGTACCTGTGGGAGCGGGCTTGCTCGCGATGGCAATATCACAGACACCGAAAGCAGTCCGGCAGTGTCACATCATCAATTGCGCACCACTCAAACCTCGCGCAAACAACAAAACAATCACTGCCAATCGCAGCAATAAAATCTCGATAAATACCCGCTCACGAGTATTCCTCTCAATTTTTTTCGACTGCTTGCCATCTTTCCCCCCCAAGGTTAGGGTTGAAGGCATGAAAACCTCTCACACCCTCATTCAGCTCCGCCAGCACCGCAGCCTGTGCCTTGTCAGTGCACGACTGCCGGGCTGAATCGTGGTGCCTCGTCCCAAGCGTTAGTCCAAGAACTTTTGATCCACCGGCAGGCCGCCTTTTTTCGGCCAACACAATAAGGATTTCCTGATGAGCATGCTCAAAGACCCGTCTTCGAAATACCGCGCGTTCCCGACCATCGACATTCCGGACCGCACCTGGCCGTCGAAAACCATCACCGCCGCGCCGATCTGGTGCAGCTCCGACCTGCGCGACGGCAACCAGTCGCTGATCGAACCGATGGACGCCGTCAAGAAGCTGCGTTTCTGGAAAACCCTGGTGCAGGTCGGCGTGAAGGAAATCGAAGCGTCGTTCCCGGCCGCCTCGCAAACCGACTTCGACTTCGTCCGCACCCTGATCGAAGGCAACCACATCCCGGACGACACCACCATCCAGGTGCTGACCCAGGGCCGTGAAGACCTGATCGAGCGCACCTTCGAATCCCTGCGCGGCGCGAAGAAAGCCATCGTTCACCTGTACAACGCGACCTCCCCTTCCTTCCGCCGCATTGTCTTCAACCAGGACAAGGACGGGGTCAAGGCCATCGCCGTGAACGCCGCCAAGCTGTTCGTCAAATACGCGGCCATGCAGCCGGACACCGAGTGGACCTTCGAGTACTCGCCGGAAACCTTCAGCGCCACCGAAATGGAGTTCGCCAAGGAAGTCTGCGACGCGGTGATCGAAGTCTGGAACCCGACGCCCGAGCACAAGATGATCCTCAACCTGCCGGCCACGGTGGAATGCGCGACGCCGAACATCTATGCCGACCAGATCGAATGGTTTGGCCGTCACATCAACCGTCGTGACAGCGTGATCATCAGCCTGCACACCCACAACGACCGTGGCACCGGCGTTGCCGCCACCGAACTGGGCCTGATGGCTGGCGCCGACCGTGTCGAAGGCTGCCTGTTCGGCAACGGCGAGCGTACCGGTAACGTCGACCTCGTGACCGTGGCGTTGAACCTCTACACCCAGGGCGTGGACCCTGAGCTGGACTTCTCCGACATCGACGGCGTGCGCAAAGTCGTCGAAGAGTGCAACCAGATCCAGGTGCACCCGCGTCACCCGTACGTCGGCGACCTGGTGCATACCGCGTTCTCCGGCTCGCACCAGGATGCGATTCGCAAGGGCTTTGCCCAGCAGAAACCGGACGCGCTGTGGGAAGTACCGTACCTGCCGATCGACCCGGCCGACATCGGCCGCAGCTACGAGGCGGTCATCCGCGTCAACAGCCAGTCGGGCAAGGGCGGTATCGCCTACCTGCTGGAACAGGAATACGGCATCAGCCTGCCGCGTCGCATGCAGATCGAGTTCAGCCAGGTCGTGCAGCGTGAAACCGACCGCCTGGGCCTGGAAATGACCGCCCAGCAGATCCACGCATTGCTGCACAGCGAGTACTTGCAGGCCAACACCCCGTACGCGCTGGTCAGCCATCGCCTGCAGGAAGAAAACGGTCATAGCGCCGTCGAAGTGGAAGTGGCCAGCCAAGGCCAGGGCGAGACTAACCTGCACTGGCGCGGCAAGGGCAACGGCGCCCTGGAGGCGCTGGTGGCCGGCTTGCCGGTACCGGTGGAAATCATGGATTACAACGAGCACGCCATCGGCGCTGGCACCAATGCCAAGGCTGCGGCCTACATTGAACTGCGTGTGAACGGCGAACGCGCGGTGCATGGCGTCGGCATCGACGAAAACATCACCACCGCCAGCTTCAAGGCCCTGTTCAGCGCACTGAACCGTTCGCTGAGCCAGCCGGAAGCGAAAGCGGCGTAACCCATCGCTGAAATGCAAAAGGCCCCGGGGTGTGAACCTCGGGGCCTTTTTGTTTGCCTGCCTGTTTTTGTATTGCTTGTCCCGGCCCCATCGCGAGCAAGCTCGCTCCCACATTTGATCGGTGTGAACGCGGTCACTGTGGGAGCGAGCTTGCTCGCGATGAGGCCCTGTCAGACAGTAAAGATTTCAGGTGAACTCGAAGGTATCGGCATCCAGATTCGCCGGAAACCGCGTGCGATACGCCGCCAGTTCAGCCGCATCCAGCACCACCTTGAACACCCCGTCAGCCTCTCCGGCACTGAGCAGCGTCTCGCCCTGGAAATCCAGGACCTGGCTGTCACCGGTATACGCAAAACCTTTGCCATCCGTGCCAATACGGTTCACCGCCGCCACATAGCACAGGTTCTCGATCGCCCGCGCCGGCAGCAAGCGGTTCCAGTGCTGACGCCGCGCACCGGGCCAGTTCGCGGTGTACAGCAGCAGGTCGGTGTCCTGGGCGTCACGGCTCCACACCGGGAAGCGCAGGTCGTAGCAAATCAACGGCCGTACTCGCCAGCCCTTGAGCTCGAACTGCACCTGGCGCTCGCCGGGGGTGTAGTGGTTATGCTCACCGGCCATGCGGAACAGATGACGCTTGTCGTAATGCCACACCTCGCCATCCGGGCGTGCCCACAACAGGCGATTGCGATGACTGCCGTCGGCGGCCTGGACGATCACGCTACCGGTGATCACCGCATCAAGCCTCAAAGCCTGAGCCCGCAGCCATTTGCTGGTGGGGCCGTTTTCCGCTTCGGCGAGGGCTTCCGACTCCATGGAGAAACCGGTGGTGAACATCTCCGGCAGAATGATCAGGTCGGCGCCGCGAGCCTGCTCCAGCAACGGTTCGAAATGCTCGAGGTTGGCCTGGCGGTCGTGCCAGGCCAGGGACGTCTGGATCAGCGCAACGGTCAGTTTCGGCAATGCACTCAGATCACGCATAGTTTTTCCGCCGCTTCATGCAGGGTCTCCTCACGCTTGGCAAAGCACAGCCGCACCAGGCGCTGGCCGACCGGTGGCGTCTGGTAGAACACCGAGATCGGGATACTGGCCACGCCGTGCTCGCGAGTCATCCACAGGGCCATCTCGACGTCATTGAGGTCCGGGCGGATCTGCGAGTAATCGACCAACTGGAAATAGGTGCCGGTCACCCGGGTGAAACTGAAACGCGACGGTGCCAGCAGATCGCAGAACAGATCACGCTTGGCCTGATAGAAAGCAGGCAGCTCTTCGACGTGCTCGGGATGCTCGGCCATAAAATCGGCCAAGGCATATTGCAGCGGCGTCACACCACAGAAATTGACGTACTGGTGCACCTTGCGCAATTCCGCCGTCAGGGCCGGCGGTGCGATCACATAACCGGTTTTCCAGCCGGTGACGTGGTAGGTCTTGCCGAACGAACTGACCACGAATGCACGCTGATACAGCTCTTCATGGGCCAGCACGCTGACGTGAGGCACGCCGTCATACACCAGGTGCTCGTAGACTTCGTCGCTGATCACATAGATATCGCGATCACGGATTAACGTCGCCAACTGGTCGAGTTCGTCACGGCTGATCAACGCACCGCTAGGGTTGTGCGGGGTGTTGAGAATGATCATCCGCGTGCGCGGGCTCAGTGCCTGAGCAAGCTTCTCGAAGTCGATACTGAAATCGTTCAGGCCCAGTTGCACATGCACGCAACGGCCGCCTGCCAGCTCCACCGAAGGTTCGTAGCTGTCGTATGCCGGGTCAAACACAATGACTTCGTCACCGCTGTGGATAACCGCCTGAATGGCACAGAAAATCGCCTCGGTCGCGCCGGGGGTGACCGTCACTTCAGTATCCACATCCACCTGTGCGCCATAACTGCGGGCGATCTTCGCCGCGATCTGCTGACGCAACACCGGCAGCCCGGTCATTGGCGAATACTGGTTATGGCCGCTGGCGATATGCCGGCCGACCGCATCGCACAGGGCCTGCGGGGCCGCGAAATCGGGAAAGCCCTGGGACAGATTGAGCGCGCCGGTCTGAGCCGCGAGCTGAGACATCTGAGTGAAGATAGTGATGCCGACATTCGGCAGCTTGCTGGTGATCATCGGTGGTTCCCTGCTCTACACCCGGCTCTACGGCGGCGCGGGGGAGTCCGAGGATAGCCCAAACGGCAGGCATGAAAAAGGGCGCCTTATAGACGCCCTTCTTCAATTGATCACCGCCGTACCTTGTGGCGAGCGGGCTTGCCCGCGTTGGGTCGCGAAGCGACCCCAATCCTGCGATCTCGGTGTGTCTGGTAGACCGCACTTGCAGGTATTGCGGCTGCTGCGCAACCGAACGGGGGCAAGCCCCCTCGCCACAACAAGCCCACCCCAAAAGAGTGAGCAAGCGCTGAATCAGCGCTTGTCGCGACGCTTCTTGTCGGCCTTCTTGTGGTGCGACATCAAACGACGCTTCTTGTTGACCTGACGGTCGGTGAGCGTGTTCTTGTTGCCTTCGTACGGGTTCTCGCCACCCTTGAACTCGATGCGGATCGGCGTACCGACCAGCTTCAGCACACGGCGGTAGGTGTTTTCCAGGTAACGCACGTAGGACTTCGGCACCTTCTCGATCTGGTTGCCGTGGATCACGATGATCGGCGGGTTCGCGCCACCAAGGTGAGCATAACGCAGCTTGATCCGGCGGCTGTTGACCATCGGCGGCTGGTGCTCGCTGACCGCGTCTTCCAGGATCTGGGTCAGGCGACTGGTCGGCCAACGGGTAACCGCGGACTTGAACGAGTTCTGTACCGACGCGTAGAGGTTGCCCACGCCGGTGCCGTGCAGTGCCGAGATAAAGTGAATATCGGCAAACTCGACGAAAAACAGACGACGCTGCAACTCGATCTTGACGAAGTCGCGCTCGCTCGGCGTCATGCCGTCCCACTTGTTGATCGCGATGACCAATGCACGACCGGCCTCAAGGGCAAAGCCCAGCAGGTTGAGGTCGTGATCCACCACGCCTTCGCGTGCGTCCATCACGAAGATCACCACGTTGGCGTCTTTGATCGCTTGCAGGGTTTTGACCACGGAGAACTTTTCGACTTCTTCGTGGATCTTGCCGCGCTTGCGCACACCGGCGGTGTCGATCAGCGTGTACTTCTCGTCGTTACGCTCGAACGGGATGTAGATACTGTCGCGGGTGGTGCCGGGTTGGTCGTAGACGATTACCCGGTCTTCCCCGAGCATGCGGTTGACCAGGGTCGACTTGCCGACGTTCGGACGGCCGATGATGGCGATCTTGATCCCGTCTTTTTCGCTTGGGCCAGGAATGCGCTTGGCTTCCTCGCCTTCGGCTACATCTTCTTCCTCGCCTTCTTCCAGCTCGTCTTCGTCTTTCGGGAAGTCACTCAGTGCGATTTCCAGCAACTGGGTGATACCACGGCCGTGGGCACCGGCGATCGGGATCGCGTGGCCCATGCCCAACGGGGCGAATTCGGCGCGGGCCATTTCCGGGTCGATGTTGTCGACCTTGTTGGCCACCACGTGGGAACGCTTGTTACGTTTGCGCAAATGCTCGGCGATCATCTGGTCGGCGGCGGTGAAGCCGGCCTTGGCATCTACCAGGAACAGAACGACATCCGCTTCTTCAATGGCCAGCAGCGACTGCTCGGCCATTTTTTCGTCCATACCGTGCTCGTCACCGGAGATACCGCCGGTGTCGATCAGAATGTAGGAACGCCCTTGCCACTTGGCCTCACCGTACTGGCGATCACGGGTCAGACCGGACAAGTCGCCGACGATGGCGTCACGAGTCCTGGTCAGGCGGTTGAACAAGGTGGACTTGCCGACGTTCGGTCGGCCCACCAGGGCGATTACGGGAACCATGCGGCTCTCCACTTCGTTATTTCAGAAAATACAAAAGCCGCTGCGAGGCAGCGGCTGGTGCTCGGGGCAATCACCGTGTGTTTTTTTGCAGGAGCGAGCTTGCTCGCGAAAAACGCAAAGACACCGCGTTTATCCAGATTGCCAACGTAATCGTTGACGTCCATCGCGAGCAAGCTCGCTCCTACACTCTTACAAACGGTGAAGCAGCCTGGGGGGTTAACCCCAAGCATAGTCAAACCTTTACTTAATGGTCAGGGCTTCCAGTTTGCCGCTGTTGCCATATACATAAATCGTGTCACCCACCACCAGCGGACGGGCACGCAAGCCGTCGCTGTCGATGCGCTCGCGGCCGACGAAACGACCGTCCACCTGACTCAGCAGGTGCAGGTAACCTTCCAGGTCACCGACTGCAACGTAGCTGGAGAACACTTCCGGAGCCGACAGTTGACGGCGAGCCAGCGAGTCGTTGCTCCACAAGGCTGTGGTGGAACGCTCGTCGACGCCTTCAACGGTGCCCGAAGATAGGGTCACATAAACGGTACCGAAACCCTGGGCGACACCGGCATAGCTGGAAGCATCACGCTGCCAGAGCTGACGGCCGCTTTGCAGGTCCAGAGCAGCAACGCGCCCCTGATAGCTGGCGACATACAGCGTCTCGCCCGACAGCAGCAAGCCACCGTCGATGTCGACCACGCGTTCCAGCTCCGAACGACCTTGCGGGATCGCTACGCGCTGTTCCCACACCGGTACGCCGTTGGAGATGTCCACGGCAACCACTTTACCGGTCGACAGGCCAGCCACCGCGAGGCGGTTGGTCACGATCGGCGCACTGGTGCCACGCAGGGTCAGTACCGCAGGCGTGCTGTCATAGATCCAGCGACGGTCACCGGTGGAGGCATCCAGGCCGATCAGACGATCGTCCTGGGTCTGAACCACCACGACTTCACCGTTGTTGGCTGGCGGCGCCAGTACTTCGCTGGACACGCGAGCGCGCCACTTTTCTTCACCGTTGATCGCGTCCAGGGCAACGATTTCACCCTTGATCGTACCAATGGTGACCAGACCGTAACCTACGCCAACGGCGCCGGAAACAGGCAACTCGAGGTCTTTCTTCCATTTGACGTCGCCGGTGTTGCGGTCCATCGCCATCAATACGCCAGTGACGTCGGCGGCATAGATGGTATCGCCATCGATGGCCGGAACCAGCATGTTGTAGGTTTCGCCCTGACCGTCACCGATCGAACGACTCCACTGCTTGTGCAGAACCACTTCTTCCTTGAAGTCGACCAGTTCGGCCGGAGGCAGTTCTTTTTTGCTGTTGCTGCTGCAACCCGCGGCCAAAATGGCCAGGGCCAGCAATGCTGCATGTTTCCAACGAATCACGTCACGCATCCCCTTTGGCCAGGTCGTCCAGCTTGATTTGCAGGCCACCGACCGCCGCTTCATCCGACAGTGCCGCCTTGGCTTTTTGATACGCCGCGCTCGCCTCGTCGGTACGACCCAGCTGCACCAGCAGGTCACCCTTGAGCTCTTCGCGAGTGGCCAGGAATGCCTTGTCGGCATCGCCTTCGAGCAGCTTCAGTGCTTCGTCGGCCTTGTTTTGCGCGCCGAGTACCTGGGCCAGACGCTGACGGGCGATTTCGCCCAGCGCCGGGTTGGCCGGTTTGGCGACAATAGCCTTGAGCTCGGTGACCGCGTCGTCCAGCTTGCCGCTGTCGACCGCTACCTTGGCCACGAACAGGCTGCCGTACTGCGCATAGGCGCTGCCGCCGAACTCGCTGTTGAGCTTGCCGGCCAGGTCCGAAACACGGGCCGCATCAGGCTTGCCGTCAGGCGTCAGCGTGGTTTCGAGCAATTGCTGATAGAGAATCGAGGCGCCTTGCGACTGATTGCTCTGATACTTCTGGAACGCCTGCCAGCCGAACACGATGACCAGCGCCAACAGGCCGCCAGTGACCAGGGGCTTACCGTTGCGTGACCACCATTCCTTCAATTCCATCAAATGTTCGTCTTCGGTACTCGACACCCCAATACTCCTTAATCGCTAATTCGGCTGTTTAGACAGCTTCAACCCTGCACGACGCAGGTGGCCAGGTGTGCTGCAAGCGCATCCCAGGCAATGCTTTGTTGTTCGCCCTGGCCACGCAGGGGTTTGAAACCTACCACTTGCTGGGCCATTTCGTCGTCACCGAGGATCAGCGCGTACAGCGCGCCGCTCTTGTCGGCCTTCTTGAACTGGCTTTTGAAACTGCCGGCGCCGGCATTCACTTGCAGGCGCAGGTTGGGCAACTGGTCACGAACGCGCTCTGCCAGGGTCAGGCCGGCCAGTTCGGCGGCTTCACCGAAGGCGCAGAGGTAGACGTCGACCTGACGGGAGATCTCTTGCGGGATCTGCTCCAGGGTTTCGAGCAACAGCACCAGGCGTTCGATGCCCATGGCAAAGCCAACGCCGGCGGTCGGCTTGCCGCCCATCTGCTCCACCAGACCGTCGTAACGGCCACCGGCACACACGGTGCCTTGGGCGCCAAGTTTGTCGGTGACCCATTCGAAAACGGTCTTGCTGTAGTAGTCCAGCCCGCGAACCAGCTTCGGGTTGATCACATAAGGAATGCCGGCGGCGTCCAGACGAGCCTTGAGGCCCTCGAAATGCACGCGGGATTCTTCGTCGAGGTAGTCGGCCATTTTCGGCGCATCGACCAGAATCGCCTGCGTCTCGGCGTTCTTGGTGTCCAGGACCCGCAACGGGTTGGTCTTCAGGCGGCGCTGGCTGTCTTCGTCCAGCTTGTCCAGATGCCGGGACAGGAACTCGACCAGTGCCTCGCGATAACGACCGCGAGACTCGCTGGTGCCCAGGCTGTTGAGCTCGAGCTTGACCGCATCGCGGATGCCCAGTTCGCCCCACAGGCGCCAGGTCAGCACGATCAACTCGGCGTCGATGTCCGGACCGTCGAGGTTGAACACTTCGACACCGATCTGGTGGAACTGGCGATAACGGCCTTTTTGCGGACGCTCGTGGCGGAACATCGGACCGATGTACCAGAGTTTCTGAACCTGGCCGCCGCCAGTGATGCCGTGTTCCAGCACCGCGCGCACACAGGCCGCCGTGCCTTCAGGGCGTAGGGTCAGGGAGTCGCCGTTACGGTCGTCGAAGGTGTACATCTCTTTTTCGACGATGTCGGTCACTTCACCGATGGAACGCTTGAACAGTTCGGTGAACTCGACGATCGGCATGCGGATCTGCTTGTAACCGTAGTTATCCAGCAGGCGCGAAACGGTGCCTTCAAAATGACGCCACAGGGGAGTCTGTTCGGGCAGGATGTCGTTCATGCCACGAATGGCTTGCAGAGACTTGCTCACTTAAATTCCTTAATTCGTTCGGCTCTTTTTAGCCAGGCTTAGCCGCGCGCAATAACGGCAGCTTCAGCTTCGACCTTTTCGGCCGCTTTCTGGCGGATCAAGCGTTCAAGCTCATCCACCAGATTGTCATTCGTCAGCTTCTGCGACGGCTTGCCGTCGATGTAAATCAGGTTCGGCGTGCCGCCGGTCAAGCCGATATGGGCTTCCTTGGCTTCGCCCGGGCCATTGACCACGCAACCGATAACCGCGACATCCAGCGGCACCAGCAAATCCTCGAGGCGCCCTTCCAGCTCGTTCATGGTCTTGACCACATCGAAGTTCTGCCGCGAGCAGCTCGGGCAGGCGATGAAGTTGATGCCACGGGAACGCAGGTGCAGGGATTTGAGAATGTCGTAGCCGACTTTCACTTCCTCGACCGGGTCGGCCGCCAACGAGATGCGAATAGTATCGCCAATCCCTTCGGCGAGCAGCATACCGAGGCCCACGGCAGATTTCACCGTGCCGGAACGCAATCCACCGGCTTCGGTGATGCCCAGGTGCAGCGGCTGGACGATTTCCTTGGCAAGCAAGCGGTAGGCTTCGACGGCCATGAACACATCGGAGGCTTTCACGCTGACCTTGAAGTCCTGGAAGTTCAGGCGCTCAAGGTGCTCGACGTGGCGCAAGGCAGACTCGACCAGCGCTGCCGGGGTCGGCTCGCCGTATTTCTTTTGCAGGTCTTTTTCCAGGGAACCGGCGTTCACGCCGATACGGATCGGGATCCCGCGGTCACGGGCGGCATCCACCACCGCACGCACGCGGTCTTCGCGACCGATGTTGCCCGGGTTGATCCGCAGGCAATCGACACCCAGTTCGGCTACGCGCAAAGCGATCCGGTAATCGAAGTGAATGTCGGCAACCAAGGGTACTTTGACCAGCTGCTTGATCTTGCCGAAGGCTTCGGCGGCGTCCATGTCCGGTACGGAGACCCGCACGATATCGACGCCGGCCGCTTCCAGGCGATTGATCTGCGCGACGGTGGCCGCAACATCGTTGGTGTCGCTGTTGGTCATGCTCTGCACAGCGATAGGCGCATCGCCGCCCACAGGCACGTTACCGACCCAGATCTTGCGGGATTCGCGACGTTTGATTGGAGATTCGCCGTGCATGACTTATTGACCCAACTTCAGGCGAGCAGTCTCGCCACTGGTGAACGGAGCGACATCAACCGGCTGGCCGTTGTAGCTGACCTGAGCGCCACGGGCAAAGCCCAGACGCACGGCAAACGGTGGTTTGCCATTGACCGCCAGGCTGTCGCCTTTGCGTTTGAGACCGCTGAACAGCACCTTGCCGTTACCGTCGGTCACTTGTGTCCAGCAATCGGAGGTGAACTGCACCTGAACCTGGCCTTGACCGGCCACCGGCGCGGCTGCCGCTGGAGCCGGAGCGACAGGGGCTACCGGTGCAGTCGCCACCGGGGCCGGGACGGCAGGAGCTGCCGGAGCCGGAGCTGCCGGGGTCACCGGCGCTGCGACAACGGGCGCAGTGGTGTGCGCGGGTGCGGCTGGCGCTACCGGGGCAGCTGGCGCAGTCGCCTGAGCCTGCTCTGGTGCTTCAGCCGGAGCGTCGGCCTGTGGCAGCGCGAGGGCGGTTACGCCTTCGCTCTGACCTTCCACGACGGCCTGGTCTTCCGGCTCGTCCAGCGGGTGAATCTGTGTCGTACCGTCGGCGCCTTCGACTTCTACGTGCTCTGGTGCCAGACCGATCAGGTCCTTGGTGCGCATCGAGGTCTGATCCTGCCACCAGACGAAACCGCCACCGATCACCGCGACCAGCAACAGCAGGCTGACGATTCGCAAAATGGTGTGGGAAACCCGGACCGGCTCTTCAATACGGCCCAGGCTGTGAACATTGCTGCCCTGGGAGTCGGTACCGGTGGATTGATCGAATTGCTGGACCAGAACGGCCTGGTCCATGCCGAGCAATTTGGCATAGGCGCGAATGTAACCGCGGGCAAAAGTATGCCCGGGCAGCTTGTCGAAGGCGCCGGCTTCCAGATTGCTCAAGGAAGTGGTGGTGAGGTTGAGCTTGAGGGCCACTTCGGCCAGCGACCAGCCATTGCTTTCGCGGGCCTGGCGCAAAGTCTCACCGGGATTTACGCGATTCGCTGCTACAACTTCGGGATGCGCCGCTTTCATCATTGCTCCGACAGGTATTGCTGATATTCCGGCGTACCGGGATAGAGTCTTTTTAGTTGCAGGCCTGCACTTGCGGCCTTGTCGCGGTCTTCGAACACTTTTGCCAGCCGAACGCCGAGCAATAGACTACGTGCATTTTGCCCGGAGAGCTGGCTAAAACGGTCGTAATAGTCACGCGCAGGCACATAATGCCTGTCTTCGTAAGACAACTCAGCCATTTCCAGCAATGCACGTGGTTGTTGGCGGTTCAGGCGCAGGGCTTTTTCCAGTTGCTGCCGGGCCAGATCGCGCTGACCGAGCATCGCTGCGGTCATGCCCAGGTTCTCGAACACCCGCGAACGCTCAGGATACAGGGTATCGGCAGCGGCCTGTTCAAAGCGCTCGTAGGCTTCGTTGTAACGCTTCTGCTCGAACAGGAAACTGCCGTAGTTATTGAGGATTCGTGCATCGGCGGGACGGGAAGCCAGCGCCTTGCGAAAATGCTCGTCGGCAAGTTCCGGTTCCATCTCGGCCTGGAACACCAGCCCCAGCGCCGCGTTGGCATCAGGGTCGGAGCCATCCAGCTCCAATGCTTTCTTCAACGGAACCTTGGCGCGTTCGGTCATGCCTTGTTGCAAATACCCGATACCGAGTTGCACATAGGCCTCACGCGCTTCATCACGGCCCTTGCTGGTCTTCATCGGGTTGTAATCACCCGAAAGCACGCAGCCAGCACACAGGCTGGCCAACAGCAAAAGCAGCGCAAAGCGCAGGGACATAGAGATCCTCTCTTGGTTATTTCGCGGCGTCTTGCGCTACATCGTTGTCGGCGTTGAGTTCACGCACGGCGATATAACGTTCGCTGCGACGGGTGCGATCCAGCACCTGCCCTACCAGTTGACCACAGGCCGCATCGATGTCTTCACCACGGGTGGTGCGGACGGTGACGTTGAAACCGGCATGATGAAGCTGATCCTGGAAACGACGAATGGCGTTGTTGCTCGGGCGCTCGTAACCGGAGTGCGGGAACGGGTTGAACGGGATCAGGTTGATCTTGCACGGGATGTTCTTGAGCAGCTCGATCATCTCCACGGCGTGCTCGACCTTGTCGTTGATATCTTTGAGCAAGGTGTACTCGATGGTCAGCACGCGCTTTTCGCCGAGATTCGACATGTAGCGCTGGCACGACTCGAGGAGCATCTTAAGCGGATACTTCTTGTTGATCGGCACCAATTGGTTACGCAATGCGTCATTCGGGGCGTGCAGGGACAACGCCAGGGAGACGTCGATGTGCTTGGAGAGCTCATCGATCATCGGCACCACGCCGGAGGTCGACAGGGTCACACGGCGCTTGGAAATGCCGTAGCCCAGGTCGTCCATCATCAAATGCATGGCCGCGACGACGTTGTCGAAGTTCAGCAGCGGCTCACCCATGCCCATCATCACCACGTTGGTGATGGCACGGTCGACGGTTGCCGGGACGCTGCCAAAGGATTTGTTGGCAATCCACACCTGCCCGATGACTTCGGCGGCGGTGAGGTTGCTGTTGAAGCCTTGCTTGCCGGTGGAGCAGAAACTGCAATCCAGGGCACAGCCTGCCTGGGACGAAACGCACAAGGTGCCGCGCTTGCCCTGGGGAATGTAAACGGTCTCGACGCAGCTGCCGGACGCCACGCGCACCACCCACTTGCGGGTGCCGTCGCTGGAGATGTCCTCGCTGACCACTTCCGGACCACGGACCTCAGCAACAACCTTGAGCTTTTCGCGCAAGGCCTTGCTGACGTTCGTCATGGCATCGAAATCATCGACACCAAAGTGGTGAATCCATTTCATTACCTGACCGGCACGGAAACGCTTCTCCCCGATTGAGTCGAAGAATTTTTCCATTTCCAGCTGGGTCAGACCCAGCAGGTTAGTTTTTACAGTCGATGTAGTCATGGATTCACCTTCACTCTTAAGCCAATGCTTAGCGAGTGGTTACTTCAGTAGCTGCGAAGAAGTACGAGATTTCGCGAGCGGCAGCGGCTTCGGAGTCCGAACCGTGTACGGCGTTGGCGTCGATGGAATCAGCGAAGTCAGCGCGGATGGTGCCGGCAGCAGCTTCTTTAGGGTTGGTAGCGCCCATCAGCTCACGGTTCAGAGCGATAGCGTTTTCGCCTTCCAGAACCTGAACGACAACCGGACCGGAGATCATGAAAGCAACCAGGTCGTTGAAGAAACCACGAGCGCTGTGCTCAGCGTAGAAGCCTTCAGCTTCGGCTTTGGACAGTTGCTTCAGTTTCGAAGCTACAACGCGCAGGCCAGCTTTTTCGAAACGAGTGGTGATCTCGCCGATAACGTTTTTAGCAACGGCGTCAGGCTTGATGATGGAGAAAGTACGTTGAACAGCCATGGTGTAACTCCAGAAACGGTAATTTACGAAAAATTAAACCCGCGAATTATACGCGGGTTCTCGGGTATTGCCTAACCTGCTCGACAGACTCAGTCTGCCTCTTCGATCCAGGCGGCCTGAATGGCTTCAAGCACTTTCTCGCCGCCGCGGGTCGGATCATCGCTGAACTCCGGCAATGCCAGCACCCATTGGTGCAGATCGACGAAGTTCACGTAACGCGGGTCCACCTCAGGCTTGCTTTCAGCCAACTGGATCGCGATTTCCAGCACATCAACCCATTTCAGACTCATTTCAGATCCTTGAATCAGTGCGGTGCTTCGGCCGCATGGTTGAGCGAATACTTCGGAATCTCGACGGTCAGGTCTTCGGTACCGACCTTGGCCTGGCACCCCAGACGGGACTCGCGCTCAAGACCCCAAGCCTTATCAAGGTAGTCCTCTTCCAGCTCGTCAGCCTCTTCCAGCGAGTCGAAACCCTCGCGGATGATGCAGTGGCAAGTGGTGCAGGCACAAACGCCGCCACAGGCACTTTCCATCTCGATGTGGTGCTCGTGGGCCAGTTCGAGGATGGAAATACCCGTCTCAGCCTCAACAACCATGCCTTCGGGGCAAAACTTCTCGTGTGGCAGAAAAATGACCTGCGGCATCGTTATTCCTCAATCTCATTCAGGTTGCGCCCCGCCAGCGCGGCTTTCACCGTCGAGTCCAGGCGGCGGGCAGCAAAGGCGTCGGTCACTTGCGACAGACGCTTGGTCTGCTGCTCGATGGCGTAACCATCGGTACCTTTCATCAGTTCGGTCAGTTCCTGCACCTGCAGGTCGATGACCATGCGCTCGTCGGCGTCGAGCAGTCGGTCGCCGTCGGCCTCCAGAGCAGCCTGCACCGCTTCGATCAGGCGCTGGGCATCGACCTGCTGCTCACGCAGTACGCGGGCAACCTTGTCATCGTTGGCGTGCTGGAACGAATCCTTGAGCATCTTGGCGATTTCGCCGTCGGTCAGACCGTAGGACGGCTTGACCTGGATGCTGGCTTCCACGCCCGAACCCAGTTCGCGGGCGGAAACACTGAGCAAGCCATCGGCATCGACCTGGAAGGTCACGCGAATCTTCGCTGCGCCGGCCACCATCGCTGGAATGCCACGCAGCTCAAAGCGCGCCAGGGAGCGGCAGTCGCTGATCAGCTCGCGCTCGCCCTGCAATACGTGGATGGCCATGGCCGACTGGCCGTCTTTGTAAGTGGTGAAGTCCTGGGCACGAGCGACGGGGATGGTGGTGTTGCGCGGAATCACCTTCTCCATCAGGCCGCCCATGGTTTCCAGCCCCAGGGACAACGGAATCACGTCGAGCAGCAGCAGTTCATCGCCATCGCGCTTGTTGCCGGCCAGGGTATCGGCCTGGATCGCGGCACCGATGGCCACCACTTGATCCGGGTCGATTTCAGTCAGCGGCTGGCGACCGAAGGCTTCGGCGACGGCTTCACGAACGCGAGGCACGCGAGTCGAACCACCGACCATGACCACGGCATGCACGTCTTCCAGCTCGACACCGGAATCACGCACCGCGCGGCGGCAGGCCTTCAGGCTTCGCGCGACCATCGGCTCGATCAACGCATCAAAGGCTTCACGGGTCAGTTCGGCTTTCCAGGCGCCATGCGCCACTTCGACCGACGAGGCACTGGTCAGCGCTTCTTTGGCGGCACAGGCAGTCTGCAGCAGTTGACGCTGCGCGCCCGGATCAAGGTCGGCCGACAAACCGGCGCCCTCAATGATCCAGCCGGCAATCGCGTGGTCGAAGTCATCGCCACCCAGGGCGCTGTCGCCGCCTGTGGCCAACACTTCGAAGACACCGCCGGTCAGGCGCAGAATCGAAATATCGAAGGTGCCGCCGCCCAGATCGTAAATCGCGACCAGGCCTTCGGCGTGCTGGTCCAGACCGTAAGCCACGGCTGCCGCGGTCGGCTCATTGAGCAAGCGCAACACGTTCAGACCGGCCAGCTTGGCCGCGTCCTTGGTGGCTTGACGCTGAGCGTCGTCGAAATAGGCCGGAACGGTGATCACCGCGCCCACCAGCTCACCGCCCAGGGTCGCCTCGGCACGCTGACGCAGGACCTTGAGGATGTCGGCGGAGACTTCCACCGGGCTTTTCGGGCCCTGGATCGTCTCGATGAACGGCATGTGCGATTCGCCACCGACAAAGCGGTATGGCAGTTGATCGCCCAATTGCTTGACATCGGACAAACCACGACCCATCAAGCGCTTGACCGACAGCACGGTGTTCAAAGGATCGGTGGCGGCGGCCAGTTTGGCGGATTCGCCAACTTCGACGCGATCGGCATGGTAGCGCACGGCAGACGGCAGGATGACCCGCCCTTCTGCGTCAGCCAGAGGCTCGGAAAGTCCACTGCGCAATGCAGCGACCAGCGAATTGGTAGTGCCCAAGTCGATCCCCACAGCCAGACGACGCTGGTGCGGTTGAGGACTTTGGCCGGGTTCGGCGATCTGCAGTAGGGCCATCGTTATCAGGACTTATCTGTATATCAGGCGTGCGACCGGAGCGGCACTGGGTTAATCGTCGAGGCGCTCTTCTAACTGGCGCACTTCGTAGGTGAGCTTGTCGAGGAACTGCATGCGCCGCATCAGGCGTTCGGCCCGTTCACGGTGCGCGGCATCGTTCCAGCAAGCTGCGAAGCTTTGGTTCAGTTCATCCTGGGCAGCCTTGAGGCGGCGCTTGAAGACGGCAACGCCATTCAGGTCGGCGCTGTCCTGCAGGTCTTCGAGCTCTTCGCGCAACTCCATTTGCTGCAGCAGAAACTCCGGATCATGCACCGTGACCTCCAGCGGCAGCTCGCCACCATTCAAGGCGAGCAGGTAACGCGCGCGCTTGGGTGGACTCTTGAGCGTCTGGTAGGCCTCGTTGAGGCTCGCGGATTGTTCCAGCGCCAACCGCTGCTCGCGCTCGGAAGCGTCAGCAAAACGGTCCGGATGAACGCCGCGCGCCAACTCACGGTAGCGCGTAGCCAGCTGATCGAGGTCCAGATCGAAACTCGGTTGCAGCTCAAATAAAGCGAAATGACAAGGAGTACCCACGACAAGCCTCAGATGTTGAAGCTTTCGCCGCAGCCACATTCACCGCGTACGTTGGGGTTGTTGAACTTGAAGCCTTCGTTCAACCCTTCCTTGACGAAATCGAGTTCGGTGCCGTCCAGGTAGGCCAGGCTCTTCGGGTCGATGATCACTTTCTCGCCGTGACTCTCGAACACCTGGTCCTCTGCAACCACCTCGTCGACAAACTCCAGCACGTAGGCAAGGCCGGAACAGCCCGTGGTGCGAACACCCAGACGAATCCCTTCACCTTTGCCGCGCCCGTCGAGGGAGCGCCGCACGTGTCGAGCAGCCGCTTCTGTCATGCTGATAGCCATCGGTGACTCCTTACTCGTCGCCAAAACTCGAAAATCAGATCAAGCCTTTCTTCTGCTTGTAATCGCGAACAGCCGCCTTGATGGCGTCTTCAGCGAGTACCGAGCAGTGGATTTTCACTGGCGGCAGGGCCAGTTCTTCAGCCAGCTGGGTGTTCTTGATGGTTTCCGCTTCGTCCAGGGTCTTGCCCTTCATCCACTCGGTGGCGAGGGAGCTGGAAGCGATAGCCGAACCGCAGCCGTAAGTCTTGAACTTGGCATCTTCGATGATGCCGGCTTCGTTGACCTTGATCTGCAGGCGCATCACGTCGCCACACGCCGGAGCGCCGACCATGCCGGTGCCGACATCAGGATCTTCCGCGTCCATCTTGCCGACGTTGCGCGGGTTTTCGTAGTGGTCGATGACCTTTTCGCTGTAAGCCATGATTCTCAATCCTCACTCATCAGGGCCGCTCTTGAGACCCTGTAGTTACGCTGCATGGACCGCCGCGCTGCTACAGGACCCGTATCCGGCGGCTTCTTTGTTTAGTGTGCCGCCCACTCGATCTTCGAGATATCGACGCCGTCTTTGTACATGTCCCACAGCGGCGACAGAGCGCGCAGCTTGGTAACAGCCTCGCAAACTTTCTGCGCGGCGTAATCGATTTCTTCTTCGGTGGTGAAACGGCCGAAGGTGAAGCGGATCGAGCTGTGTGCCAGTTCGTCGTTGCGGCCCAGGGCGCGCAGTACGTACGAAGGCTCAAGGGACGCCGAGGTGCAGGCCGAACCGGACGATACTGCCAGATCCTTGAGCGCCATGATCAGCGACTCGCCTTCAACGTAGTTGAAGCTCAGGTTCAGGTTGTGCGGAACGCGGGCGGTCATGCTGCCGTTGACGTACAGCTCTTCCAGGTGCTCGACCTGCTTGTAGAAACGGTCGCTCAACGCCTTGATGCGCGCGTTCTCGGCAGCCATGTCTTCCTTGGCTACGCGGAAAGCTTCACCCATGCCGACAATCTGGTGGGTCGCCAGGGTGCCGGAACGCATGCCGCGCTCGTGACCGCCACCGTGCATGGTCGCTTCGATACGCACGCGCGGCTTGCGGCTTACGTACAGGGCGCCGATGCCTTTAGGACCGTAGGTCTTGTGGGCGGAGAACGACATCATGTCAACTTTCAGCTTCTGCAGGTCGATCTCGACCTTGCCGGTGGACTGAGCAGCGTCGACGTGGAACAGGATGCCCTTGGAACGGAGCAGTTCGCCGATCGCTGCGATGTCGTTGACGGTGCCGATTTCGTTGTTCACGTGCATGACCGAAACCAGGATGGTGTCGTCACGCAGTTCGGCTTGGATCATCTCCGGGGTCACCAGGCCATCGGTACGAGGCTCGATGTAGGTCACTTCGAAGCCTTCACGCTCCAGTTGGCGCATGGTGTCCAGGACAGCCTTGTGCTCAATCTTGGTGGTGATCAGGTGCTTGCCTTTGGTGGCATAGAAATGTGCCGCACCCTTGATTGCCAGGTTGTCGGATTCGGTGGCACCAGAGGTCCAGACGATTTCACGCGGGTCGGCGTTGACCAGGTCAGCGACCTGACGACGAGCGTTTTCAACGGACTCTTCAGCTTTCCAGCCGAACACGTGGGAACGGGACGCCGGGTTACCGAAGTTTCCGTCGACCAGCAGGCATTCACTCATTTTTTGCGCAACACGCGGATCAACCGGGGTGGTCGCAGAGTAATCAAGGTAAATCGGCAATTTCATGGACTATCTCCTAAATCAGGCTGGCTGGCGTGCCGCTAGCTCTTTGGCTGTCATTCGACGGCGGACGCTTCAATCTTGTCCAGGCGTGGCGCCTTGCTGTTGCAACGGCGCTGGTCCTGACGCTGGGCTACTTCTTGTACCTCACGGCGAGTCACAAGGTCAGCCAAGCTGATACCGCTCAGAAATTCGTGAATTTGCAGGCTCAGATCGCACCACAAGTGGTGGGTCAGACAGGTGTCGCCTTGATGGCAATCACCCTGGCCCTGGCATTTGGTTGCATCGACCGATTCGTTCACCGCATCGATCACCTGGGCGACCTGGATGCCCTGCATGTCGCGGGACAATTGGTAGCCACCACCCGGACCACGCACGCTGGACACCAGATTGCTGCGGCGCAGCTTGGCGAAAAGCTGTTCGAGGTAGGACAGGGAGATGCCTTGGCGCTCGGAGATATCGGCCAGGGACACGGGCCCGTGCTGCGCGTGCAACGCCAGGTCAAGCATGGCGGTCACGGCGTATCGGCCTTTTGTAGTCAGTCGCATGGACAATTACCACGGAGTTCGGAATGAGGCGAGTATGCAATTCCCGAGTATTTAAGTCAACTATAAGACCTAGTACTTTAGTCAGGTTTACCCGCAAAAGAGCGGCAGCATCATAGCAAAGGCTGGCCATATACAGCCAGCAGTACCGCGTTATCGTTCATCGCGAGCAAGCTCGCTCCCACACTGGACCGCGTCAGCCTGTACAACTTGATCACCTGTGGGAGCGAGCTTGCTCGCGATGAATTCGACTCGGTTTAGCTGGCCTGACTCTGATCCTTGTCCTTCACACAGGCGAAATCTTCTTCGCGCAGCTCAGGCAGATCTTTCGCACAGTAATTGCTGCCCAGGTCCTTCAACGCCCCGCACATCCCCTCCAGACGACCATCGACCGCCTGCAGGTGATCGAGCAACTGGTTAATGGCGCGAGCCACCGGGTCAGGCATGTCTTCAGTCACACCGTAGGCATCGAAGCCGATCTTCTCGGCCATGGCCTTACGCTTGGCATCTTGCTCTTCGTCGGATTTGACGATGATTCGCCCCGGAATACCCACCACAGTGGCACCCGGCGGCACTTCCTTGGTCACGACAGCATTGGAACCCACCTTGGCACCGGCACCGACAGTGAACGGGCCGAGCACCTTCGCGCCCGCCCCGACCACGACGCCATCACCCAAGGTCGGGTGACGCTTGCCCTTGTTCCAGCTGGTGCCGCCCAGGGTCACACCCTGATAAATAGTGACGTCATCGCCGATCTCGGCGGTTTCACCGATGACGATGCCCATGCCATGGTCAATGAAGAAACGACGACCGACCTTGGCACCCGGATGGATCTCGATCCCGGTCAGCCAGCGGCCGAAGTTCGACACCAGCCGCGCCAGCCATTTCAGGTCCGCGCGCCACAGCATCGCCGACAAACGGTGGATCCAGATGGCGTGCATGCCCGGATAGCAAGTCAGGACTTCAAAAGCGTTACGCGCCGCCGGGTCTCGGTGGAATACGCTCTGGATATCTTCACGCAAACGCTCGAACATCATTAATCCTTCCGCTTAAGGAGCTCACCACGGGCCGCTTTTTGGGTTTCCGTGAGGATGCCACGCAAAATATTCATTTCCGCCCGGCTGACCGAGCTGCGTCCGTACAACCGGCGCAGGCGCGCCATCAAGTGCCGTGGCTTTTCCGGATCGAGGAATTCGATGGCCACCAGGGTCTGCTCCAGGTGCTCATAGAATCGCTCCAGCTCGTCCATGGTCGCCAGCTCAGCGCTTTTGACCGAGGCCACTTCTTCCTTCTCGACCTTGCTCGGCTGACCTTGGGCCGCCAGCCAGGACATGCGCACTTCATAACCCAACACCTGCACCGCCGCCCCAAGGTTCAGTGAACTGAACTCAGGGTCTGATGGAATGTGCACGTGATAATGACATCGCTGCAGCTCTTCGTTGGTCAGGCCGGAATCTTCACGACCGAACACCAGAGCGATTTCCGCACCCTGCCCCGCCTCCTCGACCACCTTCGTTCCGCATTCGCGGGGATCGAGCAGCGGCCAGGGAATGCGCCGGTCGCGAGCACTGGTACCAAGCACCAGGTTGCAACCGACCAAGGCATCTTCCAAGGTGGCGACGACCTGCGCGTTTTCAAGGATGTCCCCGGCACCGGAGGCACGGGCATCGGCCTCGTGATGCGGGAACACACGAGGCTCGACCAGCACCAGCCGCGACAGCCCCATGTTCTTCATGGCACGCGCAGCCCCGCCGATATTGCCCGGATGGCTGGTATTGACCAGGACGACACGAATGTTTTGCAGCAAGGGAGGCGCTCTCGAACACAATAATCGGGAGCCGAATCTTACAGCTGAACCTACCGTTAAGCCATGAAAGCGAACGTCGTCCTTCTCCTGTAGAAACTTTCTGATAGAATGCCCGGCTTTCTTTAACAACCTTAGGTGACACATCCATGCAGCCCATGCTGAATATCGCGCTGCGCGCCGCCCGCAGCGCCAGTGAATTGATCTTCCGCTCCATCGAGCGCCTGGATACCATCAAGGTCGACGAAAAAGACGCCAAGGATTACGTATCCGAGGTGGATCGCGCCGCCGAACAGAAAATCATCGACGCCCTGCGCAAGGCGTACCCGAATCACTCGATCCTGGGTGAAGAGACCGGCATGCACGCCGGCACCGGCATCGAAGGCGAAGAGTACCTGTGGATCATCGATCCGCTGGACGGCACCACCAACTTCCTGCGCGGCATTCCTCACTTCGCTGTCAGCATCGCCTGCAAATACCGCGGTCGTCTTGAGCACGCTGTTGTTCTGGACCCGGTTCGCCAGGAAGAATTCACCGCCAGCCGTGGTCGCGGCGCTCAACTGAACGGTCGTCGCCTGCGCGTCAGCGGTCGCACCAGCCTCGACGGCGCCCTGCTGGGTACCGGCTTCCCGTTCCGTGACGACCAGATGGACAACCTCGACAACTACCTGGGCATGTTCCGCGCCCTGGTTGGCCAGACTGCCGGCATCCGCCGCGCCGGCTCTGCAAGCCTGGACCTGGCCTACGTGGCCGCCGGCCGTTTCGACGCCTTCTGGGAGTCGGGCCTGTCCGAATGGGACATGGCGGCAGGCGCCCTGCTGATCCAGGAAGCTGGCGGCCTGGTGAGCGACTTCACCGGCGGTCACGACTTCCTTGAAAAAGGCCACGTCGTTGCCGGCAACACCAAGTGCTTCAAGGCAGTCCTGACGGCCATCCAGCCGCACCTGCCAGCCTCGCTGAAGCGCTAAGCTTCCAGCGACAGAAAAAGCACCCTTCGGGGTGCTTTTTTATGCCTGGAATTTGCCCCTCAAAACACCGCAATCCTCTGTAGGAGCGAGCCTGCTCGCGAAGGTCGTCAACGATAACGCGGGAATTCTGGATAAACGCGGTGCCCTTAGGTTCTTCGCGAGCAGGCTCGCTCCTACAGGGGATTGCGGTGGCGCATAAATCGCGGGCACAAAAAAGCACCCCGCAGGGTGCTTCTTTTTTAATCCAGCATCAGCAGATCAGTGAGCCGTCTGATTCTCCGACAAGATCAACTTGCCTTCCTTATCCACCGGAATCTGGTTGCCTGGATCACGATCCATGCGCACCTTGCCTTCCTTGCCGTCCAGCGAATAACGCACGTCGTAACCTACAACCTTGTCACTGATGTCGTTAACCGTGTTACAGCGGGTCTGGGTGGTGGTGTAGGTATCACGCTCCTGCATGCCTTCCTGCACCTTGTTACCGGCGTAACCGCCACCGACAGCACCTGCGACCGTGGCGATCTTCTTACCGCTGCCGCCACCGATCTGGTTACCCAGCAAACCACCTGCCAATGCACCGACCACCGTACCGGCGATCTGATGTTGATCTTTCACCGGCGCCTGCCGGGTGACCGCTACATCCTTGCACACTTCACGTGGAGTCTTGATTTGTGTCTTGACCGGCTCAACGGCGAGTACTTGTGCGAACTCCGGGCCGCTTTTAACCAGGCTGTAGGTGGCCACAGCACCCCCGGCAGTCACACCGACAGCACCCAGTACAGCACCAACCAGCATCGACTTGTTCACATGAACCTCCTGGACCATCAAATGCGGGATAAACCCGCGCTTCTCCCAGCCTTGGAGCACAAAAAAAGGCGCGAGTTCAACTCGCGCCTTTTTCGGACTACATCACTGAAAGAAGCTTCCTTCAAGGACGGTCGTCGACTTCCTTCTCGGTATTGGCCGGAGGAATCAGGTCTTCCGTGCTCAGGTTCAGCCAGATCAGCACCACGTTCGCGATGTAGATCGACGAGTAAGTACCCGCCAGAACACCGATGAACAGGGCAATGGAGAAGCCGAACAGGTTGTCGCCACCGAAGAACAGCAGGGCCGCGATCGCCAGCAAGGTGGAAATCGAAGTCGCCATGGTCCGCAGCAGGGTTTGCGTGGTCGAGATGTTGATGTTCTCGATCAGGCTGGCCTTGCGCAGTACCCGGAAGTTCTCACGAACCCGGTCGAATACCACGATGGTGTCGTTGAGCGAGTAACCGATGATCGCCAGCACCGCCGCCAGCACCGTCAGGTCGAAGGTGATCTGGAAGAACGACAGGATACCGATGGTCACGATCACGTCGTGGATCAGGGACACGATCGCACCGACCGCAAACTTCCACTGAAAGCGGAACGCCAGGTAGATCAGGATGCCGCCCAGCGCCATCAGCATGCCGAGGCCGCCCTGGTCGCGCAGCTCTTCACCCACCTGCGGGCCGACGAACTCGACGCGCTTGACCGTCGCCGGGTTCTCGCCGCCCACCTTCTGCAAGGCTTCGGCCACCTGGTGACCCAGTTGCGGGTCTTCGCCAGGCATGCGCACCAGCAGGTCGGTGGTTGCACCGAAGTTCTGCACGATGGCTTCGTGATAACCCGCGGTCACCAGCTGCTCACGCACCTTGGTGACGTCGGCCGGACGCTCGTAGGTCAGCTCGATGAGCGTACCGCCGGTGAAGTCCAGGCCCCAGTTCATGCCCTTGGTGGCGACGCTGAACAAGGCCAGCACCGTAAGGAACAATGTGACGCCGAACGCAAAGTTGCGAACGCCCATGAAGTTGATTGTACGTAACATGGCAGCCCCTTAAATCCACAACTTCTTGAAGTCACGACCGCCGAAGATCAGGTTGACCATCGCGCGGGTCACCATGATGGCCGTGAACATCGAGGTAAAGATCCCGAGGGACATGGTCACTGCAAAGCCCTTGACCGGGCCGGTGCCCATGGCAAAGAGGATGCCGCCGACCAACAGTGTTGTCAGGTTGGCGTCGAGAATCGCGGTGAATGCCCGGCCGAAGCCTTCGTTGATTGCGCGCTGCACGGTCATGCCGGCGGCGATCTCTTCACGGATCCGCGAGAAGATCAGCACGTTGGCGTCGACCGCCATACCCATGGTCAACACGATACCGGCGATACCCGGCAGAGTCAGCGTTGCACCCAGCAGAGACATCAAGGCCAGCAGCATCACCATGTTCACCGTCAGCGCGACGGTGGCGATAATGCCGAAGAAGCGGTAGATGGCGATGATGAACAGCGAGACGAACAGCATGCCCCACAGCGATGCATCGATACCCTTGGTGATGTTGTCGGCACCCAGGCTTGGACCGATGGTGCGTTCTTCAGCGAAGTACATCGGAGCGGCCAGACCACCGGCACGCAGCAGCAGCGCCAGTTCGGACGACTCGCCCTGGCCGTTCAGGCCAGTGATGCGGAACTGAGCACCCAGCGGCGACTGAATGGTCGCCAGGCTGATGATCTTCTTCTCTTCCTTGAAGGTCTGAACCGGAACGTCTTTCTCGACGCCGTTGACCACCTGCTTGGTGTAAGTGGTAACCGGGCGCTGCTCGATGAAGATCACCGCCATGCTGCGACCGACGTTCGAACGGGTCGCACGACTCATCAGCTCGCCGCCATGGCCATCCAGACGGATATTCACTTCTGGCCTGCCGTGCTCGTCGAAGCCAGCCTTGGCGTCGGTTACCTGGTCACCGGTGATGATCAGGCCACGCTCGATCAGCGCAGGAGGACGGTTGCCCTCACGGAACTCGAAGGATTCGGAAGTGGCTTTCGAAGCACCCGGCTCAGCCGCCAGACGGAACTCGAGGTTGGCCGTCTTGCCGAGGATACGCTTGGCTTCGGCGGTGTCCTGCACGCCCGGCAGCTCAACCACGATGCGGTTGGCGCCCTGACGCTGGACGATCGGTTCGGCAACACCCAGCTCGTTGACGCGGTTACGTACCGTGGTCAAGTTCTGCTTGATGGAGTATTCACGGATTTCCGCCAGCTTGGCCGGGGTCATCGCCAGACGCAGCACCGGTTGACCGTTGAGGTCGGCCGGAACAATGTCGAAATCGTTGAAGTTCTTGCGGATCAGCGTACGGGCCTGTTCGCGGGCTGCTTCATCAGTGAAGCCCAGCTGAATGGCACCGCCCAGTTGCGGCAGACTGCGATAGCGCAGCTTCTCTTTACGCAGCAGGCTCTTGACGTCACCTTCGTAGACTTTCAGGCGCGCGTCGAGGGCTTTGTCCATGTCCACTTCCAGCAGGAAGTGCACACCACCGGACAAGTCCAGACCCAGCTTCATCGGATGCGCAGCGAGGTTGCGCAGCCATTGCGGGGTGGTTTGTGCCAGGTTCAGCGCGACGACGTAGTCATCACCCAATGCCTTGCGCACGACGTCCTTGGCCGGCAGCTGGTCTTCAGCCTTGGTCAGGCGAATCAGACCGCCCTTGCCGCCCTCTGCCAGCGTGGCAGCCTTGACGTTGATCCCGGATTCCTTGAGCGCAGCGCTCACGCGATCCAGATCAGCCTGATTGACCTGCAGCGCAGTGCTTGCACCGCTGACCTGAATGGCCGGGTCATCAGGATAAAGATTGGGAGCGGAATAAATCAGACCGACCGCCAGCACCGCCAGGATCAGAATGTATTTCCACAGAGGATATTTGTTCAGCATCACGCCGCCCGTTTATGACGCGGGGCGCCTTGCGCGCCCCGTCGATTGAAAATGAAGTTGAAACTTAGATCGCTTTGAGCGTGCCTTTTGGCAGCGTGGCGGCGATGGCGCCTTTCTGGAACTTCATTTCGACGGTGTCGGAAACTTCCAGAACGACGAAATCGTCGGCCACTTTAGTGATCTTGCCGGCGATGCCGCCGGTGGTCACAACTTCGTCGCCTTTCTGCAGGCTGCTCAGCAGGTTTTTCTGCTCTTTGGCGCGCTTGGCCTGTGGACGCCAGATCATCAGGTAGAAGATGACCAGGAAGCCGACCAGGAAAATCCACTCGAAACCGCCGCCCATAGGGGCTGCCGCAGGTGCAGCAGCGTCTGCCATGGCATTAGAGATAAAAAAGCTCATTTAGCACTCCAGTTGCAAATGTTGAATCTTGGGGTCAGTAAACTCAGTCCAAAGGCGGAACAGGCAACCCGCGTTTGGCGTAGAAGGCATCGACAAAGGCGGCCAATGTACCCTGTTGAATAGCCTCGCGCAAACCAGCCATAAGCACTTGATAATGGCGCAAGTTATGGATGGTATTGAGCATGCTTCCCAGCATTTCGCCGCACTTGTCCAGGTGATGCAGATAAGCGCGGGAGAAGTTCTGGCAGGTATAGCAATCGCAGGTCGGATCGAGCGGCGAATCATCATGGCGATGGAACGCGTTACGGATCTTCAGCACGCCGGTATCAATGAACAGATGCCCATTGCGGGCATTACGGGTTGGCATCACGCAATCGAACATGTCCACACCGCGGCGCACACCCTCAACCAAGTCTTCCGGTTTGCCAACGCCCATAAGGTAACGAGGTTTGTCAGCCGGCATCATGCCCGGCAGGTAATCCAGCACCTTGATCATCTCGTGCTTGGGCTCGCCCACCGACAGGCCGCCGATGGCCAGGCCGTCGAAGCCGATCTTGTCCAGGCCTTCCAGGGAGCGCATGCGCAGGTCCTGGTGCATGCCGCCCTGAACGATTCCGAACAGCGCCGCCGTGTTGTCGCCATGGGCTTCTTTCGAACGCTTGGCCCAACGCAGGGACAATTCCATGGAAATACGGGCGACGTCTTCGTCGGCCGGGTACGGCGTGCATTCGTCGAAAATCATCACGATGTCGGAGCCCAGGTCACGCTGGACCTGCATCGACTCTTCCGGCCCCATGAACACCTTGGCGCCGTCGACCGGGGAAGCGAAGGTCACGCCCTCCTCCTTGATCTTGCGCATCGCGCCCAGGCTGAACACCTGGAAACCGCCGGAGTCAGTCAGAATCGGGCCTTTCCACTGCATGAAATCGTGCAGGTCGCCGTGTTTCTTGATCACTTCCGTGCCCGGACGCAGCCACAGGTGGAAAGTGTTGCCCAGAATGATTTCAGCGCCAGTCGCCTCGATATCCCGTGGCAGCATGCCCTTGACCGTGCCGTAGGTGCCCACCGGCATGAAAGCCGGGGTCTCGACGGTACCGCGCGGGAAGGTCAAACGACCGCGACGAGCCTTGCCATCAGTGGCCAGCAGCTCGAAAGACATACGACAGGTGCGACTCATACAGTTTCCTCTGGGCCCGATTCTTTAGGGGCAGTCGGCGCAGGATTACGCGTGATGAACATCGCATCACCGTAGCTGAAAAAGCGGTAACCGTTGTCGACCGCAGCCTTGTAGGCAGCCATGGTCTCGGGATAACCGGCGAACGCCGAAACCAGCATCAACAGCGTGGATTCAGGCAAATGGAAGTTGGTGACCAGGGCATCGACCACATGAAACGGCCGGCCAGGGTAGATGAAAATGTCTGTATCGCCGCTGAACGGCTTGAGCACGCCATCGCGGGCGGCACTTTCCAGGGAACGCACGCTGGTGGTCCCCACCGCCACCACGCGACCACCGCGAGCGCGGCAGGCGGCAACGGCATCGACCACGTCCTGGCCGACTTCCAGCCATTCTGTGTGCATGTGGTGGTCTTCGAGCTTCTCCACCCGCACCGGCTGGAACGTACCGGCGCCAACGTGCAAGGTCACGAACGCGGTCTCGACGCCCTTGGCGGCAATCGCCTCCATCAGCACCTGATCGAAATGCAGCCCCGCCGTCGGCGCCGCCACCGCGCCCAAACGCTCGGCGTAGACGGTCTGGTAACGCTCACGGTCCGCGCCCTCGTCCGGGCGGTCTATATAAGGAGGCAACGGCATGTGCCCGACGCGGTCGAGCAGCGGCAGCACTTCCTCGGCAAACCCAAGCTCGAACAACGCATCATGACGCGCCAGCATCTCGGCCTCGCCACCGCCGTCGATCAGGATCTTCGACCCCGGCTTCGGCGACTTGCTGGAGCGCACATGGGCCAGCACGCGATGACTGTCCAGCACCCGCTCCACCAGGATTTCCAGCTTGCCGCCGGAAGCCTTCTGGCCAAACAGCCGCGCCGGAATCACCCGGGTATTGTTGAACACCATCAAGTCGCCGGGACGCAAATGCTCCAGCAAATCAGTGAATTGACGGTGTGCCAGGGCGCCGCTGACCCCATCAAGGGTCAACAGGCGACTATTGCGCCGCTCGGCCAGCGGATGGCGGGCGATCAGCGAATCAGGGAGCTCGAAGGTAAAGTCAGCAACGCGCATGATGGGGTTCGTCTAGCAGGGCCGGGAAGTCTAGCGGAATTATCAAAAATTCTCCATGTACCTGATTGACCAGCGGTTATCTCATCTCTATACTTCGCCGCCATTGAGCCCTGATGGCGGAATTGGTAGACGCGGCGGATTCAAAATCCGTTTTCGAAAGGAGTGGGAGTTCGAGTCTCCCTCGGGGCACCAAAATTAAGAAAGGTCTTGCTTAGCAAGGCCTTTTTTTTCGTCTGCAGAAAAGCACCTGCCATCTCACCGACCTGTAGGAGCCGGCTTGCTGGCGATGCTTTTGACCCTGCTCTTCCACACCACCCGCACCGCCGGAAAATTTCACAAGGATTCCCCCCATGGAATTGCACCTGGAAACCGTCGCCCTCTTCTCCCTCAAACTGGCTTACGAATCGGAAGATTCAAGCCCGATTTTGCGTGACGATCTGGTCATGGGTGACTACCAGCGGGATGTGTTTGAGTTGCTGGTGCGGCGGGGGGATGTTGAGACGATTCAGGTGAAGGTGGGTGAGTGTGTGGGGTTGGCGCTGGAGGCCATTGGCGGTGTGGATAAACCGTTGGGGCGGGAGTTGCGGAGGTTGGCGGGTGAATTTCGCAGTGCGCAGACGATAGAGCAACTTGATGCTCCGCTCATCGGGCTTAAGGATTACTTGAAAGACATTCAATGAATGAAGGCGGGTGACCTAAGAAGCAGGAACGCCCAACTGCCGGACGGCACTGGTAGCCCATCTTATCCAATAATAAATCTGCTCCTTTCACCCAGCAGGTTAAGCAATCGATGCCCTTGAGGCATCGAGCTAACCAACTCCAGCAACCATTTGAGTATAGGGGTCATGCAGCTACCCAGTCCTGAGCACTCAAACTTTTCTGTAATAGCCGGGTGAGTTCGACCCAAAAAAGACACTCTAGGGGGAGAGGCGATTCAGCACCCAATGGACAGGAGGTAGTTAGTTGAAGAAGAGTCTTCCACCTCAGTCCCCTGATCAAAAGCGGATTTTTTCACCCATCACCGATAAGCGCAACCCGGCCATACTGACCATCGCAGGCGGAGAACATGTCGAACTTGAGATAATCGCTAGCAAACACGCTTTCACCTCTTTCGACAAAGTGATGATCGGCAGACCGATAGGACAGGTCGAAGGCGGCTATGTGATCAGCGAATAGACGAACTTATGCCAAGACGAATTCTTTCTTGACAATTTGATCCGACATAGGCGCTATTTACTACCCTCTCGCTTTTTCGATCAAATCTCGTACTTTAGAGGAAAGGAATTCTTTAAATTTTGGATGACTTGTAATCGGCTCAAGCTGTTCGTTTCCTGCCAATCGCTGGATGCATATGCTACACAAAGATTTTTCATTATAATTCCCTCTACGAATGACTCCATTCGCGTACCCCAGCACGCCGTTTAGTTTCTGCTTGTATTTAATCTTTTGCTCTTCGCCACCTGAGACTTCAGAAACTATTTCTTCGAGAATCTCGCGCCAGTCTCCTTGAGAGACTGAATGCAACTCCACTTCAGATGGAAGCTTTAACCATAAGTACCGATCTCGACCAGAATAAAACTCGTATATCTCTTCGGCATATTCGTACCTATCTATTGCGCTTTCGCCCTCCCCCCGCTGCGGTGGACTAGCATAGGTGCCGTCACTTCGTCCAGAATATGAAACCACGCCATCTCCACCATAAACAATAAATATATAGCCAGGAGACAGGATTGATCTAAGGCGCAGGGTTGCAGCAATAGGTGAGACTTCTGCTTTTTTGGCTATCCGCTCGTTGAGCTTCGCAGGATTGGAAGTTTTTTTTATCAAATCCTCGATCCATGCGGTAGGCATTAGCAGCTCAGTTGCAAATGCATTGGCTTCAGCCTCCATTTCCCAATAATCAATAGTTCCATCCGAGTTTGCGCCATTGGTAATATCGAAAATCGTTCCCATATGCCAAGGAATAATCACATGACCTATTTCATGTGCGATTGTAAAACGCTGCCTCGTTTTTGGGCGGTTTTTATTGACAAGTATTGTCGGCCTAATCCCAGCTTTCTTTAAGTTTGCTGCCACGCCATCAATTTCAAATGGTATATCAACAAACTTCAAATCTCCGTACTTTTCTGCCAGCCCGATAACATCAACCGGAATATCCAAGGAATATTTTTCGTGCATCCGTTTGGCATAATTAACTACGGTCTCTTTGCGCAAATTAGAACCCTTCCTTCCGAAGCCATCTCATCAGAAATTTTGCCTTCTCAGGAGAGTCCGCCCTTGCCGCCAATGGTAACTCGTGCAAGTCAGCAACGACATCATCAATAACCCGATTTTGAATTCTTGCTGTGATTATAAACGCGAGAATGTCGGGATCGTGGACCCATAGGCGATACTCTTGCCGCGTCATCCCTAAGTAAGAATATATTGATCCCATACTATCAAGCTCATGCCACTCATCAATAAAATCGTCTATCTCTTCAGGGAGAACTTCTCCTTCTACACAAAGATCAATGAATCGCTTGTTAGACATCAACTGTCCTCCCCTTTACGGCATCTTTAATGTTTTCGCCAGTGGTGGCGTCGAGAACACCCAAATGTTTGCCTCGCGACGAAAACACTTCAATTTCTCCATGGAATGCATCCCAAGTATAAAGCCGACGGCCACATAACGACCGCCACCGACGCTCACCGTGGACGAACCCCAGGTACTCCATGCTGTCGAAGTAGGATGGCTTGGGAATGGTTTTTTTTGTCACCGTTCCTCCTTGATGTCGTTATTCTATGCGGGGCATCATAACGTCCAGACCTTCATGTCAGATACCCCAGAATTCTCGATCTCAGCACTCCAAGCAATGGTATGCCGCGTCCCAGCTCTCTGGAGTCTCGACGGAAAAGCGGAAAAGGGGGCAAAAAGGGGACAGATTTATTTTCAAGAAAATAAATCTGCCCCCTTTTTGCCAGTCCCCTTTTTGCCTTTTTGCGCGTTGCTGGATTGGTCGTGCGGTCTTCTTCATTCCGGTAGCTGCAGCGCCGGTACTTTAGTTACGGCTACGGAAAGCTTGTATTCGAACAGCTCCACGTCCTTCATGCTCGAGCAGGCCAGAAGCAGATCCTCGGACATGCTGCGGCAAACAATGATGCCGCGTACCTTCTGGTCTAGCTCCGCGAGATCGCGCCGAACCCAGTTCATATAGCGCAGCAGTTGGCCGATTACGCGGTCGTAGCCCCGAGAAACCTTCAGCTCAATCACAACGAACGCACCATTACGGTCGACGGCGAGAATGTCGATACGTCTTCCTCCACCCGCTTCATATTCGATGCCACGTAGGTCTTCGTCTTCGTACAACTTCAAGCCCGGCTCGATGCATTCGAGGTTTTCGGCCAGGTAACGCTGCAGGTCTTTCTCCAGTAGAAATTCGGTGGAGCCCGGTAGGTTGGTTTCGTCAGAACACTCGCGACCGCTTTCAACCTCCTCTATATCTTGCTCGGCGATATCGCCCTTGACCATTTCCCGAATAGGCGCCGGATCCTTGCCCGCTTCATAGAGCCGAAACTCTCCGGGGGCCACCTTGAACAGAATGTCGTCAGTGGTATTGGTCGAGGGATGATGCAGGCGACTTGGGTCGTTCGTAGCGGCCTGGACTAAATGCGCGCGGATGCTGCCTGGTTTGAGTTTGGGGTAGTTCGTCGCAAACCACTGTATCGCGCGAGCAGCAGTGAATACTTGGCCCGCTTGGAGGTTCCAGCTCACGAGCATGTCTTTGAGCAGCGCGCGGGTGGTCTTGTCGTAAATCGTCCTGGCCATGTGGGCTTCCTTGCAGCGTTCGATTTGACAGAATGCGCCACATATTGCCTTTAGTGGCGCACAGACATCAAATTGACTTGCGGCGCGATGCTCTGCGAAATAGAAAATCAGCCCAAGTTTCCTTTGCTCGATTGTCCTCTTCTGGCCGAATGCGGCCTACCGTATACTCAATTTTGTAAACGCTGCTGCAACACCTATTAGGCTTGTAACACCCAACGCACGTGGAAGATGAACGGTGTGCAACATCAACAATATTTAGCAAATTCAATTAGTTAATATCATTTGTAACACCTGCAACACCTGTAACACGTCTTTTCGAGCCCCCACACCCTATCGCGTCATAGCGCCGCCTGCGAAAGCAATACTGGCTTGGTATCGACTAATGCAGAATTCGAACGCTGGGCCGCTGAATGCCAGGACGCTTGGGAGGTGCCGTCTGCCAACAACGAACAGAGGATCGGGGCACCGACAGCGCCTGGGACCCTGGAGACGTTCGGCAAGCACGGGGTCGGAAACCCGCGCCTTCGTGTTAGTGGGAGGTTTTTTCACATTGGTTGACAGGTTGACGTGGTTGACACCTATCCCCGTGGTTGACGGTGCTCTGGCATTCACAATCTTCAACACGAAGGGACACCTTTACAGATGCGGTAAAGGTGCTTCTTTTTCTTTAATATCCTTACAATTTCAACATTGAAATTTCAGTAAGCTGGGTAAGCTGCTGCTACCACGATCCCGCGGGTTTCCGACCCCGTATCCATGGTGGATGCTCAGGGTCCCCAGCAGGATTCCAAAATGCTCTAATGGCTTCGCCTATCTCCGTTGAACAACCGCCAGGGTTATGGTTTGCAACGGGCTGCAACATCACCTTTGCCTCCCCGATTAAGCAGATCTGGACAACCTAATGAAAGGGATCCACTCGTGACTACATGGAACTTGGCGGTTTTGAGGGGTGCTGTACAACAGCGATACGGGGATGATCAGCAAGAAATGCTCAGTCCTTCTTTAAATTCAATAGTTCAACGTGGAGCATTCGCTAAATATCACTACGGAGAGGCTAAACGCTTACTGAATGCCGCGACCACTGGTCATGCTGAACCGGGCGAGATGATGAAGTTGATTCTTGGGGACGATGCTGCAAGCATCGCTTTCAATCAGGCTCGATTCCAAGCTGCTGCACACATCACCGCTTGCGTCCAGAATATGCATGCAACAGCAGATATCCTCGCTCACACAGTGTACTTCGCTCTTGGGATGAATTTGGATCCGAGTACCTTCCTCAAACCCCGAGAGATATGCATAGCGAAAATTATTGAAAAATTACCGACCGGGCTGATCCATCAGCAGCTGACTGACCTAGTGGTTCATGAGGGCTTTCGCTATCTATCGGCCCTCAACAATCACTCGAAGCATCGCAGTATGGTCGACACCCCTTACTCCCTCGATTTAACTTCGAAACCTGCTCCGTCAGGACTAAAATTCGCGGCATTCAAGTATGGCAAGAAAGTATTTGCAGAGCGCTGGGCTATGCCAACGCTAGACGAAGAATACGGTCGTCAGTCGAAGCTCATAATTCACATTGGGCAGTTAATCAATTCGACCCTCATTTCCTAGCACACCTCGAAAGGGTGACAACTCGATAGCAGCCGACACCCCGCATCCCTACGTGTATCCCTCACTGTATAATCAAGCTGCAAGCCACGTAATATATAGAGCCCTACAGTCCCCCCTCGGGCACCAAAATTAAGAAAGGTCTTGCTTTGCAAGGCCTTTTTTTTCGTCTGTAGAAAAGCCACCTCGTCGCTGTAGGAGCTGCCGAAGGCTGCGATCTTTTGATCTTGCTCTTCAACGTCGCCCACACCGGTGGAACATTTCACAAGGATTCCCTCATGGAATTGCAGCTGGAAACTGTCGCTCTCTTCTCCCTCAAACTGGCTTACGAGACGGAGGATTCAAGTCCGATTTTGCGTGATGATCTGGTCATGGGTGACTACCAGCGGGATGTGTTTGAGTTGCTGATGCGGCGGGGGGATGTTGGGGCGATTCAGTTGACGGTGGATGAGTGTGTGGGGCTGGCGCTGGAGGCTATTGGGGGTGTGGATAAGCCGTTGGGGTGTGAGTTGCGGAGGGTGGCAGGTGAGTTCAGCGGCGCTCAGTCGCTGGAGCAGCTTGATGCCCCGCTCATCGCGCTCAAGGATTATCTGAAAGACATTCAATAATGAGGGGGCGGCTGAAAAAGCTGGTGCGCCTGCTAGTGGGACACGTCGGCGCTACTATCCATTTTTTTCCAATAATATATCTGTCCCCTTTTCCGGTCCCTTTTCCGGTCCCCTTTTCCTCCAGCCACACCTGGTCGCGAGCTTCAATTACCGAGCTACACTGCAACGACTTGGATTACGATGCTTTACTTGTCCTGCTCGAGCTAGGACAGCATACCCCCAACGGTTGAAATACCTAATAAGGAACGCAAGATGTCTGATGATGAAGGACGGAACTTACAAGTGTCTGGGAAAGGTGCCGAGGTGCCGACAGATAAGTCCCTGAAGCTGACGCAGAATGATGTAATCGACTTGAGCGGTCTAAGCGACAATCAGGTTTCGGAGCTACGTCTTCAGCACGCCAAAGGCTTGCTTTCGCTTCAACAGAAAGCACAGGAAATGAAGATCGACGTTGCTGCTCTAGATGCGTCGTTAAATTCTTTCAACGACCAAACTGCGAAGGCCACTCAAACTGGTGCTTCAGCAACTATTCAGCACTCGCAGACCACGTCGATTGGGCGCACCGAGGTGATCATCGGGAATACTGACCGCGCTGCTGCAGGGAAACTGTCGCGTTCTGCGGCAGGTGAAAGGGATCGAACACTGATGATTATCGGCATAATCGCTGTGGCTGTGGTGCTTGTCGCGATGTTCATGGGAGGGAAGTAATGTTTCGGAGCAGCATCACAATTCGCGCCCCCGAAGATGCTGTGACTGAGCTGGAGCGATTCCAGATCGCCCTTAACAAATCAGGTTTGTCAGAAACGACTTCTGTGTTTTTGTGGGATCAAGTAAAGATGGCACTTCAACAGTTCAAAGATCAAATGGCGCTTCGTCACATGCAAATGATTACTGCCGACAGGGTTTTCGAGGGCAAAGACTACCGTGTCTCAATTACCGTTCGCCAGGGACAAGAAAGCCTGATGTCCAAGATCATTCGCTTGATCAGGGGGTAAGCCATGGGACGTTATCACCATGGTTCTCGCAAGGGCACCAAATATCACCACAGTACTGGCGCGGAAGCAGCCCGACGCCACATTCAGGAAGCGCAAGCGTTTTCGCAGGAAATTGGCGGAAATGATACAGATGTGAAGTCATATTTCTTCGGCTTATCTGGAACTGAATTTGAATCCATCCTAACGGAATACGGCAAAACGTACGGCCCTGAAGCGGAGAGTTATGCACGGAATACCATGTATAAATGGCGCTCGGGCGTGACAAAAATGTCGGGCATGGTAGCAAAGCGGTTGTTCGACCTACTGCCGCCCCGAATGCCTGAGAAAAAAAAATACGAACTAGCAGAAAGTGTGTGGTTGCACTTTGGCCCTTCCTCGCGTCACGCCTATACAGTTGGGCCACAAGCCGATGTTGCCGCCCTTGCGCATGTAGTCGTGGAAAAGTTGGATCAGGTCGTGCTTTCTTACGGGCTCCCCGAAAACGTCAAGGCCCGCTTCGCCTGGTTGGCTTCGGGAGACGTGGTAATTAAGGAACAGCTCCTGAACCACTTCAGACAATTGCAGAAATCCATAGCGGCTGAGAAGGTCAATCTTGAAATCCCCGTCTTGCAAAAGCAGGTTCTTGATCACCCGGACACTACTGGATTGGTTCGCTCTCACATTGAAATTCATAAGCATGTGGTGAGCATTACAGTGGATAAGCGTCTGACAATGGAGGTCAACGAAGGTGACCCGGAACCATTGAAGAGCACGGCGAGCGGAAGTCTGTGGTGGCTATGGGTTGTTGGTGCCGCGATCGTTTTCTTTCTGTTGTCTAGGCGGTAATACAAAGAAAAAAGGGACCTCAGATTTATTTCCATTTACTCTGCTAAAAATTTCGAGCCCAAACGATTTGAGCGAGCCACTTTTATCAAGCAGGCAACACAAACCTAGCTTCAAGTCTATGCAACAACTCAAACGTATTCAAAAAAGGAACATTAAGCTCCCGACAAATATTGGGAATGATGAATTTTCGTTTAACGTCGAGATTCAGCACTTCATGAGTAACGACTGTAGCCCCTGTCGTCATCGCTTTCGCAATTAACCAAGGGTCAGCGCCCGCTAGAAATTCTTCCATAGCGCCTATTTTCATCTTATGCGCTTGATCAGCCACAAGCCCCGCAATCTGCGCGAATGCCAGTTGCGTATCCTGATCGGTGGTGGAGTGAAAGAAATCGGAATTGTCCTTCGCCCAACCCGCCAGATCGTCATGCCCTTTTGTTAGCTCATCCATTACAGGTGCAATGCTTGCTAAATCCAATGCTTTATTTTTAAGCAATAACCATTGCCAAAATCCAGGACAGATAGCCATCCCGTAGTAACGATTCTTCGCTTCGATCAGTGTGTTAGCGTCGAGTAAATGATTCATTCCGTAATCTTGCTGGCGAGAGTCCTTAATTTAGCAGGTTGCACGCCGAGCAAGTGTCCCGCCTCGCGCAGCAGCATCCGGCCACTCATTGCTTCAGTCAGCACTGCCTTGCTTAGGCGAGGGCTGTTTTTCGCGGTGGCGTTACGGTAATAGTCACCCGCTCCACCTTTTTCATCCTGGAAAGCCTTGAGGATCATTCGATAGTAAGCGCTGTATTGCGCTTGGTTTATATATCCAAGATCCAATGCGCGGCGCCCGATAACTAATTTACTGATATGAAACCGAGTGGCTAGCGGAGCTAAATTGTCTTCCCAGCTAACATCTGCGTTCCACAGGGCGCGAAATAGAGCTTCGGGAGTAAGAAACTCACCTGCGACTGCATTGCAGAAACGCTCCTCGTCTCGACCATTTGCGGAATTCCCGTCAGACACTCCACTGCTGCCTATCCAGATATGGGCAAGCTCGTGAATTAAAGTGAACAGCCTGGCGGTCGGTGCGTCGGAACTGTTGATAAATATAACGGGGGCGTAGGCATTGCTGATGGCAAAACCTCGAAATTCGCTCACTTCAAGTTTGCGGTGAGTGTTCCCTAGCGCAATGCCACTGCGCATCACCAAAACGCCAGCCGCTTCAGCAGCTTCGATCAAGGCACGGCTGTATTTTTCATAGTCCAATCGAGCAATGTCAGGGTTCACGCCGAGGACCCGACGGATATCGTCCACCACCTCTCTGACTTGAGATCGACTACTGAAGCGACCTACAAATGCCAGCGGTTGATGCTCCTGATTTTGCAGATACTCCAGGTACCAGTCCTGCTTACGTATGGCATCCCTTACGGTATCCAACAGTTCCAAAGTGGGACGTTGTGGAGCAATCCCTCCCACTGTCCGCAGATCTGGTAAAGGCAGCTGTTCGACAGGCGGGTGCTGAAGAAACAAGAAGCCAAAAGGGATGTGAGCAACACTCGCCCACTTTTGAGCCTGTAGGAACGTTGGTTTCGTCTCGCCAGTTTCCCACTCCTTTACTCGATCAGGCTTCACTGGCAGCTTTTTTGCCACCTGCTCAGTGGAGAGACCTGCGCGCTCACGAGACCAGGTGAGTAGGCTGGGATTGACTAGGGCTGCTTGGCTCATAGGGTCGCACGCAAATCAGATAGGGCCAGTAATCGCTCAAGCGCATCCGTGGCAGATGCATCGGGCTCACGCCTGTTCCAGCTATTTTGCATTGCCGCTCTCCTTGGCTATGAAAAGGTCTGGTGGTAGCGACTACAGACTAGTAGAGAACCAGAACTACTGACATGAGAAGACTGGTGGAAGCGCGCGATTATGGGGGAAGTCCGCAACGACCCGAAGCGCAAATATGTAACCCGCAGACAAATGGCATGTTGCAATACTTGTCATAACGCAAAAGCCTGCCCCTACGCCGTCAATACTGAACCTCAGCAACAACTGGCTACATAGTCATCCCCAGCACTCTCGACGGTTGCAGGAAACGGATCTCCACGATACCCTCCCACCGTCGCTGCCAATTCAGCGACCGGGTGTGAGAGCCCGAAACAATCAAGGCGCAAAGCGCCCAAAAACCTATCGCGGCGTTTTTTTTCGTCTGCGATATGGCTTTATGGCGGCTGTGCGTGGGAGACCTTCGGGTCTACCGGTTGCCTTGATTGCCGGTTTCTCACCCCGCGCACGGCTGTCACCCAAGCCCGTGAGAAGGCTCGTGGCAGCTCCTCAAATCAAGGATGTTGACCATGACCAAGACAAATCCGTTTGAAATTTGGCTGTCCCCTCTACGCAATCCCCAATCGCGTAACACCCTCCCCCATTGCCTCTCCATCCTCGGAGGTGGCCAATGACCGAACAACCCGAACTCAAAACCATCGGCCTGACACCTGCCATCTACTGCGCGGATCAAGCGCTGTTTCATGTCACTCGCGGCGTTCCTCTCGGCGATGCATTGTCCATGGCCTCCGATTTTCTGTTCCTGGCCAAGACGCTCACTGAAGATGCTGCTTATGCCAGAGATACCGACCGTCACGCTTGGGCGGCGCATTATCTGACTTCGATGAGTAAGGCGTTGGTGGATGATGCAGTGAAGGTGCTTACTCGGGATCGGGATAATGAGCTGGCGTCTAAACGGACGGGGACTAAGGCTGAGGGGTAGTGGGCGAGGCGCCAGGATAGTTTTTGGTTTCAAAAGTCAGGCGTGACGCTGTGAGAGCGGGCTTGGTTGCGGTGGCCGGGGTATTCAGCGGGACACGTGGATGCCTTGCGTTTTTCGCGAGCAGGCTCGCTCCTACAGGGGGTTGCGGTGGGCTGGCGGGCATTGTTTGGCCCCAGTGTGTGAGTGGGTTTGTGGTGCAATCTTCAGCATTGAGGGTGGTTGGGCTGGCGCTATCGCGAGCAAGCTCGCTCCCACAGGGGGGTTGTGTGGCGGGTGGTATTTCGGCTTGGCCTTGAGGTTTTTCGGGGCGTTTTGTGTTCGGTTCGGGGGATGGCTTTCGGTTTGTAGCAGAATGGATCGGCGGATCTGCTCCGTAGAATTGCCCTTGGTTCTGATGCTTCTTTTCACCTGTAATGCTTGCTATACATCAGCCATCGACAAGCCCTCAGGGCATTGGGCCAGTGTATGAACGCCCCTTGCGGCACTCATCTAGACTTAATGGATAGTCGTAGGCAGAACCGAGCACGTCGCTTTGGTGCAGGTCGATCAACAGCAGCGTGGCAAGCTGCCCTTTATGCCCAGTAGAGATGCGGCGAAGACCGCGCCGGGCACAACAAGATGCCCGCTCAGGGTGCCCTGGCCAACGGCCTGAAAATGCCACGATACCGTGACGTGGTGTGAGTGCCGCAGCCGACACTTTCGGACGACCGACGACCATCTGGTTTGTCCGTGACCGTGAGGATTGCTGAATGCCTGATGAGATGTTGCACCTGCCTGTGGTCAACAGTCTGCTGGAGCGCCACAAGGGCTCTGCGGGTGCGCTGTTGCCCATTCTTCATGATATTCAGGAACGCATCGGTTACGTCCCCGATGTCGCCGTCCCCGAGATTGCTCATGCCCTCAATCTGAGTCAGGCCGAGGTTCGCGGGGTGATCAGTTTTTACCATGACTTCCGTACCGCGCCGCCGGCCAAACATATCCTGCGGCTGTGCCGGGCTGAGTCGTGCAAGAGTCGCGGTGCCGAGCAGTTGGCCGCGCAGTTGCGCGATCGTCTGCAACTGGACGATCACGGCAGCAGCGCCGATGGCAGCATCAGTTTGCGTCCGGTGTATTGCCTTGGTGCCTGCGCCTGTTCGCCGGCGCTGGAGCTGGATGGCCGGGTGCATGCGCGGCTCAGTGCCGAGCGTCTGGATGCATTGCTCGATGCTTGTCGGGAGGACGCGTGATGCCGACTCTCTATCTGCCCTGTGATTCGCTAGCCCGTGCCGTGGGTGCCGATGAGGTATCCGTGGCCCTGATCACTCAGGCCAAGGAACGCAATCTGCCGCTGGAGCTACAGCGCACCAGTTCGCGCGGCCTGTACTGGCTGGAGCCGCTGCTGGAAGTGGACAGCCCCCAAGGCCGGATCGGTTTCGGCCCATTGACCGCTGCCGATGTGCCGTCTGTGCTCGATGCGTTGCAAGGCGAGCCGTCCAGCCATCCACTGGCCTTGGGCCTGGTGGAAGAATTGTCTTATCTGAAGACTCAACAACGCCTGTTGTTCGCCCGTGCTGGTATTACCCGGCCGCTGTCCCTCGAAGATTACCGGGCTCATGGCGGTTTCGAGGGCTTGACCCAAGCCATCGCCCTGGGCGGCGAGCAGACCGCGACGGCGGTGTTCGATTCAGGCCTGCGTGGCCGTGGCGGTGCGGCTTTCCCCGCCGGGATCAAATGGCGCACGGTGCGCGGCACTCAGGCTGCGCAAAAGTACATCGTATGCAACGCCGACGAAGGCGATTCCGGCACCTTCGCCGACCGCATGTTGATGGAAGGCGACCCCTTCCTGCTGATCGAAGGCATGGCCATTGCCGGCATTACCGTCGGTGCCACTTACGGCTACATCTATGTTCGCTCGGAATATCCCGATGCTGTGGCCACGCTGCGTGCGGCGTTGAACATCGCCCGAGACGCCGGTTACCTCGGCGCCAATGTCGGCGGCAGCAGTCAGGCTTTCGATATGGAAGTGCGCGTCGGTGCCGGCGCTTACATCTGCGGTGAAGAAACCGCGCTGCTGGACTCCCTCGAAGGCAAGCGCGGGATCGTTCGTGCCAAGCCGCCAATTCCTGCCTTGAAGGGTCTGTTCGGCCTGCCGACGCTGGTGCACAACGTGCTGACTTTGGCCTCAGTGCCGCTGATTCTGGCCAAGGGTGCGCAGTTCTATCGCGATTACGGCATGGGCCGTTCCCTGGGCACCATGCCCTTCCAGCTGGCGGGCAATATTCGTCACGGTGGCCTGGTGGAACGGGCCTTTGGCCTGACCCTGCGCGAACTGGTGGAAGACTACGGCGGCGGGACCGCCAGTGGCCGGCCGCTGAAGGCTGCGCAGGTGGGCGGCCCTCTTGGCGCCTGGGTGCCACCTTCGCAATTCGATACACCGCTGGATTACGAAGCCTTCACCGCCATTGGCGCGATGCTCGGTCACGGTGGTGTGGTAGTGGCTGACGACACCCTGGACATGGCCCATATGGCGCGCTTCGCGATGCAGTTTTGCGCCGAGGAATCCTGTGGCAAATGCACGCCGTGCCGCATCGGTTCGACCCGTGGCGTTGAGGTGATCGACCGGCTGCTCGCCGCGCCAGACGCGAGCGGTCGCGATGAGCAAGTGATCATCCTCAAGGACCTGTGCGACACCCTGCAATACGGTTCGCTGTGCGCGTTGGGCGGCATGGTTTCCTTCCCGGTCGCCAGCGCCCTCAAGCACTTCCCCGCCGACTTCGGCTTGCAGCCCTCGGAGGCCGAGCAATGATCACTCTCTTTGACCCTAAAACCGATATCGATCTGGGTACACCTGCCCGCGACAGCCAGGTGCAAGTCACCCTGAACATCGACGGCCGCAGCATCAGCGTGCCTGAAGGCACCTCGGTAATGCGCGCTGCCGCGCTGCTGGGCACCACCATTCCGAAACTCTGTGCCACCGACAGCCTGGAAGCTTTTGGCTCCTGCCGCATGTGCCTGGTGGAGATCGACGGCATGCGCGGCTACCCTGCGTCCTGCACCACGCCGGTCACTGAAGGCATGACCGTGCATACCCAGACGCCGAAGCTCGCGACCCTGCGCCGCAATGTCATGGAGTTGTACATCTCCGATCACCCGCTGGATTGCCTGACCTGCTCGGCCAACGGCAACTGCGAGCTGCAAACCGTCGCCGGTCAGGTGGGCCTGCGGGAAGTGCGTTATGGCTATGAAGGCGAGAACCATCTGGAGGACGTGAAAGACACCTCCAACCCCTACTTCGACTACGACCCGAGCAAGTGCATCGTCTGCAACCGTTGCGTGCGCGCCTGCGAAGAAACCCAGGGCACCTTCGCCCTGACCATCACCGGGCGTGGTTTTGAGTCCCGCGTGGCTGCGGCTGGCGGTGATAACTTCCTCGATTCGGAATGCGTGTCCTGCGGTGCCTGTGTACAAGCCTGCCCTACCGCGACGCTGATGGAAAAAAGCGTGGTCGAGCTGGGCCAGCCGGAACGCAGCGTGATCACCACCTGTGCCTATTGCGGCGTGGGTTGCTCGTTCCGCGCCGAGATGAAAGGCGACCAACTGGTGCGCATGGTTCCGGACAAGAACGGACAGGCCAACCATGGCCACTCTTGCGTCAAAGGGCGCTTTGCCTGGGGCTACGCCACCCACCCGGATCGCATCACCAAGCCGATGATCCGCAAGCACATCAGCGACCCTTGGCAGGAAGTCAGCTGGGATGAAGCGGTGACTTACGCCGCCAGCGAATTCCGACGTCTGCAGCAAAAATATGGCCGCGACTCTATCGGTGGCATCACCTCCAGCCGTTGCACCAACGAAGAAACCTATCTGGTGCAGAAACTGGTGCGTGCGGCCTTCGGCAACAACAACGTCGACACCTGTGCGCGGGTCTGCCACTCGCCGACCGGCTATGGCCTGAAACAAACCCTGGGCGAGTCCGCCGGCACCCAGAGTTTCGACTCGGTGATGCAGGCCGATGTGATCCTGGTGATGGGCGCCAACCCCAGCGACGCCCACCCGGTGTTCGCCTCGCAACTCAAGCGCCGCCTGCGTGAAGGCGCGCGGCTGATCGTCATCGATCCGCGACGCATCGATCTGGTGGACACGGTGCACGCCCGCGCCGAATATCATTTGGCTCTGCGCCCTGGCACCAACGTCGCCATGCTCAATGCCTTGGCCCACGTGATCATCACTGAAGGCCTGCAAAACCAGGCCTTTATCGACGCCCGTTGCGAGGGTAGCGATTTCGCGATCTGGAGTGAGTTTGTCAGCCGCGCGGAAAACTCGCCGGAAGCCCTTGGCCCGATCTGCGGTGTACCCGCTGCCGACATTCGTGCCGCCGCGCGCCTGTATGCCACCGGTGGCAACGCGGCGATCTACTACGGCCTGGGCGTTACCGAGCACAGCCAGGGCAGTACTTCCGTGATGGGCATCGCCAACCTGGCCATGGCCACGGGCAACATCGGCCGCGAAGGCGTGGGCGTGAACCCGCTACGGGGGCAGAACAACGTTCAGGGCTCCTGCGACATGGGCTCCTTCCCCCACGAACTACCTGGCTACCGGCACATCTCCAACGAGGTGGTGCGGGCGCAGTTCGAACAGGCCTGGAACGTCACCCTGCAACCCGACCCGGGCCTGCGCATCCCCAACATGTTCGAGTCGGCCCTGGCCGGCAGTTTCAAGGGCCTGTATTGCCAGGGCGAAGACATCGCCCAGAGCGATCCGAATACCCAGCACGTCACTGCGGCCCTGTCGGCCATGGAATGCGTGGTGGTGCAGGACATTTTCCTCAACGAAACCGCCAAGTTCGCCCATGTGTTCCTGCCGGGCAGTTCGTTCCTGGAAAAAGACGGCACCTTCACCAACGCCGAGCGGCGTATCTCGCGGGTACGCAAAGTCATGGACCCGCTGGGCGGCAAGGCCGACTGGGAAGGCACGGTGGCCCTGGCCAATGCGTTGGGCTACCCGATGAATTACACGCACCCGTCGCAAATCATGGATGAAATCGCCAGCCTGACGCCGACGTTCACCAACGTCAGCTACGCCGCGCTGGATAGCCACGGCAGCCTGCAATGGCCGTGCAACGCCGAGGCACCGGACGGCACGCCGACCATGCACATCGAGGAGTTCGTGCGCGGCAAGGGGCGCTTCATGCTCACCGGTTACGTGCCCACCGAGGAAAAGGTCAACAGTCGCTATCCGCTGCTGCTGACCACCGGGCGCATCCTCAGCCAGTACAACGTCGGTGCTCAAACCCGGCGTACCGACAACGTCGCCTGGCATGACGAAGACCGCCTGGAAATCCACCCGACCGACGCCGAAAGCCGTGGTATCAACGAAGGTGACTGGGTCGGTATCGGCAGCCGCGCCGGGCAAACCGTGCTGCGTGCGCGGATCACCGAACGGGTCGCCCCGGGCGTGGTGTACACCACCTTCCACTTCCCGGAATCGGGGGCCAACGTGATCACCACCGACAACTCCGACTGGGCCACCAACTGTCCGGAGTACAAGGTTACCGCCGTGGAAGTCAGCCGCGTTTATCACCCTTCTGAGTGGCAAAAACGCTTCCAGGAATTCAGCGATGAACAGCATCGTCTGCTCAAGGACCGGGGCCGTGGCGCCAAAGCGGAGGTACGCCGATGAGCACGGACAACCTGATCAAGATGGCCAACCAGATCGCCCAGTACTTTGCCAGCCAGCCGGACCAGCAACAGGCGGTGCTCAGCGTGCGCAATCATATGCAGATGTACTGGGCGCCCAGCATGCGCAAGGAGTTGCTGGCCTGGCAGACGGAACATCAAGGAGCGGACTTGCACCCGCTGGTGCAGGCGGCGGTGACTGGGGCGGGTTGGGAGGCTTAGCCTGCTGGCTGCAAAAAACTGTGGGAGCGAGCTTGCTCGCGATGAGGGCTTAACATTCAGCATTTTTGCTGGCTGATACGCCGCTATCGCGAGCAAGCTCGCTCCCACAAGGGTTTTGTGTTGGGGTTTGGCTTTGGGTTGACCAGGCTACACCCTATTCCTCCTTCCTCGCCGCCGTCACCGTCACTTCAATGGCCCGGACACTGATCGCCGCGAATGTCGCGGTCATCAGCACGCCGTTGAAACCCAGCAGGATCGCCAGCACCCGCGACACACCCAGTTTGGGCACCAGCTCTCCATAGCCGATGGTCAGGCCGGTCACGAAGGCGAAGTAGATACCGTCTAACGGGCCCCAGCCTTCCAGGTGGGCGATGATGAGGCCGAACGTAATGATCACCAAAAGCAGTATCGAGAAGATCGGCCAGACCACTTTTAAATAGAACCAGACGGCTTTGTAGAACTCGTGGCGAACGTTTGATGCACGGGCGAGGTTCATGGCATGGGCTTCCTGGGGTTTGACTGGCCGACATTTGAATGCCCGGCGCTAATACCCCGTTCAGCTTGGCACAGGCGCTGAAAACTGCGACTTACGGGGCGTTATCTCAGACGAGGACTATGACAAAGATGACGCCAACCGGGCTATCCAGAAACCGCCTGCTGCTGGACTCGTTGTAGGAGCGAGCTTGCTCGCGATGGTCGTGAACGATAACGCGTGTTTACAGGATAAACGCGGCGCCCTTGAGTCCATCGCGAGCAAGCTCGCTCCTACAGCGTTCGGGTCAGTTCGTGTCAGTTCGCTTCAGTTTCCCGAATCAGCTTCTTGTTGATCTTGCCGACGCTGGTCTTGGGGATTTCGGCGACGAATTTGAACTGCTTGGGAATCGCCCATTTGTTGATGCGGCCGCCATCGACGAAGGCTTGCAAATGCATCTCCAGAATCTTGCGGTCGAGGTATTGCCCGGGCTCACAAACGACCATGGCCATCGGGCGTTCACCCCATTGTTCGTCGGCAATGCCCACCACGGCGACAGACATCACGCCCGGGTGTTCGCTGATCAGGCTTTCCAGTTCAAGCGAGCTGATCCACTCACCGCCCGTCTTGATCACGTCCTTGATGCGGTCCTTGATTTCCACGCCGCCCAGCTTGTCGATCGAGGCCATGTCGCCGGTGTGCAACCAGCCGTTGTGCCACAGCTCCGCACCTTTGTCCGGGGCTTTCAGATAGCCCTGGGTCAGCCACGGCGCGCGCACCACGATCTCGCCCAGGGACTCACCGTCATGGGGCACATCTTTGCCGTCGGCGTCGATGATCTTCAGGTCGACCAATGGCACCGGCGTGCCGGTCTTGATGCGGATCGGCAGTTGCGCTTCGGCGGACAGCTGCAGGTCTTCATCGCGCAGGTACGTCAGGCACAGCAACGGGCAGGTCTCGGACATGCCGTAGCCTGCGTGCACCACCATGCCTTTGGCATTGGCTTCGCTGGCCACGCCGAGGGTCAGCGCGCTGCCGCCCAGGAGCATTTTCCAGCCATCGAAACGGGTCGCTTTGCCTTCCTCGCAGTTGAGGATCATCTGCAGAATGGTCGGCACGCAGTGGGAGAAGGTCACCTTCTCTTCACGGTACAGCTTGACCAGGCTGTTGGGTTCGTAGCGGCCCGGGTAGACCTGCTTGATGCCCATCAGGGTCGCGACATACGGCACGCCCCAGGCATGCACATGGAACATCGGCGTGATCGGCATGTACACGTCGTCGGAGCGCAGCAGCGGCTGGCCCTGATAGACGCCCAGGGTGCCGACGGCGTTCAGGGTGTGCAGGACCAACTGGCGGTGGCTGAAGTACACGCCTTTCGGGTCGCCGGTAGTGCCGGTGGTGTAGAACAGCGTGGCGACCGAGTTCTCGTCGAAATCGGGGAAGTCGTACTGGTCCGAGGCCTGGGACAGCAGGTGCTCGTACTCGCCCAGCACCGGCAGCGAGGTCGTGGTCGCCTCGTCATCGGTGAGTTGCAGGTAGCCTTTAACGGTTTCCAGCCGACCGTGGATCTGCTCGACCAGGGGCAGGAAATCATCATGCACCAGCACCAGGTCATCCTCGGCGTGGTTCATGGTGAACAGCACCTGCTCCGGCGACAGGCGAATGTTCACCGTGTGCAGCACCGCGCCGATCATCGGCACGGCGAAGAAGCATTCCAGGTAGCGGTGGCTGTCCCAATCGAGCAGGGCCACGGTGTCACCGGCCTTGACCCCGGCCGCCGTCAGCGCATTGGCCAGGCGGCGAATACGCTTGTTGAGGGTCTCATAGCTGTAGCGCAGCTTGTCGGCGTAGACGATTTCCCGGCCCGGCTCGTAGCGCACGCCGGACAGCAGCAATTGCTTGATCAGCAAGGGGTAGGCATAGGCGCCGTCGGCGGGCGGAATTATTTTTGTCGCCATCATGTTTAAGGTTCCTTGTCCTTTCGATCAGAACTGATCGGCTTGCAGCTCGTAGAGGCAGTCGCTGCCGGCCTTGGCCGATGCGCTCAACGAGTGGATACGCGGCAGCAACCGGGCGAAGTAGAAACGCGCGGTGGCCAGTTTGCTGGTGTAGAAATCGTCCTCGCCATCGCCGCTCATGACGGCCTTGGCCATGCGCGCCCACATGTAGGCATAAGCGGTGTAGCCGAACACATGCAGGTACTCGACCGAGGCCGCGCCGATTTCGTTCGGGTTGTTTTGTGCCCGGTCCAGCAGCCACGCGGTCAGGTCGTCGAGAGTGTCGACGGCGGCGTTCAGCGGTTGGATGAACTCGGCAAAGTCAGCGCCAACGTTGGCGGTGAAGTTGCGGATTTCCGAAGCGAACAAGCGGTAGAGCGCCCCGCCGCTGCCGACGATCTTGCGCCCGGCCAGGTCCAGGGACTGGATGCCGTTGGTGCCCTCGTAGATCTGGGTGATGCGCACATCACGCACCAGTTGCTCCTGACCCCACTCGCGGATGTAGCCGTGGCCGCCGAAGATCTGCTGGCCATGGATGGTAGTTTCCAGGCCCATGTCGGTGAGGAAGGCCTTGGCCACCGGCGTCAGCAGCGATACCAGATCCTGCGCGCGCTGGCGTGTCGGTGCGTCTTCGCTGTACTTGGCGATGTCCAGTTGCAGGGCCACGTAGCTGGAGAACGCACGGCCGCCTTCGTTCAAGGCTTTCATGGTCAGCAGCATGCGGCGCACGTCCGGGTGCACGATGATCGGGTCGGCGGCCTTGTCCTTGAATTGCGCACCGGTTGGCGCACGGCTTTGCAGACGGTCACGGGCGTATTCGACGGCGTTCTGGTACGAGCGCTCGCCTTGGGCCAAACCCTGGATGCCCACGCCCAGACGCTCGTAGTTCATCATGGTGAACATCGCCGCCAGGCCTTTGTTCGGTGCGTCGACGATCCAGCCGGTGGCGCCATCGAAGTTCATCACGCAGGTGGCGGAGGCCTTGATGCCCATCTTGTGTTCGATGGAGCCGCAGGACAGCGCGTTGTTTTCACCCAGCGAACCGTCGGCGTTGACCAGCACTTTCGGCACCAGGAACAGCGAGATGCCTTTCGGGCCGGCCGGTGCATCGGGCAGCCGCGCCAGTACCAGATGGATAATGTTTTCCGTCAGGTCGTGCTCTCCACCGGTGATGAAAATCTTGCTGCCGCTGACCTTGTAGCTGCCATCGGCCTGGGGTTCGGCCTTGGTGCGGATCAGGCCCAGGTCGGTGCCGGAATGGGCTTCGGTCAGGCACATCGAACCGGTCCAGGTGCCGGCGTACATGTTCGGCAAGTAAGCCGCTTTCAGTTCTTCGCTGGCGTGAGCCTTGATCGACAGGCAGGCGCCGGCGGTCAGCATCGGGTACAGGCCGAACGACAGGCTGGCCGAGTTGACCATCTCTTCAACCTGGGCCGAAATCGCCTTGGGCATGCCCATGCCGCCGTACTGCGGATCACCGCCGACACCCACCCAACCGCCTTCGGCGAAGGCTTGATAGGCCTGGGCAAAACCGTCCGGGGCGGTGACCGCGCCGTCGTTCCAGGTGCAACCCTGTTCGTCGCTGGCGCGGTTCAGTGGCGCGATCACTTCGCCGCTGATCTTGCCGGCCTCTTCGAGGATGGCGGCGGCGGTCTCTTCATCGATCACGTCGGCCAGGCCGGGCAATTGTGCCCAGAGCCGGGACACCTGGAAAACCTCGTTGAGTACGAAGCGCATATCGCGCAGGGGAGCTTTGTAATCAGACATCTTGGCTTACTCGGAAGTGGTCACGGCATGGGGCATGCCGGGACGTTCAGTGGATTCGGTGTTTTCGGTTGCCGCGACAGAACCGGGCTTGGGTGCCCGTTCGCGCAGCAGGAAGTACGACAGAGCGGGAATCAGGATCAGCGCGCCGAGCATGTTCCACAGGAACATGAAGGTCAGCAGGATGCCCATGTCGGCCTGGAACTTGATCGGCGACCAGACCCAGCACACCACACCGGCGGCGAGGGTGATGCCCACAAGCCCGACCACTCTGCCGGTGAAGGACACGGCGTTGCGATAGGCCTGGGACAGCGGCAAGCCCTGGCGCTGGAAGTGCAATTGCACGCTGAGCAGGTACAAGGCGTAGTCGACGCCGATGCCCACCCCGAGGGCGATCACCGGCAAGGTTGCGACTTTTACGCCGATACCCATGGCCACCATCAAGGCTTCGCAGAGGATCGAGGTCAGCACCAGCGGCAACAAGGCCACCAGTGTGGCGCGCCAGCTGCGGAAGGTGATCAGGCAGAACAGCGTCACCGCCGCATACACGTACAGCAGCATGGTGCGGTTGGCTTCGCGCACCACGATGTTGGTCGCGGCCTCGATACCGGCGGTACCGGCGGCGAGCAGGAACTGGCGATCCTCGCTGCTGTTTTCCCTGGCGAACTTGTCGGCAATCGCCACCACGGCATCGAGGGTTTCAGCCTTGTGATCCTTGAGGAAGGTGATCACCGGCATCAGTGAGCAGTCGGTGTTGAACAGCTCCGGCGAGTTGACCGAGGCTTGCTGGGCGGCGTAGTTGAGCACGTCCTGGTTGCGCTGGATGCTGTTGAGCTTGGGGTTGCCCTCATAAGTACCGGCAGTGATCTGCCGTACCGCGTTGACCAAGGACGCGGTCGCCTGCACACCCGGATACTGTTGCAGCTCCCAGGCCAGGCGGTCGGCGAGCACCAGGGTCTTGTAGTTCAGGCAGCCTTCCGGCGCGGTCTTGATCATCACCGCGAACAGGTCGCTGGACAGCGCGTAGTGGCTGGTGATGTAGGCGTTGTCGCGGTTGTAGCGCGAGTCGGCGCGCAGCTCCGGCGCTCCGCTTTCCAGGTCGCCGATCTTCAGGTTCAGGCTGACCATGAAACCGCCGATACCCATCAACACTGCGACCAATACTGCACCGGTGGCCCACTTGCGCGTGGTGAAGCGGTCGAGCAGGTCCCACAGTTTGCCGAAGCCTTTGTGGTGTTCGGCGCGGTTGTCGATTTTCAGCGCACGCTCGGCGGCTTTCGCGCCCACACCGACATAGGACAGCGCCACCGGCATCAGCAACAGCGAGGTGAAGATCAGCACCGCGACGCCGATGCTGGCGGTAATCGCCAGGTCCTGGATCACCGGAATATCGATCAGCATCAACACGGCGAAGCCCACGGCATCGGCCAACAGCGCGGTGACACCGGCGATGAACAGACGGCGGAAGGTGTAGCGCGCAGCGATCAGCTTGTGGGTGCCACGAGCGATGTCCTGCATGATGCCGTTCATCTTCTGCGCCGCGTGGGACACACCGATGGCGAAGATCAGGAACGGCACCAGCACCGAGTACGGATCGATGGCGTAGCCCAGCCAGGCGACGATACCCAGTTGCCAGACCACCGCGACCAGCGAGCAGCCGACCACCAGCAGGGTGCTGCGCACGCAACGGGTGTAGGCGTAGATGATGATCAGCGACGTGACGACGGCCAGGCCGAAGAACATCATCACTTGAATGAGGCCGTCGATCAGGTCGCCCATGAGTTTGGCGAAGCCGATCACCCGCACCTTGTAATGACCGGTGCCTTCGACCCCGGATTTACGCGCAGCGCTGTCACCGGCGTATTCGATCTTGTCGCGCAACTGCTCTTCGAGCATCTGCGAGAAGGCGTGGTAGTTGATGCGTTGACCGCCGGCGGCGGCTTTGTCCATCAGCGGCACGATCAGCATGGTCGACTTGAAATCACTGGCTACCAGGCTGCCGACCACACCGGCGCGGGAGATGTTCTGGCGCAACTGTTCGATTTGCTCAGGCTGCCCCGAATAGGTGTCGGGCATCACCGGGCCACCCTGGAAACCGTCCTCGGTGACTTCGGTCCAGCGCACGGCCGGGCTCCACAGCGACTTCATCCACGCGCGGTCGACGCCTTCGGTGAGGAACAGCTGGTCGTTGACCTGCTTGAGCACGTCGAGGTATTCGGGGTCGAAAATATCGCCCTGGGTGTTCTCGACCACCACGCGCACCGAGTTGCCCAGACCGCGCAGCGACTGGCGGTTTTCCAGGAAGTTCTGGATGTAGGGCTGGCTCTGGGGAATCATTTTTTCGAAGCTTGGGCGCAACTCCAGGCGAGTCACGGCCATGAAGCCCAGCACCACGGTGGCGAGCGCCATCAGCAGCATGAACAGCGGGCGGTAGTTGAACACCAGCCGCTCGAGGAGGTTGCCGGAGCGGTGGTCGAAATCCCGCAGTTCGCGGATCACCGGCATGGCGTCTTGTTTGATATTGCCCATGTCTGGGTTCTCGCTCTTAGGGTTCGAGGGCTGGATCGGCGGACAGCGTCCGGGCACCACGGCTGCCCGCCAGCACCAAGGCGCCATTGGCGGACTGGGTGGCGCCGGCGACCGGGGTCGGCGCCGGTTGCTGCTTCAGATGCAACTGCGCGCCCGTCCCTTGGCTGACCAGCATCTGCCCGCCCTGGGTGAACAAGCGATAATTGCCACGGGCATCGATCAGGCCTGCGGTGATGCTGACGCGCAGGCCGGTGTCCAGTGCGGTCCAGCTCTGGCCGCCGTCGGTGCTGCGCAGCACGTTGCCGCGCAGGCCATAGATCAGCACTTCGCCAGGCTTGCCGAGCACGCCGAAGAAGCTGCCTTGATAAGGCGTCGGTACCGCGTTGAAGCGTTGGGCGCTGTCGTCCCATTTGAGCAGCAGGCCTTGCTCGCCCGCGATGTACACACTGTCGCCGGTAGAGGCGATGGCGTTGAGATGGAAACCCTGGGGGTTGTCGGTGCGGTCCTGGAATGGCGTCCAGGTCAGGCCACCGTCGTCGGTGCGCAGGATCAGGTTGAATACCCCGACCACATAGCCGGTTTTGTCGTTGGCGAACCAGACGCCGAGCAGCGGTTTGTCCGCGCCCTGATCGGCTAGTCGTTGGCCTTCCATGGCCAACTGGGGCCATTGCTCATTGCCCGGTTCGGCGCTGGCCAGCGCCGTGTAATGCTTGACCAGCAAGGCGCCGATCTGACGACCGTCGAGTTGCTTTTGCCAAGTCGCGCCGGCGTCGCTGCTGTGCAGCACCACGCCGTCATTACCCACCGCCCAGCCTTGGGTGGTGGTCGGAAAATTCACCGCAGTGAGGTCGGCACTGGCCGGTACGGCGGCCTGTTGCCAGTGGTTTCCCGAATCATCGGAAAACAGAATATGGCCACGCTGGCCGACGGCAATCACGCGCGCGCCGGCGCGGGTCATGCCGGACAACGGGCTGCTGATCGCCAAGGCACTGACCCTGGCGGGCAGGTCCAGTACATCGACGTAATCGGCCGCCTGGGCGATGCCCTGCGACAAGCCGAGCACAACGCCAAACGCCAGCTGCAAAATATTGTTTTTATACGAACACATGCTGCGTCCTCTTCGGAAAACCGCGCCGGGACACACATCGGTGTGCCTGACGTTCAAACCTTGCGCCGTGCAGGTCATGTGGGAGCGAGCCTGCTCGCGATGGACGTTAACGATGACGCGTGCTGTCTGGATGCCCGCGTCGCCCTCTGGTCCATCGCGAGCAGGCTCGCTCCCACAGTGGATCGTGCGAGCGTCTGCTTGCGGTTGGCTTAGCGAATACCGGCGCCGGCCAGGGATTCCGAAGACCACTGGGCCTTGGAGAGCGGCTCGATGTACTTGATGCCGCCGTAAGGGCCGACTACGCCGTTGATGTTGTAGGAACCACCGACCAGGTCGTAGATCATGAACGGCGTGGAGTCCGGAACCTGCTTGTCATAGCTCTGGCTCAGGAAGGCGAAGGAACCGCGATAGAGCTGACCACGGGCGTCATATTGATCCGAGGCCAAAGCGGTCCAGCTGTCTTCGTCGAGGTAGAAGCGGCGCTTCTGGTAGATGTGACGAGCACCGGCCTTGAGGTTGCCTTCGACGACCCATACACGGTGTTTTTCCCAGCGTACGAAATCCGGTGCCAGGTGATTGGCGGTGGTCAGCGACTTCGGATCCTGCACGTAGGTCAGCTTGTAGGTGTTGTAGGGCACGATCATTTCCTGCTTGCCCACCAGCTTCCAGTCGTAGCGATCCAGCGCACCGTTGAAGACGAACACGTCATCGTAGGTGCCCGCACCGGCGGTACCCGGGTTTGGCGTGTCGTAAGCCAGGCTCGGAGCCAATTTCACTCGACGCTGCCCCGGCAAGTACTGCCAGGCGCGACGCGGTTGCTGCAACGGGTTGGCGGCATCCTTGAGCATGATCGCCTCACCGGCGCGGCGCGCAGGGCCGGTGTATGCCAGCTTCATCTGGTAGTACACGTCGGCGCTGCTGATCGGCTGCGAGAGGTTTTCATAGATCGGGTAGGAGATGTTCGCTTGCCCGGTGGTCGCCAGGCTTGGAACGCCCGCGGAGTCAACGTTCCAGGAGTCGTACTTGGAACTGATGCTGACGCCTTGGTAGCGCAACAGGAAGTTCCACATCGCTTCGTTGCCCGACTGCGGAATCGGGAATGGAATGCCCGGCAGCACGTTGTCGATGGCCAGGCCACCTTCCAGGGACTTGGCGCCGCTGGCGTTCTTCACGCCGTTATCCAGAATCGCTTGAGGCAGCGAAACGGTGCGGTGCGTCGGGAACACGTCGACACGGAACGTCGGGAAACGCTTGGCCAGTTCTACCGTGGTCGCCGTGAGCATGCCCTTGTACTGATCGACGTTCTTGCCGTCGATCACCAGTACCGGCTTTTCACTGGCAAACGGGTCCGGGCGCATGCTGTCGCCGGCCTTGAAGCTGGCCGGCGGGGTGGTCAGGCCACCGTTGTAGGCAGGAATGGAACCATCAGCGTTCCCGGCTTTTTCAGCCCCTACCTGTGTCAGGCTGGTGCCCAGCTTGGCAGCTTCCTGAGTTGAAACAGCAGCCTGTGCCTGAGCGGCGAAGACCATGGCCAGCGAAGCGGCCAACACGGTTTTTACAAATTTCATCTTGTTATTCTCCTGCTTGCATTGAGCAAATCAGTGGTGAATCAGAATGTTGTTTTCATCGTCAGGTACACGGCGCCACGGTCCTCAGTCGTGGCACCACCTCCGGAGAAGGACGAGTAGCCACCGGCGTAACAGGCGTAGTTTTCGTTGCCGCTAAAGGCGTTCGGGGTGGAGCCGTCACCGCCCTTGGAGCCGGTGCTCACACCGCTGACGTTGCACTTGTCGGTTTCGCCAAAGGAGTCCACGTACTTCAGGTCGACAAAGTATTTGTTGTAGACAATGGCACCCACGCCCACGGCATAGTTGCCGGTGTCCTTGGCACCGCCACCGGAGACCGGCGACACACCGTCGAGACCGACGTTGACGGACATCGGTGCGTTGAGATCGACACCCGGGAAGACCTGGTACCAGGTCGGTGTGAAGTTGACCGCCAGACCCCAGTTGTCACGGGTCGGTGCATCGATGCCGCGATAGCTGTCCTTACCCTTGTAGAGCGCTTCGTTCTTGCTATCGAGCTTGAGCAGGTTGCTGTAGTACAGCTCGGCAAGCACAGTCGCCTGATCGAACACCGGCGTTTTCGGCAGGGTCATCAGACCGTTGAGCGTCCAGTGCAGGGTGTCGCCTGTGGCGCTCATGCTGTCGCCACGGCTCGGAGTGTCATAGACCACACCGGTGGCGTCCGTACGTGCAGGCAGCAGACCAAGCCCTTGCCCCAGGCCCAGCGGGCTGCGGGTACTGACGATCGCCGGGATACTGGCCAGCGGCATGTTGTGACGAACGTTCAGGTCCGAACCCACGCTCACGCCACCCACGTCCTTGGACAAGCTCAAGCCAAGGATCTTGATGTTGTCGGCATAGGCCAGTTGATAGGTGGCGGTGTCCAGCGAATTGAGGGTGTTGATCACCGCAGGCACTTGCCCCGCCGGACGGGTGCCGTTCGGGTTGGCCGAGGTAATGCCTCTGGCGTCCAGATAGGCTTGGGGCAGGATTTCCGAGGTTTCGCGGTAGTAAACGCCGAGGGTGCCATCCAGCCAGGCCGGCGACCATTTGGCCATGACGCCCCAGTCACCGCTGTCATGCGGAGTCAGGTCCTTGCCACGACGCACATTGGTCAAGGCGTTGCACGGCGCCAGGCCACAACCTAGCGGGCTGCCCGGTACCACGGCGTTGGTGTTGCCCAACAGGAACGATTGCGCGCCGAAGCCGACCAGGTCGGAACCACCGTAATAGGTGCCCGCTTCCGGCAGACGCGCGGCATCCCAATTCAGGAAATACTGGGCACCCACGGTCAGCTCGGGATTGACGGTGAACGACATCGACAACTGGTTACGCGGAACGAACAGTTCCTTGGCCTCGGTACCCGGCGACGCGGCAAGCTTGGCCAGGTCGAGGCCGGACTGGCCATAGCTGACCGAGTGCACCGGGTTGAGAATGGTCTCGCCCCAGAACACGTTGTGCTGACCGGCCTTGGCGCTGAACATCGACTCCTCGCCCACTTCTGTGCTGTAGAACACGAAGGCATCGAGGATTTCGCCCGAAGGACCGCTGTAGTAGCGCTGGGCATAATTGCTCAGGTGCGAGCTGCCGTTGCCGACGTTGTCACGGGTGACCCCTGCCAGGCGCGGGTCATTGGCGATCAGGCCCGAGGTCGATCCATTGCCGTTGACGAACGGGTTGGAGTTGGAGCCGGTATTGTCATAGGCCTTGTCGTACCAGCTGGCGGCGCTGACGCGAAAGCCCATGGCGTTCTTGTAGACCACGTCCATTTCGGTCAACAGATCGATACGGTTGGTGATGTTGGTCCCGGCCTTGCGGAAGTTGTAGTCGCCGTCGTTATTGTTCGGCGTTCCCAACATGCGTTTGTCGGCGCTTTCGGTGCGCACGCCATAGTTGTACTTGATGGTGTTATCCACGCGGACGTTCCAGTCCGGATTCCCCGTCTCGATCTCGACCGCATGGGCCGCAGGTACCGTTGCCGCAAGAATGGCTGAGGCCAGCAAGGTGTAGCGTGGAGCGGTGAAGCCGTGACTCTTATTGTTGTGCATTGCGTTGTCTCCGCTTTTTTGTCTTTGTTTTAAGCGCAGCCGCCCTCGCGCAAACATTGATGGGTTTGCGTTTAAGGAATGAGGGCAAATGCCGGTTGGCGTACTGCCAGTCCAGCTCCTTGTACTAGCGATCGAGCTCCAGGATGAGTGCTTCAGCTTGCTGCCAGTGGCCAAATCCTGCGGCCGGATTGAGGTGGCCGACATCGCCCAGATTGAGCAATTCGGCGCCCCAGCCTTCTGCCATGCGGGTGACCGCAGGAAGGCTGGCCAAGTGATCGTTGGTGCTGCCGGCCACGATGCTGCGAAATGGCAGCGGGCCTTGTGGCAGAGGATTCCAGCCCTGGCTACGCAGGGTTTCGGAAGACGGATAGTTTGACGGCCAGACCGCATCGAGGTCCGGTGGCGCGGCCAGCAAAGCGCCCTTGATCGGACGGCTGTAGTGCGCAGCCCAGTGCGCGACCATCAGCACACCGGCGCTGTGGGCCACCAGAATCACGGGGCCGTCGATTTGTTCGAGTTCGTGTTGAATCGCCCGCACACGGGCCATGCAATCGAGTTTGTCGGTCTCCAGCGGCGCAACACTACGCACGTTGCTCAGCCTGGCGGCAAGCAATGTTTGCCAATGTTCGGCCACGTGCTCGCGCAGACCCGGAACGATCAGAATGGTGGCGGCAGTTTGCAGTTTATCCACGGTCAACACCTTCGCTTTCTCGATAACTCGACTGGCTGTTTTCGCCAGGGGCTTTTTGTAGTGTCGACATTAAAGAGCGCCCACCCGAAGCGCTTTACATTGGACGTCATGCACTTTTCTTTTGATGACAAATTGTCCGACAGCAGGACAGTGCGACCACTGGTCGAAAATCCCCGCAGGTTGGCGCAAGGTCACTGTAATCAACGGATGAGCGCTGATGGCTCCATGCAGCGTAGAAGATTGGTGACCGTATGGCATGAAATCCATCAACGACATGACAACTGTTCAACTGTTGATACGCTGGATATAGTCGCCACGCTCACGCCAACCGCCATCGGCACAGGGAAGACTTTCGCATGACCAAGCTTGTTCGCGCCGCTGTCTTGACCAACTACCTGGAGGTCACCCAGTACCTGGGTTTCAACCCGCGCGACGTGCTGGCCGGTGTCGGCTTGAGCAGGGCCCAACTGCAAGCCCCTGAACACCGCATCCATATCGATGCCGCCGTCCGTTTGCTGGAAGACTCGGCCGCCGCCAGCGGCTGCCAGACCTTCGGCCTGAGCATGGCCGAATCGCGCCAGCTCTCGGACTTCGGCGTGGTCAGCCTGTTGCTCAGCCACCAGCGCACGCTGCGCGATGCCTTGCAGGTCGTAGTGGATTACCGGCACCTGATGAATGACTCACTGGCCATCTTCATTGAGGAGGCCGGCAAGATGGTGATCATTCGCGAAGAGGTGGTCACCGAAACGCCGATGCCCAGCCGCCAGGCCACGGAGCTGGCCATCGGTGTAATGTTCCGGCTGTGCTCGGCCCTGCTGGGCTCACACTGGCATCCCTACAGCGTCAACTTCATGCACCAGCCACCGGACAACCTGCACCTGCATCGCCGCCTGTTCGGCTGCAACCTGGAGTTCGGCAGCGAGTTCAACGGCATCGTCTGCCCTGACATCAGCCTCGACATGACCAACCCCAACGCAGACCCGGCCATGGCCCGCTATGCCCAGGGCTACCTCGACTCGCTGCAGAACCACGAAGGCGCCTCGATGCTGTTCGAGGTGCGCAAGGCCATCTACCTGCTGCTGCCCATGGGGCGCGCCACCATTGAGCAGGTGGCCCAGAGCCAGGGCATGAACGTGCGCACCCTGCAGCGCCGCCTCAAGGACGACGGCTGCGCCTTCAACGACGTGATCAACGACGTGCGCCGCGACCTGGTGCTGCGTTACCTGGACAACCCCAACTACTCCCTCAGCCGCATTGCCGACATGCTCGGCTACTCGATGGCGAGTTCGTTTACCCGCTGGTTCATCAGCCAGTTCGGCATGCCGCCGGCGACGTGGCGTGCGCAGAAGCAGGCTGGGGCGAAACCGTCCTGACAGCAGGGCAAAAAAAACGGCGACTGCTGGTACAGTCGCCGAAAGCGCGAGATTGGAACTGCAATCCTTGTGGGAGCGAGCTTGCTCGCGATGGCGGTGTGTCAGCCACCATGAGTGTTGAATGTGAAACCGCTATCGCGAGCAAGCTCGCTCCCACAGGTTTTGTATCAACCTGACAATTAGAGCCCCCAGCGCAGCAACAACAGCACCAGCACGACCAGGAACACCGTCTCCCCCACCATCAGCAGAATCGGCTTGATCCCGACCGCCGCCAGCTCGCGCAAGCGGGTCTTCATGCCCAGGGCACTGATGGAAATCACCAGGCACCAGCGCGACAGTTCGTTGACCGATCCCTGCACCGCAGGCGCTATCCATCCGGTGCTGTTGATGCAGGCCAGAATCAGAAAACCGACGGCGAACCACGGCAACAGCGGCGGGCGCTTGCCGGTCGGATCGGCGCCTTGCATGCGGGTGATCATCGCCGCAGTGACGATCACCGGCAGCAGCATCGCAACGCGCATCAGCTTGACCACCGTGGCCGTGTCGCCCGTCTCGGTCGACATGCTGTAGCCGGCGCCGACCACCTGGGCCACGTCGTGGATCGTGGCGCCGAGGAACACACCCGCCACCTGCGGTGACAACTGCAGCCAGTTGGCGATCATCGGATAGACAATCATCGCCAGAGTCGACAACGCCGAAACGCCAATGACGGTGAACAGGGTCGCCCGCTCTTTCTGCGGATGGTTCGGCAGCGCCGCTGCCAGCGCCAAGGCCGCCGAAGCGCCACAGATGGCCGTCGCGCCGCCGGTGAGCATGCCGAACAGGCGCTGGAAGCCCAGGGCCTTGGCGGCGATCACAGACACGCTGATGGTCACCACCACCAGGATCACCACCAGTGCAATCGGCTTCCAGCCCAGCGCGGCCATTTGCTCCAGGGTGATGCGCATGCCCAGCAGCGCCACGCCGATGCGCAGCACGGTGCGGGCGGTGAACTCGATACCGGCCTTGCAGGGGCCGTCATCGGCGAGAAAATTCAGGGCCATGCCCAACAGCAAGGCAAACAGCATGACCGGCGCACCGTAGTGCTCGGACAAGAACGACGCGGCGGCCGCGACAATCAGACTGACGATTAACCCAGGTGCCAGTTCGCGCGTGCGAGTGTGGATACGGGTAAGAGCAATGGCGCTCATGGCGCGGACTCCTCGGATGCGATGACGATAAACGCCTGGCCGTCGATGATCTCGACCGGGTAGTTGGTGACTTTGACCTGCCTGGAGTTGAGCAGGTAGCCGCTGTGCAAATCGAAGCGCAAACCATGGGCGAGGCATTGAATCACCCGGCCTTCAAGACGCCCCCCACATAGGGAAGAGCCCTGGTGCGGGCAACTGTCGTCAATGGCAAACAACTGCCCGTCGACGTTGAACAGCGCCAGGCTTTTGTCTTCGAACTCGAACAGCGCCCGGCCTCCAGCCTGCGGGTGTTTGCCGGCTGGCACGGGAATGCGTCGGGTCATGCTGGCTGCCGCTCGCGATCACTTTCCTTGAGGGCTTCGGTCATGGCCGCGAGCAGCGCCTGAGCAGGTTGTGCGCCGATCACCGTCATGCGGTTGTCGAACTTGAAGCTCGGCACGCCACTGGTCGCGTCGGGGGATCCTTCAAACGGCGTGGCATCGCCCTTCAGGCAATCGAGCACCCCGTCCGGAGCGACGCCGCAGGAGCGGGCAATGGCAAGCAAGGTCTCACGGCAACCGAGGTTTTCGCGCCTCAGGAAATAAGCGGCGAACAGTCGTTCGAGCAACATTTCACGCTGACTGGCATTGCCCAGTGCGCTGGCACGCTCGAACAAACGATGGGCGTCCGCGGTGTTGGGCATCGTCTCGATACGGCTGAGGTCGATGGCCAGTCCAACCGCCCCGGCAGCCTGCTGTACCTGATTCTGGCGCATGGTCATTGCGTCGGCATTGCCCAGGCGCTTGCGGTAGAAATCGGCGAAAGGTTCACCTTCTACCGGTATCTGGGGCAGCAACTGCACGCCATGCCACACCGTGGTGATCTGCACATCCGGGTGACGACTGCGAAACTGCACCTGCGCATGCTCCAGTTGGCGTTTGCCGATCAGGCACCAGGGGCAGATAAAATCGAAAAACACATCAATACGTAAACGACGACTCACAACTTCACCTCTATCCCGGCTGCACTGACAGGCTCAGGCACGCTCTGACCCTCAAGCCGGGCGATATCTTTTTGGTAATGACACTTGGCATAGAAGAACACCGCTGCCGCCGCGAGGCTGACCAGTGGCACTAATTGGAAAGCGGCATGCAGGCCGATGAGGTCGGACACACGGCCAGTCAGGAACGGCCCGGGTGCCAGCCCCAGCAGGTTATTGGCCAGGGTCAGCGTGGCGAACGCCGTACCGTGGACGGAGTAATGGGTCAGGTTGGCAACCATCGCACCGGCGGGGCCGGTGGTGCCGGTGGCAATCGCCATGCCCAGACAGATCAGCGCCAATTGCACAGGCCCTGCCGACAATGCGAACGCTGCCGACAGCAACAGGCAACTGCCCAGGCAAAAACCAATGGCCAGGCTGACCTTGCGCTCCGGCGAGTTCCGACACAGGCGATCGCTGAGCATGCCGCACAGGATCATCCCCGCACCGCTGCACAACACGATGATTGCCGCCATGCCACCGGCCTTGTCGGTAGGCATGTCGTAGTAGCGGTTGAGGTAGCTGGGAATCCACACCATCACCGTACCGCCGACGAACAACTGCAAGCCGCTGGCGATGTAGGTCGACACCACCGAACGGCTGGACCACAGCGTGCGCAGCGGACGCTTGACCGCGGCAGCCGTCTTGTTCGCAATCTGCGCGGCACGTCGTGGCGCTATGCGCGCTTCCTTGACGATGAGCGGATAGAGCATCGCCAGCACCAGGCCAAACAGCGACATGCCGGCGAACGACCAGCGCCAGCCCAGCTTGGCGGCAATCGCACCGCCCAAAGCCATGCCCAACACCGAACCGAACATGCCGCCAGCCATGAAGGCACTGGCCAGGGTGGCCCGCATGTGTTTGGGGAACACCGAAATCACCACCGCGATGCCCACGCTGCCGTAGGCGGCTTCGCCGACGCCGACCATGAACCGCGCAATGAACATCTGCTGGTAGTCCTGAGCCAGCGCGCAACCCAGGGTCGCCACGCTCCACAGGAAAGCCATCAACGCCAGGCTCTTGACCCGACCGAAGCGGTCAGCCATCAACGACAGGGGAAATGTCAGCAGGCCGACCATCAGGGCAACGATGCCGCTAAGCAGACCCAGTTGTCCGTCGCTCAACGCCCACTCAGTCTTGAGCAGGGGGAATACTGCGTTCAGTACCTGACGCGACATGTAATCGGAAATCAACAGACCGAACGTCAAGGCAAAGACGATCCAGGCATATTGGCGCGCAACGCCGACTCCGCAGGAGTCGTCATCGTCAGCGGCTATTGGGTGAAAGGCCATGCAGCCTCCTCAAGAGCTTTGTTTTATTTTTCTTATCAAGCGTGTAACGGTCAGGCGGACGAGAGGTCACGGCCTCTCGCCCCGACCCTAGGTCAACCGCGTTGCGGTACACCTTTCTGCCCAACCTTGCGGTTGGGGGCCATGCCGTTGGCCAACAGGGTTTCTTCGATGGTTTCGTACTGCACGCCGATGCGGTAGATCTCGCGGGCTTCTTTGCCGGTGGCGATTTCACGGCCCAGTTCATGGGCAATGCGCACGGTTTGCTGGATCTGTGCAACCGAGCCGAAACGATCGCCCTTGTGATCAATGATAGTGTCTTCATTGCCCACGCGCGGGTGCATGCCCATGGCCATCGACATGGTGTTGAACGGCATGACGTTCTTGAGCAGCGATTCGGAGGTCAGGGTGCAACCGTCCGGCGCGCGGTGGATGAAGTTGAAGAAGTTGAACGGGTTCGGGCCGTCGAAACCGCCGCCGATGCCGATCCAGGTCAGGTTCAGCGGGCCCTTGTAGATGCCCCTGCGCACCAGGCGCTCGAGGGTTTCCATGGCGTGCATGCCGGTCAACTGGAAGTGTGGCTGGATGCCGTTGTCCATCAGGCGCTTGAGGTGCTCGGCCACCCAGGCCGGCCCTGCCGGTACGGTCATTTCGCTGTAGGCGGCGTGGATCAACGGGTTGTCCAGGGAAGTGCCCTTCAGGTACTCCGGATACAACAGCTCCATGATGTTCATTTGCGTGGTGTTGATCGCGACCGTGACCTGATCCGGTTTCGGCGTCAGCTCGGCCAGCATGTGGCGAGTGTCGTCGGACAGCCACTTGGCCGCTTCGCCATCGCTTTCCGGAGCGAAGGAAATCGAGCCGCCGACCTGGATGATCATGTCTGGCACGGCTTCACGCACACCGGCGATCAGCTCGTTGAACTTCGACAGGCGCTTGGAGCCCTTGCCGTCCAGTTCGCGCACATGCAGGTGCAGCACGGTGGCGCCGGCTTCATAGCATTCGACCGCTTTCTGGACTTGCTCATCCATGGTCAACGGGATGTCTTCCGGGAAGTCTTCCGGCATCCACTCCGGGCCGTACGGGGCCACGGTAATGACTACCTTTTCCATGTTTTCGGGGTGCAGGGAATCGTCGAAGAATTGCATGGGTTACTCCAGTTCTTATGCCAGTTCTTATGATTGTCTCGCCCACCCGGGGTCGTGCCGGGCAGACGTGTTTACGAGTGCGAATGCTGCTAGTGCGGATGCAGGTGGCGTTCGATCAGAACGTCTTGTCGCCGATAATCCCGGCACGCTCCATCTTGCGATGGCACGGCGGGTAATCCATGACGGCGTAATGCTGGGTACTGCGGTTGTCCCAGATGGCGATGCTGTTGGGCTTCCAGCGCCAGCGAACCTGATACTCAGGGATGTACGCCTGGCTGATCAGGTAACGCAGCAACTCGCCGGCGCCGGGGTTGGCGTCCTGGCCGAAGCGCACCCGCTCAGGGGTGTGGTAGTTGCTGAAGTGGGTGGTGAAAGCGTTGACGAACAGCACCTTCTCGCCGGTTTCCGGATGAGTGCGCACCACCGGGTGTTCGGCGTCCGGGTACATCGCCTTGAGCGCCAGGCGTTTTTCAATCGGCATGGCGGCACCGAAGCTCGCTTCGATGCTGTGGCGGGCACGCAGGTCGGCGATCTTGACCTTTACGTCTTCCGGCAAGTTCGCATAGGCCTGGACCATGTTGGCCCACATGGTGTCGCCGCCCACTGGCGGACATTCCACGCAACGCAGCACGCAGCCCATCGGCGGTGCTTCGCGCCAGGTGGCGTCGGTGTGCCAGGCGTTTTCATAGCGGTCCATCGGCTGGTCAGGATTCTTGTAGATCTGCACCAGCCCCGGATGCTCCGGATCACTGCCGGCCACCGGATGATCCTCCAGCTCGCCGAAGCGCCGGGCGAAGGCCACGTGCTCGGCGCGGGTGATGTCCTGATCACGCAGGAACACCACGCGGTGCTTGAGCAACTGGGCACGAATCTCCGCAAACAGACCATCGTCATGCACCGCGTCGGCCAGGTTGACGCCGATCAGTTCGGCGCCAATGCTGCAGGTCAATTGTTCGACTTTCATGGCTGGCCGCTCCTTAAACGACGAAAATCGATGAGCCGGTAGTCTTGCGCGATTCAAGGTCGCGATGGGCCTGCACGGCGTCCTGCAAGGCGTAGTGCTGGTTGATCTCGATCTTGATCCGGCCGCTGCCGACATGGTCGAACAACTCGCCGGCCAGGGCGGCTTTTTCCGCAGGGTCGCTGATGTAGTTGGCCAGGGCAGGACGGGTCAGGTACAGCGAACCTTTCATCGCCAGCATCACCGGGTCGAACGCCGGGATCGGGCCGGACGCGGTACCCACGCAGACCATCAGGCCACGGGGTTTCAACGAATCCAGCGAACCCATGAAGGTGTTCTTGCCAACGCTGTCGAACACCACGTTGACGCCCACACCGTCGGTCAGTTCGCGAACGCGAGCGGCGACGTCTTCATGGCTGTAATTGATCGTATGGTCGCAACCGTGAGCCCGGGCGATTTCCGCTTTTTGCTCGGTCGAAACCGTGCCGATCACGTTCAGGCCCAGCAACTTGGCCCACTGCGAAACGATCAGACCGACACCGCCAGCGGCGGCATGCAACAGAATGCTGTCGCCCGGTTTGAAGTCGTAGATGCGGCGCATCAGATACGAGGACGTCAGACCACGCATGGTCATCGCGGCAGCGGTCTCGAAGCTGATGGTTTCCGGCAGCTTGATCAGCGGCGCGGCCGGGATCAGGCGCTCGGTGCTGTAGGCGCCGAGGGTGTTGAGGAAACCGGTGTAGGTGACGCGATCACCGACCTCGACGTTGGTGACCCCTTCACCAACGGCCTGGACTACGCCAGAGGCCTCGACGCCCATGCCGTTGGGCATCGGAATCGGGTAGGTACCGTTACGGAAATAGGTGTCGGCATAGTTCAGGCCAACCGCCACATGACGAAGGCGAACCTGGCCGGGACCGGGCTCGCCGACTTCGACGTCCTCATAACGTAGAACTTCGGGACCACCGGTTTCGTAGAAGCGTACGGCTTTGGCCATTTTTCTTATTCTCCAATCTGCAATATGGGCGTGTTGCATCGAATTGCGCTGATTGGACTGTAGGACGAGGCCTGTTGAGACGCTTCTCATCAGACGACAATGGCTTTTCATTTGGTGACAGGCAGAAACGGGATCGTTCTAGCCGGTCCCGTCGTCACCTGCGCTATCATCGCCCGCCTCGATTCCCCAAGAGCCTTGACCCCGGATGTCCGAAGCACTGCCACTGTCCAACGATCACCCAGCCCTGCCGCCGGTCCTGGCCGGCCCGCTGTTGCGGCGTCTTGAGCCCATGCGGCTGGTGCTGTGGCTGGTGGGTTCCCGGGCGCTGGCGCTGACCTTGCGTTTGCAGGGCGTCGGCGATATCCGACTCGATGCCGGGCAATGCACCGTGATTGCGGTGGGGGGTCATGCCTTTGTGCACTTGATTGATGTGCAACTCGATTGCGCCCTGCCCCGGGATGAATCGATCGACTATGACCTGCTGATCGATGGCACAGAAAAAGGCATCGCCGACTGGGCACCGCACCTGCTGTATGGCGATGCCCATTGCCCGAACTTCGTCCTGCGCGCACGGGTCGATCAGTTGCTGCACGGTTCTTGCCGCAAACCTCATCACCCGGCGACAGACGGCTTGCTGTGCGTCGACCGGTTGCTTGCCCAGGAACACGAGGCAAAGGACCGCCCGGCACTGCTGATGATGACTGGCGATCAGGTCTACGCCGACGATGTCGCGGGGCCGATGTTGCGGGCGATTCACGCCTTGATCGCGCGTCTGGGGCTGTTCGGGGAGCACCTCGAAGGCGCGGTGGTCAGCGACAGCGCCAGGCTCTACGAGCATCCGGCCAGTTACTACCACCGCGCGGATCTGCTGCCGGCACTGCAAAGCAATGAAACCCTGCGCGAGCGATTTTTCGGTGGCGCGCGCAAGCCGATTTTCACCAGCAGCAGCGCCGACAATCACCTGGTGACCTTCGCCGAAGTCATGGCCATGTACTTGTTGGTCTGGTCGCCAGTGCCCTGGACCCTGATCGCGCCCCAGGCACCGACGCTGACGCCGCAAAGGCTCAAGCGCTACGCCCTTGAGCAGACGCGCATCGATGCCTTCAAGGCAGGCCTTGGCGACGTCGCGCGGGCACTGGCGCATCTGCCGACGCTGATGATTTTCGACGACCACGACATCACCGATGACTGGAACCTTTCCGCGCAATGGGAGGAAACGGCCTACGGCCATCCGTTCTCCCGGCGCATCATCGGCAACGCGCTGCTGGCGTACATGTTGTGCCAGGGCTGGGGCAACAACCCGGATGCGTTCACTACCCTGCTGGAAAAGTCCGGAGCCTTGAGCGACAGCGCACGCGACCTTCACCTCGACAGCACGGTTCAGGATGACTTGATCAGTGATCTACTGAAGTTTCAGCACTGGCATTACGTGCTGCCGACCACCCCGGCCATGGTGGTGATCGACACCCGCACCCGGCGCTGGCGCAGCGAAATGAACCTCAAGCAGCCTTCCGGTTTGCTCGACTGGGAAGCCCTGAGCGAACTGCAACAGGAACTGCTGGACCACCCGAGTGCGATCATCGTTTCGCCGGCGCCGATCTTCGGCGTCAAACTGATTGAAACCGTGCAGCGGGTATTCAGCTGGTGCGGTTATCCACTGCTGGTGGACGCGGAAAACTGGATGGCCCATCGCGGCGCGGCACAGGTGATCCTGAACATTTTCCGCCACTCGCGCACCCCGGGTAACTACGTGGTGTTGTCGGGGGATGTGCACTATTCCTTCGTCTACGAAGTGCTGATCCGCCACCGCAAGGCCGGACCGCGCATCTGGCAGATCACCAGCAGCGGCATCAAGAATGAATTCCCGCCCAGCCTGCTCGAGTGGTTCGACCGCCTCAACCGCTGGCTGTACTCGCCACGCTCACCGTTGAACTGGCTGACCAAGCGTCGACGCATGCGCATCGTGCCCCACTTGCCCGAACACGCCGAAGCGGGTGAGCGGCTATGGAACTCGGCGGGGATCGGCCAGGTGTATTTCAATGACCTGGGACAGCCGCAGACCATCTATCAGCACAATTCGAACGGCTCACCGAAGACCCGGATGATTGCGCCGGCAAGCGATGATTGAGGCAGAGAAGACACCACAAAAAACTGTGGAAGCGACGGTGCCGCGATCTGACCTGCTCCGGGCGGCGTACCGACGAATGCTGTCTGTCAGACTCTACAATTGTGACTGTCATACCGCCTTCGCAAGCAGGCTCGCACACACTGGATTTCTGGCGTATACACTTCTTGTGCTATTTCCAGATCCTGTGGGCCTGCTCGCGAAGAGGCCAGTTAAATATTGGGGGAATCCATTCTGTAACCCGCCCCCGGCGTACCTTCATGGAGTGCCACCTGAATTTTCGAATACAAGGCATTCGCCTCAGCAGTGGTGATTGATCGCGAACAATCACGCAGTACAACACGTAGTAGCACATTCTCCTGCCCCGGCAGCAATCCGAGGCGATCAATGGCCTGCAGAGGCAGTTCTGTGAACGCCCAGCGCCCTTTGATCTGCATTTCCTCGATCCAATCTGAACAATCGCCAGCTGCCTGCAACATCCTTTCAGTCAACACCTCCTCGCTCAGCCCCGGCGTTACCGCCAACGAAATATCTCGAGTAATCGAAGGCAACCGAGAGACGGCGCTCCACAGATTCAGATCATGCATCTGTGCCTGTACTCGTTCGTTCTGATCACGTAGCAAACGAATATCCGGGATGCCTTTGCGCAGCATGGTCAAGCGATCCAATCCCATTCCCAGCGCCAGTCCTCCATGACGCAAAGGATCGATCTTCAGTCGCTCCAATAATGATTTGGCAATTCGACCGCACTCCAGAACCTCTACCGGGACGCCGTCATTCAACAGGTTTACTTCGATCCCGCCCTCAGTGTAGTGATGCGGACTATCACTGTAGATCCAAGGCATATCTGGCACGGCAGATTTGAGGATATCGCCGACCAAGCAAAGTAAATGCTCATGCGTCGACAAATCAGGATCACCGAGCACCCAGATATCCATCTGATGGGGTTCCGCACAATGCCAACGATCCCGGCTGTCGCGACGAAAAGTGATACCAGGCGCGGCCAATAATATTGACTGCCCCGGTTGCCGTAGCTGGGCAGCTCGCTGAAGCGCTGCTGGAATTTGACTGGTGGTTTGCGTTCGCAGCAACGAACACTCATCAACCCAGCGGGTGTGTGCACTTCCGAGGGTGATTTCTGCTGGGTCATAACCGAGCAATCCGTAGTTTTCTTCAGCTGAGACAATTCTCGGCCCCGTCTGCACTTGCGCTTGTGGCCAGCCTTTATCCGTTAATCCTTGAAGGACCTCCTTGAGTAATAATCGAATGGCGTGATCGGGTGCAGCGGGTTCTGTTAGATCAGCCAGTAACAAGGCTTGGTGTACGGACGTATCCGTCAGATATTTCTTTGATTCCTGCACTAAACAACCTCCTTATTAACAATTGAATGTAGCCCCCCGTAAAAAGAGCCCCGTAGACCAACCTAACGATTTCAGATCGTCCATCACAACCAAACTCGGTGAAAAACTAAATTTTCAGAAGAGGACTACAGCCACTACTTACACAAATAACCAAGAGCCTCTTACAAGACACTTCACAAGCATCATTAGTTCTAAAAAACCTCAAGCAACCTATTTAATACATCAAAAAAACCTATATTAATTATTTCACCCCTCAGGACCACCAGGGAGCACAAAACCAACAAAATGAAAAATGACGATCAAATGAAAAAGAAAAATGTCGTTAAAGAAAAGCTCACCCGCATAACTTCCGGCCCGGAAAATTTTGGCTGGGCGCCGTTAGCTTGGGCTCATACTGAAGAGTAAATGATGAAAATGGGCGTCAAGATCACTCTTGCCGCCCACCGACAAAAAAGGAGGTACCAATGTTATCCAGAACGATGATAACAACGCTCTTTGGTCAAGAAGAGCCTTCCATAATTGCGGACTTTTAGGAGTTCCTCCAAGAGTGCTCTAATTTAGGATTCAAGACACTCAACATTTCTGACATCGACAACCCCCCCAAAAACAGCATCATCTTTTCATTCACTAATGATGCAGCGAAAAAGACATTTGAAATTGCGAAAAATACCAAACACAAAAAAAGCATCTTTTGTGCAACACAAGTATTCGAGCCTACTTTAAAAGCAGCACTTTATAGTTTGAATCTGTTATTGATAAGCGACTTTCAACAAGCGCTAAGCACACAAAGACGTGTACTGAACATGCTCAATTCACACAACTCATTTTTCTTGACCGGAAATGACGCTGACGCGCAAATAACGATACCCCCTCACGTTCAGCCTTATGCTTTGATTACCGAGGATATAGAAAACGATTTCATTCAGTCCGTGGCGGAGTTTTTTGAAGTCCATTATGCTCACATGAAGCCACAAGAGCCGAGTCCGTTTTCCTTTCACGGAACATTAAAAATATCCGGAATACTTACAGCTCTTAGAAGACCCAACCCAGCTTTACCAGAAGGCTTAAATATTTCTTTAAAATGGTTGAGTGATCGCATATCTGAAGAAGGCGCACTATTAACCATTGAAGACAACACAATCACCTCACTGAAAATAAATGGCAATGAACACATAAAACTATTGGATCTTGCAGCAGGACCTAGAGGCCTCAAGCTGACTGAGTTTGCTATTGGAGTAAACGAAACAATCGCAAATAGCATTGACTACAAAATCAACTCTCAATTAAACGAAGGAATTAATGGCGTTCATATAGCAATTGGGGACGGTTCCTCTGGCTATCACATAGATTTCCTGAGCCCAGCAGTAAAGGTAAGCCCAACTCACAACTGAGCCAACCTAATCGCCCTCACTACAACCACCCACATCATAGCGATGTCTAAAAACTGACACTATAAAAGGGCTTACAGAAATGATGAGCAGTGACGCACGGCAAGTTACCGATGGACCTCAAGGCGCACAGGCCGGCAGATTCTGGTGTACCTGCAGGCTTGCCCGCGATAAGACCAGCACATCCAGCATCAATACTGACTGAAGCACTGCTTTCGCGAGCAGGTTCACACCCACAATTGATCGGTGTCTCTCATGAACCTCACCCGAACCTTGATCATCGGCAACTCCGGCTCGGGCAAGAGCTGGCTGGCGCAGCGGCTGGCCGAGCAACTGCGTGTGCCCTGGACCGATCTCGACCGGATTCACTGGCTGTCCGACGAACACAGCATCCCCCGCCCCCGAAATGAAGCGCTGGGAATGGCGCGGATCGCTGCCGATGAAGAGCGCTGGGTGATCGAAGGGGGTTACGGCTGGATCGTCAGTGAAATCCTCCACCGGGCCACGGCGTTGATCTGGCTGTGTATCGATGACGTCGATTGCGTTGCCAACATTCGCCGGCGGGAAGCCAACGATGACGAACGACTGGTTGCAATGCTGGAGTGGGCTAACAACTATCGCACCCGTGACGACTCAAGTGGATTTGCGGCGCATCAGCGGATATTCGATGACTTTGGTGCCTCGAAGATCCGCCTGACCAATCGGATTGAAATCACCGACTTCGCTTCAGAAGCAGGAATATTACCCATCAGTTAAAGTACAAAACCTGTGGGAGCGAGCTTGCTCGCGATGACGGCAACACATTCGACATCAATGGTGACTGACCCATCGCTATCGCGAGCAAGCTCGCTCCCACAGGTATTGCGGTGCCCAGGGAGCGTATTTCAAGCCACCGTCACCACACCACTCACCCCTCTGACAATCATCTCCACTTCCCGCTCATCGATGGTCAGCGGCGGCAGCAGGCGAATGGTTTTCCCCCGCGTGACATTGATCAGCAAGCCTTGATCCCGGGCGGCGATCAGGCTCAGGTCGCGGATCGGTTGCTTGAGTTCGATGCCGATCATCAGGCCCTGGCCGCGTATTTGCGAGACGTTCGGGTTGCCCGCCAGTTCTGTGCGCAATCTTTCGAGCAGGCGCGCCCCCTGAAGCCGGGCGTTTTCCAGCAGCCCTTGTTCTTCGACGATATCCAGCACGGTGCATCCGACTCGACAGGCCAGCGGATTACCGCCGAACGTGCTGCCGTGGCTGCCCGGCGTGAAAAGTTCGGCCGCCTTGCCACGGGCCAGGCAAGCGCCGATGGGCACGCCGTTGCCCAGGCCTTTGGCCAGGGTCATGACGTCCGGGACGATGCCTTCGTGCTGGAACGCGAACCACTGGCCGGTGCGGCCGATGCCGGTCTGGATCTCATCGAGCATCATCAGCCATGAGCGCCGGTTGCACAGTTCCCGCACGGCCTTGAGATAGCCCGGCGGCGCCAGTTGCACGCCGCTTTCGCCCTGGATCGGCTCCATCAGGATCGCCACGATCCGCGAGCCAAAGGCCTGTTGCACCTTGTCCAGCGCGCCGAGGTCGCCGAACGGCACTTTGACGAAATCCCCCGGCAGCTTGTTGAAACCCAGGCGCACCGCCGGGCCATCGCTGGCAGACAAGGTGCCAAGGGTGCGGCCATGGAACGCATTCTCCATGACCACCACCAACGGCTGCTCGATGCCCTTGTGCCAGCCATGCAGCCGGGCGATTTTCAGTGCGGTTTCGTTGGCTTCGGCCCCGGAGTTGTTGAAAAACGCCCGGTCCATGCCCGCCAGCTGCGTCAGTTTCTGCGCCAGCCGTTGCTGCCAGTCGATGCTGTAGAGGTTCGAGGTGTGCAGCAGCAACCCGGCCTGCTCGGTAATGGCGGCAACGATTTTCGGATGGGAGTGGCCAACGTTGGTCACCGCCACACCGGCGACCGCATCCAGGTATTCGCGACCGGCCTGATCCCACAGGCGAGTGCCCAGGCCCTTGTTGAAACTCAAGGCCAGGGGTTGGTAAGTGCTCATCAGGCAGGCGGCGGTCATGACATCAAGCTCCAGCAAGGGTCGGTGTTTTTGCAGTATGGTTAGCCACCAGAGCTGGATAAACACTGTAAAACTTCAATCATTTAAAAGCAGAGCTTGATAATGGATTTATTCCAGGCAATGACCGTCTACGTGAAAGTGGTGGAGACCGGTAGCATGACCGCCGCTGCCTTGCAGTGTGAAATGTCCACGACCATGGTCGGCAATCACCTCAAGGCCCTGGAGCAACGGCTGGGTGTGCGCCTGCTCAACCGCACGACGCGGCGCCAGCGGCTGACCGAGTTCGGCGCCGCGTATTACCAGCGCTGCCTGGAAGTGCTGGGGTTGGTGGCCGATTCCGAGCGACTGGCCGAGCAGGCTCTGGACGAACCGAGCGGCATCCTGCGCATCACCGCGCCCCTGACCTTCGGGACCGAGCGCCTGGCCCCGGCACTGAGTGAGTTCAGCCGGCAAAACCCGCGGGTGAAACTTGACGTGGTGCTGACCAACCGACGCCCGGATCTGCTGGAAAACGGCCTCGATGTAGCGTTTCGCCTTGGGGCGCTGGAGCCCTCCAACCTGATCGCCCGCCCGCTGATCGACTACACCCTGACCATGTGCGCGTCACCGGACTACCTGGCCCGTCGCGGCACTCCGCAAACACCTGAAGACCTGCGCCATCACGACTGCCTGTCCTTTGCCTATCCGGCCGGAGATGACTGGCAATCGGTGCAAAAGGAATGGCGCCTGGCCGGTCCCGATGGCGAAGTCAGCGTGGGGGTCGGCGGGCCGATGCTGATCAACAGTTCCGCCGGACTGCATCAAGCGGCGCGCACCGGCATGGGCATCGTGATGATGCCCGACGCCTTGGTCGAGCAGGACCTCAAGGACGGAAAGCTGTTGGCCTTGATGCCCGATTACTGTCCGCCCAGCCGGCCGATGCACCTGGTCTATGCCCAGGATCGCCACCGTTTGCCGAAGTTGCGCCGTTTCGTCGAATTCGCCATGCAGCTGTGGGGCAAGCACTGATCCGCTGACCGACGATTCAGTGCCAGGGTCGTCGATTCCCCATTCACTACATCCCCGCCTTCACCAGCACCGGCTGTTCCTGATAACGATCCGGGTACAGCTGCTTCAACTGCGCCACTTTTGGCAAATCGTTGATCACGATGTATGGATAGGTCGGATGCTCGGTCAGGAAATCCTGATGCTCCTCCTCCGCCGGGTAGAAACCGTTGAAGGTTTCAAGCTTGGTCACGATCGGTTTGTCGAAGACTTGCGCGGCGTCGAGCTGGGTGATGTAGGCCTGTGCGACCCGCTGCTGCTCAGCGTTTTTGGTAAAGATCGCCGAGCGGTACTGGGTGCCGCTGTCCGGGCCCTGGCGGTTGAGCTCGGTCGGGTTGTGCGCCACTGAAAAGTAGATCTGCAGCAAGGTGCCGTAACTGACCTGGGCTGGATCGAACGTGACTTCGACCGACTCCGCATGGCCGGTATTGCCGTTGCTGACGCGCTCGTATTGCGCGGTATTGGCCGCCCCGCCCGCGTAGCCGGAGACGGCGTTCTTCACGCCTTTGACATGCTGGAACACACCTTGAACACCCCAGAAGCAGCCACCGGCGAACACCGCGGTTTCGCTGCGGGCCTGGGTGCTTTCATCAAGGGCCGGCGGTGGAAGGATGACCGCCTTTTCGGCACCGCCGAAAGAGAAGGCCGAGCATTGGCTGATGATGCCGGCAGCCGCCAGCCCCAGCAGGGTACGGCGCCAGGTAAAGAGTGTTTTCATGGGGCGAACTCCTGAAGCGTTGAACAGTTATCAGCCGAAAGTGAAGGCGTAAGCCGACGCCCCCGGATCAAGAAACTCGATACTGAAGGTCCGGTCGGTCACGCCGCCGCTCTGGCGTACCAGTTGATACAAACGCTGGTCCGTCACGGTGCCGCTGCCATCGGGTGCCACGTCCATGCCATGGGCATCGCCGGGGGCCTTGCCGTCGATCAGCACCTTGAAACGCACCGGTTTGCCATCGGCGCCAGGGCCGAGCACCAAATGCAAATCACGGGCGTGGAAGCGATAGACGATGCGGCTGGCCGGCGCGCTGGCGGTGGCCCGCTCCGGGCCGACATGCCACTGGCCGCCCAGGCTCCAGTCATTGAGGGCCAGTTGCGCCGGCGGGTTGTAGGCCGCGACCTTGTCCGGCACCAGCGCGGTTTCGGGCACGAAATGCTCAGCGCGCTGGTAGCCGACATAGGTTTCCGGCGACTGCACGGCGTCCTTGTCCGGGGCCATTTGCACGCCATCGGCCTTGGCACTGATCAGCCCGTCGGCGACCTTGGCCGCCCCCGCCTCGCGCAGTAATTGCTGGATGACCCGCTCCGATTCGGCGTACGCGCCTTCGCCGAAATGGTGATAACGAATGCGTCCCTGGGCGTCGGCAAAGTAATGCGCCGGCCAGTACTCGTTGTTGAAGGCGCGCCAGATCTTGAACTCGTTATCGATGGCCACCGGGTAGTTGATGCCCAGGTCTTTCATGGCCTTGGTGACGTTGCTGACGTCGCGTTCGAAGGCAAACTCCGGCGCATGCACGCCGATCACCACCAGGCCTTGATCGCGATACTTCTCGGCCCAGGCTTTCACATAGGGCAGCGAGCGCAGGCAGTTGATGCAGGAGTAGGTCCAGAAATCCACCAGCACGACCTTGCCTTTCAAGGCCTGGGCATCGAGGGGTGGCGAGTTGAGCCATTGCACGGCGCCCTCCAGTGACGGCAGGTTGCCTTCGACCGGCAAGGTGCCCGGGGTTTTGTCAGCCACTTGCACCGCGCCGGCGGAGGTCGAGTTTTGCGCCATCATCGCCCCGCTGTTACGCGGTGACTTGCCGGACAGTTTCTCCACCAGCGCTTGCTCGATACCACTGGTCGACGCCGTGGAAAACCGCGCCAGAATCCCCGTGTCCAGACCCAGGGCAATCGCTGCCACACCGGCCAGCATCGCCCCGCCAAGGCCGCGACGCAGCCATTCGCCCGCGCCAATCGAGCGTTTCATCGCGGTGAAGACTTTGCCGCCCAGCAACAAGGCCAGCGCGAGGGAAGTGGCGGCACCGGCGGCGTACGCCAGCAGCAAAAAGGTGGTTTGAATGCTGGCGCCTTGCAGCGCCGCACCGGTCAGCAGCAGGCCCAGGATCGGCCCGGCGCACGGCGCCCACAGCAGGCCGGTGGCCACGCCGATCAGGAGCGAAGCACCAGGACGTGGCCGTGCATCGGCGCCCGCCGCCTCCGACAAACGACTGCCCGCCGCCACCAGTGGCCGGGTCAGACGCTCGGCCAGTTGCGGCAGCAACAGCGTCAGACCGAACAACGCCACGAACACCAGCGCCAGCCAACGCCCATATTGATTGAGTTGCACCACCCAGCCACCGCCCACCGCCGCCAACGTGGCGACCAGCGCGAAGGTCAGCGCCATGCCCACCAGCAGCGGCAACCCGCTTTTGACGAAGGGTTGCCCGGTGCGGGCGAAGACAAACGGCAATACTGGCAGAATGCACGGGCTGACAATCGTCAGCACACCACCGAGATAAGCGAGGACCAGCAGCCACATGGCGATTACCTGCAAAAAGTGAGTGGAATGGAATCACACCGTCTTGGGCACGAATTTCATCGCCAGGCCGTTCATGCAGTAACGCAGGCCGGTGGGTTTCGGGCCGTCGTCGAAGACATGCCCCAGATGCCCGCCACAGCGCCGGCAATGAACCTCTTCACGGACCATGCCGAACGCACGGTCCTGGCGGGTCGCCACGGCCTTGTCCAGCGGTGCCCAGAAACTTGGCCAACCGGTGCGGCTGTCGAATTTGGTCGCCGAGGAAAACAGCGGCAGCTCGCAACCGGCACAGACGAACGTGCCATCGCGGTGCTCGTTGTTCAGCGGGCTGCTGTAGGCCCGCTCGGTGCCCTCTTCGCGCAGGATTTCGTACTGCTCGTCGCTCAGAAGAGCGTGCCATTCGCTGTCGCTGTGGATCACTTCGAATACCTCCGCTGCGCTGGCTTCACTGATCAAGGCCGAGCCTGTGGAAAACTTCGGCAACAGGCCGATCGCCAGGGCTGCCACCCCCAGCCCGCCGCTCGCTACAAGAAATTGCCGTCGTGAAAACATGTTCGTCTCCAAAAATCCAGGGGTGTTTCATAGAACACAGCCTAGGCTTTGGGTGATCGCCAAATCCTCACGGGAAGTTAAACAATTCGTGATAACTCGGGCGCCGAAAAACCCGCACAATGCATATGCCAATTTTGAACAATGCATTTCCTGTGGGAGCGAGCTTGCTCGCGATGACGATTGCACAGTCAGCATCGTCGTTGACTGACATTGCGCCATCGCGAGCAAGCTCGCTCCCACAGTTTTTGCGCCTTTACCGAGCGGCAATGCGTCCATTGCGCCGAAGGATTGAGCTGTATGGAACAGACCAAACGCGTCCTGGTGGTCGAGGACGATATGCATATCGCCGACCTGATCTGCCTGCATCTTCGCGACGAGCAGTTCGAGGTGGTGCACAGCGCCGATGGCAATGAAGGCATGCGCCTGCTGCAGCAAGGCAACTGGGACGCACTGGTCCTCGACCTGATGCTGCCCGGTGTCGACGGCCTGGAAATCTGCCGCCGCGCCCGCGCCATGGCCCGCTATACGCCGATCATCATCACCAGCGCGCGCTCCAGCGAAGTGCACCGGATTCTCGGCCTCGAACTGGGTGCCGACGACTACCTGGCCAAGCCCTTTTCCATGCTTGAACTGGTGGCCCGGGTCAAGGCGCTGCTGCGCCGGGTCGATGCCATGGCGCGCAACCTGAAGATGGACGCCGGCAGCCTGCTCACCGACGGCCTGGCCATCGACCCGATCACCCGCGAAGTGTCCCTCGATGGACGACGCCTGGACCTCACGCCCCGGGAGTTCGACTTGCTGTATTTCTTCGCCCGCCAGCCCGGCAAGGTGTTTTCGCGCATGGACCTGCTCAATGCCGTGTGGGGCTACAGCCACGAAGGCTACGAGCACACGGTCAACACCCACATCAACCGCCTGCGCGCCAAGATCGAGGCCGACCCGGCGCAACCGGTGCGCATCCTCACGGTCTGGGGGCGCGGCTACAAATTCGCCACCGGGGAGGAACCACGGCCATGAGGCTGACCCTGACGCAACGCCTGTCCCTGGTGTTCGCCGTGCTGCTGCTGGTGTGCTGCGGCACGTCGGCGTGGATGCAGGTGCGCTCCAACCAGATGCATGAGCAGGAAGTGGTGCAAGGCTTGTCCCGGGACCTGGCGCAGCACATCGCCCGCGACACGGTGCTGATGGACACACAGGGCTTGATGCCCAATGCCGTGCGTGACCTGTTCAGCAAGCTGATGCAGGTCAACCCGAGCGTCGAGGTGTACCTGCTGGACACCGAGGGCAAGATTGTCGGCAGCGCCGCGCCCGAAGGCCGGATCCGTCGTGAGCGGGTCGACCTGGCGCCGATCCAGCGCCTGTTGCGGGGCGATGCCCTGCCGATTCTCGGCGACGACCCGCGCAGCGTCGATGCGCGCAAGGTGTTCAGTGCTGCGCCGCTGAAGGTCGACGGCAAGCCGGCCGGTTATCTCTACGTGGTGTTGCTCGGTGAAGACCACGACCGCCTGGCCGAACGCGGTGCGACCAGTGCAGCGCTCAACACCGCGCTGTTGTCCATCGGGCTGGTGGCGTTGCTGTGCCTGATTGCCGGTCTCACCGCATTTGCCCTGATCACCCGGCCGTTACGCCGCTTGACCGAAACCGTCAGCCAGTTCGACATCGATGGGGTGCCGGTCACACCGGCCCTGCCCGTCGTGGTGGAAAAAGCCGCGAGCCACGATGAAATCGCCGTACTCGATGCGGCGTTCCGACAGATGCAGACACGCCTGGGCGAGCAATGGCGCTCGTTGACCCGCCAGGATCAGGAGCGCCGCGAACTGGTGGCGAACATCTCCCACGACTTGCGCACGCCGCTGGCCTCGTTGCACGGTTATCTGGAAACCCTGTCGCTCAAGGACGCCACGCTGTCCCCTGCCGACCGCCGCCGCTATCTCGGCATCGCCCTGGACCAGAGCCGCAAGGTGGGTGGTCTGGCGCAGTCGCTGCTGGAACTGGTGCGGCTGGAACATGGCTTCGTACAGCCGGTGCTGGAACGCTTTTCCCTGACTGACCTGGCCCAGGACATCTTCCAGAAATTCGAACTCACCGCCGAAGCGCGTCAAGTCGAATTGAAGGCCACTTTTGCCGCCAACGTCTCGGCGGCCTGCGCCGACCTTGGGCTAATCGAGCGGGTGCTGACCAACCTGTTCGACAACGCCCTGCGCCATACCCCGGCCGGTGGCGAGGTCGAACTGGGCCTGCGCCCGCAAGGCTCATTCATCGAAGTCACGGTCAGCGATACCGGCCCCGGCATCGCCCCGGAACTGCGCGAAGGGTTGTTCCTGCGTCCGTTCAATATCGGCGGCGCACGCCGTGATGGCGGGTTGGGGTTGCGGATCGTGCATCGCATCCTGCAATTGCACGGGCGCGAGATTCAGTTGATCGATGTGCCGGGGCGGGGTGCGACGTTCCGGTTTTCGCTGCCGATCGATGAAGAAACAGCGACTGCGTTGGCGGTGCGGTCGATGAACCTGAATACCCCGCGGCAGGCCTGAAAAGTTGTGGTGCCTGACAGGGCCCCATCGCGGGCAAGCCCGCTCCCACAGGGTGAGTGGGTGTACGCAAGATCTGCGAACAACCCAAACCACTGTGGGAGCGAGCTTGCTCGCGATGGTCTCAAGGGCACCGCGTTCATCCAGAATGAACGCGTTATCGTTAACGTCCATCGCGAGCAGGCTCGCTCCTACAGGGGAGCAAAAACATGACCGGCCGCCTGTTGATCCGTGACAACGCCGCCCCGGTCCAATAGATTAGTCGGCCTGAAAAAGCCCCCAGGCTTTCTCGCCCCAATTCAAGTTATAGAAGTAGTGAAATTTCAATGTCCGATTCCAATACCGCTGAAACCGTAGTCACCTTGTCGTCCAAAGCGGAATACGAAAACTCCATCAATCTTTCACAACACGTGCCTCAGGCCAAGACCATCAGCGAGATGGTGCTGGACGCGTTCCAGTCCACCCGCGAAAGCGACCAGATCCGCGAACTGCGCGCCGCGATCCGCCAGGCCCACGACAGCTTCGATGACGATAAAGCCTACGAACTGATGGGCCAGCTCAAGCAGCTCAAGGACGCCGAGGCCGCCGATATCGCCGCCCTCGAAGACCTGAGCAGCAAATTCCCGATCAGCCGCATCCTGTCCAGCTTCAAGGACGATCCGGCGTTCCAGGAAATCGTCTACGGCCTGGCCCTGAAGGTGCTGAACCAGACCCACCAGGCCATCAGCAACCCGAGCGGCGGCAAGAGCAAAGCCGCCAAGGCGAAGAAAGAAGTCGAAGTGTTCACCATCAGCAAGGACGGCATCAGCGTCACCCTGCCGCTGCGCACCCCGCGCTCGCGCCTGAGCGTCGACCGTGAAGCCCTGGAATTCCTCGGCCTCACCTTCGTTGGCGAAGGCGAAGAGGCGGAACTGGAAAGCGAGACGTTCCTGGACAACAGCGGCGCCGAGCAAGCGGTCAACCGCAAGAACATCATCACCGCCCTGCAGCAGCAGACCGCGTTCGACGGGTACAGCATCGCCGCTCAGTAATACCTGTTGTTGTGGCAAGCCCCCTCGCCACAAGGTCCTGAGCGACCGACTCAAGAGCCCCGCCATCAGTGCGGGGCTTTTTATTGCCCGTGATTCGGGCAAAACCGCGATTACTCTTCCAGTATCGACGCAGAACACCACTTCCCTTCACCCATGAGCACCACGGGTCCGCCTGCGGGGAGCGTCAACTCACTTTCCAGCCCAGACCTCAGTGGTGCAACTGCCGAGGTCATCATGAACACGCCCCCCTTGTATCGCCAGCTGGCCAACCACTACCTGGACGCTATCCGCAGCGGCACCCTGAAAACCGGTGAACGCCTGCCCTCGATTCGGTTGATGATGGAAAAACACGCCGTCAGCCTGTCGACCGCCGTGCAGGTGTGCCGGGAGCTGGAGGACTATGGCGTGCTGGAAGCCCGGCCACGCTCCGGCAACTACATTCGCCAGCCCGACACCCTGCCCAGGCCCGCCCCGACGACCTCGGCGCCAGCGCTGGATACCCGCGCGTATGTCGGCATTCATGAACAGGTCTGTGCGGTGCTCAAGGCCAGTCAGCGCGCGACGATCAAGGTCAATTTCGCCAGCGCCTACTGCGCGCCGCAGCTTTACCCACTGAAGACCTTGCAAGACAACATGATCAAGGCGCTGCGCTACGACGCCTGCCTGCTCGGCACCGCGGGCGGCGCCTGCGGCAACAGCGCATTGCGCAACATCCTGACCCGGCGGGCACTGGCCAGCAAGACCCACCTGGCCTCCGAGCGGATCGTGATCACCAACGGCGCCACCGAGGCGATCAATCTGGCCTTGCGTGCGGTCACCCGCCCCGGCGACACCGTGGCCGTGGAGTCGCCGACCTTCTACGGTCTGCTGCAAATTCTCGAAAGCCTGAACCTGCGCGTGCTGGAAGTCCCGGCCTCGGCCCATACCGGGCTGAATCTGCAGGCCCTGCAACGGCTGCTGCAAGGCCCCGAACGGGTCAAGGCGCTGATCGTCATCCCCAACCTGCAAAACCCGTTGGGCAGCATCATGCCCGACGCCAACAAGGCACGGCTGGTGAAGCTGTGCGCCGAGCACGACACCGTGCTGATCGAGGACGACACCTACGGCGACCTGGTGGACACCGAGCAGCCGCTGTCCACGCTCAAACATTGGGATAGCACCGACAACGTGATCTATTGCGCCTCGCTGAACAAAACCCTGGCACCGGGCATGCGCCTTGGCTGGATCAGCGCCGGCAAATGGCACGACCGCGTGGAGATGCTCAAGCATACGCAGTCGCGCGGGTGCGAGGCGTTATCGCAACTGGCGGCCAGTGCGTTCATGAAGACACCGTCCTACGAACGTTACCTGCGGCGGTTGAGGAAAACCCTGACCGTACAACGCGAGCAGATGAGCGCAGCGATCACCCGCTATTTTCCCATCGGCACCAGCGTGACCCACCCGCAAGGCGGCACGCTGTTATGGGTGGAACTGCCTCGCCGGCATTCATCGATGACGTTTTTTCACGACGCGTTGAAGGCCGGCATCCAGATTTCACCTGGGGATATCTTTTCCAATGCCCGGCGTTTCGATCACTTTGTGCGCATTGGCTGTGGCGCGCCGTATTCGCCGCGGGTTGATGAGGCACTGCAGACGTTGGGACGTATCCTGAAAAATCAGGGTTGACCGCGGACCTGTGGGAGCGAGCTTGCTCGCGATGGCGGTGTCTCAGACACATCAATTTTGAATGTACTGACGCCTTCGCGAGCAAGCTCGCTCCCACAGGGTTGTAGGTGATCTTCAGAGCGGATTCTGATGCAGGCAAATGATATGCGGGTCATCATTCCAGTGCGGAAAACGCTCGGCGATCAGCGGGTCGTGGCCGGGGATGACATGGTCTTCGCTGTCGGCCAGACGGTCGATCTCGGTGAAGGCTTCAAGGGTTTGCGCCAGGTCATCGAGAATCGGAAACGGACTTCGCCCGCGAATGTTGGCCCACAAATGCGCCGCATCCGAGGCCAGCACAATCCAGCCGCGCTCGGTCGCTACCCGCACCACCTGACTGCCCGGTGTATGTCCGCCTACCGGATGCAGGGTCACGCCCGGAACGACCTCGACAACTCCGTCGTGCAAACGCATCCGCCCTTCGAACAGCGGCGGCAACGCCGACATCACGTCCTCGACTTCGTAGGTTTTGTTCACCGTGCGATGGACCATTTTCGGCCCGGTGCAGAAACGCAACTCCGCGTCCTGCAAATGCACGGTCGCCTTGGGGAACAACCCGAGGTTGCCGGCATGATCCCAATGCAAATGGGTAAGGATCAGGTGCTCGACCCGGGCCGGATCGATGTCCAGTTGCCGCAGGGATTCTTCCGGCAGGCGATACATCTGGCGATTGCGCCGGTGCGCCGTGGCCGGCTGAAAACAGGTGTCGACCACGATCACCTGTTGCTCGTTGCGGATGACCCAGAAGTAGTAGTCCAGCGGCATCGGCGCATTCGGATCACCACAGCAGGCGTCGTAGAGAAAATTCTCCCTGGCGGTGCGCTGGGCATTGGCACCGACACGGATGGCGAACACTTCGTACACAGGCGTGGACATAAGCACCTCCGGGTTCAGGCGACCGCCGTGGTTTTGAGGGTCGGACGAAAGTCGAAATCGATCTGGTCGCTGATACCCAGGTCATGGGCCAATTTATGCAGGCCACTGTAGTCGCGCATGATGGTCGCGTTCCTGTTGCTCTCGCGGGTGTCGGCAATGATCAGCGCCGCCTCCTCGACCCCGAGCTGCGTCAGAATCGCCTCCCACATGGAGTAGTCCTGAGCGATAAAAGCACTCAGCGCCACTGACAGGTTGCGTGCGAAAAATTCCCGTTGCGTGGGCTGCATGTTGGCGTACATGACTTTCGCCACTTCGGCCAGCACCTTGCTGTGGGCGTACTCGTCGCGGTTGTGCAGTTCGGCCACCCGGCGGTTCTGCGGCTGGATTGTCTGGTCGTCCGCCAGCAAGTCCAGATAGGCGTTGACGCTGATCTCGGCTACCACCGCAAACGTGATCGCCGCCAGATCCCGCTGCCATTGCTCGGGCAGTGCTTCACGCTGGGCTTTCAGGCGCAGGTAAGTGACGGAGGGTGGCAAGTCCAGATCCTGGTCCAGCGCCCGATCGAGTTTGGTCCGTTCGATGGCGCGCAGGTGCATCAGCGTGTGGTAGTGCTCGTCGATCAGGGTCTGTTGCATGGCCTCGCGAAAATGCCAGTCATCCTTGCCCAGGTACTGATTGGCGATGACACTGAGTGCCGGGTTGACCACGTGTTCTTCGGCGGTGACGGTGCGCAGGTTGTAGCCGATCCAGCCCCAGGTCACCACGCTGCTTTTGAGCTCGTCGCTCAAGGCCTGGAATTTCGGATGATGGAAGAACGGCACCATACACTCCGGGTAGTCCGGCCGCGCGGGGTCGAACACTTCCTCCACCTGGCCCCTGTCCGGCGAACACACCGTGGCGCGCTTGGTCCAGGCCTGGCTGAGCCGCACGATCAGTTGATGATCGACCTGGGCGATCTCGATTGCTGTTTGCATGACGCGATACCTGTAAGGCGCGTACCCGCCAGGGGTACGCCAAAAGAATGTAGGGCGACGGAAAAATCAGGCCAGCCAATAGCGGGTCAGGTTGCGCGCCGGGTCAGTGTAACGACTGCGGGCGTGAATCATCCGCCAGTTATCCCAAATCAGCAGGCATCCGTCGGGAATCAGCACCGGAACGTTGTGCTCGACGAAATACGCTTCGCCGAGCACGGCAAACCTGGCCAGCGGCGAGGTGTTGTTGGTCACCAGTGATTGCTGCAACGCTTCCTTGGACGGGTTCACGTCGCCGTAGTGAAACTGGTTGTAGCTGAAGCGGAAAATATCCCCGTCTTCCGTAGGCGTGAGGATGTACTCCTTGACCCGCCGTTGTCCCGGTTCACCCGGTTTGGCGGTGGCGACAAATTCTACCGGTGTGTCATCCAGCCACTCACGCAGTTCCGGTTCACTGCGCTCCAGGGACTTGAGAAATTCGTAGCCGTCCACCAACCCGGTGTGCCCGCCACCGCACCTGGCCTGTTTATGGCAATGCAACGCCAGATAGCGTGGAGGCGGCCCGTACACCGGCGCTTCAGTGTGCGGGCCGATGCCGTTCATGCTCTGGGAATACGGCAAGTCTTCGTAACCCGGCTTGCGGGTAATGGCAAAGGCCGTCTGGCCGTTGAACTGCGGAATGATCCGACCGAACTCGCACAAGGTGCCTACGACATCATCGGCAAATTCGTCCGGGATCAGCACCGTCCAGCCCAACGTCGACAGTTCTTCGTGACGATGGCCGAGCGAAATGCAAGGTTGAGACGCAACAATCCCTTGGTCTGACATGGTGAGATTCCTGGCGGGTTATCCGGCGTTGACGGTTGAGGTGTAAGCGGCGATGAAGTCGCGGCAGGCGTCACCCGGTCGATAGTGCTGCTCATCGATGCTCTGCACCGGGGTGATTTCGGCGGCGGTGCCGGTGAGAAAACACTCATCGAAGTCGCCAAGCTCTGTAGGCAAAATCGTGCGTTCCACCACCTGGTAGTCCAGCGCTTTGGCCAGTTCGATCACGGTCTGCCGGGTGATGCCGTTGAGGAAGCAATCCGGTAGCGGCGTATGCAGCGTCCGGCCTTTGACGAAGAACACATTGGCGCTGGTGGCCTCGGCAACGTGGCCGCGCCAGTCGAGCATCAGCGCATCGTGGTACCCCGTGTTCTCGGCGTCGTGCTTGCTCAGCGTGGCGATCTGGTAATGCCCGGAGGCCTTGGCCTCGAACGGGCTGCTGCTCGGCGGCGGGCGGCGCCAGCTCGCGGTTTTCAAGCGGATACCGGCCATGCGCGCCGCCGGGTCGAAATAACTCGGCCACTGCCAGCACGCGATGGCCACATGCACACGGTTGAAACGCGCCGAGGTGGAAATCATCTCGCTGCCACGCCAGGCCACCGGGCGCAGGTAGCCGTCGACAACCTTGTTGCGCTGCAGCAGTTCATGGCTCGCCGCTTCCAGTTCAGCCATCTCATAGGGGATGGCAAAATCCATCCATTGCGCCGAGCGATACAAGCGTTCGCTGTGTTCGCGCAGCTTGAAAATCCTGCCGTTGTAGACCCGCTCGCCTTCATACACGGTGCTCGCGTAATGCAGGCCATGGGTCAGCACATGCAACTGCGCCCGGGACCACTCGACGAACTCGCCGTCGAGCCAGATAACGCCCTCGCGCTGATCAAACGGGATACTGCTCATATCCATATCTCCCCATTGTTCATGAATTTTCCTACGCCGTTTCCAGCAACACGGGTATCAATTCCGGCACGGCGGTGAGCTCGGTCTGAAAGAAGAACGCACGCTCACCGAAGGCCGGTTGCAAGTCGTCGAACCAGGTCACTTGCGGATCGAAGCGCGCGTAGAACGTGCGCAACACCCATTGCGGATTGCGTGCCTGGAGGAACTGCAAGACGAAGACCTTTTCCCCGGCGACGGTCTCGATGCCGTTGATCAACACCTTGCCGTAGAAGGTGCTCATGGACGGCCCGCGCACCGTTCGCGCCAGCCCCGATACCGTGCGGTACGCCGCCTGGAAGATCTCGAAAGCCCGGGCCAGCGGCATCGCGAAGTAGTGGCTGGGCCCGGTGTCACGCTCGACGAACATGTAATAAGGCACCGCCCCGAGCCGCACCCCTTCGGTCCACAGCGCTGCCCAGTCAGCGGGATTTTCATTGACGTGGCGGATCACCGGCGCCTGCATGCGCACCGTCGCGCCCGTCGAGCGAATACGCTCGATGGCCTGGCGGGCGATGACCTGGCGGATCTCCACCGGGTGGTTGTAGTGGCCCATGATCGACAGGTTTTTCCCCGCCGCGACGATGCGCTGGAACAGCTCCAGCAGCTCAGGTGCATCCTTGTCGCTGACAAAACGCTGCGGCCAGTACGCCACGGACTTGGTGCCGATGCGGATGTTCTTCAGGTGTGGCAAATCCAGCAGCGGCTCGATGTAACCGGCCAGGGAGCGGGTGTTCATGATCATCGGGTCGCCGCCGGTAATCAGCACGTCGGTCACTTCGGTGTGCACCCTCAGGTAACTGACCAGCTCCTGGGACTCACGGGCGTTGAACTTGAGTTCTTCCTCGCCGATGAACTGCGCCCAGCGGAAACAGAAGGTGCAGTACGCGTGACAGGTCTGACCGGCACCGGGGAAAAACAGCACGGTCTCGCGGTACTTGTGCTGGATGCCCGGCAGGACCTTGCCGTTGAGGGTGACTCCGTTGTGGGTCAACTGCCCGGCCGGATGCGGGTTCATGCGCCGCCAGATCGCCTCGATCCGACGCTTGATCGCCGCGCTGTCATCCTGCTCGATCAGTTGTTTGAGCGAGGCATACTCCTCCGCCAGCAACATGTCCTTGTGGGGAAAAGTCATGCGGAAAACCGGATCGTCGGGGATGTTGCTCCAGTCGATCAGCGTGCCCAGCACGTATTCGTTGGTGCGAAACGGCATGACCCTGGCCACCACGGTCATGGCCTCCTGCAACGCCGGCGTCAGCTTGTGCCAGTACGGTGTGTCGCGGATGGTGCGTGAGTTATAGGGTTTGTAGCGTTCGTGCTCCGACAGTCCTTGCATGGCCGCGCTCCTGGTGATTGCCCTGAGTGTTGTTACGCGATGGCCGGCGCTTTGCGCTCTATGTCCATCCACGCCCGAACGCTGTCGCGATCCCACTGGCGACGCACATACGCTTCGAGCCGTGCCGGCACCGGATCGCCGTTGGCAACCAGTCGGTTGAGCATGATTGCCAGGTCGGTGTCGGCAATGCTCCAGTCACCGAACAGATGCTCGGCGCCCTCTTCCAACAAATGCCCGGCGACAAAGAACAAGCGCTCGACGGCGGCTTGGGCCTCGTCGGACAGCACGGTGTTTTTCTTGCCGAAGTACACCAGGTCAAACGGGCGCTCCTTGCGCACCACCAACAAGTCACTGCGCAACCAGGCCTGCAATTGACGGGCACGGGCGCGCTGGCGAATGTCCTGCGGATAGAGTTTTTTATGCCCCGGGGAGAGTTCATCAAGGTATTCGGCAATCGCCGATGATTCCGACAAGGCAAAATCGACGTGAACCAGCGTTGGAATCTTGCAGGTCAGCGAAAGATTGCGATAAGTCGCCAGATAGTTTTCGCGTGCTTTTAAATTGACAGTAACAAGTTCAAATGAAAGTTGCTTTTCCTTGAGCGCCACAAAAGCCGACATCGCAAAAGCGCTGACATGATCGGCGCCGACATACAGTTTTAGCTTCCTGTTATCCATAGAACACTCCATTCACTGACTGCAGGGATTAACGTGCATTGGAAGTGATCGTAGTTAGTTGGATGAAGGCTGGATAGATACAGAATTTGCCTGTTTCAATCGATACAGAAAGTTGTTTTTCACCGACAGATACGCAGCGAAAATCCCGGCAATAGCGCTGCAAAAGGCGATACCGGTGGCAGGTCTGAAAAACAAAAAAGGGAGCCAACGATGGTTGGCTCCCTTGGCTGATGCGCTGGGAAATTACGGCTGGGTGGTGATCAGGCCATGGCTGTCGGCAAAGTTCGAAAGCAGTGCCATTTGCGGCATATTGCTCATGTTCAGCATCGCCAAAGGCTCGTGTTTACTGGTGTTGACGAAGCCGTGTCTGGTCCACGCCGGTACCAGTAGCACATCGCCGTTGCTGACGTTGACCCCGTCGGCATCGCCTAGGGTCAACACGCCGCTGCCGCACTGGATGACAAACAGATGCCACCAGGAATGGGCATGACCGTTGAGCGTCACACCGGGGTTGAGCCATTGCATGGCGATCGCCATGCCAGGCGTCACTTCACAGCCTTCAATGCTCTTTTCATGAGCCAACGCGACAATATCAACGTCGCTGGCTTCAAGGGCCTCACGCATACTCGCTAGTTCGGCGCCTTTCCATACCTTGGGACTTGGCGCTCGATGGTGCAGGCTTTGACGAAAATCCTTATATGAAAAAAATGCACCTTGAAAGTTATCCATTCGCACATCCTTTCTTATTATTTCCCATACTTCAGCGCCAAACCTTAAGTTAAGGATTCAGCGCTGTAAAGTCGGAAAACAACTTACAAAACCGATGGGCGCAAGGCAGCAATCATGTCCACTTCTATCGCGGCATTCTTGGGTAACTGATAAACACCCACCGTGGTGCGGGTATGTTTACCGGCATCGCCCAGCACATGGCTGAACACATCCGAGGCGCCGTTGGCCACTTCGCTCAAATCGACAAAGTCCGCCGTGGACCTCACATAGACCGTTACCCGGATCAGTGACTTGATCTTGTCCAGGGAACCAATGGCATCGACGATCAACGCCAACCCCCGCATCGCACTGATGCTGGCGGCGGCTTGCGCATCGACCATGCTGAGGTCCAGCCCGACGCGGCCGGGGTAATGGATCTTGCCGTTCATGCGCGGCACCAGGCCGCTGATGTACAGCTCATCGTGATGACGGATCAGCGGCGCGTAATGCCCGCCTGCGGTGTTTTCGCCGTAAATGTCATAACCAAACTCTTTGGCCAGGGCGATGAAGCGTTCATCGCAGGTCATGTGCTGGATCATTGATCGAACCCTCTTGATCAGTAATGCAAAAAACGGGTGCTTGCTGGCTCAACACACGGCGCGAGTGACCGGTGCCAGGCAAGTCACCTCGATGCGTGACTCAATCACCTCGGCCAGACGCAACAGGTCGTTGCTCAGTTGCCCGTAGTGTTCGTTGAACAACACGATGTGGCCGATGAATGAGAAGTTGTCCTTGACCTGCGCGCTGACCGAGTCACCGATGCGCTTGGCGTACTGGCCTTCCAGCAGTTCAATGCGCAGCGAACGGGCCACGGTGGCGATGTCGGGCGTCGCCCGCAGGATGCCGCCGGCCGGCGCCCTGAGCAGGCGAATGCCGCAGTAGCCGCGGGCCACTGGCTCATGCTGTTCGGTCTTGCCTTCCACCGCCCAGCGCACCCAGCGTTCCCACGGATCGAAATTGACGAAGGCGCGTTTGGCCAGGTCCCAGATGTGCATGCCGCCGGGGCGCATGTTGGTTTCCACGGCCGAGGTCAGGTTGTCGCTGCGCAGGAACACTTCGTTGTGCCAGGCACCGTTGTCCTGGGAGACCAGCGCCGACATGTGCCGGCCAGCCGCCATCAGCCGCGCCTGCACGTCCACCGACAACGGCGCAGGCACCACTTGCTGGATCTCGGCGCGGTAGGCGCCTTCGGTGGTGGTTTTTTCCGTCACCCAGGTGCTGCCGGCAACACAGTCCCAGCTGTATTCACGGGCGTTCTGCACCAGCGCTTCAAGGACGATGCCGCCGTCGCGGTAAGGCTTCAGGGCCAGCCAGGCGTCATCGCATTCCGACGGATGATGGATGACGCGACAGCCCCGGCTCGCACCTTCGCAGGCCGGTTTGATGAAGGCCTTGCCGCCCAGTTCGACGACGCGCTGGCGCAGTTCCGACAGGTTTTCGACCCGCGCGGAAAACACCGGCCGGTAATCTCCGGGGGAGGTGCTGGCCGCCGCTTCGAGCCGACGGAAGATCTGCTTGTCCAGGCCCGCCCGCGCTTCTTCCGGGGTAATGCCCGGCAGGCCGAAGTGAGTGGCCAGCGCTGCACCGAGCAACACGCCGCGATCGGAGAACGGCAGTATGCCGATCAGCTTCCAGCTGTCGGCATTCAGGCACCCCACCACCAGTTCAAGGGACGCCGCCACATCTTCTTCCGCCAGCGAAGTGCTGCAGACGTGATCGGCCACCTGGTCGTCATGGGGCTGGATTTTCTCGACCAGCAGGATGAGCCTGGCGTTGTAGAGCGACTTGCACAGCTCGCGCAGTTTCTGGATGTCGTGCACCCGATTGCCGTTGTAACCGACCACTACTACACATGAAGTCGTATTCATAATGCCCCTGACCTGCAAAGTGAAAACCGCAACGGCAATGACTCAGTCATGCAACGACGCATTGGATTTACGGTTGAGCCAGTACCAGGCCAGGATCCCTGCGGCACCGATGGCGGCCAGTACCAGCGCGTTGTACGGCGCCGGCACCACCCGCATGATCAACACGGTCAGCCCGGCCCCGACGCCCAGGGACACTTCCTTGACGAACATGTTGTTCTGTTTGACGGAGAAGTAATCGAGGTAGCTGAAGGCGCATTCGGCAATGGACAGCAGTGCCACCCAGACCAGCGCCCCGGCGAGGGTTTCGACGTGGAACGCGGCAGGCGAAGACAGCACCGCAAAACCGCCGACGATGATCCCGATCACCGCCACGACCTTGTAGCGCCCGGTGCGCTCGATCAGCTTCATCACCGGCACTTGGGCGAAGACCACCACGGCGCTGTTGAGGATCAGCATCAAGCCGTACCAGGCCGGCAACTCGCCGGTCTTGAGCAGGATTGCCTGTGGCAGGATCGAGAACACCCCGAACAGCTTGATGCCCATGATGATCCCGGCGATCACCCAGGGCAGTTTGTTGCCCCAGTTGCTGCCGACCTGAGTGGCCGGGCGGGCTACCACCGGCTCGGTGGTGAATGTCGCGCCGAGGGCGATCGGCAGGCACAGCAACACGAAGGCCGCCGCGCCGAGGAAAAACATCGTCGGCGTGAGAAGCGGCGACAGCAGGATCAAACCGGCCACCAGGCTGCCCAAGTTCATGGCGACGCGGTTGTAGGCCGCGCCTTCCTTGGTCTGGGCCGCTTCGCTCTTGATCAGGTAACCGGCAATGGCAATGCCGTAGGCAAACAACGCGGCAGCAAACATCACCATGCCTTGATTGCTGGTCAACGCCAGCAGTACCAGGCCAAGGCCGGCACACAGCAGCGTGACGCTCAGGGAACGACGGCCAAGTACCAGTAAAGTCAGGGGCAACAGCAGCAACAAGGCGCGATATCCAAGGGCCAGGATGCTGTTGGTGGCCGTGTCGAGCCAGACGTTGGCCTTGCCCAGTACCGCGAACAGCGAGACGGCGGTGATGATCCGGATCGTGAATAACCGCAGGTTAATGACCGGTTTAGCCACCGCGACCGTTGTTTCGACACTCATGCAGCACCTCAGGAACCGGGTGAACGCCCGCCGACAAAGGCTGACATTCAGAAAAGTCTGTAAGGGCATGGTAGAGAGAGAGGCGTGTCCTGATCAGGGCAAGTTCGTATAGAATCCAACGAACTTTACTGCCGGAGAGACCAGTAAAATGCAGGTTCAACGTGCAGTCATTGCCGCCATTGAATTCCAGCCCGGTGCGCCGCTGGTGCAGCAGATCGTCGATCAGCTGACGCATGCCATCAGCACCGGGGGCCTGCCCCACGGCGCCAAGCTGCCGCCGATTCGCGAACTCTCCGACTTGATGAACGTAGGCAAGTCCACGGTGGTCGATGCACTGGACCGCATGCGGGCCAAGGGGCTGGTGGTGTCGCGGCAGGGCTCCGGGCATTACGTGCATCGCTCCGAAGCGGCGCTGAAAAGCGGCACCGGCCCGGACCTGCAACCCCAGGACACCCTCAGCGTGATTCGTCGCGCCTTGCTGCTGGACAACGGCGCGCTGCGCCCCGGCTGCGGTTTTCTGCCGACCTCGTGGCTACCCGCCGAAGAATTACAGAAAGCCGTGCGCAGTACCCTGCGAGCAACGTCGTTGCGCATGGGCGAGTACGGCGTGGCCGGCGGTTACTTACCGTTGCGCCAGGCCCTGCGGGTGAAGCTGGCGACCTTCGGCATCGAAGCGCCGGTGGACCAGATCATCACCACCGCCAACACCATGCAGGCCATCGACCTGCTGATGCGCCTGCTGGTCAAACCCGGCGACACCGTACTGCTCGACGACCCCTGCTACTTCAACATGCACGCCAATCTGGCGCTGCACGGGGCCAAGGTCATCACCATCGCACGGGATTGCGACGGCATGGACCTCGACGCCTTCGAGCAACTGCTGATCGCCCACAAACCCGTGCTGTACATGACCAACAGCACGCTGCATAACCCCACCGGCCACTCGTTCACCCCGGCCCAGGTTTACCGCTTGCTGGAACTGAGCCACCGCCATGGCTTCCACATCGTCGAAGACGACCTGTACTGCGACATCCAGCATCGCCGCACCCCGCGCCTGGCCGCCAGCGGGCTGGACAATGTGAGTTATGTCTCCGGCTTCTCCAAGACCCTGACCGCCAACAGCCGGGTCAGCTACACCGTGCTCTCGCCACAATTGGCGGCGCGGATGGTCGCGTTGAAAATGGCCTGCGGTGGCGTGACCTCGGAACTGGCGGAGCAGATCACCTGCACCATGCTCAGCGACGGCAGCTATGCCAAGCATGCGCGGCGCACGGTGGATCGGCTCTATGAATCGAACAGTCGTGTGGCCAGTTGGTTAGCGGAGGCCGGATGTTCGCTTTCCTCGCTTCCCGGAGAAGGGGTGTTTATATGGGCGCGGTTGCCGGACGGCCTGCATGCCGAAAACCTGGCTCGCCAGGGGCTGGAGAACAATATGGTATTGGCGCCGGGCACCTTGCTGAGCAAAGGGCCGGATGCCAGCCAGTTCCTGCGCTTCAATGTGGCGCACAGTGACAGCTTGCAGGTGCGCGAGCGGTTTTTCCGGTTGCTTGATAAACAAAGCAAGTAACCGACGACCACCGATCTTGTGGGAGCGAGCTTGCTCGCGATGAGGCCGTCACATTCAAAATTGATGTTGCCTGACACGCCGCCATCGCGAGCAAGCTCGCTCCCACAGGGGTTCAGCGTCGTACTCGATATCAGCGATAACGTGGTGAAGGTGCTCGATGCCCCCTGTAACAACCGCGCATGAATGAAAAAGCCCCACCGTTCTCTCGAAAGGAGGGGCTTTGCGCTGCAGGCCATTTCAATTTTTGGGCCAAACGATGCAGCCTCTTCGCTGCAACCAGAGCTCAGGAAAACATGGCGCGCTGCTCAGCTTCGTAATGCCGGGTCTGAAAAGGCATGAGGGCTTGGGCTTTTAGGCCGAGGCCCTCACTCAACCCCCAAGAGACAGCGAGTTCATCACGGCGTCGACGCAGTGGCGTGACGGTTTGTAGCACCACGGCTTGCACGGAAGTCGAATGTGCAAAAAGCTCGAGGACATTGAGCGTTTCCGACACCCGGAGATCGGACAAGCAAGTAAATCGAGTGAATCGCTCGAGCAGATAGCCAGCGCGCCGAACCTCCACTTCGTCAGTGTGACGATTCAAAAAAGCGGTTACCTCGCTTTCAAGATTTGAGTCCGAGTACCAGACAGCTTTGGCGGCGCTCACGAGAGCAGCGTCATCCGCTTGATTTAAAGGTCTTTTTACCAGCGTGTCCAAGGCGGATGAGAGGACGTGGCCGCTATGGGGCTTCGTCATCTGTGCTCTCCAGATAATCATGCAAAATATTAGTGAGAACGGAGATTGGTGGCTCCTTGTTGCCAACATATACATCAATCGCCTGCAATGCCAGTCGACGGAACTCGGTAGTCAAGATGAAACCAGCCCTGAGAAGTGCCTTGATATCACCAATGTCCTGATCGGTCGCTCTGCCCAGTTTGGAGATGGCAATGTCGACAGGTGCTGCGATATGAACGTGCAGCGGGGACTCTATCGGAAACGCTTCAATAGGAAGGCTCCGCTCCCAATAGTCCTCATGTATTGGCCCAAAACTGGTGTTGTATTGCAGGTCGTAGTTCAGCTCCATCAATCGACCGGATCGCTCATCAACAAACTGTTCGGGTATCTCTGCGAGCATGGTTTGCAGGTGTAAACCTTCGGGAACATGAGCCTCATAAATCTCGGCATCGACGTCGGTGGAAACGCGATGATGGGTATAAAGGTGAACAGCGCAGCCACCGAAAACGATAATTTTGACGGCCCCTGGTCCTGCGTTCTCTAGCTCCAGTTCCGCTTCGACAGATTTGAATATTGAAATCAAAGCCTGCCCCAACGCTGTTTCCGTATTAACACGCGGGGTGATTACCTCTGGTAGCTCCATCGTAGATCCTCTGGGATGCTCGTAATAACGGCTCCCGAGGCTAGATAGGCGACTTCCGACCCTCAACCTGAAAAACCCGTGGGAAAGTTCAGGCAAATCCGTAAGCATTTTTGCCGGTCAGGCCCCCTATCGTAAGAGGCCTGTCAGTCCGCGTCGCGGCCATAGCAAGCAGGCTCGCGATGGCGGCAACGCGGTCCCGCAGAAAGCACCCAACAAAAAGCCCCGCTCTTCTCTCGAAGGCGGGGCTTTTCTTTACAGCATCCGACGCTTAAGGCGCGTACGTCAGCAGCAGCTCGGTCGGCACTTTGAAGTCCAGGGACATCATCACGCTCAACGCGGTAATGGTGAAGATCGAGAACACGAACAGCTTGCGTGCCCAGACCGTGTCATCCACTGCCTTGTAGCCGGTCCAGGCCATGTACAGCCAGTACATGCCCATGGCGGCGGCGACGGCGAGGTAGCTCATGCCGGCGTAGCCGCTGAAGGTCAGCATCAAGGTCGCCACGAGGAACGCCAGGATGTAGAGCAGGATGTGCTTCTTGGCCACCTGGATGCCGCGCTTCACCGGCAGCACCGGAATCGATGCGGCCAGGTAATCGTTGAAGCGGAAGATCGCGATGGCGTAGGAATGCGGCATCTGCCACAGGCTGAACATCACCAGCAGGGTCAGCGCGGCCATGTCGAAGGTGTTGCTGACTGCGACGTAGCCAATCACCGGCGGCATGGCGCCCGACAGACTGCCCACCAGCGTGCCGTGAACCGACTTGCGCTTGAGGTACAGGCTGTAGAAGCCGACGTAGATCACGAAGCCGATGACTGCGAACAGTGCGGCCAATGGGTTGGCCACCTTGTACAACAGTGCAACGCCGGCGACACCCAGGACGGTCGCGTAGATCAGGGCCAGTTTCAGAGAGATCAAGCCCTGGACCAGCACCCGGTTCTTGGTGCGTTCCATCTTCAGGTCGATGTCGCGGTCGATGCAGTTGTTGAACACGCAACCGGAGGCAACCACCAGGGACGTGCCGATCATGGCGGCCAGGAAGATGGCCAGATCGACATGCCCTTTGGAGGCCAGGAAAAATCCGCCTGCCACAGAAAGCACGTTACCGAAAATGATCCCCGGTTTGGTGATTTGGATAAAGTGCTTGAGGGACATGCGGACTTACCTCACTTCGCCATCATGAACGTGTGGATGCTGAACATGATCCACAGCGACAGGCCAACCAGCAGGACAATCACGATCGCGGCGAAGACAAACGCAATCACGTTGTTTCGCTGCGCGGCCGAACGGTCCAGGTGCAGGAAGTACACCAGGTGCACCAGCACCTGGACGATCGCGAACGCCAGGACGATCAACAGGGTGATCGACTTCGGCAGTGTCGGGTACATCACCAGACCGAATGGAATGGCGGTCAGGATCACCGACAGGATGAAGCCGATGACGTACGACTTGTAGCTGCCGTGACCGGCGTCGTCGTGGCCATGGTGGGAATGAGCTGGGTTAGCCATTTACATAGTCCCCATCAGATAAACAACGGTGAATACGCAGATCCAGACGACGTCCAGGAAGTGCCAGAACAGGCTCAGGCAGCTCAGACGGGTCTTGTTGGTCGAGGTCAGGCCATGCTTGTTGACCTGATACATCATGATCGCCATCCAGATCAGACCGCTGGTCACGTGCAGACCGTGGGTACCGACCAGGGTGAAGAACCCGGACAGGAAGCCGGAACGGCTAGGGCCGTAGCCTTCGGAGATCAGGATGTGGAACTCGTTGATCTCCATGCCGATGAAGCCCAGGCCGAACAGGAAGGTCATGGCCAACCAGCCCAGGACCTGCTTCTTGTTGCCCCGGTAGAACGCCAGCATGGCGAAGCCGTAGGTGATCGAACTGAACAACAGCAGAGCGGTTTCGCCCAGCACGTATGGCAGTTCGAAGATGTCGTGGCCCGACGGACCACCCGCTACGTTGTTAACCAGTACCGCGTACACCGCGAAGATCGACGCAAACAGAATGCAGTCGGTCATCAGGTAGAGCCAGAAACCGTATACGGTCATCTCGCCCGAGTCGTGGTGGTCATCGTGCCCATGGTCACCATGGGCGTGTCCAACATTGGTCACTAAATTCGACATGGTTTAAGCCTGTTCCAACGAGGTTTCAACACGGGTGGCGGTGGCCGGGATTTTCCCTGCCGCTACCAGACGCTTGTGCTGCTCGGCTTCGATGCGTTCGATCACGTCGACCGGCACCATATAGCCTTGATCATCACGGGCCGCGTGGATCACGAAGTAGATCACGGTGCCGGCCAGGCTAGCGATTGCCAGCCACCAGATGTGCCAGATCATCGCGAAACCGAACACGGTCAACAGCGCGCCCATGACCACACCGGTGGCGGTGTTGTTAGGCATGTGGATCGGCTGGTACTTGGCCGGGGCCTTGTACGCGGTGCCGTTTTCCTTGGCTTCGGTGAACGGGTCGATGCAGTCGGCTTTCGGCAGCACGGCAAAGTTGTAGAACGGTGGTGGCGACGAGGTCGACCATTCCAGGGTGTGGGCATTCCACGGGTCGCCGTGTTCGCACATGTTTTCCGGCTTGTTGCGGTCACGCACGCTGACGTACAGCTGGATCAGCTGGCAAGCGATACCCACGGCGATCATCACCGCACCAAACATGGCGACGTACAGGTACGGCACCCACTCAGGGTTGGTGGTGGCGTTCAGACGACGGGTCATGCCCATGAAGCCCAGCGCGTAGAGCGGCATGAACGCGACGAAGAAGCCCGAGATCCAGAACCAGAACGCAGCCTTACCCCAGCCTTCGTGCAGCTTGAAGCCGAACGCTTTAGGGAAGTAGAACGCGAAACCTGCGATGTAACCGAATACCGCACCGCCGATGATCACGTTATGGAAGTGCGCGATCACGAACAGGCTGTTGTGCAGAACGAAGTCAGCACCCGGGATGGCCAGCAGTACGCCGGTCATGCCGCCGATGGCGAAGGTCACCATGAAGCCCAGGGTCCACAGAACCTGGCTGGTGAAACGCAGACGGCCCTGGTAGATGGTGAACAGCCAGTTGAACAGCTTCACACCCGTCGGGATGGAAATCAGCATCGTCGCCAGACCGAAGAAGGCGTTGACGCTGGCACCCGAACCCATGGTGAAGAAGTGGTGCAGCCAAACCATGAAGCCCAGGATCGAGATCGCGCCCGATGCGTAGACCATCGAGTGGTGGCCGAACAGTTTCTTGCCGGTGAAGGTCGAGATGACTTCGGAGAAGATACCGAACGCTGGCAGGATCAGGATGTACACCTCAGGGTGACCCCATGCCCAGAACAGGTTCACGTACATCATCGGATTGCCACCAAGTTCATTGGTGAAAATGTGGAAATCCATGTAACGGTCAAGCGTCAGCAGAGCCAGGGTAGCGGTCAGGATCGGGAACGAAGCCACGATCAGGACGTTGGCCCAGGTGCAGGTCCAGGTGAAGATCGGCATGTCCATCAGCTTCATGCCAGGGGTACGCATTTTCAGCACGGTGGCCAGGAAGTTGACCCCCGTCAGCGTCGTACCCAGGCCGGATAGCTGTAGCGCCCAGATGTAGTAATCCATCCCCACGCCAGGGCTGTATTGCAGACCCGACAGCGGCGGATAGGCAACCCAGCCGGTCTTGGCGAATTCGCCGACGCCCAGGGACAGGTTGATCAGCACCACACCGGAAACCAGCAGCCAGAAGCTCAGGGAGTTCAGGAACGGGTAGGCAACGTCACGCGCGCCGATCTGCAGCGGCACTGCAAGGTTCATCAGGCCGGTGAAGAATGGCATCGCCATGAAGATGATCATGATCACACCGTGGGCGGTGAAGATCTGGTCATAGTGTTCAGGTGGCAGGTAGCCAGGCGAACCCTCGGTGGCCATGGCCAGCTGGGTACGCATCATGATGGCGTCGGCAAAGCCGCGCAGCAGCATGACCATGGCGACGATGATGTACATCACGCCGATTTTCTTGTGGTCGACCGACGTCAGCCACTCGGTCCACAGGTAGGTCCACTTCTTGAAGTAGGTGATTGCAGCGAACAGCGCCAGACCACCGAGCGCGATCATGGCGATGGTCACCATTACGATCGGCTCGTGGAACGGGACTGCTTCCCAACTTAATTTACCAAACATCGTTTACTCCTCTGCCCCGGCAGCTGAATGCGAGTTCATGTCCATTCCTTGCGTAGCGGCCACTTCTTTCTCTTCTTTCTCGTGCTTCACTTTCGGACCCGGTTTCATGCCTTCGTACTTGTCGACGATGGTCTGGAACAGGTTCGGCGTCACCGAGGAGTAGAGCTCGACTGGGTTGTTCTGGCTTTGCTTGGCAAGGGCTGCGTATTCAGCTTGTTCAAGCTGCTTAGGTGCCTTTTTGACTTCACTTACCCAGGCGTCGAAATCTTCCTGGGAAGTTGCGATCGCTTTGAATTTCATACCGGTGAAACCCGCGCCGCTGTAGTTGGCGGAGATACCGTCCATCTCGGCGTTCTCGTTGGCGATCAGGTGCAGCTTGGTCTGCATGCCCGCCATCGCGTAGATCTGGCCGCCCAGCGCAGGGATGAAGAACGAGTTCATCACGGCGTCGGAAGTGATCCTGAAGTTGATCGGGGTGTGCGCCGGGAACACGATCTTGTTGACCGTGGCGATGCCTTGTTCCGGGTAGATGAACAGCCACTTCCAGTCCAGCGCGACCACTTCGATGGTCACAGGCTTGACGTCGGATTCCAGCGGCTTGTACGGGTCAAGGGCGTGGGTCGACTTGTAGGTGACGTAACCCAGGGCAATGATGATCAGCACTGGAACAGCCCACACCGCGATCTCGATCTTGGTGGAGTGGTTCCATTTCGGGGTGTAGGTAGCGTTGGTGTTGGACGCGCGGTATTTCCAGGCGAACAGGAAGGTCATGATGATGACCGGAACGACGACCAACAGCATCAGCAGCGTTGCGGTGATGATCAGGTTTCGCTCATCCAGACCAACCTGGCCCTTGGGATTGAGCAAGGTCATGTTGCAGCCTGACAGCAACAACGTGCCGATCAGCGGCAATAAGCCTAGTAGTCTGGGGTACCTGTTTTTACTCATCTCACGACCTCTAAAGCAGCTTGCGCAATGCAGTTGGGTTTTGATCGCCAACACTTCACCCTGCCAAGGGTTGGCATTTTTCTTGGATTGAATAAGGGCATGCCCGTCGTGCGTCAGACGCTGTACGACAAATCCCGGGCCTGCGGTGAGTTCTTATTCGAATACGTGGTCAAAGGCCTTGTTACAGACCAATTCCATTTGGTGCGGGTAATTGGAGGCTCCGACACCTGGGAATCGCATGAAGCCACCAGACCTCTCGACACCCTGTTTCTGCTCACCCCTGGTTAAGATTTGAGCAGTGCCGGGAATTCAGTGCGGGCGATTGTAGATATGTAACGTTCCATAAACCATGTCTCATCCCGAAATAATTTTTATCCGAACCGGCAACAATCATTAACCGTTTTCGCAAAAGTGGCGCATCTTATCGAAATTAATTCTCAACAAAAACACCAAAATAAGTAGGTCTTCCACCCACGGTTCAGACAGTATCGTGTCCCTCTTCTCGGCCCTTGACCTTGCCCAAGGCCCGATATGACGGGGGCTCTGGCCATTCGCCAGAGCCTGTTAAAACTGCCTGTTCGTGCCCGTAATGGAAAAAACCGGAAGCCTGCAAAACAAGCCAATTTCGTTACGTTTCCATGCACCAATCCGGCCTTCTCGAACGCCCTGCGGCGCTCACTCTGTGACAACATGTCGCACACGTGTCGCACCCTTGATTGCCACCCGTCACAGTCTTTTTACCCGGCCTCTGAAATGTGCTCTGCAAGACAAAAAAAACCCCGGCCCTCTCTTCGAGGACCGGGGCTTTTTTGTCCGACAATAGGAGGCGGCAGTTGACCTCAACGCAGCGTTTTGCGGTTACGCGAAGTCAGCAACGGCACCAGCACCACGATCAGCACGAAGGCAACCAGCGCCCACTGCGCCAGCGACAGACCGAGGATCGGCGGGTATGGCGTGGAGCAGAAACCATCGACCTGGAAACCCAGCGGGAAGATCTTCGCCAGCGGCAAGTCATCGACAATCGGTTGCAGCACATCGATGCCGCAGCTGACCGCCGGATAGAACTGCGTATAGACGTGATGCCCGGCAACGCCTGCACCTGCCACTGCACAAATCACCACCAGGGTTTCAAACACCGTGATGCTGCGACGGCCGCGCATGGCCGCGCCGATGAAGGCAAAGATCGCGATCAGCAGCAACGCGTAACGTTGCAGGATGCACAACGGGCAAGGGGCCTCGCCCAGAACAATTTGCATGTACAGCGCGCCGCCGATCAGCGCCAGGCAAATGATGCCCAAAAACACCAGGTAGCGCCGTTCACGCCCCAACCGCATGGATTCATCGCTCATCGCGTTTCCCTTCAATATTTCGATTGCCCGTCAGTCTACACGCTGGCCCGGACCTTTGAGAGTCTGGCGCATGTGAGGGGGATTCGGGGGGAATAGACGATAAGGCGGTTAAGAAGGGATTAACTTTCTGACTTTTTTCAGTTCAGGACCGAGGTGAAGCAATCGCGGGCAAGCCACGCTCCCACAGGGGGGTATGTCGTTCACATCAATCCGGATCGACACAAATCCCTGTGGGAGCGTGGTTTGCCCGCGATGAAGGCGACGCGGTGAGCCTGCTGACCCACCGCGCCAACCCCTTACTCCAGCGCCGCTGCCGGCCCGAAGAACTCATAACGGCTTTGCTTCTCCGGCACACCCAATGCTTTGAGGTGGCGTTTGATCGCGACCATGAAGCCTTTTGGCCCCAGGAAGTAGGCATCCAGATCGCGCTCTTGCGGCAGCCATTGATGCAACTGCTGCTGGCTCAACAACCCCATCTTGTGCGCCGCCGGGCTCACGCCGTCGTCCTCGGAATAGCAGTAAAAGCGTTTGAGTTGCGGATGACGCTCAGCCAGGCCATCGATCCAGTCGCGGAAGGCATGGACGCTGCCGTTGCGCGCGCAGTGGATGAAATGCACCGGCCGCTGGGTTTCCAGCGCCGCTTCGAGCATTGCCAGGGTCGGGGTGATGCCCACGCCACCGCTGATCAGTACCAGTGGCTTGTCGCTGGCGGTCAGGACGAACTCGCCCGATGGCGGGAACAACTGGATGCTGGCGCCGACATGCAACTGGTCGTGCAGGAAGTTGGAAGCGCGGCCACCGGCCTCGCGTTTGACGCTGATGCGGTACTGGCCTTTGTTTGCCAGTGCCGACAGCGAGTAGTTACGACGGATCTCTTCACCGTCGAGGATCAGTTTCATGCCGATGTACTGGCCGGGTTCTGCCAGCAGGATCGGGCCTTTGTCCGCGGGTTCGAAGTAGAACGAAGTGATCTCGGCGCTCTCCTCGACCTTGTCTGCCACGATGAATTCCCGCGCCCCGCGCCAACCGCCCGGTGCCTGTTCCTTCTGGTCGTAGATGCTGGTTTCGGCACCGATCAGGATGTCCGCCAGTTGACCGTAGGCCGCGCCCCAGGCCGCGATCACTTCAGGAGTGGCGATCTCTTCGCCCAATACTTCGGCGATGGCCCGCAGCAGGCAGCTGCCGACAATCGGATAGTGCTCCGGGAGGATCTGCAGGGCCACGTGCTTGTTGATGATCTTGGCCACCAGGTCGCCCAACTGGTCGAGCTGGTCGATATGGCGCGCATACATCAATACGCCGTTGGCCAGGGCACGCGGCTGATCACCGCTGGCCTGGTGGGCCTGGTTGAACAGCGGGCGGACTTGCGGATATTCGGAGAGCATCATGCGGTAGAAGTGCGTGATCAGCGCCTCACCACCGCTTTCGAGCAGCGGCACGGTGGATTTGACGATGGCACGGTCTTGAGCGCTCAGCATAAGGTGACTCCTGGTCTTCTTGGGTTGCTAACGGACTACCCTATGCTTATCAGCTTTCGTGCCAACTATTTAATCGTTATAAATCAATTGCTTAATAACTAGATAGTCATTTAGACACTTCCTGATTTATAGTCATACCGACTACACGGAGTCACTATGACTGCAAAACCCCTGCTCACTGCTCTGCTGCCCCTGGTCGCCGACCTGTCTCGCGAACTGCCCGAGGGTGAGCGTTATCGCCGCCTGTTGGAAGCCATGCGCGCCCTGCTCCCGTGCGACGCCGCCGCCCTGCTGCGCCTTGATGGTGAATGGCTGGTGCCGCTGGCCGTCGACGGTTTGAGTACCGACACCCTCGGCCGGCGCTTCAAGGTCAGCGAGCACCCGCGTTTCGAAGCGCTGCTCAGCGGCCCCGGCCCGACCCGTTTCGCTGCCGACAGCGACTTGCCTGACCCCTATGACGGCCTGGTCGATGGCCTGGATGATCATCTGGAAGTCCACGACTGCATGGGTTGCCCGTTGTTCATCGACGAGCGCCCATGGGGCCTGCTGACCCTCGATGCCCTCGACCCGGAGCGCTTCGAACCGATCGAACTGGATGCCCTGCAAGCCTTCGCCAGCCTCGCGGCCGCTACGGTCAACGCCGCCGAGCGCATCGAGCGGTTGAACAACCGGGTCGAAGATGAGCATCAGCGCGCCGAGGTCTACCGCCAGGCCAGCGGCCAGCAGAATCGCGAGATGATTGGCCAGAGCAAGGCCCACAAGCGTCTGGTCGAAGAAATCAGCCTGGTGGGCGGCAGCGACCTGACCGTGTTGATCACCGGCGAAACCGGGGTCGGCAAGGAGTTGGTGGCCCAAGCCATCCATGCCGCCTCGCCCCGCGCCGACAAACCGATCATCAGCCTCAACTGCGCCGCGCTGCCCGACACCCTGGTGGAAAGCGAGTTGTTCGGCCATGTTCGCGGCGCCTTCACCGGGGCAATGAACGACCGCCGTGGCAAGTTCGAACTGGCCAATGGCGGCACGCTGTTCCTTGATGAAGTCGGCGAGTTGTCGCTGACCGTGCAGGCCAAGTTGCTGCGGGTGCTGCAAAGCGGTCAACTGCAGCGACTGGGTTCGGACCAGGAGCATCAGGTCGACGTGCGCCTGATCGCGGCGACCAACCGCGACCTCGCCGAAGAAGTACGCAGCGGCCGTTACCGCGCCGACTTCTACCATCGCCTCAGCGTGTATCCGCTGCTGGTGCCGGCCCTGCGCGATCGCGGGCGCGATGTGCTGCTGCTCAGCGGTTACTTCCTGGAGCAGAACCGCTCGCGCATGGGCCTCAACAGCCTGCGCCTGAACAGCGACGCTCAGGCCGCGTTATTGGCCTACGACTGGCCTGGAAATGTGCGCGAGCTTGAACATTTGATCGGCCGCAGCGCCTTGAAAGCCCTGGGCAATTGCAAGGAGCGGCCAAAGATTCTCAGCTTGAGCGCAACCGACCTCGACTTGCCCAGCGCCAGCGTTGAAACCGCTGCCGAGCAACCCGCCATCGCCGCTGTGGCGTTGGTAGCAGGTGATTTGCGCGAGGCGACCGAAAACTATCAGCGCCAGTTGATCGGTGCCTGCCTGGAGCGGCACAACAACAACTGGGCAAGCGCGGCCCGTGAGCTAGGCTTGGATCGGGCGAATCTTGGGCGGATGGCCAAAAGGCTCGGCATGAAGTGATGACCCCATCGCGAGCAAGCTCGCTCCCACAGGATGTGTGAACGACGACGATCCAATGTGGGAGCGAGCTTGCTCGCGATGGCGTCTTACTGTTCACCGCAATTGTTAAAGCCTGCCCCAAACAAGTCGATAACCCGGCATCGAAGTCATTGGCGATCCCTGGATTGCCCATCACCTTTTTCCAGAGAAGGTTTATATGTCCTCCACCAAAGCCCGCGCAGACTCACTTTCGCTTCTGCTGTTTACCTTGCGCAGCGGCAAGCTGATGGCGATCAACCTGCTCAAGGTCAGTGAAATCATCCCCTGCCCGCCGCTGACCAGACTGCCGGAGTCACATCCCCACGTGAAAGGCATCGCCACCCTGCGCGGTGCCTCGCTGTCGGTGATCGACCTCAGCCGTGCCATTGGCGAACGTCCGCTGGAAGACCCCAACGGCGGCTGCCTGATCGTCACCGACGTCAGCCGCTCCAAGCAGGGCCTGCACGTACAGGCCGTGAGCAAGATCGTCCATTGCCTGACCACCGACATCCGCCCGCCGCCCTTCGGCTCCGGTGGTTTGCGTGCCTACATCACTGGCGTGACGTCGGTCGATGGCACCCTGGTACAAGTGCTGGACATCGAAAAAGTCATCCATGGCATCGCCCCGGCACAAATCGAAATGGCGCCGACCGAACTGAGCATGGAAGACGCCGAACTGCTCGGCAACGCACGCATCCTGGTGGTCGATGACAGTCAGGTCGCCTTGCAGCAATCGGTGCACACCCTGCGTAACCTCGGCCTGCAGTGCCATACGGCCCGCAGCGCCAAGGAAGCCATCGACTGCCTGCTGGACCTGCAAGGCACCGCGCAGCAGATCAACCTGATCGTCTCGGACATCGAGATGTCGGAGATGGACGGTTACGCCTTCACCCGCACCCTGCGGGAAACCCCGGATTTCGCGCATCTTTATGTACTGCTGCACACCTCTCTGGACAGTGCGATGAACGCCGAGAAAGCACGACTGGCGGGGGCGAACGCGGTGCTGACCAAGTTTTCTTCGCCGGAATTGACCCAGTGCCTGATCACCGCGGCCAAGGCTGTCGCCGAACAGGGTTATTGAGTGTTGACCGAAGAATTCTGCTGGCTGATGCGGCGCGACCTCTCTGTCGTCGTGCCGCCCCCTGATTGGCCAACCGGCCTTCAACTGAGCGAATACCGCCCCGAACTGGGCGCCGCCGTGCACCGGTTGATGGAGTTCGGTTATCTCGACGGCGGTGGTCGCGTAGCCGCGCTGGACATGTGGCAACGGCAGTTCGAAACCGATCCGGAATATGACCCGGCCCTGTGCTTCATTGCCCTGGATGCCGAGGAAGTGGTCGGCGTTTGCCAGTGCTGGACCAGTGCCTATATCAAGAACCTGGTGGTGCACCCGCGGTTTCAGGGTCGGGGGTTGGGGCGTGCGCTGTTGTTGCAGGCGTTCAAGGTGTTCCAGCAGCGGCATGAAGGTTTCGTGGACCTGAAGGTACGTGAAGACAACCTTCGGGCGCGGCGCTTGTATGAAAGCGTCGGGATGCGCGCGATCCGCCGGGAGCCGGTTCCGCTCTGATGCCGCCATCGCGAGCAGGCTCGCTCCCACAGTTGATGTGTGTACACCGTCCAATGTGGGAGCGGGCTTGCTCGCGAAAAGGTCAGCAAAGTCTCCATCTACCTTTCAGGCATACTCCTGCCTTGGCCACTCAGCCCAAGGAAGCCTGAACCATGAAAGCTGCGCCCCTGATTCTGTTCTGCCTCACCGCCCTCGCCTCCCAGGCCCACGCCTCCAGCCCCGACGCCTGGGCCACCTACGACAAAGCCGTACTCACCAGTTGCACCAAGGCCAGTGGCCTGAAGGACAGCAAACCGGTCGGCAACGCCGCGCAGTTCGATGACCGGGTCGGCTACACCGCGCTCCTGCTCCAGGGCCAGTACCCGCAAAAGCACATGAAAGGCGCACAAGGCACCGAGTTGTGCCTGTACAACAAAAAGAGCAAAACCGCGTACGTCACCGAATGGGACTCCATCCGCTCGGCCGGCAAGGCAAACTGACTGGCGCATAATTTGCTTCGATAGCGGCTTTTGCGGCGGCATTCTGTCGCCGCTTCATGCCCTGTGACGCGAACGAACGCTCGATGAATACAACATTTTCCTGTGTAGGCTGCGGCAAATGCTGTAACGACCACCATGTGCCCCTGACCCTGGGCGAAGCCCGGATGTGGGCAGCCGATGGCGGTCAGGTGATCGTGCTGGTGGAGGCGCTTCTGGGCAATGGCCTGGGTCTGCCGGTGCACCAACGGGAACACGCCGAACGCCGTTCGGCGGCAGTGCGCAGCGGTGAATCCGAGGCGTACGTGGCTATCACCTTCGCCGCCTACAATGTCGGCCCCTGCCGAAATCTTGACGAAGACAACCTCTGTCGCATCTACGAACGCCGGCCGCTGGTGTGCCGTATCTATCCGATGGAGATCAATCCGCACATACCTCTGAACACCGCCATGAAGGAATGTCCGCCTGAGTCGTGGGAAAAAGGACCGGAGCTGATTGTCGGTGGTGAGCTGGTCGACCGGGAATTGTCGGAGTTGATCCAGCGCTCCCGCCAGGCGGATCGTGATGACATTCCGATGAAGGATGCAATTTGTGCGCTGCTGGGGATTCGCACCACAGCCCTGAAGGGCGACGGGTTTACCGCTTATCTGCCGGATATGGCGGAATTTGCCGCGATCATCGACGACCTGGCCGGGCAAACGTTGCCGCAGTGGGGCAGCGAATGGCAGTTTCATGTGTCGGGGGATGATATTGCCGGGCAAGTGCTGGCCGCAGGTGCGCAAGTGGCGGCGGATGCGCCGACGAATTATTCGTTTATTTCGTTGCGGGCGGTTTGATCCGGGATTTGCAGTGTTTGTGCCGGCCCCTTCGCGAGCAAGCCCGCTCCCACTGGAGGAATGCATTCCAAATGTGGGAGCGGGCTTGCTCGCGAAGACGGCAGATCAGTCACCGCAGACTTAAGAACTCAGCGCTTACCCATCGACCGACGAGTCCCCGGCGGTGCCATGCCCGGCGTCTTGGTGTGGCCGTTCTTGGCGCCGTTCTTGTACCACGGCTGGTTGGAACCCTTGGCGGCCGCCAGCTCACCCGGCTTGAACGGGAATTTGAAAGCCGGGATCTCGGCTTTGGATTCGCTGTCGGCGCTGGAGTCGACGCTGTCTGGCAGCTCTGCCTGCACGTCGTTCAGGACGTCGGCGACCGGCGGTTGTTTCGGGGAAGTCATGAAAGCTCCGGGTGGTGCATGAAATGTCGGGCCCGGTGAGCGGGCCGCATGCCACAGTATAAGAAGTGCGGCAGTATAACTGGATGGAGCACGACAAGCTGCAAGCTTGCATAGACCGCCTGACGACTCGCACAAATCCCGCGAAGAATGTTAGCGTGCTCATCATTCTTCACCGCCCGACGAGCCCGCCCACCCATGAAAAAGACCGTCCTTGCATTCAGCCGCGTCACTCCACCAATGATCGAACGCCTGCAACAGGATTTCGACGTCATCGTGCCGAATCCGAAAAACGGCGACATCAACGCCCAATTCAACGAAGCCCTGCCCCACGCTCACGGCTTGATCGGCGTCGGTCGCAAACTCGGCCGCGCTCAATTGGAAAACGCCACCACGCTGGAGGTGGTATCCAGTGTCTCGGTGGGCTACGACAACTATGACCTGGCCTACTTCAACGAACGCGGGATCATGCTGACCAACACGCCGGATGTGCTCACCGAAAGCACCGCCGACCTGGCGTTTGCCCTGTTGATGAGCAGCGCGCGCCGCGTCGCCGAACTGGATGCCTGGACCAAGGCCGGGCAATGGCAGGCCACTGTCGGTGCGCAGCTGTTCGGTTGCGATGTGCATGGCAAAACCCTGGGCATTGTCGGCATGGGCAACATCGGCGCCGCCATCGCCCGACGTGGTCGCCTGGGGTTCAACATGCCGGTCATCTACAGCGGCAACAGCCGCAAGACCGAATTGGAACAGGAGCTCGGCGCGCAGTTCCGCAGCCTTGATCAACTGCTGGCCGAGGCCGATTTCGTGTGCCTGGTGGTGCCGCTCAGCGAGAAAACCAAACACTTGATCAGCCATCGTGAACTGGCGCTGATGAAGCCAAGTGCCATTCTGGTGAACATTTCCCGTGGCCCGGTGGTGGATGAGCCGGCACTGATCGAAGCACTGCAAAACAACTGCATTCGTGGTGCCGGGCTGGACGTTTACGAAAAAGAACCGCTGGCCGAGTCCCCACTGTTCCAGTTGAAAAATGCCGTGACCTTGCCGCACATTGGCTCGGCCACCCATGAGACCCGCGATGCCATGGCCAACCGTGCCCTGGCCAACCTGCGCAGTGCGCTGTTGGGGGAACGCCCACAGGATCTGCTCAACCCGCAAGTCTGGAAGGGTTGAAAAAAGGGCAGGCGTTAAAAGCGCCTGCCCTTAAATGCAAAAAATAAAAACAATATCACTCTAAACCTGTAAAAAAACTGTCTGAATACACACCCTGCAATTCAGTCAATAAACAAATAACAAAACCACCCGCTAGACTCTCCTTACTTTTCCAGACACAACGGAAACAACAAAGGAGATCACCACCTTGAATCAACTTACGACAAATCAAGTCATACGCTTCAGCAAAGCCACACTAATGTTATTCATAAGTATTTTTGGATTACTGGTGATGTACAGCAACGTTACGGACTACGCAACCAACTACGAAAACATCAGTAACATCCTGAGCATGGAGACCACAGATGACGACGAGAAGTACACCTACAGGGCCATTACCTCGCAGATACTCCATCACCGCATCTACTGGCTCATCATTACGATCGAGGTTATCTACACGCTCTTCTTCATGATCGGAACCTGTTATCTTTATAAAAACATGAGTAGCAGCGCTGAAGAGTTTCACGAGGCCAAAAAGCCCGCGATCATAGGATTACTCATTGCGCTCTTGCTTTACTATGTCGGCTTTCAAGTTATCGGCGTGGAATGGTTCAACATGGACCAATCACAAGCCTGGAGTTACAAAGACTGGACCCGGCATATTGTCGACTTCATACTACCGCTGCTGATTTATATTGCGATCAAAGTCGAGCACTGAGGACTTCAGCGCTCGATGAACGTCATCTCAAGCGAGCTTGCTACTCCCTTGTACCAAGCGTGGTTTGGGCTTGCGAAACACCAGTACGTTACCCGACATCACCAATACCAGCCCCAACAGCGCCGGCATCGTCCACTGATAACCCTCGGCGAACGCTGACACGTTGAGTGCCACCACCGGAAACAGCACTGTGCAGTACGCAGCCCGCTCTGGCCCCATGCGGCCGACCAGGGTCAGGTAGGCGGTGAAACCGATCACCGATCCCGGAATCACCAGGTACAACAGCGACCCGATGTAACGCGTGCTCATCTCCATGTCGAAGGGAATGCCTTTGACCAGGCACCACACGGTTAGCATCGCTGCCCCGTAAGCCATGCCCCAGGCATTGGTGGTCAGCGGTTTGAGACCGGCCTTCTGTTGCAGGCTCGAAAGCATGTTGCCCGCCGAGAAACACAAGGTGCCGCACAGGGCCAGACCGAGGCCAAGCAAGGTTTCCGGGCTGGCGGTATGCCCGGCCAGCTCCGGCCAGAACAGCAGCCCCAACCCAAGCAGGCCCAACGCACCGCCCATCAGCACATTGCGGGCAATTCTCTGACCGAAGAACACCCGCGCGTTGAGGGCATTCCACAGGGTGGCGGTGGAAAACACCACGGCCACCAGACCGCTGGGGATCCACTGGCTCGCGGTGAGGAAGCACATGAAGTTGACGCAGAACAGGCACAAGCCCTGAGCCAGGCAGATCAGGTGCCCGCGACGGTTCATCACTTGCAGGCGTCGGCTGAGCAGCAGGATCACGAACAGCACCAGTGCGGCGAGGCCGAAGCGATAGACGATCGACACGGGAATGGCCACCACGCCCAGTTGCCATTTCAAGGCAATCCAGGTGGTACCCCAGATCAGCACAGTCAGTAGGTACAAAGAAAGGTTCATGACTAAGGCTCCTCGCTAGGTGCCCAGTGTCCGGCGCCACGCCTGGGCGCACTTGCATAAACTTGCGCTTTTGTCTGAGGACAGGCTGGCAGGCGCACGTCTACGGAGTAGGATGCAAGCCGTTGGATGCAGGTGTTAGAGAGCAACGATCATGGCTGCACTGGATACCCTACAAGTCTTTCAAGCCCTCAACCGCTCGCCGAATGCTCGCCTTGAGCACAGCGCCGAGCTCGGTGACGGCTTGTCTGCAGCCTTGTGGAGCAATCACCATGACGCTCAGGAATACGAAGCGCCCAGCCACCACACGTTGTCCTGTTACCTCGCCGGCGGCACCGGCACCTTTCGCCGCGACCAGCCCGGCAACAAGGGTGGTCCGGACAAACTGTGCATCCTCCCCGCCGATCACCAGTCAGGCTGGGTGATCAATGGCGATATTCGCCTGGCACACCTGTATTTCAGCCCCGAACAATTTGCCCTTGGCTGCGTCACCCTGCTCGATCGCGAGCCACGGGAAATGCAGCTGCGCGAGCAGACCTTTCTCGATGATCCGCAGCAGGCGCTGCGCTTTCGGCAGTTGGTCGCCTTGAACTGGGACGAGCCGGGCGAGCGCCTGCTCACCAGCAGCCTGGCTCACGAACTGCTCAGCCATGCCCTGCTCAGCCAGGTCAACGTGCGTCAGGGCTTACGCCTTAAAGGCGGGCTGGCCGCGCACCAGCGCCGGCATCTGGTGGAGTTCATCAACAGCCATCTGGACGAGGCCATCAGCCTCGGTCAATTGGCGGCGTTGTGTGCGTTGTCCGAATACCACTTCGCGCGGATGTTCCGCGAAAGCTTCGGCTTGCCACCCCACCAGTATGTGCTGGCGCGGCGCCTTGACCGGGCGCGGGAGTTGCTGCGCACGACCTCGCAGCCACTGGGGGAGATTGCACTGGCTTGTGGTTTTGCCAGCGCCAGCCATTTCACCAACCGGTTTCGCCAGACACTTGGCGGGACGCCCGGCGAGTATCGACAGGCGTTTTTGCGCTAGTCCCGATTTTTTTCGCCTGTACTGCCGCCTTCGCGGGCAAGCCCGCTCCCACAAGGTTTGGTGGTGCTTACCTGTTTTGTGGCTACCCTATTCCCCTGTGGGAGCGGGCTTGCTCGCGATGAACGATGACGCGGTCTATCGTCAGAACTCCAAGGTGCTCGACAACGTCACCTGCCGCGAATCCCCCATCGACACAAAGAACCGACTCGCCGCCGAGGTGTAGTAGGTGCGATCGAACAGGTTCTTCACGTTGAGCTGGAACTTGACCTTCTGCCCTTCGACCCTGGTGTCGTAGGTGGCGAACGCATCGGCCACGGTGTAGCTCGGCAGGTCGAAATCATTCACCGCGTTGCCCGCGCGCTCACCCACATAACGCGCCCCGGCGCCGACCCGCAGTTGATCACCGCCAATGACGCTGCCGAAGTCATAGACGGCCGACAACGAGCCGCTGTTCTTCGCCACGTTCTGCAACTGATTGCCTTTGTAATCCGGGTCTTCGGTGACTTCGGCATCGGTATAGGCGTAGCTGCCGATCATGCTCCAGCGATCGGTGAGCTGACCGCTCAGGTCCACTTCCAGGCCACGGGAACGCACTTCACCGGCGGCACTGTAAATCGTGGTCGGACCTTCGGCGTTGGCCACCAGCACATTGCGCTTCTTGATGTCGAACAGTGCGATGTTGCCGGTAACGCGGCCCGGCAGATCAAGCTTGGCACCCAGCTCCCAGGACTTGGCTTCTTCCGGCGCGATACCGCCGTCAAGCACGGTACTGCTGCCGCTCAATGGCGCGATGGTCGAGTTGGGTTTGAACGACTCGGTGTAGCTGCCGTAGAACGACAAGGCATCGGTGTATTTGTACACAAGGCCTGCGCGCGGCACCCATTTCTGCCCGTTGCTGTCGGTGTTGGCGTGGAACGGTACGCCTTTGCCGGCGTACTGGTCGTACGCCTGGAAACGCGCGCCGGCCACCAGAATCCACTGGTCGGTGAGGTGGATGGAGTCCTGGAGGAAGACCGAATCGCTGCGCAGTTCATCTGTCTGCGCGCTGTCGGGCGCACTGACGGTGGTGCCCGGCACTTCACGACCATAGACAGGGTTCACGTAACTGAATGTGGTCAGGCTTTTCTGGCGGATCAGGTCTTCGCGGTAGATCTTGCGGTACTCATCGTCGATACCGAACAGCAGGTCATGCTGCATGCCGAGCACATTCACGTTGCCTTCGAGGCTGGCGGTGGTGAAACGGTCGGTGCTGATCGCATTCTGGGTGCCGTCCATGTTGCGGGTCAGGGTGCCCTTTTTGGTGTCGATGGCGGTCACGCGCACCTGGCTGGCATCGTAGGTTTCGCGGTTCCAGCTGTAGCCGAAATGGGCTTTCCAGTTGTCGTTGAGTTCGTGATCGGCCTCGAAGTGATAGAGGTCCGAGCGCCCTTCCATGTTGTTGAACGGTTCGTCGAGACGCTCGTTGCGCGAGATGTCCAGCGGATGGTTGGTCCGTGGATCGATCAGCGTGCCGCGGTCGAACGGTGTGAGGAATTCGCGGTGCTCATAGGAGAACAGCAGCTTGGTGCTTTCGCCGTACCAGGCCAGCGACGGCGCGATCAGGCTCTCGCGATGCACACCGAAGTTACGCCAGTAATCTTCGTCTTCGTAGTCCAGCACCATGCGGTAGGCCAGTCCGGAATCGCCGAGGGCCCCGGTGCTGTCGAGGCTGCCACCGCTGCCGTTCTTACCGTCGTCATAGCTCGAACCGCGCGCGGTCAGCGCGTTGTACCGCTCAAGCTCGGGCTTCTTGCTGACCATATTGACCACGCCACCCGGATCCTGGATGCCATAGAGCAACGAGGCCGGGCCCTTGAGCACTTCGACCCGGTCCACGCTGGCGTTGAGGCCACGACCCTGCACGATCGGCATGCCGTCGCGCATGATCGAACCGTTACGGTTGTCGCCAAAGCCACGGACCATCACCGAGTCCTGGGTGCTGCCCAGGGTGTTGGCCTGGGTGATGCCGCTGACATTGGCCAGCGCGTCATCGAGATTGCGCGGCGCCTGGTCGCGGATGACCTGGGCCGGAACGACGTTGATCGTCTGCGGGATCTCCTGTACGGGGACCGAGGAGCGCATCACTGAAGTGATGGGTGGCGGTTGATAGCTCATGGAGTCATCCATCACCGAGGTGATGGTGGTCGCACCCAGGTTCAACGCCCCTTCAGTCGGCCGTGGTTCCAGTGCAATGGTGTGGCCGTCGGTGCGACGGAACGTCAAGCCCGAACCAGTGAGCAGACGTTGCAGAGCCTGTTCGGCGCTCATCTGGCCATTGATGGCCGGCGCATTGAGACCGTACGGTGCCTCATCGGTGTAGACGACGCTGATGCCGGTCACTCGGCTGAAATCGCTCAGGGCCTGGGGCAACGGTTTGGCGGCCAGCGCGAAATTGAATTGCCCACGCGACTGACTGCTGCCTGCCTCTGCGGCCAGCGCTACGCTCAGCGGCAACAAGGCCAATGCCGAAAAGCTCAACGCAGACACACCCAACCATTGTTTGACCGAACCCGATTTTGCCCTGGACTTCATGACTCATGACCTGTGTAGAACCGCAACGGATGCGAATGACTCGCAGTTTCAGTCACTACACGGATGGCAATCGGGTTTACCTCAGCAAAAACTGAAAATATTTTTATTTGAGTGGTTGGGTGTCTGATCTGCCGTCATCGCGAGCAAGCTCGCTCCCACAGGTATTGAGTCGGTCACAATATTGGGGCAACACGTAACCCTGTGGGAGCGGGCTTGCCCGCGAAGAGGCCAGCAGCTTTAGCGCAGAATAATCAGATGCCCCAAAACCTGATGCTGCTCAAACCCCAACACCCCCTGCAAGGAACTCAACACCGCCTGCGGGTTCCTGCTCGGAAAGCTGCCACTGACCCGACGCCTCGCCAGTTCATCATTGAGCAACACGATCCGTCCGGGGTAATAGCGCGCCAAATCCTGTACCACATCGGCCAACGTCGCCTTGTAGTAATTGAGCCAGCCCTGGCGCCATGCCAACTGCGCTTCGCTGTCCACCGAGTGGAGTGTTTGCGCCGAGCCTTCGCCATAGGCCACTTGCTGGCCGGCGGTGAGCACTTGCTGATCGGCTTTCTGGTGCGCCGTCACGCCAACCCGTCCCGACAGCACCGTGACCTGTGCACCGTGGGGCTGCAAACGGACTTCGAACTGCGTACCCAGGACCCGCGTCTGGCCTTTCTCGGCGTCCACCACAAACGGCTCGCCGGTATGGGTAACGCTGAAAAAGCCGGCGCCGCGGCGCAGTTGCACATGCCGCTCACCGCGACTGAAATCCACGGCGATGGCGCTGTCGGCATCCAGTGTCACCTGCGACTGATCGGCCAGGGTAACGGTGCGAATTTCCCCCGGTGCCGAGACGTAATCCGCCCCCAGGTCATCAATCCAACGCATAGGCTGCCAGCCTGTACCGACACTTATCATCAACAGCAGACACGCGGCCATCGCCAGCGTACCGGACCAGCGCCCGAGCGTGCTGCGCCGCGGCTTGTCCATGGCGTTGAGATAGCCCTGCAAGGCAAAAGCGTCTTCATCGGCGAGTGTGCGCGCCGGTCCTTCGCTCAACTCCCACAGGACCTGCGCCCGGGCATAGGCCTCGGCATGGGCGGGGTCGGCCTGCAACCACTGGCTGAACGTCGCTTGGTCACCGCTGTTGGGCTGGTCATGCAACAGGCTCAGCCAGGCCAGCGCGGCCTGCTCCTGCGCCGGCGTCGGGGTGACGCGTTTGAAGTCGTTCACGGTGCTGTCCCTGGCGTACGCGGTTCGGGTTCCCGAAGGCTGGCCTTGCAGGCTTCGAGGGCGCGCATCATATGTTTTTCCACGGCACTTTGGGACAAGCCCATGGCCTTGGCGATCTCGGCGTATTTGCGGCCGTGAATGCGATTGAGCAAGAAGATCTGCCGCGTACGCTCCGGCAAGGCACGCAACGCGGCTTCGACATGGCGCAGATCGTTGCCCGCCTCCAGCGCCGCTTGCGGTCCGCTGCCATGGCTGTCTGGTGATTCCACCATCAAACCTTCGCTGGCCCGGACCCGCGTGCCTTCACTGCGCAAGTGATCGATGGCGATGTTGCCGGCGCAGCGCAGCAGGTAGGTGCTGAGCTCCTCGACTTGCACCAACGGCCGCCGCCAGAATCGCAGGAACAAATCCTGTACCAGGTCAGCCGCCGTCGCCCGACAACCGACACGCCGGCTCACCAGTGCTTCCATTTGCGAACGCTGGGAGAGAAACACCTGGAGAAAATGCGCACGGTCCCCGCGCTGTTGATCGCGCTCGATATCGTGGGGCTCGGGGGCAGAGTGATCATCGTTCATGTTTCGACCTGAAAACCGGGGAGGCCACGACAGCGTCAGGGGACCGGAAAGGTCGCAATATTAATGATAAATATTCTCATATGCAAAAGGATCGGGTGCAGCCCTTTATTACGCCCGTTGGTTGCACCAATGGCATAGCCATCGAATCCAAAAGCCACCGAAAACAAAACGGGCCTGCAATGCAGGCCCGTTTTCATGGGAAGGTAAAAAAGTGAATCAGGTGTCAGCCGTTAAGCGCTGCCTGTTCGTTCTCAAGAAACTCTTCTTCCAGCAGATGGTCGGCATGGGCGGCACTCTCGATGGGCACCACATTGGCTCGTTTGCCGCGTAATTTGCCGAACATATGCTCCAGCGCATGTTCAAGTTTGGTAGCCGCTCCGTCGATCGCCTGCTCCATGGTGGAGGCTTTATGGGTGACGGAAATCGGTTGATGGCCTTTTGGCCGCGCCTCCAGCTGGCAGCGCATGTCGTGGGGACCCGGCTTGTCGCCGTTCTCGTCCCGCAGGTGAACCTCGACTCGTGTCAGGTCCTCTTCGTAGCGTTCGAGCGTGCTCTCAATGGTCGTACGTACCCACTCCTCCAGTCGTTTACTGCCTTGAATATGGTTATCGCTATTGACTTGGATTTGCATAGTTCATCCCTTATTTCAGCTAGCTCGCGAGAGGCCGGTCAGCTAAGCCCTTGGGCGTCATCACCGTGACCTCTTACTTACACAATCGGTCTGTACGCTGAACAATTCAACCCCCTAAAAAAGATAAATTTTCAATCGCAAAAAAAGCCGGACAACCGGTAAAAGCGCTGTTAAGGTCGGGAGTTGGGTCGCCCTGCTCTTACGTAATAATTGCTCACATTTGCCGCTCCCCCAACGGGTGCAGGCTGCGAAAAGCACCCGCCTCCTCCACCAACCAATCGTGCACCGCGCGCACACCCGGATGGCTCAACGCCCCGGGTGCGTAAAGCAGCATGTAGCGCTTGTGATTGGGCACCGCCAAGCCAAACGGCACGATCAAGGCACCACGTTCCAACTCATCATTGAGCAAAGTTCGGCGCGCAATCGCCACCCCCATCCCGGCGATTGCCGCTTCGATGGTCAGGTGATTGCGATTGAAGGTATGCCCGCGTCGCACATCCGCACCCTCAAAGCCGATGGCGTTGAGGTAAAACTCCCATTCCGCGTACTCGTAGCTGCCGCGCCAGGCGGTGATGTCGTGCAGCAAGGGAAAGTGCATCAGGTCCGCCGGACCATGCAGTGGTGGACGACCACGCAACAGGCTCGGCGCGCACACCGGAAAAATCTGTTCATCAAGCAAGGCTGTGGATAACAGGCCCGGATAACTGCCGTCGTTCAGGTCGATCGCCAGGTCGAAGTCACCTTCATGCAACGGCACGCTGCTGTCCTCGGCCACCAGGCGCAACTGGATGTCCGGAAAACGCTGCTGCAAACGCGGCAGTCGCGGCGTCAGCCATTTGCTCAGGAACGACGGAATCGAACGCACCCGCAAAATCCCGCTGATCATGCCCGCGTCCAGTCGCCGCAATTCCGAGTCGATGCTGCCAAAGGCCTCGTTGACGGTAATGGCCAGGCGCTGACCCTCTGCGCTCAGCTCCACTCCGCGGGCGCGGCGGTGAAACAGGCGAAAGCCCAGGCGTTCTTCCAGCTGGCGGATCTGCTGGCTGACCGCCCCCGGTGTGATGTGCAGTTCTTCGGCGCAGCGGGTGAACGACAGGTGCCGCGCGGCACAGGCAAACACGTTCAGCCAGACATACGTCTGGGCGTGTAATTGACGGCTCATCGTTTAGTCCTGCTAAAGGATGTCTTAGGAATTTTCGTTGGTCACGCAGGCTCGTGACAGGCAGTATCGCCCAAATTGCGCTTGTCCTACAGAAATGGCAGCGATTTCTCTTCCATTACTTGTACAGGCTTTAGCATGGCTATCAGTGTTTTCGATCTCTTCAAAGTGGGTATCGGCCCGTCCAGTTCCCATACCGTCGGTCCGATGCGCGCTGCCGCAACCTTTGCCCAAGCGCTGCTCGATCACGGTTTTCTGACCGACGTGCGACGCGTGGAAATCCGCCTCTATGGTTCTCTTTCAGCGACCGGCGTCGGCCACGCGACGGACCGCGCCTGCGTCATGGGCCTGATGGGCGAGTGGCCCGATCGCATCGATCCAACCACCATCGACAGCCGCATTCACACCCTGCGCGAAACCGGCAAACTGTGCCTGGCAGGCGTTGCGCAAATTGCCTTCGACTGGCAACGCGATCTCCTGCTGCTGGACGAAAGCCTGCCCTACCACCCCAACGCCATGTCCCTGACAGCCTTCGGTGAAACCGGCGAACTGTTCGAGCAGACCTACTACTCGGTGGGCGGCGGTTTTATCATCGAAGCAGCCGAAGCCGAATCCGGGATCGCGCCGGCCGGCGACGTGGTGCTGCCTTACGATTTCTCCAGCGCCGCCGAACTGCTCAAACTCTGCAACGAGCACGGGCTGCGGGTGGGCGAACTGATGATGGCCAACGAACGGGCATGGCGCAGTGACGCGGAAATCCGCCAGGGCCTGTTGCATATCTGGTCGGTGATGCGCGAATGCGTCGAGCAGGGTTTGCGCCACGAAGGCATCTTGCCCGGCGGCCTGGGTGTTCCGCGTCGAGCGGCGAAACTGCATCGCAGCCTGCAGGAAATCGGCAAGCCGAATGTCATTACGTCCACCTTGTCAGCGATGGAATGGGTCAACCTGTACGCCCTTGCCGTGAACGAAGAAAACGCGGCCGGCGGGCGCATGGTCACGGCGCCGACCAACGGCGCGGCGGGGATCATTCCGGCGGTGCTGCACTACTACATGAAATTCAATGCCGATGCGTCTGACGATGACGTGGTCGCATTTTTCCTGGGTGCAGCTGCCGTCGGCATCCTGTGCAAGAAAAACGCTTCGATCTCCGGAGCCGAAGTCGGCTGCCAGGGCGAAGTCGGCTCCGCTTGCGCCATGGCCGCCGCAGGCCTGGCAGAGGTGCTTGGCGCCACCCCGGAGCAGCTGGAAAACGCCGCCGAAATCGGCCTGGAACACAACCTCGGCCTCACTTGCGACCCGGTTGGCGGACTGGTGCAAGTGCCGTGTATCGAGCGCAACGCGATCGCCGCGGTCAAGGCCATCAATGCCACGCAAATGGCCCTGCGCGGCGACGGCAAACACTTCATTTCCCTGGACCGGGTGATCCGCACCATGCGCGACACCGGGGCCGATATGCACGACAAGTACAAAGAGACGTCGCGGGGCGGACTGGCGGTGAACTGGGTGGAATGTTGACCGTTTTGGAGGCACGTCGAGGTTAATTGCCCTGAAACGTGCAGAAAACGCGGCCCCCCCGTAGGAGCGAACTTGCTCGCGAAAAACCCTCAGACGCCGCGAACCATCTGGTTTGACGCGTTATCGTTCACGACCATCGCGAACAGGCTCGCCCCTACAGAACATGTTTTTTGTCCGACAACTTTCCGGCATGGGCCTTGCTACTTCCATGCTGGAACAATGATGGCGAGATGGCCGGTGGTCTGGCGTTGCGAACCAACCCGATCATGGCCGGTCAACAACTGCACGTTCAATCAGGCGGTGACGCATCATGGACAACCCTTTCCAGCTCATTACCGATGCCTTTGCAGCGGATTACCAGATCAACCTGAGCATTCAGGGCCTGGACGGCCGCATCATGCTGACCCTGTCCAACAGTGGCCGCGTGGTGGCCAAACGCATGATCAGCGCCGAACAACGCAATGACCCCGAGCGCCTCAAACGATTGGTGCAAAGCATTCAGTTCGGCATTGCCATCGAGCAGGGCCACTGCGCCGTGGCCATCCTCGAATCAATGACCGACGGCGGCACGCGCAACCTGCCCCCACCAGCCAGTGACCGCCACCGACCCACCATGGGGCTTTAAAGCTCGCCCTTTTCTACTTCCGGATGTTCACTGGAGCCCTTACCTGTTTTGCGGTGCGGGTTCTCAATCTTCACCGAAGGAAATTGCGACGAAGCGTAACGCACCACCAGAATCGCAAACGCCAACAGCAGAATCCCGCCGCACAGGTAGATGATCCCCAGGTCCGGCGGGTTGTGGTGCGATACGTTGGAAATCAGCAGCCGCGTCAGCGCGGTGATCGCCACGTAGATCAGGAAGCGCACGGGCATGTGGTTGGTCTTGAAGTAAATCCCGACCATCGCCCCCAGTTCCAGGTAGATGAACAGCAGCAAGATGTCATCGATCTTGATGTGCCCTTCTTCGATCATCCCGAGAAATTCCATCACCGCCGCCCATGCGGTCACCGCACCAATGGCGAACAGCGCCAGGTAGTGAAAGGTTTCGACAAACAGATTGCCCAGGGACTCGGCCAGTTCATGCACGTTCTGCCGCAGTTTTTCGGCCCAGTTGATTTTCACGATGATGCTTCCTTAGGTCGGCTCGACCGGATGATGCGGGTTGGACGTGACGGTTTTTCTGCATGCAGAAAAAAGGCCAGCCCATGATGGCGAGCCGCTCGGGATTGTGCGCCGTGGCGTTTGGTCGCACCTGTGCAGCGCCCCGCCTGACAAATCCCGAATTCGGTCTACATTAAAAAGCCACTACCCAAGAGGCAGGGATTCGCTTATCCTTTAGCTGTATATAGATACAGTAGTCGAAATCGACAACCAATGTGAAGGCATGTGAGGTGGTGAATGGCCGTCGAAGTGGTATACCGCAGCAGCCGAGATCTGGAGCGCTTGTTCATGGATAAAGCCGAAGCTGACCGTCATGACAAAATGCTCGAACTGGCCGAATTGCTGGCTGAAGTGTTGAAAAAAGCCGTTCCGTCCCTGACCGAGCAGCAAGTGGAAGAAGCCGGGATCTACATGGCGAAAAATCGCGACGTGTTCGCCAAGGCGTTCAAGAGCCAGCCGGACGCCCTGTCCGAACTGCTCAGCGCACCGGTTGAAGTCGCACAACCTGTTGCGGCAACCGAGGTCGTTGAGGCCGCTGAGCCGGTCACCCCGGCCAAGCCTGCCAAGGCCCCAAAAGCCGCCAAATAGGCAAAGCCCGAATTGAACAGGCCCTGAGTCGAATGACCCAGGGCCTTTTTCATGCCTGTGGAAAACTCATGCCAGTTTCACCGGTACAACACCTTCTCCGCCAACTCGTCGGCCACCCGCGCGGGGGAGCGTTTTTCCGCCTGGGCGTGGGCGAACACTTCAGTCAGGCGCGAGCTGATTTTCGACAGGTGCGCGGTGATGGTCGACAGTTCCTCGCCGCGGTGCTTGAGCGACACGTAAATCAGTCCGCCGGCGTTTATCACGTAATCCGGTGCGTACAGGATGCCGCGCCGTTCCAGTTGGTCGGCAACATCCAGATGGGTCAGCTGATTGTTCGCCGAACCGGCCACTGCCGAGCAGCGCAGTTGCGTCACGCTGTGGCTGTTGAGCACCCCGCCCAAACCGCATGGCGCAAGAATATCGCAAGGCGTGCTGAGCAGTGCGTCGTTGGCGATGGGGTGAGCCCCGAGTTGCTCCATTGCCAGTTGCACCTTGCCGTGATCGATATCGCTGACCAGCAGTTCGGCCCCGGCAGCGTGCAACTGTTCTGCCAGGGCATAACCAACGTTGCCCAAGCCTTGAATGGCAACGCGCAGGCCTTCGAGGTTATCGCTGCCCAGTCGCGCCATCGCTGTGGCGCGAATGCCGGTGAATACGCCCATCGCCGCGTGTGGCGCAGGGTCGCCCGCCGCGGTGGTGCTGGTGACATGCTGGGTCTGCTGGGCGATGCAATCCATGTCCGCCACTGAGGTGCCACTGTCGATGGCCGTGATGTAGCGCCCGTCGAGCTGATTGATACAGCGCCCGAAGGCTTCGAACAGCGCCGCGCGGTTGGCCACATGAACGGGGCGAATGATCACCGCCACGCCGCCGCCCTGGGCCAGGCCGGCCAGTGCCGCCTTGTAACTCATGCCTTGGGCAAGGCGCACCGCATCCTCGACCGCAGACTCGTCGCTGGGATAGGCAAGGTAACGACAACCACCTAGGGCAGGCCCCAGCCGGCTGTTATGAATGGCAATGACCGCCTTCAACCCGGTGACCGAGTCAACGCTCAGATGCAGCGATTCAAGGCGAGTGCTTTGCATGAGAGCGAACATCGTAGGGCTCCCGAATCACTTCTTGTAGACGCCAGTATAGGCTTGCGCCCAAAAATTGCAGAAGCGCACCGGAATAAGCACGGCCCCGATGCAGGCTTTCGGAAATAACCCGTGGTCGCTCTTGTACGGTACTGGACGAATGCCGGAGAGGGGGCTAAAACGAGGCATTGCCCGGAGATTTTGATGACCCCGCGCCAATCGTTCTTCGCCTGTCTGCAACGTTCACCGCCCGCGCTGTTCGAGGCGGCACTGTGGATTGCGGCCGAGCACGATAGCGAGGTGAAGCCGCAAGCACTGTTGGCCGATTTCCAGGCGTTGCAACAGCGGGTCAGTGGTGGCTTGCCGATGCTGCCGGTCAGTGAACTGGCCCAGCCGCTGCTGCGGCGCATGAATGACCTTGGCTTCGCCCAGGACGACTTCACGCCATTGCGCCCGCAAGTGGCACTGCTCGACAAGGTACTGGAGCGCCGACGAGGGCAACCCTTGACGCTGGGGCTGATTGCGCTGGAGTTGGCCAAGGGCCTGGAAATTCCCATGGTCGGGGTCAACTTCCCCGGGCATTTCCTGCTGCGGGTGCCGGGCGCCGATCATTTGCTCGACCCTTGCGGTGGCCGTCGCCTTTATCCCAACGATTGTCGGGAGTTGTTGAACCGCCAGTACGGCCCGAACATCAAGCTCAGCGCCGAGCACCTGGAAACCGCCGAGCCAGTGCAGATGTTGCAGCGGCTGTCGCGCAACCTGCGCCAGTTGTACCTGTCCCACGACGACGTCATCAATGCCTTGATCGACGCCGAACGCGTTCTGGAACTGGGCAACGCCAGCGCCGCCGACTATCTGGCCCGGGCCAGCCTGTACCAACGGCTGGACTGTCCGAACGCCGAGCGTTTTGACCTGGAGCATGCGCTGCTGCTCAGCGACGATCCGATCCAGCGGATTCGCCTGACGGAGCGGCTGGGGCATTTGCCGCCGAACTCCATCGTTCACTGATCACAAATCATTGTGGGAGCGAGCCTGCTCGCTCCCACAATGGAACGGTGTGAGGTTTCAGGGCGTGTCTGGCTGGTTCGCCGGATGCGCCTTGATGAACGCCGGGTGAGTGGCCGCCAATGCCGCCACTCGCCGGATACGTGGATAAGCCTCAAGAGAAACATTGAAACGCTCGGCCGCGTACAGCTGCGGGATCAGGTAGACGTCCGCCAGCCCGGGTTCGGGGCCGAAGCAGTAACCGTCATCACCGATCAACTGCTCCACCGTGGCCAGCCCCTGGCCGATCCAGTGACCGATCCACTCCACCACCTGCGGTTCGTCGTGGCCCGACTGGCGCAGCCGATTGAGCACGCTGACGTTGTGCAGCGGGTGCACATCGCAGCCGATCACTGCCGCCACACCGCGCTCGTGAGCACGGGCAGCCAGGTCTTTGGACAGCAGCGGGACCTGTGGATAACGTTCCTCCAGGTACTCGATGATCGCGGGAGACTGGATCAGCAACTCGCCTTCATCGGTGCGCAAGGCCGGCACGCGGCCCTGCGGGTTGATGCCCAGATAAGGCGGCTGACGATGCTCGCCACCCTGCGGTGCGATCAGGTTGACTGGCAAGGATTGATAATCCAGGCCCTTGAGCGCCAACGCGATACGCACCCGGTACGAAGATGTCGAACGGTAGTAGGTATAGAGTTCCATGCCCCGCTCCTGTTAGCGCGCCGGCAGCACTTTGCCGCGGCATTCGCCGAAACCGATGGAAGCAAAACCGTCGCGGCGGCAACGGCCGCGCAGGATGATTTCGTCACCGTCCTCAAGGAATTTACGCACCTCGCCCGAGGCCAGTTCGATCGGCTTTTTACCGCCTTCGGTGATTTCCAGCAGGCTGCCGAACTGACCACTCTGCGGCCCCGACAACGTGCCCGAGCCGAACAAGTCACCAGCCTGCAATTGGCAACCATTGACGCTGTGGTGCGCGACCATTTGTGCCACGGTCCAGTACATGTGCCCGGTGTTGCTCAGGGTCAGGCGATGGGCTGGCAGGTTCTGTTCACGCATGGCCTCGGTGAGCAGCAATACTTCCAGTTCGATGTCGAACGCGCCAGCGGCCTGGTCGCGCTTGTCGAGCAGGTACGGCAGCGGCTGCGGATCGCCTTGGGGACGTGCAGGCTGGGCACGACGGAACGGCTCCAGCGCTTCGGCGGTGACCACCCACGGCGAGATGCTGGTGATGAAGCTTTTCGACAGGAACGGCCCCAGCGGCTGGTATTCCCAGGCCTGGATGTCCCGTGCCGACCAGTCGTTGAGCAGGCAGAAACCGGCGATGTGGTCGGCGGCGTCGCCAATGGCAATCGAGTCGCCCATGTCGTTACCCTGGCCGATCCAGATGCCCAGCTCCAGTTCGTAGTCCAGGCGCGCGCAAGGGCCGAACGTCGGTTCGCTCTGACCGGCCGGCAGCGTCTGGCCTTTCGGGCGGCGCACATCGGTACCGGACGGGCGAATGGTCGACGCACGACCGTGGTAGCCGATTGGCACGTACTTGTAGTTCGGCAGCAACGGGTTGTCGGGACGGAACAGCTTGCCGACGTTCTGCGCGTGCTCGATGCCGACGTAGAAGTCGGTGTAATCGTTGATTTTCGCCGGCAGGTGCATCTCGCAATCTGCCGCCAGCGGCAGCAGTTTTGCACCCTGGGCTTCGATCTTGCCGTGCAGGGTACTGCCCTCGGCGAACAGTTCCAGCAAACGCTCGCGCAATGCGACGCGAGCCTCGCGTCCCAGTTCGAAGAACGCATTCAGCTGGCCGCCACGGGTGGCCTCGACGGCCGTCTTCGCGGCGCCATCGAACAATCCGGCCTCAAGGGCCGCTTGCAGATCAAAGATATGCTCGCCAATCGCCACGCCACTGCGCGGTGCCGAGCCGTTGAGGCTGAACACGCCCAGCGGCAGGTTTTGCAGGGGGAAGTCCGCGTGGCCGTTGGCGGATGCAACCCAGCTGCGAGTGATGGAAGTCTGCGTCATGGGTTATCTCCGGGTCGGGTCGAAAGTGGCGGGCAGCGTAGCCCAGCAGGCGTCGTAGGTGTTTTGCAGTTGCGGGCAATCGAGGGCGAAACGGCTTGGGCGCAACACCTGGCTGGTCTCGAACATGAACGCCATGGTGTTGTCGATTTTCGCCGGTTTGAGGTCAGCGTTGATCGCTTTGGTGCAGGTCTCGCCGTCCGGACCGTGGGCGCTCATGCAGCTGTGCAACGAAGCACCGCCGGGCACAAAGCCTTCGGCCTTGGCGTCGTATTCGCCCTGGATCAACCCCATGAATTCGTTCATCAGGTTGCGATGGAACCACGGCGGACGGAAGGTTTTCTCGGCCACCATCCAGCGCGGCGGGAAGATCACGAAGTCGAGGTTGGCCAGGCCGTGAACGCTGGTCGGCGAGGTCAGCACGGTGAAGATCGACGGATCGGGGTGATCGAAACTGACGGTGCCGATAGTGTTGAATCGGCGCAGGTCATATTTGTACGGCACGTTGTTACCGTGCCAGGCGACCACGTTGAGCGGCGAATGATTGAGCTCGCAAGCCCACAACTGGCCGAGGAATTTCTGCACCAGCGTGGTGGGTTGTTGCAGGTTTTCGTAGGCCGCCACCGGGGTCAAAAAGTCCCGCGGATTGGCCAGGCCATTGCTGCCAATCGGCCCTAGGTCCGGTAGACGCAGCGGTGCGCCATGGTTTTCGGCGACGTAACCGCGAGCTTGCGGGTCGAGCAGTTCGATGCGGAATTTAAGGCCGCGTGGCAGTACGGCAATTTCCAGCGGCTCGAGCTCAAGCACGCCCAGTTCGCTGGCAATGCGCAGGCGTCCCAGTTCAGGCACCAGCAACATCTCGCCGTCCGCGTTGAAGAACACGCGTTCCATGGAACGGTTGGCGCGGTAGTTGTAGATGCTGATCCCGGCCGGTTTTTCTGCGCCCGAGTTGGCGGCCATGCTCACCAGGCCGTCGATGAAATCGGTCGGTTCGGCGGGAATGTCCAGCGGGTTCCAGCGCAGGCGGTTGGGGGTCACCTCACCCAGCGGGCCACCGGCCAGTTGCCGATCCAGTTTGACGAATGCCGGATGATTGGCCGACGGCTGAATGCGGTACATCCAGGTCCGCCGCGCTTCGCTGCGCGCCATGGTGAACGCCGTGCCGGAGAACAGTTCGGTGTAAAGGCCGTACGGGGCTTTTTGCGGGGAGTTCTGGCCGACAGGCAGTGCGCCGGGCAACGCTTCGCTGCTGAACTCGTTGCCGAAGCCTGACAGGTAGGCCAGCGCTGGCGTCGTTGAATCGGGGTTCATGGAGCCTCCTGAACAGGGAGTCGGCAGTGGCCGCTCGCTCTGTTGCAGAGGTCGAGGCACGCCTGGGTTGTTTTTATCGTAATTTGATTACGCATAACGTAATTTGATTGGTATTGACCGTCAAGCTATAAAGACGCCCATTCGTCACGGGATCACAGCACCACCATGGAAAAGACCAGCGACAGCAACGGCAAACAGAAAGTCCGCTCGGCCGAGGTTGGCACCGACATCCTCAAGGCTCTGGCCGAGTTGTCGCCTTCGACTTCGCTGTCGCGCCTGGCCGAACACGTGCAGATGCCGGCGAGCAAGGTTCACCGCTATTTGCAGGCCCTGATCGCCAGCGGATTCGCCGAACAGAACGCCGCCACCAACCATTACGGCCTGGGCCGCGAAGCCCTGCGCGTAGGGTTGGCGGCACTCAACAGTATGGACGTGCTGAAAGTCGCCGCCCTGCCCCTGGCTGAACTGCGCGATGACTTGAACGAAACCTGTTTCCTGGCGGTGTGGGGCAATCAGGGCGCGACCGTGGTCCATATCGAACCGGCGGTGCGTGCGGTGACGGTGGTGACACAACTGGGCTCGGTGTTGCCCTTGCTCAGCTCTTCGACGGGACTGGTGTTTGGCGCCTACCTGCCTGCGCGTGAAACCGTGGATCTGCGTGAACAGGAACTGCAAAACGTTACCGCCCACGCCTTGGCGGATGATCAGGCCTACGCAACGATGTGCGATCAGATCCGCCATCGGGGCCTGCATCATGTGCATGGACTCTTGATGCCCGGAGTGGATGCCTTGTCGGCACCGGTGTTCAACGCCATGGGCAGGATCACGGCAGTACTGACCGTGGTCGGGCCGACCTCGCTGTTTCATGCCGATGAAAACGGCCCGGCGGCGCAGCGGTTACTGGCTGCGACGCGGGCCGTCAGTTGGAGAATGGGCTACGAAAGTCCCTGAGTATCAGATCAGGAAATCCGGAGCAATTTCGATTATAAGGTCACTGATGTCCTTGATCGTGAGTTGCGGATGCAAATCAGATTCCCGGGAACTGTAGGCGATCGAATAAACACCCAGTCCTTCGCCGTGATAGTAAGGAATTTCATCATGTTGAAAATGAGCAAAGATATCTTCGGCCAGACTTCTGGATTGAAGTATCTTTCGCCCGTCCGACTCAGTCACAAAGCTGGTCAAGTACACATTATCAATATTGATTTCCGGGATCTGATACTTTAACGCTGCGTGGACCTGCTCGATACCAGAAACCTTGACCGAGCGTTTTGAGAGGTTGATTGAGGGCGCATCGGTCAACCAACGGACGGTATCCATTACTATTTCTTCAAACTCTAGCAAATCCAGCCCTTTAACCTGATACTCCGGCTCGAAAGAATAACGCCGTTTGAAGATTCCATTGATAACCTGGACATAAGTAGGCAGCGACTCTTTCTCAACCCACTCCAGCGTCTCATCGAATAACGTCCTGGACTCAATGACGTCGGCGTCAATACTCTCACTCAACGTATTCAGATAGGTCGTGAACGGGTTGATCCCGAGTTTCCCCAGGCGTTCAACCAACAGCACCTCGACGGCGAAATCCGCACGAATACGCTTCAATAGAACAATTTTACTGGTAGAAAAAAAACTGTCACTCATACAGACTTCCTGTCACGTTAAAGAACCGAGCATCCTGCTCGAACTGTCGTTCAACATACTGACATCGCAAACACTTGCTTGTTTGTCAGCGCCGACGACCATACTAATCAACACAGTTATTTATGCACGCGACCATATGTTTTAATTCATTTCCCGACTAAAAACCAACAACTACCAGGCCTGCATTATCAATCCCAACTTCTTTGCCATGGCAACTGCCTGTGTACGCCGTTCCACACCCAACTTGCTGTGAATGCGCCGGGCATGGGTTTTCACCGTATGCAGCGAAATGAACAGCTGCTCGGCAATTTGCTGATTGGAATTACCCTGGGCAATCAGGCCGAGCACTTCCAGCTCCCGACAACTTAGCAGGCTGGCATCCAGGGCCAGCGCGGTCACCGTCTCCTCGCCTTGTAAACGACAGATCAGGTTCGGCTGGCGCAAGTTCAAATCACGCAATGCCTGTTGTCCCTGACAACGCTTGACCAACGCCAGCCCGGCCTCCAGTGCTGCGTGAGCCGTGTCCGGCTCACCCGTCAGGTCCGCCACTTCGCAGATTGCCAATTGCAGCTCCGTTTCCAGCGCCAGCATGGCGTGTTGTTGCGCGTGTTCGAGTAACGCCTTGAGTCGATCCAGTGGACGTTGCACCAGCTGCAGTTGAGCCTCGGCCAACACCAACTGGTATTCGATACGCGCAATCAGTTGCAGCGTGGCCGGCGGTGCCTGGCGCGCGTTGGCCCCACGATAATGACGCAAGACTCGGGTCAGCGCTTCCCGGGCCAGCTCCGGGCGCCCTTGTTGCAGCCAGAAATGACTGCTGATTTGCAGCAGCACGCCGCGATACACCGTGTCGGGGATCTGCCGTTGCTGCATCAACCGTTCGGCCTCGCGCAGACGATCAAATGCATGGGCGTAATCACGTTGGTTGGCCGCCAGTTGCGCCTGCCCAAGAAACCCGTACAGCACATGCTTGTCCTGACTGTGGAGGCAGTCATCAAGGCCCGCCTGGAAACATTCACCGGCCAATTCATCCTGGCCCTGGCACAAGGCCAAGCGCCCACGTCGCAGGGCGATTCGTCCCAGCAGCGGCGTCGGTCGATCAGCCTGCCGTCCGAGCATTTCATGGATGTCGGCCAGCAACTGCCCTGCTCGCCGCGGTGCGCCACGCTGCTCCAGCAACTGCGCATGATCGAGTTCGAGCAAGCCTTCAAACAGCAACGAGCCTTGCGCCCGCGCCAGGCACAGGGCATCACGATTGAAGGCCTGGGCGGCATCGAGGTCGGCGTTGAGCAGTGCTTGCTGGGTCAGCCCGGACAGACACAACAACCGTGCGGGCCATGCCTCGGCCGCCAGTTCGTCCAGCGCCTCGATAAAATGCGCCCGTGCCGCCGGCAGGCGTCCCTGCAAATGCAGCAACCAACCCTGTTGCGCCTGCCAACGCGCCAGCAGTTGGCGTTGCAAGGATGCCGTCGGCTGCGGGGCAAATCGGGACAGTTGCCCAATGCAGGCAGCCGCCTGCTCGAAACGCCCGGCAAACAGCAACGCCGCGGTGATCAACCCCACCCGTTGCGGCGTGCCAAGGGTCAACTGTTCACCCAGCTGCTCGTGCAGTTTGAGTAACCAGCTGACGTTCTGACGCTTGAACAGATGCTCAAAACTGAAGTGTTGCAACAGGCTGACCGCGACCTCGTGCTCTTGCGCCAGCAACGCCTGCTCGAAGGCGCCCTGCCAGTCTTCTTCGGCGCTGAACCATTGGCACGCGCGGCGATGCCAGGACCGCCCGGCCGGGGTCGGTTCTTCACGCATCTCCCGGGCCAGTGGCTCGAAGACCCGCAACCACTCGACGGAGTCTTCCCAGGGTTCAATGAAGCAGCCCATGTCCTGCAACGCGTGCAACCACTGCGCGCCCTCACCCGTGCCGAAAAGATGCTCGCACAAGCTGGCGTTGAAGCGTGGCAGATGAACCAACACCTTCCAGACCTCAACCAACTCCGATGGCAAGGTGTTGAACAACTCGTGTTGCAGATAATCGAGCAATGTCGCCGAACGCCCCTGCTCACCCGACCACGGACAACCATTGAGCAATGCGATCCGCACGCCAGCGCACCAGCCACCACTGCGCTGAACCACCCTTTTGGCGGTTTGTGCCGCCAGGATCGGCTCGACATGACCGAGCAACTGCCCGACCTCGGCCTCGGTAAACGCCAGCGTCCGGCCTTCGCACTCGTACAACTCATCATCGAGCAGCAGCCGCGGCCAGTTGCAGGGTGGTCGTCGACGGGAGCTCAGCCACCAGGTCAGCGCCGGGCTGTCGACGGCCAACAGGCGATCGAGCATCCGGTCGAGTTCCGGATTGGGTGCTCGACAGTAATCATCGATAAACAGCCAGGTCGGTGACTGTAATCGGGCCAGATGCGCCAACAGCCCGGGCTCATCCGTCGAGGGCAGACCCAGCGCTTGCGTCAGGCGCAATAGTAAATCGGCTGCACTCAACGACGCCCCCGCCAGCGGCAGCCAACAGATCCGAGCGTGCTCCGGCGCCCGCAGCAGGCATTCGGTAAGCAACGCGCTCTTGCCACTACCGGCCGGTGCGCAAAGCAACTTCACCCGCGCGGTCGAAACCAGCATGGGCTCGATCAGTCGCTCGCGGGACAGATGATGGGACGACAGTCGGGGCAGGAAGCCAGGGCGGTCCAGACAGTGCGTCATTGCAGTCATTGTGGTGCGCCTTTTTTATAATTCTGGCGCCACCCTAGCCCCCTCCCGAGCGCTTGTTGAAGAAGTATTCAACACACTGATCGACCGCTATAAAAAAGGTGACCGCAAAGTCACCCTTTTGTGTAAGGCCCTGTAGGAAACCTACCTGACTCCCGTGCTCCGCAAGGCTGCTGGCGTGTAGTCCCCCGCTTTTGCATCGATGTTGAATTCGAAGCTGCGCTTCTCTTCGTTCTTCATTCCCAGGGCGATATAGCGACCGGCGATCAGGTCATAGAGCGCTTCGACGGTGTAGGCCGGCACCTGGTGATCGTAGTAGAACTGGGCATGCCCTTCGGCGACGCGCCAGAGTTGACCACGCCCGTCGTAGTGGTCGGCCAGCGCCACTTGCCAGCTGTCTTCGTCGATGTACATGTGGCGCTTGGCGTACACGTGACGCTCGCTCGGCTTGACCGTGGCGACGACTTCCCAGACACGGTGCAACTCGTAGCGGGTCAGGTCCTGATTGATGTGCCCGGCCTTGATCACATCGGTGTACTTGAGGTTGGGCGAGTCGAGCTTGTAGCTGTTGTAGGGAATGTACATCTCCTTCTTGCCGATCAGTTTCCAATCGTAGCGATCCGGCGCGCCGGAAAACATGTCGAAGTTATCGGTAGTGCGCAGGCCGTCGGATGAGGTGCCGACACCGTCATAAGCGACCTGCGGCGCACGCCGTACCCGGCGCTGGCCAGCGTTGTAGATCCAGGCCTTGCGCGGTTCCTTGACCTGGTCGAGGGTCTCGTGGACCAGCAACACGTTGCCCGCCAGCCGCGCCGGCGCGGTCACTTCCTGCTTGAAGTAGTTGAGGACGTTATCGTCGCTGCCCGGTTTCAGATCGCTGAGCAACGACGGCACGGCGACTTCGTCCTTGAAGCGGATCACCGTGAAGTCGCCATTGGACTGCGGTGTCGCCTGGGTGATGGTGCGGCGCAGATTGCCGCCGTGGTAACGAGTGACATGGTTCCAGATCACTTCCACGCCATTCTTCGGAATCGGGAATGCGTAGTAGCGATTACCAGTGAAGTTGGCCAGACCGTTACCCTCGTTGATCGGTGTTACGTTCAGCGCACTGCGCTTGGCCGACTCATAGATTTCTGCCGGTAACGCCACGGTGCGATGGCTCGGGTAGACCGGAATCTTGTAGGTCTCTGGATAGCGCTTGAACATTGCGATCTGGCCGTCGGAGAGTTTGTCCTTGTACTTGTCGACAGTCGCCGCGGTGATCACGAACAACGGCTTTTCGCTGGCGAACGGGTCGGCCAGGAAACCTTTGCTGTCCACCGCGCCAGCGTTTTTCGGGATACCGCCGGTCCAGGCCGGAATCGAGCCATCGGCATTGCCGGCCTTCTCGGCACCGAGCGGTGTAAGGCTGGTGCCGAGCGTGTTGGCTTCTTGCGGCGACACCGCCGCCATCACGTTGGCGGCCAGCAGACTCAGGGCCAGAACGGTGCCCAATTGCAGAATCATCTTGCGCATAGAATTCATCCTTTTCAGCCAGATCAGAAGTTCACACCAAAGCTCAACGCCACGAAGTCACGGTCGGTGAGGACGTTGTAGTCGCCGCCGAAAAAGTCGGTGTAACTGAGGCTGGCGGTATAGGTGTTGCGATAGTCCGCATCGACTCCGAGGCTGATGGCCTTGGCGCCTTCGTTGAACAGACCGTTAGGGCCATAGCCGGAGACATCGTGGGACCATGAGAGGTTGGGCCTGACGTTGATCCCGGCGATGAGGTTGTTGTAGTCGAGGATGGCCCGGGCGCGATAACCCCATGAAGTCGAGGTCACAAAACCGTCGGTATCGCCGCCGAATCCATACTGGCCATACACCGAGTCGCGGCCGTAGCGCAGTTTGGTACGTGCTTCCAGACCACCGACCCGAACCACCGCCGCCTCGCCTACCAGGGTCAGGCGATCTGCACCCGCGACCTGATCGATGAAGTGCGTCAGGGTGCTCTGGATCTGCGTCACTTCCTTGCGGCGGTAGCCTTTGTTGTCGGCCCCCGGTGACGTGGCAATGGGCGATGCTGCTCCGCCCGCGATAGGGTTGAGCAAGGCCAGGGTCAGGTCATTGGTGTTGACCTGCACCGGGGCGTTGGGACGGTAGCTGATTTCCCCGCTCCACGCGGTGCCGGTGGATAACGTGGTGGCGAAGCTGGCGCCGTAGAGGCGGATGTCCTCCGGGTATTCGAGGTAATACTGGCCGCGACCGAGCATCACACTTTGGGCCAGGCCCGAACCGCTGCCGGGGGCGATGCGGTTGGCGGTGGCAACTATTCCCGGAATGCTTGCCAGCGTACCGGGGCCGGCGGTGGTGGTCCCGACATTCGGTGAACGGCTGTGGTAGTTCATGAAGTACAGGCCGTACTCGGTGTCGTCCCCCAGCCAGCGCAGCGCCGTACCCCACTGCCCGGAATCCCGGGCATCGCGGTCACCGCCACGGGGAACGATCACCCCCTCCTTGCTGACCTCGAAGCCCTGGCCAAAGGCAGCCGCAATCGGCTGCAAGGGTGCAATGGCCGGGTTGGCGACGGTGTAGCCCTTGTTGCAGCCGTCCGCCACCACATCGACACCAAAGAAAGTGCCGCAATTATCGACGACCGTCTGGTCCCATTCCAGTTGATAGAAGCCTTCCACGGTCAGCTTTTCCGTCAGCCCCTGGGAGGCGAACAACATGTTGACCGGGATCAGGCCTTCCTTGATCTCGGCGCCAGGACGACGGAACGCGGACACGTCGACCGGATTGATGCTGTTGATAGAGTTGCCGATGAACGTGCTCTCCCCCCAACTGACCACCTGCTTGCCGGCGCGGACCGTGCCCGGCAAATCGGCGAGGGAGTAGTTGTGATAGACGAAAGCGTCGAGGATTTGTCCGCCTGAAGACTTGGCGCCTTCTTTGCGATTGTGATCGCTGATGTCCTTGAAGGGGCGGCTTTCATCCTTGAGTTCAAAGTCGTACCAGTACTTGCCACGCACAAACGCACCGGTGTCGCCGTACTTCAGTTCGAGGTCGTGAATACCCTTGAAGATCTTCGAGAAGGTTTCACCCTTCTTGAAATTCAATCGCCCGTCGTCACCGGTCGAAGACTGGCCGGAGCCGCCGTTGACGATGCCCACCAGGGATTTATCCGCGTCACGCATGCCCCAGCTCGCGCCGACCGACAACGATGAGTCGAACGTCCCCTCGATTTCCCCGATGTTGAATGAAAGGGCCTGCGCCTGGGCGCAACAGCCTAATGCGACCGCAACCGCCAGCGCCTGCGGTGTGAAGATGGCGCGCATTGTTGTTTTTGTCATGCGTCTTCCCCGGTGAGTGACAGAAGGCCTCACCCTACTGCCGGGCACCGGGGTCGATAAGCGCACCAAGGAGGTATTCGTGGTGTACCTCTAAAGGATGACTGGCACAGACGACGAGCACCAGAATCCCGACTGTTGCCGGGGCTGCAACAGTGCATGTCGGGAATTGGTATTTTTCCTACAGCGCCGAGGGCTTACTCTTACCTCACTGTCACAGTAAACCACCGCAGGCACCCTGTACCGGCCTGCGCCGTGACTGAAAGATTTCAGATGAATCGAGGATTCGGTTCGTCACCCTGTGTACACTGACGTTGATTTGTAGCTCCTGATCCAACGTCTTACTTTGGCCGCTGCGTTTGCAGCGGCCTTTTTTATGGGCGATGGTTTTTGATAATTAACAGCTGCCAGTCAGTGCCCCCCGGAGCATCCAGGTAAAACTTCGCATGCCTACATTTCTTTCAGAAAGTACCTACAAGCATAGGTAAACACCAAAAGCACTCGAGTCTTTAAGTTGAACAGCACGTCGGCGAACGACTTTTTATCTTCGTCCGACTTCAAACCTGCTTATTGCGAGTGCAACCATGAAACCCATCAACTACAACCGGTATCGCTCAACCAGAAGTTTCAACAGTCGAATACGCTTTCTGATTCTTCACTACACGGCCGCTGACTTTTCAAGTTCTGTCAGTGCCCTGACTGGCCCCAATGTCAGCGCGCATTATCTGGTTCCAGATATCACGGACCCCAGTTACCTGAAGGCCGGCCATACCGGGCAGGAAGTTTTCAGCCTGGTGGATGAAACCTATCGCGCGTGGCACGCAGGTGTCAGTCAGTGGGGTAGCCGCAGCAATCTGAACGATACGTCCATCGGCATTGAAATCGTCAACCTGGCGACCGACAACAAGGGCGAATTCACCTTTCCGCCGTATCACCCCGAGCAGATTGCTGCGATTGAACAACTGGCGCTGAATATCCTCATGCGCTACCCGGATATCACGCCGACGCAGGTTCTGGGCCACTCCGATGTTTCGATCGGCCGCAAAAGTGACCCGGGGCCGATGTTTCCCTGGCGGGAGCTTTACTTGAAAGGTGTCGGCGCCTGGTTCGATGAAGCCACTCGGGACGAGTATCTGCGCCAATACAACACATCGGGGGTTCCAGCCCGAAGCGAATTGCTGGGGCTGTTCAAATCCTATGGGTACGATGTTTCGGGAGCGTCTACGGAAGGCGGTTTTCAACAATTGGTGCGGGCATTCCAGATGCATTTTCGCCCGGAAAACTTCGATGGAAAAATGGACGCGCAAACAGCCGCCAACCTGAAGGCGCTGGTCGTCAAATACTTTCCCGGCTGACCATTGGCAAACGGCTTTGCAGCCGACAAATGCAACAACCGGCAAGGTCAGTCAATGTGACCTTGCCGGTGGTATCAAAGCGTATATTTCTGCAAATTCCCCATCATTTCCTTCAGCGCTTCGATGTTGTCCTTCGGATGCGCCGCGCCCTCGAAGTCGCAGATCTGCTGCCAGTGCGCCGCCACGTCTTCCGGGGAGAAGCCGGCCCGTGGATCGAAACCGATGCCGAGGCTGCGCTCCCAGCGGACCTTGCCCATCCAGCCGCCGCCGACTTCGAACAGACCGGAGGTTTCCTGACAGTTCTCGCTGGCCAGGTACACCACCAGCGGGCTGACCAGTTCGGGTTTGAGCTGTTCGAAGACTTGCGGCGGGATCAGGCCTTCGGTCATGCGCGTGCCGCCGGTGGGGGCGATGGCGTTGACCAGGATGTTGTTCTTGCGGCCTTCGATGGCCAGGGTGCGGGTCAGGCCATAAAGACCGAGCTTGGCCATGCCGTAGTTGGACTGGCCGAAGTTGCCATAGATGCCCGAGGTCGACGCGGTGAAAATCACCCGGCCGTAATTCTGCTCGCGCATGTGCGGCCAGGCGGCGCGGGTGACTTTGTAGGCACCTTCGACGTGGACGCGGTAAACCAGGTCCCAGTCGGCGTCATCCATTTTGTGGAAGGTCTTGTCCCGCAGGATCCCGGCATTGTTGACCACCACGTCGACGCGACCGAAGACGTCCAGGGCGTGCTGGACCAGTTTGTCACCGTCAGTGACCGAGTCGTGGTTGGCTTCGGCAATGCCACCGGCCTCGCGAATCTCCGCGACCACGCGATCGGCGGCCGAGGCATTGGCGCCTTCGCCCTGAGCCGAGCCGCCAAGATCGTTGACCAGCACCCTGGCGCCCTGTTTGGCGAACAACAGTGCATGCGTCCGTCCCAGGCCGCCACCGGCTCCGGTGATGATCACGACTTTATCTTCGAAGCGCACAGACTCATTCATGGGGGGGACTCCAGCAGGCCAAGGGACAGTGAGTCCGAGTTTCAGGCACGGCGCAGCAGGTCACAATGAACACGGGAGAGGCTGAATGGTGCGCGATAAGGCAGGGGGATGATTGAAAGAGAAACAGGCATGAACCCTGTGGCGAGGGGGCTTGCCCCCGTTCGGCTGCGAAGCAGTCGTAAACCGGCTAAACGCGTTATACCTGAATCACTGCGCCGTATGGTTTGGGGCCACTGCGCAGCCCAACGGGGGCAAGCCCCCTCGCCACAACAGTTCATCTTAAGGTTCAGGAACACGCCACCTTGCGCGGCGGCAAGAGCAATTGATCGCGAAACGCCAGGTAGTGCTTGAGCACCTCGCAGGGCGCCTCGATCTGCGGGTAGTGGCCAATGTCAGGCAACACTACCGTGTCCGCCTCCGGGATCAACTCCCGGTAACGCTCGACCATGTGCACGCCGGAGACTGGATCGACCCCGCCATCGATCACTCGCAGCGGCACTTCACCGCGTTGCATCGCGCTCACCCAGCGGTCGCGCCAGACGCGTCGCTCCGGGATGTAGCCGATCAATTTGTGCATGATCCGTGGCCCCTGATGGCTTTCGACCAGACTCCAGAAATCATCCATCTGGCTTTCACTGGGACGGGTTTGCGGACCGAAAATCTGCCGAAAGCTTCTTACCAGGCCATCACGGCTGAAGGCGCGGCCGATCATCCAGCCCAAAGGGCTGAGCAAGAGTTTTTGCATCAGTACCGGGCGGTGGGTTTCCGGAAACAACCCGCCATTGAGAAACACGCAACTGGCCAGCTCCACCCGCGATTCGTAATGCCGGGCCAGCAGTTCCTGAGCCACGCTGTCGCCGTAATCGTGGGCGAGCAGGTGCACTGGCTGCTCGACATTCAGGTGTTCAAGCAGTGCCTGTTGCAGATCCGCTTGTTCCAGCAGGCTGTATTCGTGATTCGCCGGTTTGGCCGAATCGCCGAAGCCCAGCATGTCGCAAGCGATCACGCGAAAGCGCTGGGCCAATGGCTGCCACAGGTAATGCCAGTCCCAACTGGCGGATGGAAAGCCGTGAATGAGCAACAGCGGCTCACCCTGGCCTGCTGCCCAGTAGCGGATGCTCTGGCCACGGAATACGAACGTCTGGCTGCGTTTGCGCCAGACACACAAGGGGATCTCGGCGAGCTCCATCAGAGTTTATAACCCGGGTCCAGTTTATCGAGTTTGCGCAGCAGTGCCGGCCAGGCCAGCGCTCCGCCCATTCCTTGAGCACTTCGGGTGACACCCGCGATCATGGCTTTGGCGCCGGCCAGAATCTGCGGTTCGATGGCGATCAGTTCAGCGGCACCGTTTTGCGCCATGACCTGAATGTCGCAGGCACGCTGAAAGGTGAACATCATCAGGAACGTATCGGCGATGGTGCTGCCGCAGGTCAGCAGACCGTGGTTATGCAACATCAGGAAATTGTTTTCACCGAGGTCGGCCTGTAGCCGCACTTTCTCTTCATGGTTGAGCGCCACGCCTTCGTAGGCGTGGTAGGCCAGACTGGAAAGCACGAACAACGACTGTTGGCTGATCGGCAAAACACCCTGCTTCTGCGCCGACACCGCCACCCCCGAAGCCGTGTGGGTGTGGAGCACGCAGACGACATCGTGACGGGCTTCATGCACGGCACTGTGGATGGTGTAACCCGCCGGATTGATCTCGTAAGGACTGTCCATCAACTTGTTGCCGGCCTGATCCACCTTGACCAGGCTCGACGCGGTAATTTCGTGAAACATCAACCCGAACGGGTTGATCAGGAAATCTTCGGTGCCAGGCACCTTGGCGGAGATATGGGTGAAGATCAGGTCATCCCAGCCATGTTGGGCGACCAGGCGATAACAGGCTGCCAGGTCGACGCGGGTCTGCCACTCGGCAGCACTGACCTGGTCTTTGACACTGGGTGGCGATTGGACGGGAGGGACAGTCACGGCAAGGAGCCTCGGTGTTTTTATTATGGAGTGTTTCCTATGTCCACCGAGTCTAGTCAGCCCTTGAGGTTCGTGTAGTTGCATTGGCAGCCAGCTTGATGGCCCAGCGAGTCAGCCGCCCTGCCGTCCTGGTTCCATGTCAAACGACCGGCGCCAGCAGGGGTCTGACAGGCATAGGGCCGGGGCAACGCTCAGTCGCGCAGTGCACTGATCAGGTCCGCCAGCCAAGGCTCGGCGTCCGTCTCTGGGGTCACCGTTTCGCTGGCATCCAGGCGCAGCATCGGCAGCACTTCGCGAATGCCAAGTTCAGCGAACAATTCGCGCATCTGCTCGCCGCCGCCACAAAAAGTATCGCCATAACTCGCATCGCCCAATCCGATCACCGCGCCCGGCAAACCGCGCCAGGCTGCTGGCAATTGATCACGAATGGTCGAATACAGCGGCTGCAGGTTGTCCGGCAGCTCACCCATGCCGGTGGTCGAGGTCACCGCCAGAAAGGCTTCAGGGCCAAACGCCTGGATGTCGGCGAGGGTCGCACGCGGGTTGTGCCAGGTTTCGAAACCGGCGGCGTTCAACAGGCTGGCGGCGTGGCGGGCAACTTCTTCGGCCGTGCCGTACACCGAGCCGGAAATGATGGCGACTTTCATCGAGCTGATCCTGAATCCGAGTGAAAGACCCGGATATTAACACCACGGTTGTGATTATTCTTTTAGAATGCAATTGACAATCAATCAGGAAAGGATACTCCGATGATTAATGCACAACTGCTGCAAATGGTGATCAACGCCTCCAACGACGGTATCGTGATTGCCGAAAAGGAAGGCGATCAGGACAAGATCCTCATTTACGTCAACCCCGCGTTCGAACGCCTGACGGGGTACTCCAGTGAAGAAATCCTCTATCAGGATTGTCGCTTCCTGCAGTCGGGGGACCGCGATCAGCAAGCGCTGCCGCTGATTCGCGATGCATTGAACCGTGAAGGATCCTGCCGGGAAATACTGCGCAACTACCGCAAGGACGGCACGCCGTTCTGGAACGAGCTGTCCCTTTCAACGGTGAAAAATCCAGCGGACGGGCAAACCTATTTTGTCGGCGTACAGAAAGACGTCACTGTGCAGATCAAGGCGCAACAGCGCGTGGCACAGCTGGAGAGGCAGTTGGCTGAACTCCAGGCCGAGCTTGCTGCGCTCAAGGCGACGAACGGCGCAAACGAAACTCAGAATTAATGGTCAGTAATTACAATCACCAATGACTTTGTAACTACATCTTTCGAGCTGGCCATGCAACGCGACGCGCTCCTGACCCAAGATGAGCTGGATTTCATCCAGACCATGCAACACAACCCGCAACTCAATGTGCGGGACGCGACGTCGAGCCTGCTCGTCAACGGTGGGTCGCAAATCCGTGACCTGCTCACCCGCCTGGCGGCCCATGAGCAGGTCACCATTCAAGCCAGCTTCGAAAACCAGCAAATGACCTTCCCCCTGCACTTGGTGGAAGACGAGTTCCATGCGCTGCATTTGCGCCTCGGCGTGCCCAGCATCTATGAAGACGGGCCGATGGTCCGGCCTTGGCGCCTGGTACTGGACGAACCGGTAGCGCTGGAAAACGCCAAGGGTCAACCCGGCACCCTGTGGGTACACGAAGTGTCGTGCAAAGGGGTTTTGCTGGAAGCTCGCAACAGGACCAAACCACCGAAGCATTTCGCCTTGTGGTTCAGCCCCTCAGGCTACGAGCGGATTGCCTTGCGCGGTACTTTCGAGAAAGAAAACGAACAGGGCTTCTACGCCTATCAACTGAGCCTGAGCGATACCGATGAAGCCGAGCGTCTGCGCCAGTTCATCCTGCAACAGCATCGTTTGACTCATCCCGCGCTGCATCTCTGAACGTCAAGTATCCAGAGTACCCGCCAGGAACTGCTTCAGACGCTGGCTCATGACCTCCCCTTCATTGCCCAGGCAACCGATCGATGACCCGGCCAGGCTTTCCTGTGCCAGGTCAGAAGCATCGCCGGCCAACAACAATCGGCACTCCAGACTCATGGCCAGGCGATTCAGACGCCGCGGCAACTCGGGAGCCGGCACATGATTGGAAAACAGCACCAGAGCCAGGGGCTTGATCCTTTCACACATCAGCGCCAGTTCCTCGAATGGCTGGCCCATGTTCAGTACGCGAACGGCCAATGGCCCGGAACTCAGGAACAGGGCGGCGACCAACAGTTCCAGTTCCCGGCAATTGCCATCCAGGGCACAGATGACCACGCGACGCGGCTGTTTTTCGCGCATCAACAACAGACGCTGCAACATCCGGGAACGCAAAAAGCCATCCAGGAACAGCCACTCGCTGGTGCCGCCGAACTGGTCCTGGCGTTGCAACAACCGCTTCCAGACGGGCATCAGAATGCCCTGGAACACCACCGGCAGGGAGTAGCTGGAAAAGACTTGCCCGTAGAGCTCCTCCAGCCGAAGCTCGTCAAACCCGTTGACCGCAACATGAATCTGCTGCCGCCACTGCGCGTAATCGGCTTCCACGAGGTTGTTGGGGATGATATGCGACAACGCCTGGAGTGGCTCGGTCCTGGCCAGGATCTTGCCGATCCTGCTGACGGCAACCCCGCGCTCGATCCAGCCGAGAATGCTATGGACACGCTCAATATCGGACATCGAATACAGTCGATGCCCACTGTCGGTGCGTGTTGGAACAATCAGGCCATATCGTCGCTCCCAGGCTCGAAGCGTGACCGGGTTGACACCTGTCAGTCGCGCCACCTCGCGAATGGGAAAGAGCTCTTCCTGTTCGAGAGCGACGGCCTGCGTGGAGCCTGAAGCGACGTCTGTAAATATGGGCATCCTGTTGAAACATCCTTGTATCGTCCAAGGCGTATTCTAACGCCCCTGCCCCGTAAAGTTTCCGTAAAAAAATTCCATGCCGCGAACGAGCGAAAAACGCCGCAGACGCGATTGACTGAATCAGGAATAATCCTTGCTTGTTTCGAGTCGCAGCCCACCACCCCGGCGCTGTGCCTGGCGAAGTTCCTATCCGGAGCGACGCAAATGCCTTACGGAGATACACAATGTCTACCCCTCCCGTCACGCTGATGGTTGCACGCCGCGTTGCCAATGGACGCTACCAGGACCTGATCGCCTGGCTGCGCGAAGGCGAACAACTGGCCACCGATTTTCCCGGTTATCTCGGCTCCGGTGTGCTCGCTCCGCCGCCCGGCGATGACGAATTCCAGATCATTTTCCGCTTCGCCGACGAGCAGACCCTGCAGGCCTGGGAACATTCCGCTTCGCGCAGCGCCTGGCTCGGACGTGGCGGCGACTTGTTCGCCCACCCGACAGAACACCGGGTCAGCGGCATCGAGGGCTGGTTCGGTGCCGTCGGTCAACGCCCGCCACGCTGGAAACAGGCCGTGGCGATCTGGCTGGCGTTCTTTCCGGTCTCGCTGCTGTTCAACTTTGTGCTGGGGCCGCTGTTGAGTGACATGAGCCTGCTGCCGCGGGTGTTCATCAGCACCCTGTGCCTGACGCCGCTGATGGTTTACCTGTTCATTCCATTGTCGACCCGTTTGCTGGCCGGCTGGCTGAACAGCACGCCGGCACGCCCATTGCGTGCCGAACCCTCCACACAGAATCATTGATCCCTTCTGTGGGAGCGAGCTTGCTTGCGATGAGGGCGTGTCAGTCAACATATGTGTCGTCTGACAGTCCGCAATCGCGAGCAAGCTCGCTCCCACACTTGTTTCCCTCGCAATAGGTAGAGCGCTCCCGTCGCTGGTATAGTTTTGCTCTCACCGCGATGCGAGCCGTTCATGACTTCTTCCGCAGCCCCTGTCCTCATTACCGGCGCCGGCCAGCGTGTCGGCCTGCACTGCGCCCGACGATTGCTGGAAGATGGCCATCGGGTGATTTTCAGCTACCGCAGCGAGCGTCCCGGCGTACAAACCCTGCGCGACCTGGGGGCCACCGCGGTGTTCGCGGACTTCGCCAGCGAGGCCGGGATCTTCGCCTTCATCAACGAGTTGAAAACCCATACCGACAGCCTGCGGGCAATCGTCCACAACGCTTCCGAATGGCTGGCTGAAACGCCGGACACCGACGCCGCGGCATTCACCCGCATGTTCAGCGTGCACATGCTGGCGCCCTACCTGATCAACCTGCATTGCGCCGACCTGCTGCAACGCTCGAGCCCCGCCGACATCGTGCACATCAGCGATGACGTGACCCGCAAGGGCAGCAGCAGGCACATCGGCTATTGCGCCAGCAAAGCCGGGCTCGACAGCCTGACCCTGTCCTTCGCCGCCAGGTACGCGCCGGCCATCAAGGTCAACGGGATCGCGCCGGCCCTGCTACTGTTCAACCCTGAAGACGACGCGGCCTACCGCGCCAAGGCGCTGGCCAAGTCCGCGCTGGGCATCGAACCCGGTTGCGAAGTGATCTACCAGAGCCTGCGCTATCTGCTCGACAACCCTTATGTCACCGGCACCACCCTGACCGTCAATGGCGGAAGGCACATCAAATAGTGTCCCGCGAGGATTTTCCATGACGTTATCCCTGCCCCAGAATTATCGAGAGATCCTCATCGGTCTCGGTGAAAACCCCGACCGCGAGGGCTTGCTCGATACGCCGACGCGTGCAGCCAAAGCCATGCAGTACCTTTGCCATGGCTATGAACAAAGTGTCGAAGAGATCGTCAATGGCGCGCTGTTCGCCTCCGACAATGATGAAATGGTAATCGTCGACAACATCGAGCTGTACTCGCTGTGCGAACACCACATACTGCCCTTCATCGGCAAGGCGCATGTGGCTTATATTCCAACCGGCAAGGTGCTGGGCCTGTCGAAGATCGCGCGGCTGGTGGACATGTTCGCCCGGCGCCTGCAAATCCAGGAAAACCTCACCCGGCAAATCGCCGACGCGGTGCAGCAAGTGACCGGCGCGGCAGGCGTCGCAGTGGTCATCGAGGCGCAGCACATGTGCATGATGATGCGCGGCGTCGAGAAACAGAATTCGACCATGAACACCTCGGTGATGCTCGGTGCCTTCCGCGAGTCGAGCAATACCCGCCAGGAGTTCCTGCAATTGATTGGACGGAGCAAGTAGCAATGCCACAACTTCAGCCAGGCATGGCACGCATCCGGGTCAAAGACCTGTGCCTGCGTACCTTCATCGGCATCAACGAGGATGAAATCCTCAACAAGCAGGATGTGCTGATCAACCTCACCATTCTGTACGCAGCCCAGGAAGCGGTACGGGACAACGACATCGATCACGCGTTGAACTACCGGACCATTACCAAGGCAATCATCGCCCATGTGGAAGGCAACCGCTTTGCGCTGCTCGAACGTCTGACCCAGGAAATTCTCGACCTGGTGATGGCCAACGCATCGGTGCTGTACGCCGAGGTCGAGGTCGACAAGCCCCACGCGTTGCGATTCGCCGAGTCGGTGTCGATAACACTCGCGGCAAGCCGCTGAGCTTCAAGCTTCAAGCCGCAAGCGGTAGACTTCAAGCCACCGCAATCCAACTTGCAGCTTCAAGCGTGCCGCTTGAAGCTGTCTCGCAGAGACCGCCATGACCGATCAACAACGCCTGGAACTCGAAGCCGCCGCCTTTCGTCGGCTGGTGGCCCACCTGGACAGCCGCAAGGATGTGCAGAACATCGACCTGATGAACCTCTCGGGCTTTTGCCGCAACTGCCTGTCCAAGTGGTACAAGGCCGCGGCCGACGACCGCCAGATCGAGGTCAGCCTCGACGAAGCCCGCGAAGTGGTTTACGGCATGCCGTACGCCGAATGGAAAGCCCAATATCAGCAAGAAGCCAGCGCCGACCAGCAAGCGGCGTTCGCCAAAGGAAAACCCAATGAGTGATTTGAACACCCTGCGCGCCAGCCTCAAGACCGGCGAACACGCCTTCGCCGACACCCTTGCGTTCATTGCCGCCGGTTACGACTACCAGCCTCAGGCCTTCAACAACGGCGGTGTGGAAAACGCGGCCGGGCAGAACGAAGGCTCGTGCAAGACCCTGGGCCTGGCGCTGCTCGAAGGCTTGAGCGATGAAGAAGCCTTGCTGGCTTTCGGCGAGCACTACCGTTCGGTGCTGGCGACGCCTGAAGGCAGCGATCACGGCAATATCCGCGCGTTGATTGCCCATGGTCTGGCCGGTGTGAAGTTCTCTGAACAGCCGCTGACACGCCGCTGATTTGATTTGTAGGAGCGAGCCCGCTCGCGATGGACTGAAGAACGCCACGGGGTGTCAGGCTCCCAGCGTCATCGTTCACCACCATCGCGAGCAAGCTCGCTCCTACAGGTTTTGTGTTCATGACGCGGAATTGATCACAAGCACAACCCGACTTTTAAGATTGACCCGGCAACTTTATTTCGTTTGCCCCCTACCGCTGCTCACGGCTTAGATAAAAAGAAGTCCTCCTTCTTCCGAGTCGGTCATTCATGCGCAGCGAAACCATCAGCCAGTCGATCAACATCGTTCACCCTGTCACGCTCAGCCACGGCAAGAATGCCGAGGTCTGGGACACCGATGGCAAACGCTACATCGACTTTGTCGGCGGCATCGGCGTGTTGAACCTCGGCCATTGCCACCCGCGCATCGTCGAGGCCATTCGCGAACAAGCCACCCGTCTGACCCACTACGCGTTCAACGCTGCACCCCATGTGCCTTACCTCGAACTGATGGATTGCCTCAGCGCATTCATGCCTGTGGCTTACCCGGTCAGCGGCATGCTCACCAACAGCGGCGCGGAAGCGGCGGAAAACGCCCTGAAGATCGTCCGTGGCGCCACCGGCCGCAGCGCGGTCATCGCCTTCGACGGCGCTTTCCACGGCCGCACACTGGCCACCCTCAACCTCAATGGCAAAGTCGCGCCGTACAAACAGAAAGTCGGCGTACTGCCGGGGCCGGTGTTTCACCTGCCCTTCCCCAGCCAGGACAACGGCGTCACCTGTGCCGAGGCCCTCAAAGCTATGGAGCGCCTGTTCAGCGTCGAGATCGATGTCGAAGATGTCGCCTGCTTTATCGTCGAACCGGTGCAGGGTGAAGCGGGTTTCCTGGCCATGGACGTCGAGTTCGCCCAGGCGCTGCGCAAGTTCTGCGACGACAAGGGCATTGTGCTGATCGCCGATGAAATCCAGTCCGGTTTCGGCCGTACCGGGGAGCGTTTCGCCTTCTCGCGGCTGGGCATCGAGCCCGATCTGATCCTGCTCGGCAAAAGCATCGCCGGCGGCGTGCCGCTGGGTGCGGTGGTCGGGCGCAAGTCGCTGCTCGACAATTTGCCCAAGGGCGGACTCGGTGGCACTTACTCCGGCAATCCCATCGCCTGTGCAGCGGCACTGGCAACCCTGGACGAAATGACCGATGCCAACCTGCATGCCTGGGGCACCCAACAGGAAGAAGCGATTGTCGGTCGCCATGCAACCTGGCGCGCGAACAACCTGACGCCGTACCTGGGACGCCTGACCGGCGTCGGCGCCATGCGTGGTATCGAGTTGATCAACGCCGATGGCTCGCCCGCACCGACACAATTGACCCAACTGCTGGCACTGGCGCGCGACGCTGGTTTACTGCTGATGCCGAGCGGCAAGTCGCGGCACATCATTCGCTTGCTGGCGCCGCTGACCATCGAGGCTGCGGTGCTGGAGGAAGGGCTGGATATCCTTGAGGCGTGTCTGAAGAAATTGGCCTGATCCACAGCGCCCACTGTAGGAGCGAGCATGCTCGCGAAGAACCTGAGGGCCCTGCGGGGTGTCAGGCTCCCAGCGTTATCGTTGACGACCATCGCGAGCGCGCTCGCTCCTACAGGGACATGTGTATTTTCCGAAGGCACAAAAAAACCGGCCGACGCCGGTTTTTCGTTTCTACAGAATCAAGCGTTCTGCAGATTATCCAGGTAACGCTCGGCATCCAGTGCCGCCATGCAACCTGCGCCAGCCGAGGTGATGGCCTGACGGTACACGTGGTCTGCCACGTCACCAGCGGCGAAGATACCTTCGAGGCTGGTGGCAGTGGCGTTGCCGTCACGGCCGCCCTGCACAACCAGGTAGCCGTCTTTCAGGGTCAACTGGCCTTCGAACAGCGAAGTGTTCGGGGTATGGCCGATGGCAATGAACACGCCGTCGACTTTCACTTCGTCGAAGCTGCCGTCGTTGTTCTTCAGGCGGGCACCGGTCACGCCCATGTTGTCGCCCAGCACTTCATCCAGGGTCGCGTTCAGCTTCAGCTCGATCTTGCCTTCGGCGACACGGGCGTTCAGCTTGTCGATCAGGATCTTCTCGGCGCGGAAGGTTTCACGACGGTGGATCAGGGTGACTTTGCTGGCGATGTTGGCCAGGTACAGGGCTTCTTCGACAGCGGTGTTGCCGCCGCCGACCACGGCCACCGGCTTGTTGCGATAGAAGAAACCGTCGCAGGTTGCGCAGGCGGAAACGCCTTTGCCCATGAAGGTTTCTTCCGATGGCAGGCCCAGGTAACGAGCGCTGGCGCCGGTGGCGATGATCAGGGCGTCACAGGTGTAAGTCGCGCTGTCGCCGGTCAGGGTGTATGGCTTGGCGGCGAAGTCGACGGCATTGATGTGATCGAAAACGATCTCGGTTTCAAAGCGCTCGGCGTGCTCGCGCATCCGCTCCATCAACGCCGGGCCGGTCAGGCCGTGGACATCGCCCGGCCAGTTGTCGACTTCGGTGGTGGTGGTCAGTTGACCGCCGGCCTGCATGCCGGTGATCAGCAGTGGCTTGAGGTTGGCACGGGCGGCATAGACCGCGGCGCTGTAACCGGCAGGGCCGGAACCGAGAATAATCACTCGCGAATGACGGACTTCAGACATGACCTGCTCCTGTTGACCGGCCCGGATTACCTGGCACGGAACGCCGGATTGCCGGCTGGAATAAAAAAGAACGGTTGAAAGCACTTGGGGAAGGCTTGACCCGACCGTCCTGTAAAAAGATTGGGTGCAGCGTATCGAGGGGGCGAAGATTAAGGAAATACGGTTTAACAATCCAGCTCATAGGTGGTCTCTATGGCATCTGACCGACGATATCGACGTCTTTGTTACAGTGAATGTCGATACCGCCACCGCGCTTTCGCCTGTGAAGCAAAGCCGGTAAGGTCGGCGCGTTTTCCCTCTGCTCGGAGCACCTTATGCCCGCCCCTGTTCTGTCCGGCCCGCAATACCTGCGCGAAGGCCTCAAGCTGGTGTTGAGCCCCAGCCTGCGTTTGTTTGTGCTGTTGCCATTGGCAATCAACCTGGTGCTGTTCGTCGGATTGATCTACCTGGCCAGCCATCAATTCAGCCTGTGGGTCGACACCTTGATGCCATCGCTGCCCGACTGGCTGAGTTTTCTCAGCTACATCCTCTGGCCATTGTTCGTGGTGCTGGTGGTGTTGATGGTGTTCTTCACCTTCACCATGCTCGCCAACGTCATTGCCGCGCCGTTCAACGGCTTCCTCGCGGAGAAAGTCGAAGTGGTGGTGCGCGGCACCGACGACTTCCCGGCCTTCAGTTGGGGTGAGTTGATCGCCATGATTCCGCGTACCCTGGCCCGGGAAATGCGCAAGCTCGGCTATTTTCTGCCCCGGGCGATCGGGCTGTTCATCCTCTCGTTCATCCCGGTGGTGAACATCATCGCCGCGCCGCTGTGGCTGTTGTTCGGGGTGTGGATGATGGCGATCCAGTACATCGACTACCCGGCGGACAACCACAAGCTGGGCTGGAACGAGATGCTCGCCTGGCTGCGCGAGAAGCGCTGGCAGAGCATGAGCTTCGGCGGCAGCGTGTACCTGGTGCTGCTGATCCCTGTGGTGAACATCCTGATGATGCCGGCTGCCGTGGCCGGGGCGACGCTGTTCTGGGTGCGTGAGCGCGGGGCAGAAAACCTGGTGACCCAGCGCTGAGTCACAAATCCATCATCCCGACGTCACACTGACGACATGGCCCCAGCCGACACTGGGGTCATGACGACAGCTCTGCATATCACCCTGATCACCGAAACCTTCCCACCGGAAATCAACGGCGTGGCCAATACCCTTGGTCGCTTGTGCGACGGTTTGCGCGCGCGCGGGCATCAAGTGGAGCTGGTGCGGCCGCGTCAGGGCTGCGACCAGCAACTGGGCAGCGACGATGAATTGCTGCTGTGCCGCGGCTGGCCACTGCCGGGCTATCCCGGCCTGCAATGGGGTCAGTCGTCGATGCACAAGCTGCTGCGGCGCTGGACGCGTCACCGCCCGGATGTGCTCTACATCGCCACCGAGGGCCCGCTGGGTCTTTCTGCGTTGCGTGCGGCACGGCGACTGGGAATTTCCGTGGTCAGCGGTTTCCACACCAATTTCCAACAGTACTCCAACCAGTACGGGCTTGGTTTGCTCACGCGCCTGCTCACTCACTACCTGCGCTGGTTCCACAACCGCTCGACCATGACCCTGGTGCCCAGCGTCAGCCAACGCATGGAACTGGAGCGGCGGCATTTCGAGCGCCTGGCGTTGCTGTCCCGAGGGGTCGACAGCGAATTGTTTCACCCGGCCAAACGCTTGAATGCCCTGCGCGAGCAATGGGGGCTGGCCGAGGCAGACATCGCCGTCATTCATGTCGGACGCCTGGCCCCGGAAAAAAACCTTGGCCTGCTCAAGCGCACCTTCAATACCCTCAAGGCGAGTTATCCCCAGCGCACGCTGAAACTGGTCGTGGTCGGCGATGGCCCGCAGCGCCAGGAACTGGAAAACGAAATGCCCGAGGCGATTTTCTGCGGCACCCAACGGGGTGAAGCCCTGGCGTGTCACTACGCGTCAGGCGACGTGTTTCTGTTTCCGAGCCTGACCGAAACCTTTGGCAATGTGGTGCTTGAAGCACTTGCCTCGGGGCTCGGCGTGGTCGCCTACGACCAGGCGGCGGCGGCCCAGCATATTCGTCATGGCTACAACGGCGTATTGGCGATGCCGGGGGATGAAGAAGCGTTCTGCGATGCAGCGGCATGGCTGCTGGAGGAAAGGGAAGCCTTGCGCAATGTCAGGCTCAATGCGCGCCAGCATGCCAGTCGCCAGGGTTGGGCGACGATTATCGAGCAGTTCGAGGGACAGTTGCGCGGTGCCTGTGCCGGGGAGATGGTGGTGCCGAATGCACCGACTGTTCCCTGATTTTTCAGTGATCTTGAGTCAGTCATCGCGAGCAAGCTCGCTCCTACAGGATTTGTGTACAACGCACACCCTGTGGGAGCGAGCTTGCTCGCGATGAGGCCTTCCCGGTCGCCGCTTAAACCAGCGTCATCAACGCCTCACGGCTGAACGGCAGAATGTCCTCTTCACGGCCGTCACGCACTTTCTGCGCCCAGTCCGGGTCCACCAGCAACGCACGACCGACCGCCACCAGGTCGAACTCATCGTTGTTCAGGCGCTCCAGCAGTTTTTCCAGGCTGGCAGGCTGCGCGACCTTGTCGGTGTTGACCATGAACTGCAGGAACTCGCCGTCCAGGCCGACGCTGCCCACGGTGATGGTCGGCTTGCCGGTGAGTTGGCGGGTCCAGCCAGCCAGGTTCAGCTCGGAACCGTCGAACTCCGGCTCCCAGAAGCGGCGGGTCGAACAGTGGAAAATGTCCACGCCTGCGTCGGCCAACGGCTTGAGGAACTCGCCCAAGGCTTCAGGGGTTTGCACCAGACGTGCGGTGTAGTCCTGCTGCTTCCACTGGGAGAAACGGAATATGATCGGGAAACCTTCACCGACCGCGGCACGCACGGCCTGAATCAACTCAATGGCGAAGCGCGAACGGTTGGCCAGGCTGCCGCCGTATTCGTCGGTACGCTGGTTGCTGCCTTCCCAGAAGAACTGGTCCACCAGATAACCGTGGGCACCGTGGATTTCCACGCCGTCCATGCCGATGCTCTGGGCATCCCTGGCGGCCTGGGCGAACGCGGCGATCACGTCCTGGATATCCTGTTTGGTCATGCCGTGAACCACGACCTGGCCTTCCTTCAGTTTTTCCGACGGGCCATAACCCGGCACGCTGGCGTCCGGCTCGGTGCCGATCCGGCGCACGCTGCCCACATGCCACAACTGCGGAACGATCTTGCCGCCTTCGGCGTGAACGGCGTCGACGACTTTTTTCCAGCCGGCCAGGGCTGCTTCGCCATAGAAATGCGGAACGTTCGGGTAGCCGTTGGAAGCCTTGTGACCGACGGTGGTGCCTTCGGTGATGATCAGGCCGACGCCGGCTGCGGCGCGGCGGCGGTAGTACTCGATCACTTTGGAATTAGGCACGCCGCCTGGGGAAAAGGAGCGGGTCATCGGCGCCATGACGACGCGGGTCGGCAGTTCGAGGGTGCCGAGGTGGAACGGTTTGAACAGGGCTTTGACGGGCATGGGACGCTCCACAGAAATGACTTTATGACGGCGATAATATGGAGGTTCGCACGTACTGAACAGCACTATTGATTTGGGTGATGTAGGAGCGAGCTTGCTCGCGATGGTGGTCAACGATAACGCTGGCGGTCTGATGCCCCGCGGTGTTCCTACAACCATCGCGAGCGAGCTCGCTCCTATAGGGGGGATATCAGCTCAGCGCTTTTTCAATCGCGTGAACGATGGTCGGATCATCCGGCGCCGTGCGTGGCGAGAACCGTGCCAGCACACGCCCGTCCTTGCCCAGCAGGAACTTCTCGAAGTTCCAGGTGATGTCGCCGGGAAACTCCGCGCCCTCTCCCGCCAGCAGGCGATACAACTGATGACGTTCATGCCCGTTGACTTCCAGCTTGCTGGACAGCGGAAAGGTCACGCCATAGTTGAGGCTGCAGAAATCCTTGATTTCCTGCTCGGTCCCCGGTTCCTGCCCGGCAAACTGGTTGCACGGCAAGCCCAGGACGCTGAAGCCCTTGGCCTTGAATTGCTGATGGAGGTTTTCCAGCGCCGCGTACTGCGGGGTCAGGCCGCATTTGGAGGCGACGTTGACCACCAGTACGACTTGGCCTTTGAAAGGCGCCAGAGGTAGCTCCTGTCCATCCAGGGCTGTCAATTTAAGGTCGTGAAAAGCACTCATGGCGTACTCCAGATTCCCGTGTTCTTCTCGAAACAGCCACTTGGCGGTGTCATCAGGGACGGCCGCAGACTAAAAAGGCGCCCACAAGGCGCCTCTCCAGTTATCTGAGCTTAGCGCAGAAATCAGTGGTGATGGCCACCTTCGCCATGGACGTGACCATGAGCGATTTCTTCCTGGCTGGCGTCACGGATGGCAACGATCTTGACCTGGAAATTCAGGCGCTGACCGGCCAACGGGTGGTTGCCGTCAACGGTGACGTCGTCGCCGTCCAGATCACGGATGGTCACGATCTGCATCTGGCCGTCCGGAGCGGAAGCGTGGAACTGCATGCCCACTTCCAGCTCGTCGACGCCTTCGAACATGCTGCGGCTCAGGGTGCTGACCAGTTCGGCGGCGTATTCGCCGTAAGCGTCTTCCGGTTCAACGGCTACGGTCAGCTCGTCGCCGACAGCCTTGCCTTCCAGAGCCTTTTCCAGGCCCGGGATGATGTTGCCTGCACCTTGCAGGTAGACCAGCGGCGCGCCGCCGGCGGAGCTGTCGATGACCTCACCAGCGTCGTTGGTCAGGGTATAGTCGATGGAGACAGCCTTATTGGCGGCGATCAGCATGGGGCGAGACCTTTTGCATAGGAAAATTGAAAGGCCAAGTTTAGCGAAGCAATCGTCCGAAAGCGAACACAACCCGGACAGACGGGATTCGACGATCACAGGCTTCCATCAGGACGAGGACGGACACTGGGTGGCCGAGCTTTCCTGCGGCCACACCCAGCACCTGCGGCACCAGCCACCCTGGCAATCCCGCGCCTGGGTCATGGACCCTGTGCAACGCCTTGAAAAAATAGGCCAGCCCTTTGCTTGCGGTTGGTGCGCACAGGGCTCGGTTAGCGATAACCTTGGCGACTGAATTTCGGTAGATCGTCAGATATAGATGATCACCTTTGCCATGCTCCTTCAGAGAATCCGCATGCAAACTTTTTTTATCGCGCCCACCGATTTTGGTGTGGGTCTGACCTCCATCAGCCTAGGGCTGGTACGCACCCTTGAGCGAGCCGGGCTCAAGGTCGGTTTTTTCAAACCGATTGCCCAGCCGCATCCGGGCGACACGGGCCCGGAACGTTCCACCGAACTGGTGGCGCGTACCCACGGCTTGAAACCGCCCCAGCCCCTGGGCCTGGCCCATGTCGAGCGCATGCTCGGCGACGGCCAGCTCGATGAGTTACTCGAAGAAATCATCACCCTTTATCAGCAGGCTGCCATCGGCAAGGACGTGCTGATCGTCGAAGGCATGGTGCCGACCCGCAGCGCCAGTTATGCCGCGCGGGTCAACCTGCACCTGGCCAAGAGCCTCGACGCCGAGGTGATCCTGGTCTCGGCACCGGAAAACGAAGTGCTGACCGAGCTCTCCGGTCGCGTCGAGTTGCAGGCGCAGTTGTTCGGCGGCCCGAAAGACCCGAAAGTCCTCGGTGTGATCCTCAACAAGGTCAAGACCGAAGAAAGCATGGAGGCCTTCGCCACGCGCCTGAAAGAGCATTCGCCGTTGCTGCGCAGTGGTGATTTCCGCTTGCTCGGCTGCATTCCGTTCCAGCCGGAACTGAACGCCCCGCGCACCCGCGACGTCGCCGACCTGATGGGCGCGCAAGTGCTCAACGCCGGTGATTACGAAACCCGGCGCATGACCAAGATCATCATTTGCGCCCGCACCATGCGTAACACCGTGGAGTTGCTCAAGCCCGGCGTGCTGGTGGTGACCCCTGGCGACCGCGACGACATCATCCTCGCCGTCAGCCTTGCGGCCTTGAACGGCGTGCCTCTGGCCGGCCTGCTGCTGACCAGCGACACCCTGCCCGACCCACGCATCATGGACCTGTGTCGCGGTGCCCTGCAGGCCGGATTGCCGGTGCTGTCGGTGAGTACCGGCTCCTACGACACCGCCAACCTGCTCAATGGCCTGAACAAGGAAATCCCCATCGATGACCGCGAGCGCGCCGAAATCATCACCGATTTCATCGCCAGCCACCTCGATGCCAACTGGCTGCATCAGCGCTGCGGCACACCACGGGAGATGCGCCTGTCGCCAGCGGTGTTCCGCTATCAACTGATCCAGCGCGCCCAGGCGGCCAACAAGCGCATCGTACTGCCCGAAGGCAGCGAGCCGCTGACCGTGCAGGCCGCCGCGATCTGCCAGGCCCGTGGCATCGCTCGCTGTGTGTTGCTGGCCAAGCCCGAGGACGTGCAGGCCGTCGCCCGTGCCCAGGGCATCGAGCTGCCACCGGGCCTGGAAATCATTGATCCGGACTCGATCCGCGAACGCTATGTCGAGCCGATGGTCGCGCTGCGCAAAAGCAAAAGCCTCAATGCGCCAATGGCCGAGCAACAACTGGAAGACACCGTTGTGATCGGCACCATGATGCTGGCCCTGGATGAAGTCGACGGCCTCGTATCGGGCGTGATCAACACCACCGCCAACACCATCCGCCCGGCCCTGCAGCTGATTAAAACCGCGCCAGGCTGCACCTTGGTGTCGTCGGTGTTCTTCATGCTGTTTCCGGAAGAGGTGCTGGTCTACGGCGACTGCGTGATGAACCCGCACCCGAGCGCCAGTGAACTGGCCGAGATCGCCCTGCAAAGCGCTGATTCGGCCGCCGCGTTCGGCATCACGCCACGAGTGGCGATGATCAGCTACTCCAGCGGTGAGTCGGCCAGCGGCGAAGAAGTCGAGAAGGTCCGCGAGGCAACCCTGCTCGCCCACGAACAACAGCACTCGCTGCTGATCGACGGCCCCTTGCAGTACGACGCCGCCGCCAACGAAAGCGTGGCCCGGCAACTGGCGCCGAACAGTCAGGTGGCCGGTCGTGCCACGGTTTACGTATTCCCCGACCTCAACACCGGCAATACCACGCACAAGGCCGTACAGCGCAGCGCCGACTGCGTCAGCCTCGGGCCGATGCTGCAAGGCCTGCGCAAACCGGTGAACGATTTGCCGCGCGGCGCGCAGGTCGATGACATCGTCTACACCATCGCCCTGACCGCGATTCAAGCCGCCAACCGACCTATGGATGTGTAAATGCTGGATTTCTTACCTGCTGCGCTGCGGGGCGTGATCGCCTCGCTGCTGTTGGCATTGAACACGATTCTGCTCTGCTCGTTCCTGTTCTGCGTGGCACTCGTCAAGGTATTGCCGTTCGCCCTCACCCAGCGCCTCGCGGGCTGGCTGATGAGCCATACCCACGAAGCCTGGATCAGCATCAACAAAGGCTGGATGAACCTGGTGCGCCGCACACGCTGGCACATCAGCGGCCTGCAAGGCCTCGACTATCAGCATTCGTACCTGATCACCAGCAACCACCAGAGCTGGGTCGACATCCTGGTGCTGCAATACGTGCTAAACCGGCGCATTCAGCCACTGAAGTTCTTTCTCAAGCAGGAGCTGATCTGGGTTCCGGTGATCGGTCTGGCCTGGTGGGCGCTGGGCTTTCCGTTCATGAAGCGTTACTCCAAGGCCTATCTGGAAAAGCACCCGGAGAAGAAAGGCAAGGACCTGGAAACCACCCGCAAGACCTGTGCGAAATTCCGCGACAACCCGGTGGGCATTTTCAACTTCGTCGAAGGCACGCGCTTCACCGAGGGCAAACACAAGCAACAGCAGTCACCCTTCAAGTACCTGCTCAAGGCCAAGGCCGGTGGCATTGCCTTTGTGCTGGATGCGATGGGTGAGCAGCTTGAATCCCTGGTCAACGTGACCATCCACTACCCCGCCGGGCGCCCGGGTTTCTGGGATTTGCTGTGCGGGAACGTTGCGGACGTGGTGGTGCACTTTGAAGAACTGAAGATCCCGCCGCAGTTCATCGGCAAGAACTATGACCAGGACGGTGAATACCGCCTGCAGTTTCAGGGCTGGATCAATCAGTTGTGGCTGGACAAGGATGCATTACTGGAACAGCTGCACCACGAATTCCCAGGCAAACACTAATCCCTTGTGGGAGCGAGCTTGCTCGCGATTGCGGACTGACATTCAACATTGATGTCGACTGATCCGCCGCTATCGCGAGCAAGCTCGCTCCCACAGGTTTAGTGTTTGTTTTGACTGATTACCAGACACAAAAAAACCCGCCGATGATCACTCATCGACGGGTTTCTTTTTACCGGTCAGCGCTTAGATCGCGCCACGCTCACGCAGCAGACCCAGCACTTGCTTGACGCCTTCCTCCAGCGACACGGACTGGGTGTCGATCACCAGGTCGGCATCCAGCGGCACATCGTACGGGAAGGACTCGCCCGGGATGTTATCCCCGGCCGCCGCGTACAAACCTTGCGGATCACGCTCGGCGCAGACCGTCGGCGAAGCCTGGACGTAGACCGTCAGCAGACGCTCCTTGCCGATCAGTTCCCGGGCCTGTTCACGCCCTTCGGCACTCGGGGCAACGAACGCAGCGAGGGTCAGCAGACCAGCCTCGTTGAACTGACGCGCCACGTGCGCGGCACGACGCCAGTTCTCGGTACGCCCGGCGCGATCCTGTGGCAGACCTTTGTTCAGGTCGTGACGCAGGTTCTGGCCATCGAGCACGAACACCGCGCGCCCCAGGTCGAACAGCTTGCGTTCAACCGCATACGCCAGGGTGCTTTTGCCCGCGCCCGACAAGCCGCTGAACAACACGGTGGCCGGTTGCTGGCCGAAGCGCTGTGCACGCTCTTCGGTGGCGACATGGGCCAGTTTGCCGTGGTGCGTACTGGTGCCATGGGCCAAAGGCTGGGCGACGATCATGCCCGCGCCAACGGTGCCGTTGGTCAAGCGGTCGATGATGATGAAGGCGCCGGTGGTGCGGTTGCTGTCGTAACCGTCGAGGGCAATCGGCGCATCGAGCGCGATCTTGACCTTGCCGATTTCGTTCAGCTGCAACGCACTGGCCGGACCTTCTTCCAGGGTGTTCACGTCGACCTTGTTGACGATGCTGGCGATGGAGCCCGGCACGTAACTGGTGGCGCGTTTGATGTCGTACTTCTTGCCCGGCAGCATCGGCTCTTCAGCCATCCACACCAGCATCGCTTCGAAGCTGTCGGTGACTGGCGGCACGTTGTCGGCATGTACCAACAGGTCGCCACGGGAAATATCGATTTCGTCTTCCATGGTCAGCGTTACAGCCTGACCAGGACCTGCGTGCTCCAGTTCACCTTCGAAGGTGACGATGGATTTCACGCGGCTGCTCTTGCCCGACGGCAGGACCACGACTTCGTCGCCTTTCTTGACGATGCCGCTGGCCAGGGTGCCGGCGAAGCCACGGAAGTTCAGGTTCGGACGGTTGACGTACTGAACCGGGAAACGCAAGTCGGTGAAGTTGCGATCGCCCGCCACTTCCACGGTCTCGAGGATCTCCATCAGCGACTGGCCGGTATACCACGGCGAGCGCTCGGACTTGTTCACCACGTTGTCGCCTTTCAGCGCAGACATCGGCACGAAGTGCATGCTGGTGGGCTTGAGCTTCAAGCCTTCGGCGAACTGCAGGTAGTCGGCCTTGATCGACTCGAACACACCCTGGTCGAAGTCCTTGAGGTCCATCTTGTTGATGGCCACGACTATGTGCTTGATGCCCAGCAACGAGGCGATGAAGCTGTGGCGACGGGTCTGGGTCTGCACGCCGTAACGGGCGTCGACCAGGATGATCGCCAGGTCACAGGTGGAGGCACCGGTGGCCATGTTGCGGGTGTACTGCTCGTGGCCTGGGGTGTCGGCGATGATGAATTTGCGCTTGGCGGTGGAGAAGTAGCGGTACGCGACATCGATGGTGATGCCTTGTTCACGCTCGGCCTGCAGGCCGTCGACCAGCAGCGCCAGGTCGATGTCTTCGCCGGTGGTGCCGACTTTTTTCGAATCGCGGGTAATGGCTTCCAGGTGATCTTCGTAGATCATCTTGGAGTCGTGCAGCAGGCGCCCGATCAGGGTGCTCTTGCCGTCGTCGACGTTACCGCAGGTCAGAAAGCGCAGCAGCTCTTTACGTTCGTGCTGGCCCAGGTAGGCGAGGATGTCCTCGCTGATCAAATCAGATGCGTGCGACATGACAACCCCTTAGAAATAACCCTGACGTTTTTTGTCTTCCATCGAGCCTGCGCCATCGTGGTCGATGACACGGCCCTGGCGCTCGGAAGTTCGCGTCAGGAGCATTTCCTGAATGATGTCCGTGAGGCTTTCGGCCTCGGACTCCACCGCGCCCGTCAACGGGTAGCAACCAAGGGTACGGAAACGCACTTTCTTTTTGACGATGCGCGCTTTGTCTTCGTCGCTCAGGTGCTCGAGGATGCGCTCGTCGTCGATCATGATCAGCGTGCCGTTCTTCTCGATGACTTCACGCTCGGCGGCGAAATACAGCGGAACGATCGGGATGCCTTCAAGGTAGATGTACTGCCAGATGTCCAGCTCGGTCCAGTTCGACAGCGGGAAGACGCGGATCGACTCGCCCTTGTTGACCTTGCCGTTGTAGACGTTCCACAGCTCGGGGCGCTGGTTTTTCGGATCCCAGCGGTGCTTGCTGTCGCGGAACGAGTACACGCGCTCTTTGGCGCGGGATTTCTCTTCATCGCGACGAGCGCCGCCGAATGCTGCGTCGAAACCATACTTGTCGAGTGCCTGCTTGAGGCCCTCGGTCTTCATGATGTCGGTGTGCTTGGCGCTGCCGTGGGTGAACGGGTTGATGTCCTGCGCCACGCCGTCCGGGTTGACGTGGGTGATCAGGTCGAGGCCCAGCTCGGCGACCATCTTGTCGCGGAAGCTGTACATCTCCTTGAATTTCCAGCGAGTGTCGACGTGCATCACCGGAAACGGCAGCTTGCCCGGGAAGAACGCCTTGCGTGCCAGATGCAGCATCACGGCGGAGTCTTTACCGATGGAGTACAGCATCACCGGGTTATCGAACTCGGCGGCCACCTCGCGGATGATGTGGATGCTTTCCGCCTCCAGCTGTTTCAGATGCGTCAGTTTGTCGACCATGGCTACTCACGAAAACTTTCTTATGAACGGCCACCGGGCCGTGTTCGAGCGGGGATCCTAGCACAGCGCCCCCTTCTAATCAGGACGCCAACTAGATCGAAAGAGCATATGAATATGCCTGCCTGTTTGGCCTGTAGGAGCGAGCCTGCTCGCGATGGTCGTCAACGATAACGCTGGGAGTCTGACACCCCGCGGTGTTCTCGGGTACATCGCGAGCAAGGCTCGCTCCTACAGGGATAGCGTTTCGTCAGATCGGATTCGGGCAATCGATGAAGATGTGCTCCAGCGCAAACCGACGGGCCAGATAATCCCCCAGCGCCTGAACGCCGTAGCGCTCGGTCGCATGGTGACCGGCGGCGATGAAGCTGATGTCGTTTTCCCTGGCGCTGTGGAAGGTTTGCTCGGAAGCCTCGCCGCTGAGGTACAGATCGACACCCGCCAGAATGGCTTGATCGATGTAACCCTGGCCACCACCGGTGCACCAGCCGACGCGGCGTACCATGGCGCTGCCTTCGATCAACAGCGGCTCACGCCCCATCACTTCCTGGACGCGGCGGGCGAAATCCCGGGGCATCATTGGCTCATTCAGCGAGCCGACCAGGCCGACAATCTTCAGGTTGTCCGGGTCCAAAGGACCTTCGACGGTGATGTCGAGCTGTCGCGCGAGCTGCGCGTTATTGCCGACATCCGGGTGCAGGTCCAGCGGCAGGTGATAGGACAACAGGCTGATATCGTGCTTGAGCAGGGTCTTCAAGCGGCGCTGCTTCATGCCGGTGATGCACGGATTTTCACCTTTCCAGAAGTAGCCATGATGCACCAGCACCAGGTCTGCGTTGGCCTCCACGGCCGCATCGAGCAAGGCCTGGCTGGCGGTGACCCCACTGACAATGCGCATCACTTGTGGCCGCCCCTCGACCTGCAGGCCGTTGGGGCAATAATCGGCGATTTTGGCGCTGTTGAGGTAGCGGTCGGCTTCTTCGACCAGGGTGCTCAGGGCGACGGCCATAAAAGACTCCTAAATATCCCGTTCAGAGGCGCGTGCGGCCTCGTATAATGCGCGTCATTATGAGCGGTCTCAGACCGCCTGCAACTCTCTCAGGAACTGCTTAATGCTCAAGGCGCTGCGTTTTTCCGGCTGGCCGCTGTTGGCCGGCGTGCTTGTCGCTCTTTTGATAATCCAGCGTTACCCGCAGTGGGTCGGGCTCCCGAGCCTCGACGTCAATCTGCAACAAGCGCCGCAAACCACCAGCATGCAGCAGGGTCCGGTGTCTTATGCCGAAGCGGTATCCACCGCGGCGCCATCGGTGGTGAACCTGTACACCACCAAAGTCATCAACAAACCCAACCATCCGCTGTTCGAAGATCCGCAGTTTCGTCGCTTCTTCGGCGATAACTCGCCCAAGCAGAAACGCATGGAGTCGAGCCTCGGTTCCGGCGTGATCATGAGCCCGGAAGGCTACATCCTGACCAACAACCACGTGACCAGCGGTGCCGACCAGATCGTGGTGGCGCTCAAGGACGGCCGGGAAACCCTGGCGCGAGTGATCGGCAGCGACCCGGAGACCGACCTCGCGGTTCTGAAAATCGACTTGAAAAACCTGCCGGCGATCACCGTGGGGCGTTCCGACAACATCCGCATCGGCGATGTGGCGCTGGCCATCGGCAACCCCTTCGGCGTCGGCCAGACCGTAACCATGGGCATCATCAGCGCCACCGGGCGCAATCAATTGGGCCTGAACAACTACGAAGACTTCATCCAGACCGATGCGGCGATCAACCCGGGCAACTCAGGCGGTGCGCTGGTGGATGCCATCGGCAACCTGACCGGTATCAACACGGCGATCTTTTCCAAGTCCGGGGGCTCCCAGGGCATTGGGTTCGCAATCCCCGTGAAGCTGGCGATGGAAGTGATGAAGTCGATCATCGAGCACGGCCAGGTGATTCGTGGCTGGCTGGGTATCGAGGTGCAGCCGCTGACCCAGGAACTGGCCGAGTCGTTCGGCTTGTCCGGTCGTCCAGGCATTGTCGTGGCGGGAATTTTCCGCGATGGCCCGGCACAGAAGGCCGGTCTGCAACTGGGTGATGTGATTCTTGCCATCGATGGCGAACCGGCCGGTGATGGCCGTCGCTCGATGAATCAGGTAGCGCGGATCAAGCCGACCGACAAGGTCGCGATCGAGGTGATGCGCAACGGCAAGGAGCTCAAGCTGATGGCTGAAGTCGGCCTGCGTCCGCCGCCGGCTCCGATCAAGGAAAAAGAAGAAGAGTAAGCGGACAACCCAAAAACCTGTGGGAGCGAGCTTGCTCCGGGCGGCGCTCCGACGATGAGGCAATAACATTCAACATACTCGTTGACTGTAAATCCGCTATCGCGAGCAAGCTCGCTCCCACAGGGTCGTGCCTGGTTTTACAAGTCGCCCAGGCCGTCGATCAGCGCCTGATTCTGCTCCGGCGTGCCGATGGAGATCCGCAGGAACTGGGCAATCCGCTCCTGCTTGAAGTGCCGGACGATCACGCCTTGCTCGCGCAGCTTAGCCGCAAGCCCCGCCGCATCGTACCGGGGGTGACGGGCAAAAATGAAGTTCGCCGCCGATGGCAGCACTTCAAAACCCTTCTCCTCCAGCTGTGCAACGACCTTCTCGCGATTCTCGATCACCAACCGGCAGGTCTTGTCGAAATACTCGCGATCCTCGAACGCGGCGGCAGCGCCGACATTCGCCATGCGATCCAGCGGATAGGAGTTGAAGCTGTTCTTGATCCGCTCCAGCGCCTCGATCAGGTCCGGATGGCCGACCGCCAATCCAACCCGCAGGCCCGCCAGGGAACGGGACTTGGACAGGGTCTGGGTCACCAGCAGGTTCGGATAACGGTCCACCAGGGTGATTGCCGTCTCGCCACCGAAGTCGATGTAGGCCTCGTCGACCACCACCACCGAATCCGGGCTCGCCTTGAGAATCTGCTCCACCGCTTCCAGCGCCAACAGGCAGCCGGTCGGCGCGTTCGGGTTGGGGAAGATGATCCCGCCGTTCGGCCTGGCATAGTCCGCCGGGTTGATCTGGAACTGCTCGTCCAGCGGCACCGCGTCGAACTTGATGCCGTACAAACCGCAGTAGACCGGGTAGAAGCTGTAGCTGATGTCCGGGAACAACAGCGGCTGATCGTGCTGCAGCAAACCGTGGAAGATGTGCGCCAGCACTTCATCGGAACCGTTGCCGAGGAACACTTGATTGCTTTGCACACCGTAGTACCTGGCGACCGCGTTCTTCAGCAGATCGCTGTTCGGGTCCGGGTACAGACGCAGGTTGTCGTTCAGTTCGGTTTGCATCGCGGCCAAGGCTTTGGGCGATGGACCGTACGGATTTTCATTGGTGTTGAGCTTCACCAGTTTTGCCAGCTTCGGCTGCTCGCCCGGGACGTAAGGCACCAGATTCTTGACGAACGGGCTCCAGAATTTACTCATGTTCAGTTCCCCTGCCCTTGTGGAAAGTCTTCGTCGACGATGCGGTACTCGGCGCTACGCGCGTGGGCGGTCAGCGATTCGCCACGGGCCAGCACGGAAGCGGTTTTGCCCAACTCGGAAGCGCCCTGCTCGGAACAGAAGATGATCGACGAGCGTTTCTGGAAGTCGTACACACCCAGCGGCGAGGAGAAACGCGCGGTGCCGGAGGTCGGCAATACGTGGTTGGGACCTGCGCAGTAGTCGCCCAAGGCTTCAGAGGTGTGGCGGCCCATGAAGATCGCGCCGGCGTGGCGGATCTGCGGCAGCCAGGCTTGTGGATCGGCAACGGACAATTCGAGGTGCTCCGGCGCGATGCGGTTGGCCACTTCGATGGCTTGCTCCATGTCGCGCACCTTGATCAGTGCTCCTCGGCCATTGATCGAGGTTTCGATGATCGCGGCGCGCTCCATGGTCGGCATCAGCTTGGCGATGCTGGCGGCGACCTTGTCGAGGAATTCGGCGTCGGGGCTGACCAGAATCGCCTGGGCGTCTTCGTCGTGCTCGGCCTGGGAGAACAGGTCCATGGCGATCCAGTCCGGATCGGTCTGGCCGTCGCACACCACCAGGATCTCGGAGGGACCGGCGATCATGTCGATTCCGACCTGGCCGAACACGTGGCGCTTGGCGGTGGCGACATAGATGTTGCCCGGGCCGACCACTTTATCGACCTTCGGCACGCTTTCGGTGCCGTAAGCCAATGCGGCAACGGCTTGAGCGCCACCGATGGTGAACACACGGTCAACGCCGGCGATGCAGGCAGCGGCCAGCACCAGTTCATTGATTTCACCGCGCGGGGTCGGTACGACCATGACCACTTCGGTGACGCCGGCGACCTTGGCCGGAATCGCGTTCATCAACACCGACGACGGGTACGACGCCTTGCCACCCGGTACGTACAGGCCGGCACGGTCCAGCGGCGTGACTTTCTGGCCCAGCACGGTGCCGTCGGCCTCGGTGTAGCTCCAGGAGTCCTGCTTCTGTTTTTCGTGGTAGCTGCGCACACGGGCGGCGGCGACTTCCAGCGCTTCGCGCTGAGCCACGGTAATGCGCGTCAGTGCCAATTCCAGACGCTCACGCGGCAGGATCAGGTCGGCCATGGACTTCACGTCCAGGCCGTCGAACTGGCGGGTAAAGTCCACCAGTGCCGCGTCGCCACGTTCACGCACAGCCTTGATGATGTCCAGCACCCGCTGATTGACCGAGTCGTCAGACACACTTTCCCAGCTCAGCAGATGATCCAGATGATGCGCGAAATCCGGGTCAGCAGCGTTGAGTCGGCGAATTGCAGTCGGTGCGGTCATAGCGAGAGCCTCATAGGAATGGCAAAAACTCAGGCGCCCTAACTTAGCAGTCGTTTCCGCTTGGGCACCTGAGAATTCTGGCTATGAGGCGGATAGACGGGCGCGACTTAACGTCGCGCAGGTGAATCAGCCGCGGTGTCGAGACTCCACTGCCTTGCGCAGGGTGTCGATCAACGCCTGGATACGGGCGTGCTGCATCTTCATCGAAGCTTTGTTGACGATCAGCCGGGAGCTGATGGCAGCAATGAAATCCTGTGGCTCCAGACCGTTGGCCCGCAGCGTGTTACCAGTGTCGACCACGTCGATGATCTTGTCCGCCAGGCCGATCAGCGGCGCCAGCTCCATCGAACCGTAGAGCTTGATGATGTCGACCTGACGGCCCTGTTCGGCGTAGTAGCGCTTGGCAACGTTGACGAACTTGGTGGCGATACGCAGGCGGCCCTTGGGCTCGACCGCGCCGACCTTGCCGGCGGTCATCAGCTTGCACTGGGCAATTTGCAGGTCCAGCGGCTCGTACAGGCCCTGGCCGCCGTATTCCATCAGCACATCTTTACCGGCGACACCGAGGTCGGCGGCACCATGCTCGACGTAAGTCGGCACATCGGTGGCACGCACGATCAGCAGGCGTACATCTTCCTGGGTCGTGGGAATGATCAGCTTGCGGCTCTTGTCCGGATTCTCGGTCGGCACGATGCCCGCTTCAGCCAGAAGCGGCAGGGTGTCGTCAAGGATGCGGCCCTTGGACAGTGCGATGGTCAACATGGGAAACGTCAGTCCTTATCAAGGTACTCATGCCCGGTCGCAAATGGCGCCGGACACACATCGAGCCGAAAACGGCTCGACTTCAACAAATCAACGGGCATGTCCTTATGCCCATACAGCAGGGACTAGCCCGGAACGCGGCGGATCTTGGCGCCCAGCATCTGCAGTTTTTCTTCGATGCACTCGTAGCCACGGTCTATGTGGTAGATGCGGTCGATCAGCGTGTCGCCTTCGGCGATCAGGGCCGAGATCACCAGGCTGGCCGAAGCACGCAGGTCGGTCGCCATCACTGGCGCGCCCTTGAGCTTTTCGGTGCCGGTGACGATGGCGGTGTTGCCTTCGACCTGGATCTTGGCGCCCATGCGGTGCAGCTCGTAGACGTGCATGAAGCGGTTTTCGAAGATCGTCTCGATCACAGCGCCGGTGCCTTCGGCAATGGCGTTGAGGGAGATGAACTGCGCCTGCATGTCGGTCGGGAACGCCGGGTACGGAGCGGTCCGCACGTTGACGGCTTTCGGACGCTTGCCGTGCATGTTCAGCTCGATCCAGTCTTCGCCACAGGTGATTTCGGCACCGGACTCACGGAGTTTTTCCAGAACGGCTTCGAGGATGGTCGGATCCGTATCCTTGACCTTCACACGACCACCGGTCACCGCCGCCGCCACCAGATAGGTGCCGGTTTCGATGCGGTCAGGCATTACTTTATAAGTGGTGGTGTGCAGACGCTCGACGCCATCGATGGTGATGGTATCGGTACCGGCGCCGGAAACCTTGGCGCCCATGGCGTTCAGGAAGTTCGCCAGGTCGACCACTTCAGGCTCGCGAGCGGCGTTTTGCAGGACGCTACGGCCCTTGGCCAAGGCCGCGGCCATCATGATGTTTTCGGTACCGGTCACACTGACGGTATCGAAGAAGAAGTGCGCACCGCGCAGGCCACCTTCAGGCGCCTTGGCCTTGATGTAGCCGCCTTCGACGTCGATGACGGCGCCCATGGCTTCCAGGCCACGGATGTGCAGGTCAACCGGACGCGAACCGATGGCGCAACCGCCAGGCAAGGCGACTTCGGCTTCACCGAAACGAGCAACCATCGGACCGAGCACCAGAATCGACGCACGCATGGTTTTAACCAGTTCGTAAGGTGCGACCAGGGTCTTGATGGTGCGCGGGTCGATTTCGACGGCCAGCTTCTCGTCGATCACAGGTTCGATACCCATGCGCCCGAACAGCTCGATCATGGTGGTGATGTCGTGCAGGTGCGGCAGGTTGGCCACAGTCACCGGGCCATCGCACAGCAGGGTAGCCGCCAGGATCGGCAGGGCAGAGTTCTTTGCCCCGGAGATGCGGATCTCGCCGTCAAGACGAGCACCGCCAGTAATAATCAATTTATCCATAAGAATCTCGACGCCCTTGGGCTCAGGTGCGCTCGGCCCAGGCCGCGCTGCTGAAAAATTTCATAGTGACCGCATGGATGCTGCCATCGGTGATCCATGGGTTCAAATGGGCATAGACCTGCTGCTGACGCTTGACCGGGCTTAACGCCGCCAGTTCATCGCTAATCACGTTCAGCTGGAAATTGCAGCCTTCGCCCTCGACTTCTACTTTCGTTCCGGGCAGCTTTCCTTCAAGAAAGCTCTTAACTTCGTTGGCCTGCATGCTCAACCTCAATCGGCGCCCTGTGCGCGCGGGTCGGACATCATACAAAAAAGCCCCGCGCCTGCGAACCCCGCCAAGCAGGACTCAGACGGGGGGCTTATTCATAGATGCGGGTTAGGGATGCGCCAACAGCTCGGTCAGCTCGCTGACCTGAGCGATTTCACGCATGTCTTCCGGCATCCCACGGATGCTCAGGGCCTTGCCGGCCTCCTGCGCATCACGGATAAAGCACAGCAGCAACGACAAACCGACACTGCTGGACTTGGTTACCGCCGAGCAATCGACCACCAGCGCTGCAGCGTTGCTGGCTTTGATCAGCGCCTTGCCCTGCTCGCGCAGGCCAGGGCCGGTGCGGTAATCCAGCACGCCACTGAGTCGCAGCTCGCCCGCTTCGTCCATCTGGACTGCCGACTCACTCATTGGGCTGACTGCTCTGGTTTCTTGTCGGTGGCTTCCTTGGCCTTGGCGACTTCCCCGGCCCAACCATTGATGGTCTTGTCCAGGTCGTTGCCATTGCGCTGCATCGCATCGGCGAACTGATCGCGGAACAGCTTGCCGATATTGATGCCATTGATGATGACGTTACGCAGTTTCCACTCGCCGTTGATCTTTTCCAGCGTGTAGGACACTGGATAGATCGCGCCGCTGCTGCCTTTGACAGTCATGCCTACACTGGTACGGTCGCCCGACTCGTCTTTGGCCGGCTCAACGGTGATGCCCTGGTTGTTGTACTCCAGCAAGGCATTGCCATAGAACTGGAACAGCCCCTTCTTGAAATTTTCTTCGAAGGTCTTCATCTGTGCAGGCGTAGCTTTACGCGAGTACTTGACCGTCATGATGCTCTTGGAAATACCCTCGGCATCCACGACCGGCCCGACGATGGTGTTCAGTGCCGCATAAAAGTCTTGCGGATCCTGCTTGTACTTCTCTTTGTTTGCCGCCAGGTCCGCGAGCATACGGTTGGTTGTGTCCTGCACCAGATCGTGCGCCGAAGTCGCCGCTACGGCGTGGGACACCAACGGAAACACCGCGAGCATTACCAACAGGCCACGTCGCAAGATAGAGATCATTTAACAGTTCCTCATTTAGCTTCTTTGCTAACGGTATTGAGCAGGAATTTACCGATCAGGTCTTCGAGCACCAGCGATGACTGCGTGTCATGGATGGTTCCACCATCCTTGAGCAGGGTGTCTTCCCCGCCCACGCTGATACCGATGTACTTCTCGCCCAACAGGCCAGCAGTCAGGATAGATGCAGTGGAGTCCGCCGGCAGATTATCGATGCGTTTTTCCAGCTGCATGGTCACCCGACCGGTGAAACTGTCGCGATCCAGATCGATGGCCGTGACCTTGCCGATGGTCACACCGGCCATGGTCACCTTTGCTCTGACCGTCAAACCGGCGATATTGTCGAAGTAGGCGTAAAGTTTATACGTGTCGGTGCTCGGAGTCGGGGACAGGCCACTGACCCGCAACGCCAACAAGAGCAAAGCCAGGATGCCAGCCAGCAAGAAAAGGCCGACACCGATTTCCAGGGTGCGGTTTTGCATCAGAAATCTCCAAACATCAAGGCGGTCAGAATAAAGTCCAGGCCGAGTACTGCCAACGAGGCATATACAACGGTCTTGGTAGTGGCACGACTGATCCCCTCGGAAGTGGGTTCGCAGTCATAGCCTTGGAATACGGCGATCCAGGTCACGACAAAGGCAAAGACGATACTTTTGATGATCCCGTTGAGCACATCGTCGGCGAACGTCACGCTGTTCTGCATGTTCGACCAGTAGGAGCCCTCATAGACCCCCAGCCAGTCGACCGCTACCCACGAGCCGCCCCAGATACCCACCACGCTGAAAATCATCGCCAGCACCGGCAGGGAGATGAAACCGGCCCACAGGCGTGGCGCGATGATGTACTTGAGCGGGTCGACCCCGATCATTTCCAGGCTGGACAACTGCTCGGTGGACTTCATGTTGCCGATTTCGGCGGTCAACGCCGAACCTGCGCGCCCGGCGAACAGCAAGGCGGTCACTACCGGCCCCAGTTCACGCAGCAGCGTCAGCGCCACCATCTGCCCGACAGCCTGCTCCGAACCATAGCTGGAAAGAATGTTGAAGCCCTGCAGCGCCAGCACCATGCCGATGAACACCCCGGAGACCACGATGATCACCAGGGACATCACGCCCACCGAATGCAACTGCTTGACCAGCAGCCCGAAGCCGCCACCGATACCGCCCCGGCCGAGCAAGGCATGGAACAGGAACAGGCTCGAACGCCCGAACACCGCCAGCACATCGATGCCGGCCTGGCCGAAGCGGCGAACGCGCTCCATCAATGAAATTCTGCGCATCAGCGCTTCCCCAGAAGATCTGCGCGGTAATCCGTCGCTGGAAAGTGGTACGGAACCGGGCCATCGGGTTCGCCGGTCATGAACTGACGAATGCGCGGTTCATCCGAATTCATCAACTCGTCAGGCGTCCCCTGCCCCAACACCTGCCCATCGCCCACCACATAAATGTAGTCGGCAATGCTCGCGGTCTCGGCCAGGTCGTGGGATACCACGATGCTGGTGATGCCCAGCGCATCGTTGAGCAACCGGATGAGGCGCACCAGAACGCCCATTGCGATGGGGTCCTGGCCGACAAAGGGCTCGTCGTACATGAGGATCTGCGGGTCGAGCGCAATCGCCCGGGCCAGCGCAACACGGCGTTTCATGCCGCCGGAAAGCTCGTCGGGCATCAGTTCGATAGCACCGCGCAAGCCCACGGCCTGCAATTTGAGCAGGACAATGTCGCGGATCATTTCATCCGGCAGCTGGGTATGAACACGCAACGGAAAAGCGACGTTCTCGAAGACATCGAGGTCGGTAAACAGTGCGCCGCTCTGAAACAGCACGCCCATGTGCTTGCGCGCGTCGAACAGGTCGCTGCGCGACAGTTTTGGCAGGTTCTGACCGTTGACCCAGACTTCGCCCTTGGTGGGCCGCAACTGGGCGCCCATCAGACGCAAGAGCGTGGTCTTGCCACACCCGGAAGGCCCCATGATGCCGGTGACCTTGCCGCGCGGGATACGGATATCGACATTATTGAAAATGCTGCGCGCACCGCGCTTGAAGGACAGTCCCTTCAGCTCGACCGCGTAGGCTTTATCGGCACTCATCTAAACTCCTTGCGATGCAGCCTCTCACTCGGACGCCTGGCTTTCTGACAAAAGCACATACCTCCCGGGCAGGCCGAACTGGCGGCGAACTATATCACTGCAACGGCTGCGCGCCCAAGGCCAAAGCCAGGTCATGTTCAGCCGCATGACAGGTTGAAGGCCCCGTTTAGAAGGTTTCCGGCAACAAGGATGGCAATGCGCGACGAACTAGCGTGAGGGATTCGATCATAACCGTTATAATCGCCGCCTTTTCATCAGGCTATACGATTTCTGACATGAGCCAATCCAGCGACCTGATTCAATCAGCACAACGCACCATCCGCCTCGAGGTAGAAGCCGTGCAAGGCCTGCTACCCCATATCGACGCAGATTTCGTACGCGCTTGCGAGATGATTCTGGCCAGCAAAGGCCGCGTGGTCGTGGTCGGCATGGGCAAGTCGGGACACATCGGCAACAAGATTGCCGCGACCTTGGCCAGCACCGGCACCACGGCGTTTTTTGTGCACCCGGCTGAAGCCAGCCACGGTGACATGGGCATGATTACCCGCGACGACATCATTCTGGCGCTCTCGAATTCCGGCTCCACCAATGAAATCGTGACCCTGCTGCCACTGATCAAGCGCCTGGGCATTCAGTTGATCAGCGTGACCGGCAAGCCTGACTCGCCGCTAGCCAAGGCCGCCGAGGTCAACCTGAATGTTCACGTCGAGCACGAAGCCTGTCCGTTGAACCTGGCCCCCACCTCGTCGACCACCGCCGCCCTGGTCATGGGCGATGCCTTGGCAGTCGCGCTGCTGGAAGCCCGTGGCTTTACCGCCGAAGACTTCGCCTTTTCCCATCCCGGCGGCGCCCTGGGCCGACGCCTGCTGCTGAAAGTGGAAAATGTCATGCACGCCGGGCAAGAGTTACCGCAAGTACAGCGCGGCACCCTGCTGAAGGACGCGCTAATGGAAATGACCCGCAAAGGCCTGGGCATGACCGTGATCCTGGAGGCCGACGGAAAGCTGGCCGGGATCTTTACTGACGGTGACTTGCGTCGCACGCTGGACCGTAGCATCGACATCCATAGCGCTACCATCGAACAGGTCATGACAGCACACGGCAAGACTGCCCGCGCCGAGATGCTCGCCGCCGAAGCGCTGAAAATCATGGAAGACCATAAAATCAACGCGCTGGTCGTAGTCGACAGTGAAGACCGCCCGGTCGGCGCCTTGAACATGCACGACTTGCTGCGTGCAGGAGTAATGTAATGAGTGCGGACCTGCTGCAACGCGGCAAACAGATCAAGCTGGCGGTGTTCGATGTCGATGGCGTCCTGACCGATGGGCGCCTGTACTTCCTCGAAGACGGCAGCGAGTTCAAGACGTTCAACACCCTCGACGGCCAGGGCATCAAGATGCTGATGGCCGCCGGCGTGCAGACCGCCATCATCAGTGGCCGCAAGACCCCGGTGGTCGAGCGGCGGGCCAAAAACCTCGGTATCCCGCACCTCTATCAGGGTCGCGAGGATAAACTGGTGGTACTCGACGAACTGCTGGCCCAACTCAACCTGAGCTATGAACAGGTGGCCTACCTCGGCGACGACCTGCCGGACCTGCCGGTGATTCGCCGCGTCGGCCTGGGCATGGCGGTGGCCAATGCCGCCAGCTTCGTGCGTGAACACGCCCACGGCATCACCCTCGCCCGTGGCGGCGAAGGTGCCGCTCGCGAATTCTGCGAATTGATCCTGCGCGCCCAGGACCGCCTCGACGCGGCCAATGCGGCGTACCTGTGAGCCCACTATGCTGAGCAAAAAATTTCGCAACACCCTGATGTTCAGTTGCATCGCGGCGATATTCGCTGCGGTTGGCTACTGGAACATCAGCCCGGAACGTTTCCTCGACAAGCCGGTAACGCCGGTCGATGAAAGCGCGATCGACTATTACGCCATCAACGCCCACAGCGTGCAGTACCTGCCCGACGGCAAGCTGCAATATGATCTGGTGTCCGACAAGGTCGAGCACGTGAAAGCGACCGAGGTGACATTGCTGACCAACCCCGACCTGAATGTGTTCCGCGGCACTGAATTCCCGTGGCACGTCCAGAGCCTGCGCGGCGAGGTCAACCCTGATGGCACACAGGTCGAACTGATCGATGACGTGCGCATCACGCGCTTCGACGAGAAAAACCGTAGAACCCTGATCACCAGCACCCGCATGACCGTGTTCCCGCAGCAGCAATATGCGCAGACCGAGCAAGACGTTAGAATCGACGGCGCTGGCGGTGTATCGACTGGCAAGGGAATGAAAGCGTATTTGAAAGAAAGCAGGATACACCTGCTATCGAACGTAAGAGGACAGTATGAGGCTCGTTAAAACCCTCCCGATTTTGCTCAGTCTGGGCGCAGCACTGGGAAGCGTGAGCGCCTGGGCTCTGCCGGAAGACCAACAGCAGCCTATCCGTATTCAGGCCGACGATGCCCAGCTGGACGACAAGCAAGGTATTGCTACCTATAAGGGTGACGTGATCATCACCCAAGGCTCGATGAAGGTGACAGGCAACACCGTTACCATCACCCGCACCCCGGCTGGCGACATTGACGTAGTGACCTCGGTGGGCAACCTGGCGTACTTCGAGCAATTGCAAACGGCTGGCGATACCAAGCCTGTCCAGGGTTGGGGCGTGACGATCCAGTATCACGCTTCGCAAAATCGCGTCGTACTGATCGACAAGGCCAAAGTTGTCGACAAGGACAACAACGTCACCCAAGGTGAGAAAATTGTCTACGACACGGACAAGAAACTCGCCAGCGCCGGTCGCGCCACAGGCAGCAAAGTCACCGAGGCGCGTCCGCGTATCGACATGGTGATCCAGCCGAAGAAGAAAACCGACGAGAAAAAGGCCCAGTAATGGCAACTCTGAAAGCTCAGCATCTGGCCAAGAGCTACAAGAGCCGCCAGGTCGTGCGTGACGTCAGCCTGTCCATCGACAGCGGCCAGATCGTCGGCCTGCTTGGCCCGAACGGCGCCGGCAAGACCACCTGCTTCTACATGATCGTCGGCCTGGTGCAAGCCGATCAGGGCCGTGTCCTGATCGATGACCTGGACGTCAGCCACCAACCGATGCACGGCCGCGCAAAGGCCGGTATCGGCTACTTGCCGCAGGAAGCATCGATCTTCCGCAAACTGTCGGTGGCCGACAACATCATGGCCATCCTCGAGACCCGCAAGGAACTCGACAAGGCCGGTCGTCGCAAGGAGCTGGAAAGCCTGCTGCAGGAATTCCACATCAGCCACATCCGCGACAACCTGGGCATGAGCCTGTCCGGTGGTGAGCGCCGTCGCGTGGAAATCGCCCGCGCCCTGGCCACCAACCCGAAATTCATCCTCCTCGACGAGCCCTTCGCCGGCGTGGACCCGATTTCGGTCGGCGACATCAAGCAGATCATTCACCACCTCAAGGCCAAGGGCATTGGCGTGCTGATCACGGACCACAACGTTCGTGAAACCCTGGATATCTGTGAAACCGCCTATATCGTCAATGACGGCCAACTGATTGCCGAAGGCGACGCAGAGACCATCCTGGCCAACGACCTGGTCAAGGAAGTGTATCTGGGCCATGAGTTCCGCCTGTAAGCGCTGAGCCGTGCCCAGGCAGCTTGCCCGGGCACCTGACCAGCCACTCACCAGCGCTTCCGTGCCGACAAGCGTGGTCAGCCCTCGACAAGGGCAGCGCTGCAACACAGCTTTATAGTTTTTTATTGTTACAGCGCTCTAGGCAAACCCTTTAGTTTCAGGCATATAATTTGCTTAAGTTTGGCGCCCCGGCGCCCTGTAGTGGATGGCGCATGTGCGCCGGCGAATAAGGTGTTAAGCCCCTGCCATGAAACCATCGCTAGTCTTGAGAATGGGCCAGCAGCTGACGATGACACCGCAGCTGCAACAGGCCATCCGCCTGCTCCAATTGTCAACCCTGGACCTGCAACAGGAAATCCAGGAGGCCCTGGAGTCCAATCCGATGCTCGAACGCCAGGAAGAAGGCGACGACTTCGACAATTCCGACCCCCTGGCCGACAACGCCGAACAAAAGCCCAACACCGACATCCAGGAGCCCTCCTACCAGGAAAGCGCCCCGACGGTTGATAACCTCGATGAGGGTGACTGGAACGAGCGTATCCCCAACGAACTCCCCGTCGACACCGCGTGGGAAGACGTTTACCAGACCAGCGCCAGCAGCCTGCCCAGCAATGATGATGACGAGTGGGACTTCACCACCCGCACCTCGGCCGGCGAAAGCCTGCAGAGCCACTTGCTGTGGCAACTGAACCTGGCCCCGATGTCCGACACCGATCGCCTGATCGCCGTGACCCTGATCGACTGCATCAACAATCAGGGCTACCTGGACGAAACCCTCGAGGAAATCCTCGAAGCGTTCGACCCGGAACTGGACATCGAACTGGACGAAATCGAAGCCGTCCTGCACCGCATCCAGCAATTCGAGCCCGCCGGCATCGGCGCCCGCAACCTGGGCGAATGCCTGCTGCTGCAATTGCGCCAGCTGCCTGCCAAGACCCCTTGGCTGGCCGAGGCCAAGCGCCTGGTCACCGATTACATCGACCTGCTTGGCAGCCGCGACTACAGCCAGTTGATGCGTCGCATGAAGCTCAAGGAAGATGAGCTGCGCCAGGTCATCGAGCTGGTCCAGAGCCTCAACCCGCGCCCGGGCTCGCAGATCGAGTCCACCGAAGCCGAGTACGTCGTTCCTGACGTCATCGTGCGCAAGGACAACGAGCGCTGGCTGGTGGAGCTCAATCAGGAGTCGGTGCCACGGCTGCGGGTCAATGCCCAGTACGCCGGTTTCGTGCGCCGCGCCGACACCAGCGCCGACAATACCTTCATGCGCAATCAGTTGCAGGAGGCCCGCTGGTTCATCAAGAGCCTGCAAAGCCGCAATGAAACCCTGATGAAGGTTGCCACCCAGATCGTCGAGCATCAGCGCGGCTTTCTGGAGTACGGCGACGAAGCCATGAAGCCGCTGGTCCTGCATGACATCGCCGAAGCGGTCGGCATGCATGAATCGACGATTTCACGGGTGACCACCCAGAAGTTCATGCACACCCCCCGGGGCATTTATGAACTGAAGTACTTTTTTTCCAGTCACGTAAGCACCTCCGAAGGCGGCGAATGCTCGTCCACGGCGATCCGGGCGATCATCAAAAAACTGGTTGCAGCGGAAAATCAGAAAAAGCCGTTGAGTGACAGCAAGATCGCTGGTTTACTGGAGGCACAAGGCATTCAGGTGGCTCGCCGCACCGTCGCCAAGTACCGCGAATCCCTCGGGATCGCGCCTTCGAGCGAACGCAAGCGGTTGATGTAGGGCCACGCCACAGCGTTCCAGTGGTAGATCATCTGATCTGCCGCTTTATGCACTGGCAACGAAGGAGAAGCTGTATGCAAGTCAACATCAGTGGACACCAACTGGAAGTGACCGAACCTCTTCGCACCTACATCGGCGAAAAACTCGAACGATTGGAGCGACATTTCGACAAGATCACTAATGTGCAGGTCACGATGACCGTCGAAAAACTGAAGCAGAAAATCGAAGCCACGCTGCATATTCCCGGGAATGAAGTGGTCGCCAACGCGGAACATACCGATATGTATGCCGCGATCGACGCACTCACCGACAAGCTGGATAAACAACTCAAAAAGCATAAGGAAAAGACCCAGAGCCTCCTCCAGGGCGCAACCGGTCGTTAACACTCCCAACCCATGATCCGACTTGAAAGTATCCTGACCCCCGGCCGTTCCCTGGTGAACGTGCCGGGAGGCAGTAAAAAGAAAGCCCTCGAACAAATTGCCAATCTTATCGCCCGCGAAGTGCCGGCCCTGGAGATGCAAGATGTCTTCGAGGCGCTGATCGCCCGTGAAAAACTCGGCTCCACCGGGTTTGGCAATGGCATCGCTATTCCACATTGCCGTCTCAAGGGCTGTGTTTCGCCCATCAGTGCATTGATGCACCTGGACGCCCCTATCGATTTCGACGCCATCGACGGCGCGCCGGTTGACCTGCTGTTCGTGCTGTTGGTCCCGGAAGCCGCCACCGATGCGCACCTTGAGCTGCTGCGACAGATCGCCAGCATGCTCGACCGCAAGGAAGTTCGCGAAAAGCTGCGTAGTGCTACAAGCAACGAAGCCCTGTATCAGGTTGTCCTTGACGAGCAAAACGGTCAGTAATCATGCGCTTGATCATCGTCAGTGGCCGTTCCGGCTCAGGTAAAAGTACCGCCCTCGACGTTCTTGAGGACAGCGGCTACTACTGCATCGACAACCTGCCAGCCGGTCTGCTGCCGGAGCTGGCCGAACGCGCCCTGGTTCATACCGAGATGTTGCAGCCGCTGGTCGCCGTTTCCATTGACGCGCGCAACCTGCCCAGCCACCTGTCACGCTTCCCCGACCTGCTCGAGGAAGTCCGTGCCCGCCACATCCAGTGCGATGTGCTGTACCTGGACGCCGACGAAGAAACCCTGCTCAAGCGTTTCTCGGAAACCCGCCGACGTCACCCCCTGACCAACGCCAACCGCTCGCTGGCCGAAGCCATCAGCGTCGAGAGCGTCCTGCTCGGGCCGATTGCCGACCTCGCCGATCTCAAGATCAACACTACCAGCCTGAACCTGTATCAACTGCGCGATGCCATCAAACTGCGTCTGTTGAATCAGCCGGAGCCGGGGACTGCGTTCCTGGTGGAATCCTTCGGCTTCAAGCGCGGCATGCCGGTGGACGCCGACCTGGTGTTCGATGTGCGCTGCCTGCCCAACCCTTACTGGAAACCGGAGTTGCGCGAACAGTCCGGGCTCGATCAACCGGTTGCCGAATACCTGGCGGCTCAGCCGGATGTCGAAGAGATGTTCCAGGACATTTCCACATACCTGCTAAAGTGGCTGCCTCGCTTTGCCGCCAGCAACCGCGCCTACGTCACCATTGCCATTGGCTGCACTGGCGGACATCACCGTTCCGTCTACCTGACCGAGCGTCTGGGGCAAACGCTGCAACAATCCCTGAAGAACGTCCAGGTCCGCCACCGCGACCTCAGCTAAAGGATTCACATCGCGATGCCTGCTCTGGAAATCGAAATCATCAATAAACTGGGTCTGCACGCTCGCGCTTCTGCAAAATTCGTTGGGGTAGCAGGTCAGTTCCCGTGCCAGATCAGGGCCGGACGTACACCACAGTCCATGGTCGATGGCAAAAGCATCATGGCGATGATGATGCTGGCCGCCGGCAAAGGCACCACGATCCACTTGAGTACAGAAGGCGAGCAGGAACAGGAAGCGCTGGATGCTCTGGTGGCGTTGATCAACAACTTCTTCGACGAAGGCGAGTAATACAACCACAAAAGCCCCTCACCACAAATCAAGCGAGGGCTGTATCCATCACCATCATCAAACAAAACCCCATCAGCAGCCCGAGGCTGGCAAGCTTGTCATGACCATTGCGGCGCGACTCGGGAATGACTTCGTGGGTCACCACCAGCAGCATCGCCCCCGCCGCCAGCGCCAATCCCAAAGGCAGCAGCAGTTCAGCCAGGCTCACCAGCCACGCGCATAGCAGTGCGAACACCGGTTCTACCAAACCTGACGCCGCACCGATCAGGAACGCCTTGCCCCGGGACATCCCTGCCCCGGCCAGCACCAAAGCGATGACCAACCCTTCCGGTACATCCTGCAAGGCAATGCCCATGGCCAGGCTGTCGGCGTCAGGCATTGCGCCACCGGCCGAAACACCTACCGCCATGCCTTCCGGGATGTTGTGGGCGATGATGGCAAATACGAACAGCCAGATCCGCGGAGCAATGACCGGTCGTTCCAGCGTACCGACCAGCATGTCCGGGCTGGCGCCAGAGACCTTCCGATCCACCAGGAACAACAGGAAGGCGCCGAGCATAATGCCGAAGCTGATCAGCCCACTGGACGCCCAAGGTGACAGTCCAAGCCCTTCGGCGGCAGAGATGCCCGGAACGATCAGCGAAAATGCCGTCGCAGCCAGCATCACGCCAGCGCCAAAGCCAAGCAAAGTGTCGCTGAGCATCTGCGGCATCCGCCGAATCACCAACACCGGCACCGCGCCCAGCGCGGTACCCAAGGCGCAGATCGCACCGCCCTGCAGTGCGCGCAGCAACTTCGGCTCAAGGTCGAGCCATGCCAGCCCATGGGCAACCAAAAGGCTCATTCCCGCCAGCAGTAACAGCGATCCAAACGCGTAACGAAACATCCGTCCATTTCCGATCGCCAGTGTTTCAGTGCCCATAGTCCAGCCTTGGATTGTTTTTATGGAAGACTTAAACCAGTGCGGCCTGATAGCGCGCAGCGACTTGCGGCCAATTGATCACGCGGTAGAACGCGCTGATGTATTCCGGACGACGGTTCTGATAACGCAGGTAATAGGCGTGCTCCCAGACGTCGAGACCCAGAATCGGGGTATTGCCGCTCATCAACGGGCTGTCCTGGTTACCGCTGCTTTCCACTACCAAGGTCTTTTGCGGGGTCACGCTCAGCCAGGCCCAGCCGCTGCCGAAGCGGGTCAACGCGGCCTTGGTAAAGGCTTCCTTGAAGCTGTCGAGACCGCCCAGTTGTTCATCGATGGCCTTGGCCAGCACGCCTTCGGGCTCGCCACCACCGTCGGGCGCCATGACTTCCCAGAACAACGAATGATTGGCGTGGCCGCCACCTTGGTTGATCACCGCCGTCCGTAGTTTTTCCGGCAGTTGCTTAACGGCGGACACCAGCTTCTCCACGGGCCACTCGGCATACTCGGTGCCTTCAACAGCCGCGTTCAGGTTATTGATGTAGGTCTGGTGATGCTTGGTGTAGTGGATCTCCATGGTCTGCGCATCGATGTGCGGCTCCAGGGCGTCGTAGGCGTACGGCAAGGCAGGCAAGGTAAAAGCCATGTTCAATGGACTCCATGATGATGAGGCGCAGGCGAAGCGACATCGATGTGCAGCAGCCGATGGGTACGCGGATACTCGCCGTGCTCACTGATGAAATTCAGCAGCTCGACGTAGGTCTTGCTGCTCTGGCGCAACGCGGCTTCTCGCAATGTTTGAGGTAGCCGCGGGTCCTGCATGGTCTGCAGCAGCCGTTGGTGGATGGCACACAAGTATTCGGCGCTCTCCTCCGGCTGATTCAGACGCAAGTGCAGGTCCGCCAGGTTGTGATGGGAAATCACGCAGGCCGCTACCGCTTCGTCGGCATCCGCCCAGCGCTCGAACAACACCTGGGCCAGAGCCAATGCCTGCAGGTACGCCTCGCGGGCATCGACCAGTTCACCCAGCATGAAAAAGCGATTGGCTCTTTCGATCGTGCGTTTCCAGTGCTCCATGGTGCGCCTCCAAAGCGGTAACGGGGCTTAGACGCCGCCCGCTGTGAGTTTTTCCGGGTTGAGCAATTCTTCCAGCTGGCTGCGCGACAGGTCGGTGTGTTCCAGCGCGACGTCAATCACCGGCCGACCTTGCTGATAGGCCTTCTTGGCAATCTCGGCAGCTTTCTGGTAACCGATGATCGGGTTGAGCGCGGTGACCAGAATCGGGTTGCGTGACAGTGCTTCCTTGATCCGGCCTTCGTTGACCTTGAAGCTGGCGATGGCCTTGTCTGCCAGCAGACGGCTGGAATTGGCCAGCAACTCGATACTGCTCAGCAGGTTCTGGGCGATGATCGGCAGCATCACGTTCAGTTCGAAATTGCCCGACTGACCGGCGATGGTGATAACACTGTCGTTGCCGATGACCTGAGCCGCGACCATCGCGGTGGCCTCTGGAATGACCGGGTTGACCTTGCCCGGCATGATCGAAGAACCCGGCTGCAAGGCTTGCAGTTCGATCTCGCCAAGGCCGGCCAGCGGGCCGGAGTTCATCCAGCGCAGATCGTTGGCGATTTTCATCAGCGACACGGCAGTGGCCTTTAGCTGTCCGGAGACGGCAACGGCAGTGTCCTGGGAGCCGATCAGCGCGAACAGGTCCTTGCCTGGCTGGAACTCAACCCGGGTCAATTTGCTTAGCTGCTGACTGAAACGCGCCGCGAACTCGGGGTGGGCGTTGACACCCGTGCCCACCGCCGTGCCGCCTTGAGCCAGGGATTGCAGGCTTGGCTGCAAGTCCTGCAGATGGCCGATGTTGGCCTTGAGCTGCTGCGCCCAACCGTTGAGCACCTGGCTCATGCGCACCGGCATGGCGTCCATCAGGTGCGTACGCCCGGTTTTGACGTGGTGATGAACCTGCTCGGCCTTGCGCTCGATGACCTGCACCAGATGCGTCAGCGCCGGCAGCAGTTGTTCATGGAGCGCCAGTGCTGCGCTGACGTGAATGGTGGTCGGGATGATGTCGTTGCTGCTCTGCCCGCAGTTGACGTGATCGTTGGGGTTCACCGCCTCGCCCAGCAAGCGGCTGGCCAGCGTGGCGATCACTTCGTTGGCGTTCATGTTCGAGCTGGTGCCGGAACCGGTCTGGAACACATCCACCGGGAAGTGCTGCATGAAATCACCTTCGAGCAAGCCCTGGGCTGCGTCGACGATGGCTTTGCCCTGGGCTTCGCCGATCTGCTTGAGCTCGACGTTGGTGCGGGCGGCCGCTGCCTTGGCCAGGATCAAGGCGCGGATGAACTGAACCGGCATCGGTTTGCCGCTGATCGGGAAGTTATCCACCGCACGCTGGGTCTGTGCGCCGTAGAGGGCGTCTTCCGGGACCTGAAGCTCGCCCATACTGTCGCGTTCGATACGGGTATTACTCATCGGGAGATCCTTGCATCAGTTCTATGAGAGGAATCGAGGGCTGCAACTCACAGGTAGCGAGTTGCCAGGTGTAGCTCTGCCAGCGCTTGAGGCGGCATTTGCACAACGAGAGGCGTTCCAGTTCGCGCAGCGGGCGCCAGGCCTGGTCGAGACAGTAAGTGCGCCAGTGCCACGGCAGCGCGACATCGGCGGCGGTATCGAGCAACAATCGGAAGGAAGTTTCGGCGACGGTCCACGGCGAGGTGGCCGTGCAACACGCCAGGTACCGGCCTTCGGCCAGGTAGTGGTCGATCAGGCGAGGCTCGTCGGGGTTCATCGCGCAACGGATCTGGCGACTCATCCAGCGCCAGCTTTCGAGATAAGGCTGCTCTTGCAAGGCAGAACTCATGATCCGGGGCTCATTCGATAATGAGATTTATTATTATATGATAATGAGAACCAAAACAAGTCCGTGCCGACACAGCAGATCCATTGTGGGAGCGAGCCTGCTCGCGAAGGCGTCATCACTTTCAACATTGATTTCGTCTGACACGCTGCTATCGCGAGCAAGCTCGCTCCCACAGGGGATCTGAGTTGTAGCCAACAAAAAAGGCGCGCCACCCAATGGGTGGCGCGCCTTTTGGTGAAGCGGCCGAGGCTTAGCTGCCTGCCACCGTCATCCGCTCGATCAGCACCGAGCCGGTGCGAATGTTACTGCGCAGTTCCAGGTCATTACCCACGGCAACGATCTGCTTGAACATGTCGCGCATGTTGCCGGCGATGGTCACTTCCTGGACCGCGAACTGGATTTCACCGTTCTCGACCCAATAACCCGCTGCACCACGGGAGTAATCGCCGGTGACCATGTTGAGGCCCTGCCCCATCAATTCAGTCACCAGCAAGCCACGCCCCATGCGCCGCAGCAACGCCGCCTGGTCTTCGTCGCCATGGGTGACGAACAGGTTGTGCACGCCACCGGCGTTGGCCGTGCTCGGCATGCCAAGCTTGCGGCCGGAATAGGTGCCGAGGATGTAAGACACCAACTCGCCCTTTTCGACAAACGGTTTGGCGTAGGTTGCCAAACCATCACCGTCGAACGCTGCACTGCCCATGGCACGCATCAGATGCGGACGTTCGTCGATGGTCAGCCACTCCGGAAACAGCTTCTGCCCGAGGGTACCCTCAAGGAAGGACGACTTGCGATACAGGCTGCCGCCGGAAATCGCCGACAGGAAACTGCCGAACAGCCCCCCAGCCAACTCTGCGGAAAACAGCACCGGCACCTCGCAAGTCGGCACCGGACGCGCGCCCAGACGACTTGCCGCCCGTTGCGCAGCGCGTTGACCGATGCTCACCGGGTCGGCGAGCAGATTGCCCTGGCGGTTCACGTCGTACCAGTAATCGCGCTGCATCTGGCCATCGGCCTCGGCGATCATCACGCAGCTCAGACTGTGCCGAGTCGATGCGTAACCGCCGATAAAGCCGTGGCTATTGCCATAAACGCGGCAGCCCTGATGGGTACTGAGGGTGGTGCCGTCGGCGTTCTTGATCCGGCTGTCGGCGGCAAACGCCGCGGCTTCGCAGGCCAGGGCCTGTTCGATGGCTTGTTCCGGAGTGATGTCCCATTGGTGGAACAGGTCGAAATCCGGAATATCGCGCGCCATCAGCGCGGCATCCGCAAGGCCCGAGGCTTCGTCTTCTGAAGTGTGCTTGGCGATAGCCAGTGCAGCGGCGACGGTTTCGCGAATCGCATCAGGACCGCTGGCCGAGGTGCTGGCCGAGCCTTTGCGCTGCCCCACGTACAAGGTGATGCCAAACCCCTGGTCGCGGTTGAACTCAACGGTTTCGACTTCACGCTGGCGCACCGAAGTCGACAACCCCTGCTCCAGCGACACCGCCACTTCACAGGCGCTGGCCCCCTGGCGCTTGGCTTCAGCGATGATCTGCTCGACTTGTTCCTGCAGTGCCGGCAACGCTTGTGGGCCGACGCTTTCAACTGCACTCATGCTGTTCTCCACTCAAATTCTGCTTTCGGTAACGGTCATCGAGCGACCGGGCCGGACAAGCGGCCCCCGACTGGTTATCATGGCGGCGTTTCTTTGCGGACGGCCACCATGGTTGATTCTTACGACGACTCCCTCGATACGGGAGAAAAAAGCAAATCCCAGGTCAAACGCGAGCTGCATGCTCTGGTTGACCTTGGCGAGCGCCTTACAACACTCAAGCCTGACTTGCTGGCAAAACTGCCCTTGACCGACGGAATGCGTCGGGCTCTGGCCGATGCGCCCAAGCACACCGCGAACATCGCGCGAAAACGGCACCTTCAGTTCATCGGCAAACTGATGCGCGATCAGGACACTGCCGCCATTCTGGTTCTGCTCGATCAACTCGATGCCTCCACCCGTCAATACAACGAACGCTTCCATAACCTGGAACGCTGGCGCGATCGTCTGATTGCCGGCGACGATGCCGTACTGGAAAAATTCGTCGTCGACTACCCGGACGCGGACCGCCAGCAATTGCGATCCCTGATCCGTCAGGCCCAGCATGAGGTTGCGCAAAACAAACCTCCTGCTTCCAGCCGTAAAATCTTCAAGTACATCCGTGAGCTGGACGAGACTCAACGCGGTCTGCGTTAATTCTCGAAGCGGGTGAGCTGCCTCGCAGCTCACCCGCAGCCTCACTTCTTACGACCCCGTGCCACCCACGGTGATCGCATCAATCTTTAGCGTTGGCTGGCCGACACCCACCGGCACCGACTGCCCATCCTTGCCACACGTACCCACGCCGCTGTCCAGCGACAGATCATTACCGACCATCGACACCTTGCTCATGGCTTCCGGCCCGTTGCCGATCAGGGTCGCGCCCTTGACCGGAGCGGTAATCTTGCCGTCCTCGATCAGGTACGCCTCGCTGGTGGAGAACACGAACTTGCCGCTGGTGATATCCACCTGACCGCCACCCAGGTTGGCGCAGTAAATGCCGCGCTTCACCGAAGCGATGATTTCCGCCGGGTCGCTTTCGCCGGCGAGCATGTAGGTGTTGGTCATGCGCGGCATCGGCAGGTGCGCGTAGGATTCGCGACGGCCGTTACCGGTGCGTGCCACGCCCATCAGGCGGGCGTTGAGCTTGTCCTGCATGTAGCCTTTGAGTACGCCGTTTTCGATCAGCGTGGTGCACTCGGTCGGCGTGCCTTCGTCGTCGACACTCAACGAGCCACGGCGACCGGCCAGGGTGCCGTCATCGACAATGGTGCACAGCTTCGACGCAACCATCTCGCCCATGCGACCGCTGTAGGCCGAACTGCCCTTGCGGTTGAAGTCGCCTTCCAGACCATGACCGACCGCTTCGTGCAGCAATACGCCCGACCAGCCGGAACCGAGCACCACCGGCAAGGTACCGGCCGGTGCCGGAATGGCTTCGAGGTTGACCAGCGCCTGGCGCAACGCTTCACGGGCATAGCCCATGGCGCGGTCTTCGCCGAGGAAATAACGGTAATCGGTCCGACCGCCACCACCATGCCCCCCGCGCTCGCGGCGACCGTTCTGCTCGACAATCACGCTGACGTTGAAACGCACCAGCGGCCGTACATCCGCCGCCAGACCGCCGTCGGTGGAAGCCACCAGAATCCGTTCCCAGACACCGGCCATGCTCACGGTGACTTGCTGGATGCGAGGGTCGAGGGCGCGGGTCGCGGCATCGATTCGCTTGAGCAAATCGACTTTCTCGGCACGGGTCAGCACTTCCAGGGGATTGTCCGGCGCATACAACTGCGCGACATCCTGGCTGGTGAATGCCTGCACGGTGCCATTCTGGCCAGCGCGGGAAATCGAGCGGGCGGCCCGCGCCGCCGCGCCAAGGGCTTCCAGGGTGATGGCATTGCTGTAGGCAAAACCGGTTTTTTCACCCGATTGCGCGCGCACGCCCACACCTTGGTCAAGGTTGAAGCTGCCTTCCTTGACGATGCCGTCTTCCAGCGCCCAGGACTCGGAGATCTGCCCCTGGAAATACAGGTCGGCCGCATCGATGCCCGGCCCGGCCAGGTCGCCTAGCACGCCTTGCAGGCTCTCGATCGTGACGCCACCGGGCGCCAGCAGGTGTTCACTGACTGAGGACAACAACTCGCTCATATGCTTTACGCCTTAAATTCGTCGTTCTGATGCAGGTCGCTGGGCGCCCTGCGAGAAAAAGCGCCGGTGACTGGACACCGGCATCCGCGCCCGGATGGACGCCTGTTCGCTGCTGTCGCGTTCGGCCAGCAGCACGGCCTCGCCTTGATCCTGTTGTGCCAGCACACGCCCCCACGGGTCGATGATGGCAGCATGACCGAAAGTTTCCCGCGGCCCCGGATGCGTCCCACCCTGGGCAGCCGCGAGCACATAACATTGTGTCTCGATGGCCCGTGCGCGAATCAGCACATCCCAATGCGCCGCGCCGGTCACCGCCGTGAAGGCCGAAGGGGCGGTAATCAGTTCCGCGCCGGCCGCGCGCAATTCGCTGTACAGCTCCGGGAAGCGCAAGTCGTAACAGACCGTCAGGCCAACCCGCCCAACCGGTGTGTCCGCCACCACGACCCCACTGCCATAAGCATAGTCATCGGATTCACGATAACGGCCGCGATTGTCGGCCACGTCGACGTCGAACAGGTGCAGCTTGTCGTAGCGCGCCACCGTTTCACCCTGGTCATCGACCAGCAACGAACAGGCATGCACCTTGGCCGCCGGTTGATCCACCGGCGGCAACGGCAACGTGCCGGCCACAATCCATAACTTGAGGTCGCGTGCGGTCTGTTTCAACCAGGGCAGAATCGGGCCTTCGCCCAGTGCTTCGGCGCGCCCGATGTCGGCAATGTCGCGCCGGCCCATGGCGGCGAAGTTTTCCGGCAATACCGCGAGCTTCGCGCCACCGGCGGCCGCTCGCTCGAGCAGCCGACGGGCCTGGGCCAGATTGGCCAGCACATCGCTCTGGCTGACCATTTGAATCACCGCTAGAGACATGGCCTTTTCCTTATTGAAACCAACACAGACCTTGTAGGAGCGAGCTTGCTCGCGATGAGTTTGAATGCGACGCGTTTTTTCAGACAGCCTGCGTCATCGTTCACGTCCATCGCGAGCGAGCTCCTACAAGGGGCGAGCCGCAATGGCCATGCTACTCCATAGGCCCGAAGGATGGCGTTTCAAAAAGCCTTGTCGAAGGCAATCTTCGGTTCTTTCCAAGGCCCTTTGACGGTGTACTTCACACTGGCGAAACGGGCGACCCGGTCTCCGATCAGCTTGTCGATCAGGAACAGCGCCCCGCCGACCGCAGGTGCACCGACGATCAATGCGGCAATCGGCAGGTTATTGGTCACCGGCAAGGTCACCATCAGTTTCGCATCGATCTGATCGGCCACCATGTTCAGGGTGCCGTCGAGTTCAATGGTGCTCGACGGCCCCGTCAGCTGGATCGGCTTACGGGTGACATACACACCATTGGTCCCGACCAGCAGCCCCTTGACCCGGTCATAACTCAGGCCTTTGCCGAACAGGTCGGAGAAATCCAGGCGCAGGCGCCGGCCGATGGAGTTGAAGTTGAGCAAGCCAAATACCCGCAGCGCCTGGGCACTGCCCTCAACCTCGACGAACTGACCCTGATTAAGGGTCGCATCAAGCGTGCCGGAGAAACGCTTGGTCGCCACCCAGGCCGGTGAGCCGGGCCAGCGGCCATCGACATCCATATAGAAGTCCTGGCTGGTGACGCTCGGCGCAAACCCCCAGCCCTTGAGCACATCGGCGAGGTTCTTGCCGCTGATACGACCCTTGTACCAGCTGTTGCTGGCGCCAGGCACGCCTTCCCAACCACCGCTGCCCACCAACAGCATGCCCTTGAGGCCCAGGTCCAGGGAGTTGAACTCTATGCCCTTGGGCGTCGGACGAATTTTCAGCGACCAGCCCCCCACCAGATCCTGCCCCTGGAATAGCTGATTGATGGTGATGTCCATCGCGGGGATTTTTGTCGGGTCCACCGACGCCAGCGGATCCGGCGAGTTTTCATCGGCCAGCACGGTCGGGTCCGGTGCGGGCAGGCGCACAGTTTGCAGATTGATCGTGATCGGCGTGGCTTTCGCATCGGGAAGGCTGGCGCTGCCATTGATCTGCTGGCTGTCCAGTTGTAGCGCCCAGGCGGAAGGCTTGCGCGCCAGCTGGATCGAGGCCTGATCGAGGGTGGTGCCGATACCGCTGAGCTTGCCCACCTTGAAATCCGCGCCGCTGAGCAGTTGCCTGGCGCTGCCGCCGGGGTCTTGTCCGGCGTATCTGTCCACCAGATCCTTCCACGGGCCAACGTCCAGCTCCGACAGCACGCCCCGTATCCGCAGGCCTTTGGTGCCAGGCAAGACGGACTCGCCGCCACCGAGGAACAACTCCCCGCGACCGTCGGCGAAACTACTGGCCGGGGCCGCGAACGTGAAACTCGCCAAGTCCCCGTAGTTGACCCAATAGCGCCGCTCGGCGCCCTGCAAGGTCATGCGGAACGTGGTGTCGCGCCCGGCCTCGGAGGTTATGCCGAACGGTGCAGGCAAGTCGACGGCCACGCCCTTGAGGCTGGAATTGACCATCAACTGGCTGTCGGCGCCGTCCAGGGTCAGTTGCAGTTGATACGGGATCACACCGCTCACCGGCAGAGGCTGGGTGACCTTCAGCCAGTCGGTCAGTTTCTTGACCTCGACCTGCCCTGACGCGGCCACCCGGGTACTGTGCTTGCCCGGGCTGCCATCGGCAAATATCTGTGCGGTGACCGGTTTGTCGAACGCCCGGGCGCTGATGTTCTGCCCGCTCAGGCCTTTGCCGCTGTCAAAACGGAAATCACCTTTGAGTTGGGTCAGTTCCAGCGCAGGTTCGGCCAGTTTCAAGCGCGCCTTGGCGGTCTTGAAATCGACGAGGATCTTCGGCTCCTCGCCTTTTGCCAGGGGAATATCGAGCTTCAACTTGCCTTGCAGGTCACCCTCGCCTTCCCAGCCGGCAAAGGTTGCTGCGGTGCCGATCGGTGCTTCCTGGAGGATTTTCAGGCCATCGCCCAAACCGCCGGCAAATCCGCCATCGAGGAACAAATGAACGTTCTGCCCGGCCGGCACATGGGGAATGTCGACGTAGATATCGTTGACCTGGGTGTCGAGCAACTGGCCCGTGCTGGCCAGAATCCGCACGCCGCTGTCTTCGACAAACACATCACCGCTGACCTTGCTGACATGGGGCCAGCCCGGCTGGAAGGCCAGTTCGGCATCGTGAACCTTGAAGTACAGGCTGATGCTGCGATCGACATCCGCGGCACCGGGGCTGAGCGACCCTTGATACTGGAAGAAGCCTTGATCCACCGCGCCCTTGAGAATCGCCGTGCGCAGCCATTCGTCCAGCGCCGGACTGAGGACCGTCGGCAAGTACTTGGCAGTGTAGCGACCGTCACCGTCCACCAGGCCGACCCGCAGGTCCATGTAGTCTTCCCGGGTGTGATCGAAATACAGGCGAATCAGGAAGTCGCCGGCGATCTTGCCTTCCTCGCCCAGCACTTTCAGATACGGCGCGATCAGGGTGAAACCTTCTTTATCGAGTTTCCAGGTCAGCCGCGCATTGGCCTGAATGTACTGCCATGGCTTGGCGAAAATCGGATCCAGGTGCAGCATGAAATCCTTGCTGTCCATGCGCAGTTCGCCGTGCCCCAGGTCACCGCTGATGCTGCCGCTGACATTTCGCGCCGCCGGCGCACCGTGATAGGCGTCGAAGCCCACCTGGTCGAGGTTGGCGGCAAACCCGAACTTGCTGTCGTCGGTGGCATTGGGACGGAAGTCGACCAGCACGTTACGCAGGCCACCCGTGACCTTGAGCCGCTCGACGACCGTGGCAAAACCCTCTGGTAACGGCGCCAGTGCGTTGAGCAGCGGGGTCAGCGGCGTGAGATCAACCCGGTCGGCTTGCAGGTGCCAGAGTTCTTCGGTTTTATCGGTGGCGGCGTTTTGCGTGAGCTGCAGATGCGTTTCCCAGCGGGTCTCGCCGAAGTTCATCGCCAGGGAATCCAGAGTCACTGACGCCCCTTTGGCACTGCGCTGGAAGTAACCATTGAGCGCCAGGTTATTGATCTGGATCGGCTTGCGCTCGGCGTAGGCACCCTTGAGTTGTGGCGCGTTCACGCGCACCGCAGCGCTTTGCAAGGCGCCTTTGCCCCAGGTCACCCACAGCTCGCCGCCGGCCTTGATCTCGGAAAAATTCCACTGTTGGGTCAGACGTTCAGGCAACCACTTCGACCAGTCGCTTTGCGGCAGGCTCAGGTAGACCTCGGCTTCACCGTCCTTCCATTGGCTGGCTCGAATACGGGTACGCAGGCTCATGGCCACCGGTTGCCCGTCAGGCAGGGTCAGCCGTGCGTCGAGCCGCTGCCGTGACGCCCCGGTTTTCAGATTCAGGCCGACATAAGTCAAGGTCAGCGGCGATTCGCCAAACGGCTGCAAGGTCACCTGGCTGTCGAGCACCGACAGTTGCTGGATCATCTGCATCTGATTGAGCAGTTGCTCCGGATCGGTGGGTTGGTCCTGACGCATCGGCAAACCTTCCAGAGCCCACTGACCGCCCTCACCTTGCCTGAGGTTGATCTTGAGGCCGCTGAACTCCAGATGAGCGATGCGTACCTGACGAGCCAACAGGCTGGCCCAAAGGTCCGGCACCGCGCGCACCTGATCCAGGTGCAAGGCATTTGCGCCGTCGCCGACCGTCACGTCGCGGGCCATCAATATAGGGGCGAATCCACTCCAGTTGCCTTCGAGCTCGCCGATCTGAAACGGCATGCCCAAGGCATCGCTGGCTTTGGTTTCGATGTCGGCGCGGTACTCGGCGACTAGCGGCGTCAGCTCCCGGCCAAGGCTGACGTAGAGCGCCATCAACACCAAAACCAACGCGCACAGGCCCAGACCCCAGCGGGTCAGTGCGGCCAATATGCGTGTCAGACGGTCCATGTCAGGTGGCTCCCATGGCAAAAGTTTTGCAAAAAGCTGAGGCCAGCCATTCTCGAACAATCAAAACAAAACGCTTCAGAGCAGCACCACGTCGTATTGTTCCTGGGAATACATGGTTTCGACCTGGAAGCGGATGGTGCGCCCGATAAACCCTTCCAGTTCGGCAACGTTGCCCGACTCTTCGTCGAGCAGGCGGTCCACCACTTTCTGGTTTGCCAATACACGATAGCCTTCCGCCTGATAGGCGCGAGCCTCGCGCAAGATTTCACGGAAGATTTCGTAGCAAACGGTTTCCGGGGTCTTGAGTTTGCCCCGTCCCTGACAGGCATTGCACGGCTCGCACAACACCTGTTCAAGGCTTTCGCGAGTGCGCTTGCGGGTCATCTGCACCAGGCCCAGCTCGGTGATACCGATGATGTTGGTCTTGGCGTGATCGCGCTCCAGTTGCTTTTCGAGCGTGCGCAACACCTGGCGCTGGTGCTCTTCATCTTCCATGTCGATGAAGTCGATGATGATGATTCCGCCCAGGTTACGCAGGCGCAATTGACGGGCGATAGCCGTCGCGGCTTCGAGGTTGGTCTTGAAGATGGTCTCTTCGAGATTGCGGTGGCCGACGAACGCCCCGGTATTGACGTCGATGGTGCTCATGGCTTCCGCCGGATCGACCACCAGATAACCGCCGGACTTGAGCGGGACCTTGCGTTCGAGTGCCTTCTGGATTTCGTCTTCGACGCCATACAGGTCGAAAATCGGCCGCTCGCCCGGGTAATGCTCCAGGCGGTCAGCGATCTCGGGCATCAGTTCGGCGACGAATTGCGTGGTTTTCTGAAAGGTTTCCCGGGAGTCGATGCGGATCTTCTCGATTTTCGGGCTCACCAGGTCACGCAGGGTGCGCAGCGCCAGACCGAGGTCTTCGTAGATTACGCTAGGCGCACTGATGGTTTTGATCTGGGCGTTGATCTGATCCCAGAGACGGCGCAGATAACGGATGTCCATGAGGATTTCATCCGCGCCGGCACCTTCGGCTGCCGTGCGCAGGATGAAACCGCCAGCTTCCTTGATACCTTCCTTGGCCACGCAATCAGTGACCACCTGTTTGAGGCGTTCGCGCTCGGCTTCGTCTTCGATCTTCAGAGAAATACCGACATGGGCCGTGCGCGGCATGTACACCAGATAACGTGAAGGAATCGAAAGCTGGGTAGTCAGGCGTGCGCCTTTGGAACCGATCGGATCCTTGGTCACCTGCACCACCAGGCTCTGGCCCTCGTGCACCAGTGCACTGATGCTCTCGACCGCCGGGCCTTCTCGCAGGGAAATTTCCGACGCATGAATGAACGCGGCACGGTCCAGGCCGATATCGACGAATGCCGCCTGCATTCCAGGCAATACCCGCACGACTTTGCCTTTATAGATGTTGCCGACGATCCCGCGCTTTTGCGTACGCTCGACGTGGACCTCTTGCAGGACACCGTTTTCGACCACCGCCACGCGCGACTCCATCGGCGTGATGTTGATCAGAATCTCTTCACTCATGGCAGGGTCTCGTTCAGGCATGTTCACGATAATGGCCGCATCTGTTCAGAACGTTGCTTGGTGTGCGTTCCGGGGTTGCCAACAGGGTATGCCGAAATGGCCGAGCAGTTCCGCGGTTTCGCAAAGCGGTAGTCCGACCACCGCTGAATAACTTCCATCGAGCCCGGCGACAAACACCGCACCCAGTCCTTGAATGCCATAACCGCCCGCCTTGTCCCGTGGTTCGCCGCTGGCCCAGTAGGCTGCGGCTTCCTCACGACTGATATCTCGAAAACGTACCCGGCTGGTGACAACCCGGGACTCGCAACGTCCGCCATCGAGCACGGCAATCGCGGTCAGGACTTCATGTTCACACCCTGACAGCATCGTCAGCATGGCGCACGCATCCGCTTGATCAACCGGTTTGCCGAGAATTTTTCCATCGAGCACCACGGCGGTATCGGCACCGAGCACGCAGAATGGTTCGTCAGACACGACGACGCCGCGCCCGGCCTCGGCCTTGCCGCGTGCCAGACGCTCGACGTAGGCCGATGGGGATTCTTGAGCTAAAGGAGTTTCATCGATGTCCGCATTGACGGCGCAGAACGCAACGCCGATCTGCGTGAGCAATTCACGTCGACGCGGCGAACCAGAGGCGAGGTACAACCGTTTCATCAAGACCTCTCCCTGTCCCATGCCTGAGCGAATTAATTGATTTTGTAGCGTCGACGCAGTCCGCGCAAACCGAAACTGATCCAGGGCCAGAGCAACGCACTGACCAGTGCCGGCAGCACCAGCGCCAACGTCGGCTGACGATTGCCGGTCAAGGCACTGAGCCACAGTTGTACAAGCTGGGCGAGGCCGAAGATCACCAGGATCACCAGGCTCTGTTGCCACATCGGGAACATCCGCAGGCGCTGCTGCAGCGCCAGCACCAGATAGGTGATGAGCGTCAGGATCAAGGCATTCTGACCCAGCAAGGTACCGTAGAGCACGTCTTCAGCCAGCCCCAGGCAAAACGCCGTCACCATCCCGACGGTCTGCGGCAGGTTCAACGCCCAGAATGCCAGCAACAACGCCAGCCACAGCGGGCGCAGGATTTCCATGAATTGCGGCAGAGGCGAAACGCTCAACAGCAGACCGACGGCGAACGTCAGCCAGACTATCCAGCCGTTTCGGGATGCTTTCACACCGCCCATTATTCTCTCCCCACTGGAGTGGCCGGCGCGGACACTGGCGGTTTGGCGGCAGGCTTCGCGGCAGCGGGTTGCGCCGCCGGCGGTTTAGTCGCGGCCGCAGGCTTGGCTGGCGTGGTGGTTGGCTTGGCTGGCGCGGTGACCGCAGGTGCCGCCGTCGCAGGAATCGCCAGTGCGGCGGCCGGTGCAGCGGGGACCGCGGGGCTGACCGGTTTCGGAACCGTCGACGGAATGATCGGCCCACCGCCCTGCGCATCCAGGCTTTCCTGGGCCTGGGCGGCAGCGTTGACGCGCTCTTCGGCAGTCCGGTTGTCGCTGAACACCAGCAACAGGTAACGGCTACGGTTCAAGGCGGCGGTCGGAACGGCGCGGACAATGGCAAACGGCTGGCCGGAATCGTGAATCACTTCCTTGACCGTCGCCACCGGATAACCCGCCGGGAAACGCTGACCGAGGCCGGAGCTGACCAGCAGGTCGCCCTCCTTGATGTCGGCGGTATCGGCCACATGCCGCAACTCGAGACGTTCCGGGTTGCCGGTGCCGCTGGCAATCGCCCGCAAACCGTTACGGTTCACCTGCACCGGAATGCTGTGGGTGGTATCGGTCAGCAGCAAGACGCGGGAGGTGTAGGGCATCAACTCGACCACCTGCCCCATCAGGCCACGGGCATCGAGTACCGGCTGACCGAGGACCACGCCATCGCGCTCACCTTTATTGATGATGATGCGATGGGTGAAGGGGTTGGGGTCCATGCCGATCAACTCGGCCACTTCGACCTTCTCGTTGACCAGGGCCGAAGAGTTGAGCAACTCGCGCAGCCGAACGTTCTGCTCGGTCAGGGCGGCAAGCTTCTGCATGCGCCCCTGCAACAGCAGGTTCTCGGTCTTGAGTTTTTCGTTTTCGGCGACGAGTTCGGTCCGGCTGCCAAACTGACTGGCAACGCCTTCCCACAGCCGTCCGGGCAGGTCGGTGATCCAGTAGGCGTCCATCAGCACCAGCGACATCTGGCTGCGTGCAGGCTTGAGCAGACTGAAACGGGCATCGACCACCATCAGCGCGACCGATAGCACGACCAGCACCAACAGGCGCACGCCAAGTGAAGGGCCCTTGGTGAAAAGCGGTTTAATAAGCCGCTCCTCCCAGGCAAATGTTCTGTTTATTCATACGGCAGCAATCCGGCCTGGATGCAGACTGACAGAAGATAAACGCGAACAGGCAGCACTGCAAAGTGCTGCCTGCGCGCTCAACAGCATAGAGGCAATCCGGCGACTTATTCGCTGGAAAGCAGGTCCATGGTGTGTTTATCCATCATTTCCAATGCACGGCCACCGCCGCGAGCAACGCAGGTCAGCGGGTCTTCGGCAACGATCACCGGCAGACCGGTTTCCTGGGCCAGCAATTTGTCCAGGTCACGCAGCAAGGCGCCACCACCGGTCAGTACCAGACCACGTTCGGCGATATCGGAAGCCAGCTCCGGAGGCGATTGCTCCAGGGCGCTTTTCACGGCCTGAACGATGGTTGCCAGCGACTCTTGCAGAGCTTCCAGCACTTCGTTGGAGTTCAGGGTGAATGCGCGTGGAACGCCTTCGGCCAGGTTACGGCCGCGAACGTCGACTTCGCGAACTTCGCCGCCCGGATACGCGGTACCGATTTCCTGCTTGATGCGCTCGGCGGTGGATTCACCGATCAGGCTGCCGTAGTTGCGACGCACGTAAGTGATGATCGCTTCGTCGAAGCGGTCGCCGCCCACACGTACGGATTCGGCGTAAACCACACCGTTCAGGGAGATCAGCGCGATTTCAGTGGTACCACCACCGATATCCACGACCATCGAACCGCGAGCTTCTTCAACCGGCAGGCCGGCACCGATCGCAGCGGCCATTGGCTCTTCGATCAGGAACACTTCACGGGCACCGGCGCCAAGGGCCGATTCACGGATGGCACGACGCTCAACCTGGGTGGATTTGCATGGAACGCAGATCAACACGCGTGGGCTAGGCTGCAGGAAGCTGTTTTCGTGAACCTTGTTGATGAAGTACTGCAGCATTTTTTCGCACACGCTGAAGTCGGCGATCACGCCGTCTTTCATCGGACGAATGGCAGCAATGTTGCCCGGCGTACGACCCAGCATGCGCTTGGCTTCGGTGCCGACAGCAACGACACTTTTCTGGTTACCGTGTGTCCGAATGGCCACAACGGAGGGCTCATTCAGGACGATACCGCGCTCGCGCACGTAAATAAGGGTGTTGGCAGTGCCCAGGTCAATGGAAAGATCGCTGGAAAACATGCCACGCAGTTTCTTGAACATGGGAAAGGGACCCTAGGCAACGCGTGGGTAAAAAAGTGCGGCAAACTCTAACAACGACAGGGATTTTGGGCAAGGCGCCAATATGTTAAATTGGCCGCTTTTCTGTGCACCAAGCCCCACAATCGCGGCCTTATGACCGTAGAAGTGCGGTAGTGTTCCGACAATCTAACACACGGACGCCGTCCGTTTTGTTTTCCACTGGAGAATCCCAATGGCGCTTGAACGCTCCGACGTGGAAAAAATCGCTCATCTGGCCTGCCTTGGCCTTAATGATGCCGATCTTCCACACATCACTTCGGCCCTTAACAGCATTCTCGGGCTGGTCGACGAAATGCAGGCGGTCGATACCGATGGTATCGAACCGCTGGCCCACCCACTGGAAGCCAGCCAGCGCCTGCGCGCAGACGTCGTGACCGAGACCAATCACCGCGAGGCCTACCAGTCCATCGCACCAGCGGTCGAAAACGGCCTGTACCTGGTTCCGAAAGTCATCGACTAATAGGGAAAGAGCCTGCAATGCATCAATTGACTCTGGCCGAGATCGCCCGCGGACTCGCCGATAAAAAGTTTTCCTCCGAAGAGCTGACCAAGGTCCTGCTGGCGCGCATCGCCCAGCTCGATCCGCAGCTCAACAGTTTCATCAGCCTCACCGAAGACCTGGCGCTGACGCAGGCGAAAGCCGCTGACGCCCGCCGGGCCAATGGTGAGAGCGGCGCCCTGCTCGGCGCGCCGATCGCCCACAAGGACCTGTTCTGCACCCAGGGCATTCGCACCAGCTGCGGCTCGAAGATGCTCGACAACTTCAAGGCCCCGTACGACGCCACCGTCGTCGCCAAGCTGGCCGCTGCCGGCGCCGTGACCCTGGGCAAGACCAACATGGACGAATTCGCCATGGGTTCGGCCAACGAGTCGAGCTACTACGGCGCGGTGAAAAACCCGTGGAACCTGGAACACGTGCCAGGCGGTTCGTCCGGCGGTTCGGCGGCGGCGGTTGCCGCTCGTCTGCTGCCTGCGGCTACCGGGACCGACACTGGCGGCTCGATCCGCCAGCCAGCAGCATTGACCAACCTCACCGGCCTGAAACCGACGTACGGTCGCGTATCGCGCTGGGGCATGATCGCTTACGCCTCCAGCCTCGATCAGGGCGGCCCGTTGGCGCGCACGGCCGAAGACTGCGCAATTTTGTTGCAAGGTATGGCTGGCTTTGATCCGAATGACTCCACCAGCATCGACGAACCCGTGCCGGACTACAGCGCCAGCCTCAACGGTTCGCTGCAAGGCCTGCGTATCGGTGTACCGAAAGAGTACTTCAGCGCCGGTCTCGACCCGCGCATTGCCGACCTGGTCATGGCCAGCGTCGAAGAGCTGAAAAAGCTCGGCGCCGTGGTCAAGGAAATCAGCCTGCCGAACATGCAGCACGCGATTCCTGCGTACTACGTGATCGCCCCGGCGGAAGCCTCTTCCAACCTGTCGCGCTTCGACGGCGTACGTTTCGGCTACCGTTGCGCAGACCCGAAAAACCTGGAAGACCTGTACAAGCGCTCCCGTGGCGAAGGTTTCGGGACAGAAGTGCAGCGCCGGATCATGGTCGGTGCCTACGCCCTGTCCGCCGGTTACTACGACGCCTACTACCTGAAGGCGCAGAAGATTCGTCGCCTGATCAAGAACGACTTCATGGCCGCTTTCAATGAGGTCGACATCATCCTCGGCCCAACCACGCCGAACCCGGCCTGGAAGCTTGGCGCCAAGAACAGCGACCCGGTCGCTGCGTACCTGGAAGACGTCTACACCATCACCGCCAACCTCGCAGGCCTGCCCGGCCTGTCGATGCCGGCCGGTTTTGTCGACGGCCTGCCGGTCGGCGTGCAATTGCTCGCTCCGTATTTCCAGGAAGGTCGCCTGTTGAACGTTGCCCACCAGTATCAGTTGAACACTGACTGGCACACCCGCACCCCAACCGGCTTCTGAGGAGACACACATGCAATGGGAAGTCGTGATCGGGCTGGAGATTCATACCCAGCTCACCACCCGGTCGAAAATCTTTTCCGGTAGTTCCACCACCTTCGGTTCCGAGCCGAACACCCAGGCCAGCCTGGTAGACCTGGGCATGCCGGGCGTATTGCCGGTGCTGAACCAGGAAGCGGTACGCATGGCGGTGATGTTCGGTCTGGCGATTGACGCCGAGATCGGCCAGCACAACGTGTTCGCCCGTAAAAACTACTTCTACCCGGATTTGCCCAAGGGCTACCAGATCAGCCAGATGGAGCTGCCGATCGTCGGCAAGGGCCACCTGGACATCGCCCTCGAGGACGGCACGGTCAAACGCGTAGGCATCACCCGTGCGCACCTGGAAGAAGACGCCGGCAAGAGCCTGCACGAAGAATTCAGCGGCGCCACCGGCATCGACCTGAACCGTGCCGGCACGCCGCTGCTGGAAATCGTTTCCGAGCCGGACATGCGCAGTGCCAAGGAAGCCGTGGCCTACGTCAAGGCGATCCACGCCCTGGTGCGTTACTTAGGGATTTGCGACGGCAACATGGCTGAAGGTTCGCTGCGTTGCGACTGCAACGTTTCGATCCGCCCGAAAGGCCAGGCCGAGTTCGGCACCCGCTGCGAGATCAAGAACGTCAACTCGTTCCGCTTCATCGAGAAGGCGATCAACAGCGAAATCCAGCGTCAGATCGAATTGATCGAAGACGGCGGCAAGGTGATCCAGCAGACCCGCCTGTACGACCCGAACAAGGACGAGACCCGTCCGATGCGCAGCAAAGAGGAAGCCAACGACTACCGTTACTTCCCCGATCCGGACCTGCTGCCGGTGGTCATCGAGAACTCCTTCCTCGACGACGTGCGCGCCACCCTGCCGGAATTGCCACCGCAAAAGCGCGAGCGCTTCCAGGAGCAGTTCGGTCTGTCGGTCTACGACGCCAGCGTGCTGGCCACCAGCCGCGAGCAAGCCGATTACTTCGAGAAAGTCGCGAGCATCGGCGGCGACGCCAAACTGGCGGCGAACTGGGTGATGGTCGAGTTGGGCAGCCTGCTCAACAAGCAAGGTCTGGACATCGAAGAGTCGCCGGTTTCCGCCGAGCTTCTGGGCGGCATGCTGCTGCGCATCAAGGACAACACTATCTCCGGCAAGATCGCCAAGGTGGTGTTTGAAGCGATGGCCAACGGCGAAGGCAGCGCAGACGAGATCATCGACAAGCGCGGCCTCAAGCAAGTGACCGACACCGGCGCCATCTCGGCGGTGCTGGACGAAATGCTCGCGGCCAACGCCGAGCAGGTCGAACAATACCGCGCGGCAGACGAAGCCAAGCGCGGCAAGATGTTCGGCTTCTTCGTCGGTCAGGCCATGAAAGCCTCCAAAGGCAAGGCCAACCCGCAACAGGTCAACGAACTGCTCAAAAGCAAGCTCGAAGGCTGATGAGAATGGAGCCAGCTCTAAAATCTGGCTCCATTCCCTGTGGGAGCCAGCTTGCTCGCGATAGCGGTCCGGCACTCAACACCAAGTTGACTGTCAGAATGCCAATCGCGAGCAAGCTCGCTCCCACATTTGTTTTCGGAAGCTTTCAAATGAAGCGTCTACTTGGACTTTGCGCCCTCCTCTCGCTCCTGGCCGGTTGCGCCAGCACCGACACCGTCGATCCGCATGGCTACGACAAAACCGGCGTGGCTTCGTACTACGGCGCCAAACACCAAGGCAAACGCACCGCCAACGGCGAGCGTTTCAACATGAATTCCATGACCGCCGCCCATCGCCAGCTACCCTTCGGTACACGGGTGAAGGTCACCAATCTGAATAACGACAAATCCTGCGTGGTGCGCATCAATGATCGCGGGCCGCACACCCGGGGCCGCCTGATCGACCTGTCCAAGGAAGCCGCCGAGCGCCTGGGCATGCTGCGCAGCGGCACCGCGCGGGTTCGCGTGCAAGCCCTCGACGACTGACCGATGGAGCCCCGACCATTTTCGGATTAGCCGATTTACCCCTGATCAGCGTGATCGAATTGCTCAGCGGATTGCTCCTGCTGATTGTCGGCGCCGAATTGATGGTGCGCGCCGCCGTACGCATCGCCGCGCGGTTGCACGTACGACCGCTGATCATCGGCCTGACCATCGTCGCCCTCGGCAGCAGCGCACCGCAGATGGCGGTCAGCCTGCAAGCGACCCTGGCGCACAATGCCGACATCGCCGTCGGCAGTGTGATCGGCAGCAGCATTTTCAACATCCTCGTCACCCTCGGGTTGTCTGCACTGATCATTCCGCTGCGGGTTTCCCGACAATTGGTGCGCCTGGATATTCCGTTGATGATCGGCGCCAGCCTGTTGGTGTTCGTACTCGCCTGGAATGAAGATCTGACCCGGGCCGACGGCGTGATGTTGCTGACGGCGCTGGCGATTTACCTGGGCTTGTTGCTGCGTCAGTCGCGACACTCGGCACGCCCGGTATCGAGCCATGATCACAACGGCCAGGCGCCATGGCTGAGCAGCCTGCTGATGATCGTCGCCGGACTGGCGATGCTGGTGTACGCCGGGCACTTGCTGCTGGGGGCGGCCGTTGCGGTCGCTACCGACCTTGGGTTGTCGGAGCGGATCATCGGCCTGACCATCGTCGCCGTCAGCACCTCACTGCCTGAGCTCGCCACTTCGTTGATCGCGGCTATACGCGGCGAACGCGATATTGCCGTGGGCAACGTGATTGGCAGCAACCTGTTCAACCTCCTGGGCGTGCTCGGCTTTACCGCGCTCGTGGCACCGTCACCGCTGTCGGTGTCGCCCAACGCCCTGGATTTCGACCTGCCGGTGATGCTCGGCATCGCGGCGCTGTGTCTGCCGGTGTTCTACTCCGGCTATCGGGTGACCCGCGCCGAAGGCCTGCTGTTTCTGGGTTTGTACCTGGCGTATGGGCTGCACGTGGTGTCGTTCACCACCGGCATGCCACTGGCCGGCAAGCTGGAACACTTGATGCTGTTATTCGTCCTGCCAGCGCTGGTAGCGTTTTTGCTGTTCACGTCACTTCGCGCCTGGCGTCGCCAACACCATAAGAAGGAAGTCCCATGACCGAGAATAAAAAACCCGGCGTTGAAGTCCGCCGCCAAGTGATGGGCGACGCCTTCGTCGACCGCGCACTGGGCAACGCCACCGAGTTCACCCAGCCGCTGCAAGACTTCGTCAATGAACACGCCTGGGGCGGCGTGTGGAATCGCGAAGGCCTGCCGCTGAAAACCCGCAGCCTGATTACCCTCGCAGCCCTGACCGCACTCAAGTGCCCGCAGGAGCTGAAAGGTCACGTACGCGGTGCGCTGAACAACGGCTGCACCGTGGAGGAGATTCGCGAAGCGCTGCTGCATTGCGCGGTGTATGCCGGTGTGCCGGCGGCGATCGATGCGTTTCGGGCGGCGCAGGAAGTGATCGACAGTTACCAGAAGCCGGAGTGATCACCATCGCCAGAGCGGACCACAGCCCTCGGTAACGCTCGTGACTGAACGGCTCAACCACATATTTCGACAATAAAAGGCGCCCCGCCAAACCTGTTCATCCACACCTCCTTTCGACACACTGCGCCGACAAAAAACCGCCAGGGGGAAGGCCGGCGCAGCTTCGTTGTACCCAGCACTCGAACCTCCCCCCCTGCTTTACAAGGAAGGTTCCCATGGGATTGAACGTCAGGTTCGTATTGTCGAAATTGATATTATCCAGCCTGCTCATCAGCAGTTCGATACATGCCTCAACCCAAGCGTGTTTCGAGGCCGGCAATCAAGACTTCAGCGAAGTGCTTGCCTGCTACAAGAAAGCCGAAGACGCCAATCCACTGGTTTACACCGCCAAAGGCAACACGACATTTCCAGGTGTGGAAAAGCGCAGTTTCGACCTGTCCTCCCAGCAATGGTCGCCGCAGGGATTGGTCAGCCCCGCGCAGTGGAAACACACCGTGGACATCTACATCCCGGACAATGCCCTGCACGGCCAGTCACTGCTGGTGGCCAATAACGGAACCCCCAACGCAGGGCAGAACAACGCCGACGATCCGACGGACTTTACCGAAACCATGGCACTTGAAGTGGCGCGCAAAACACGCACGATTGTCATTTCAGTCAGCAACGTTCCGAACCAGTACCTGACCTATGCCGACGACGGCATAGCGCGCACGGAAGATGCCAGTGTCGCCCACAGCTGGAAACTCTTCCTCGATGACCCGCACCAGCGCCCGTACATGTCGGTGCGCCTGCCCATGGTGGTGTCGATGGTCAAGGCTATGGACCTCGCGCAAAAGGAGCTGCAACCCTGGGGAATAGACCGTTTCATTGCCAGCGGCGCATCAAAACGTGGCTGGACCACTTGGCTGGCGGCGATTGCAGATGACCGGATCATGGCCATCGTGCCTTTTGTGATCGACGTACTGGGCACGGACAATGTGCTTGAACATACCTGGCAAGCCTATGGAAAGAACTGGCCACTGGCATTTTTTGACTACCATCACGAGGGCATCACCCAACAGATCAAGACTGAAAACTTCGCACACCTGATGAAAATCGAAGACCCGTTAAGCTACCTGCAAACCCGCTATGCCGATCGCCTGGCGATTCCGAAATACATCGTCAATGCCAGCAGCGACGATTTTTTCCTGCCAGACAATTCGCAGTATTTCTTCGATCAATTGCCAGGTCCGAAAGCTTTGCGAGTCGCTCCCAATGCGAGCCACTACGGTATCAACCGGTTCATCGAGAACTCGCTGATACCGGTCATCAATCGCTGGCAACAGGACAAGCCTTTGCCGGTCATTTCCATGCGCTCGAACCCGCACGTTTCATCACAAGGGATGGGGCTGCACTTTTCCGAGACACCGGTGCGAGTGGTTCAGTGGACGGCGGTAAATCCGGTCGCCCGGGACTTTCGTCACCCCTGTGGCATCCAGTACGCGCCTGAAGACGTAAAACTCACGGACCCGTTCAACGCCGACATACAGATCGACACACCGGAAAATGGCTGGAAAGCGACCTTTGTCGAAACGACTTTTGCCGATGGCTTCGTCATGACGACCCCGGTTCAGGTCATACCCACGCACTATCCGACCCAGGCGCCTCCGGTTATCGAACCGGCGTGCAAAACCCTGGCCGATGAACAGAGGCGTTAAATCCAGCCACCCCACTGCAAAAAGAAGATCCCGACGTTAGTGGTGACCGCCGCCATCAGCGTGGTGATCACGATGATCGCTGCCGCCAACTCGTGATTGCCGTCCGCCGCCCGGGCCATGACGAAACTGGCTGCGGCTGTCGGGCTGCCGAAGTACAGAAACAGAATCCCCAGTTCCGCCCCACGAAAGCCCCACAACCACGCCCCCAGTGTCGCCAATACTGGCAAGCCGATCATCTTCACCAGGCTTGAACTCAGCGCCATGCTGCCGCTTTTGCGCAGTGCCGCCAGCGACAGCGTGCCGCCGATGCAGATCAGCGCCAGCGGCAACGTGGTTTGCGCCAGGTACTGGCCGGAGGTTTCCAGCCAGCCGGGCAAGCCGATCTTGAAATAGGCGAAGGGTGCAGCCGCAATCACGCTGATGATCAGCGGATTGCTGAACACGCTTTTGCAGATGCTCCACGGATCGGACTTGATCACCGGGCTGTACACCGCCAGCACGATGGTCGAAAGGGTGTTGTAGAACAGGATCACCAGCGCCGCCAGGATCGCTCCGAGGGAAATCCCGTAGTCGCCGTACATGCTTGCCGCCAGCGCCAGGCCAATGACCCCGTTGTTACCGCGAAAGGCACCTTGGGTGTAGATCCCCCGATCTTCCCGCGGGCACTTCCAGATCGCCCAAACCCAGGCGATGGCAAAACACACCAGGGTCGCAAGGGAAAAATAGATCAGCAGCGCCGGCTGCAACGCCGCGTGCAGGTCGGCATGCAGGATGCCCAAAAACAGCAACGCCGGCATGGTGACGTTGAACACCAATGCTGACGCGGTGTGGATGAAATTGTCGTTGATCCAGTCGATGCGTTTGAGCAGCACACCCAGAAACAGCATGACGAACACCGGCGCGGTGATGTTCAGGGTTTCAAGGAAAATTGCCAGCATGCCGGGAGGACCTTGGGGTGGGCGTCGTTAGGGGGCTAATGATAAGCCACCAAGTCCCCTGGCGTCTGTTAGACCGATATCGCGAGCAAGCTCGCTCCCACATTTTTCCAGTGCCGAACACAAAATTTATGCACGGCGAAAATCCACTGTGGGAGCGAGCTTGCTCGCGATGAAGGCGACTCGGTCTTAGGTGATCGGTGCCGGGTTAAACAAGGTGATGTCGTTATGCAGTTTGTGCTGCTCGGCCCACGTCTGCTTCTTGCCGCTCGCCACGTCCAGATAGTAGTGGAACAACTCCCAGCCAAGATCTTCGATGGAAGCGCGGCCGGTGGCAATGCGCCCTGCGTCGATGTCGATCAGGTCCGGCCAGCGTTGCGCCAGTTCGGTCCGGGTAGAGACCTTCACCACCGGCGCCATGGCCAGCCCGTAAGGCGTGCCACGACCGGTGGTGAACACGTGCAGGTTCATCCCCGCCGCCAACTGCAAGGTCCCGCAGACAAAGTCGCTGGCCGGGGTCGCGCAGAAGATCAGGCCTTTGCGCTTGAAACGCTCGCCAGGGCCAAGCACGCCGTTGATCGCGCTGCTACCGGACTTGACGATCGATCCCAGGGATTTCTCGACAATGTTCGACAACCCGCCCTTCTTGTTGCCCGGCGTGGTGTTGGCACTGCGATCCGCCTCGCCCTTGGCCAGGTAGCGGTCGTACCAGTCCATTTCCCGCACCAGTTCCTGGGCGACGTCCTGGTTTTCCGCGCGGGAGGTCAGCAGATAAATTGCATCGCGCACTTCGGTGACTTCGGAGAACATCACCGTCGCACCGGCCCGTAGCAGCAGGTCAGAGGCATATCCGAGCGCCGGGTTGGCGGTGATGCCGGAGAACGCATCACTGCCACCGCATTGCATGCCCAGGATCAACTCGGATGCCGGCACGGTTTCCCGGCGACGTTGATCGAGCTTCTTCAAGCGCGTCTCGGCCAGTTCCATGATCTGCTCGATCATCTCGGTGAAGCCGTGACTGGAATCCTGCAGGCGGTACAGCCATGGCTCGCTCAAATCCACCGAGCTGTCGTTCTCGTGCATCACTTGCCCGGCCTGCAATTTCTCGCAGCCCAGGCTGATCACCAAGGCTTCGCCACCCAGGTTCGGGTTGCGTGCCAGGTTGCGCACGGTGCGGATCGGGATGTACGCGTCGGTGGCGGTGATGGCCACGCCACAGCCGTAGCTGTGGGTCAGCGCCACCACATCATCGACGTGCGGGTACTTGGGCAGCAACTCGTCCTTGATGCGCTTGACCGCATGATCCAGTACTCCGGTCACGCACTGCACGGTGGTAGTGATGCCGAGAATGTTGCGCGTGCCGACGGTGCCGTCGGCGTTGCGATAACCCTCGAAAGTGAAGCCCTCCAGCGGTGCCTGCGCGGCCGGCACGTCGGTGGACAGCGGCAGGCTGTCCAGCGGTGGCGCGGTCGGCATGCGCAGTTGATCTTCCTTGACCCAACTGCCTCGGGGAATCGGCTGCAAGGCATAACCAATGACCTGGCCATAACGAATCACCTGACCACCTTCGGGAATGTCTTCCAGGGTGACCTTGTGGCTCTGCGGCACGAAATCCACGGTAACCAGACCGTCCGCAAACTCGGTGCCGGCCGGTACACCCTGATCATTGACCACGATCACTACGTTGTCCCGCTCGTGCAGGCGGATGTAGCGCGGCGAGTCGGAATGTTCAATCAACTGCATGACGCCGCTCCTCAGGAATGCGCTTGAGACAATTTGCCTGGGGCTTCAGTACCGTTCGCTGGTGGCTCTTTGAGCACCACGCGCTTGATCGGGCCCACGATCACCAGGTAGCTGAACACCGCAACCAGTGCGTTGCAACCGACGAACACCAACGCCCACTTGAATGAACCGGTGGAGCTGATGATGTAACCGATCACGATTGGAGTGGTGATCGAAGCAATGTTTCCGAAGGTGTTGAACAGGCCACCGCTCAGACCGGCGATCTGCTTCGGCGACGTGTCGGACACCACGGCCCAGCCCAGTGCGCCGACGCCTTTGCCGAAGAACGCCAGGGCCATGAAGCCGACGACCATCCATTCTACGTCCACGTAGTTGCACGCCACGATGCTGCTGGAAACCAGCAGGCCAGCGATGATCGGCGCCTTGCGGGCGAAGGTCAGGGAATGGCCCTTGCGCAACAGGTAATCGGAAATCACCCCGCCGAGTACACCACCGATGAAGCCGCAGATTGCCGGCAAGGACGCGATGAAACCGGCCTTGAGGATGGTCATGCCGCGCTCCTGCACCAGGTACACCGGGAACCAGGTCAGGAAGAAGTAAGTGATGCCATTGATGCAGTACTGGCCCAGGTACACGCCGAGCATCATGCGGTTGGTCAGTAACTGGCGGATGTAATCCCACTTCGGACCGTCGGACTTCTTGCCCTTCTGGTCCATGTCGACCATGCCGCCGTTTTCGGAGATGTGCTTGAACTCAGCATCGTTGATCCGTGGGTGTTCGCGCGGGCTGTAGATCACTTTCAGCCAGACCAGCGAGAAGATGATGCCCAGGATACCCATGACGATGAACACGTGCTCCCAGCCGAAGGAATAGACGATCCAGCCCATCAGCGGAGCGAACAGCACGGTGGCGAAGTATTGCGCCGAGTTGAAGATCGCCGAGGCCGTACCGCGTTCAGCAGTCGGGAACCACGCCGCAACGATTCGGGCGTTACCAGGGAAAGACGGCGCTTCAGCCAGGCCCACCAGGAAGCGCAGCATGAACAGCGCAACCACCGCCGTGGACATGCCGAACTCACCGACGAAGCCTTGCAGCACGGTGAACAGCGACCAGGTGAAGATGCTCAATGCGTAGATTTTTTTCGAGCCAAAACGGTCCAGTAGCCAGCCGCCGGGGATTTGCCCGGCCACATAGGCCCAACCGAATGCGGAGAAGATGTAGCCGAGGGTCACGGCGTCGATGCCGAGGTCTTTTTGCAGGCTGGAGCCAGCGATTGCGATGGTAGCCCGGTCGGCGTAGTTGATTGTGGTCACCAGAAACAGCATGAGCAGGATCAAATAGCGGACGTGAGTCGGCTTCTGGGTCGGTTGCATGTAGATGTACTCCCACTGATTATTTTTATGCGGGTAATAACGGTGCTCTGTAGGAGCGAGCCTGCTCGCGATGGTGGTCAACGATGACGCGAGGCTCAGGTTTACCGCCGCGACCTCAAGACCATCGCGAGCAGAGCTCGCTCCTACAGGGGGCACGGTATCGTTGCCAATACCGCGGTGTTTCTTGTTACGAGCCGATGTAGCTGGTCTTCACGACCGTATAGAACTCTTGCGCATAGCGACCTTGCTCACGTGATCCATAGGATGAACCTTTACGCCCACCGAACGGAACGTGGTAGTCCACACCGGCGGTCGGCAGGTTGACCATCACCATCCCGGCCTGGGAGTGGCGTTTGAAGTGGTTGGCGTACTTCAGCGAGGTGGTGGCAATGCCCGCCGACAGCCCGAACTCGGTGTCGTTGGCCATGGCCAGCGCGGCTTCGTAATCGGCGACGCGGACGATGTTGGCCACTGGGCCGAAGATCTCTTCCTGGCTGATGCGCATCGAAGCTTCGCTGTCGGCAAACAGGGTTGGCGCGAGGAAGTAGCCCTCGGTGTCGCACGTCACCAGACCACCGCCGCTGACCAGACGCGCACCTTCGGACTGGCCGATGTCGATGTACTTCATGTCCTGCTCGAGTTGCGCTTGCGAGACCACCGGACCGATATCGGTACCCGCCTTCAATGCATGGCCGACCTTGATCGACTTCATGCGCTCGGCCATGGCTTCGACGAACTGGTCGTGAATCCCGGCGGTGACGATAAAGCGGCTGGAAGCGGTGCAACGCTGGCCGGTGGAGTAGAACGCGCTCTGTACTGACAACTCGACCGCTTGCTTGAGGTCGGCGTCGTCGAGAATGATCTGCGGGTTCTTGCCGCCCATTTCCAACTGGACTTTGGCCTGGCGCGATACACAGCTGACAGCGATCTGACGACCCACGCCCACGGAGCCTGTGAAGCTGATGCCGTCGACTTTCGGGCTGTGGACCAGTGCATCGCCCACCACGCGACCGCTGCCCATCACCAGGTTGAACACACCGGCCGGGAAGCCTGCGCGGGAGATGATTTCGGCCAGGGCCCAGGCGCAACCTGGAACCAGGTCTGCGGGTTTCAGCACGACGCAGTTGCCGTAGGCCAGGGCCGGGGCGATTTTCCATGCCGGGATGGCGATCGGGAAGTTCCACGGGGTGATCAGACCGACCACGCCCAAAGCTTCGCGAGTGACTTCAACGTTGACGCCCGGACGCACCGACGGCAGGTAGTCGCCGGACAGGCGCAGGCACTCGCCGGCGAAGAACTTGAAGATATTGCCGGCGCGGGTCACTTCGCCGATGGCTTCAGGCAGGGTCTTGCCCTCTTCCCGGGCCAGCAGGGTGCCGAGTTCTTCGCGACGGGCGAGGATCTCAGTGCCGACTTTATCCAGGGAATCGTGACGCGCCTGAATGCCGGACGTGGACCAGGCCGGGAACGCGGCACGGGCGGCGTCGATGGCAGCGTGGACCTGAGCCAGATCAGCCTTGGCGTAGTCGCCGATGGCGTCGGTCAGTTCGGACGGGTTGATGTTGGTCGAATAATCGCCACCGGCAACCCATTCGCCGTTGATGTAGTTATCGAAACGCTTTGTATCTGCCACTTTGAGATCTCCTCACGCAAAAGGCCGCTGATTGCTCAGCGGCCTTACTTGAACGGATGTGTTACTGCGCACCCTGCTTGTCGATCAGCGCGGCGAGCATTTCGTACTCTTCGCCGGTCAGATCGGTCAGCGGTGCACGCACAGGACCTGCGTCGTAGCCGGCAATTTTTGCCCCGGCCTTGACGATGCTTACGGCATAACCGGCTTTGCGGTTACGGATGTCCAGGTACGGCAGGAAGAAGTCGTCGATGATCTTGCCGACGGTGGCGTGATCTTCGCGAGCGATCGCGTGGTAGAAGTCCATCGCGGTTTTCGGAATGAAGTTGAACACCGCCGAGGAGTAGACCGGCACGCCCAGTGCCTTGTAGGCCGCGGCGTAGACTTCGGCGGTCGGCAAGCCACCCAGGTAGCTGAAGCGATCACCAAGGCGGCGACGGATCGACACCATCAACTCGATATCACCCAGGCCATCCTTGTAGCCGATCAGGTTCGGGCAGCGCTCGGCCAGACGTTCCAGCAGCGGCGCGGTCAGGCGGCAGACGTTACGGTTGTAGACCACCACGCCGATGTTGACCGACTTGCACACGGCTTCAACGTGGGCGGCAACGCCGTCCTGGCTGGCTTCGGTCAGGTAGTGCGGCAGCAGCAGCAGACCTTTGGCGCCCAGACGCTCGGCTTCCTGTGCGTATTCGATAGCCTGGCGAGTCGAACCGCCGACACCGGCCAGGATTGGCACGCTGGTGGCGCAAGTGTCGACCGCAGTCTTGATGATTTGCGAATATTCGCTGGCCGCCAGAGAGAAGAACTCACCGGTGCCGCCTGCGGCGAACAGAGCCGAGGCGCCGTATGGGGCCAGCCATTCCAGACGCTTGATGTAACCCGCGCGGTTGAAGTCGCCCTGTGCATTGAAATCGGTAACCGGGAAAGACAGCAGACCGGAAGAGAGGATGGACTTCAGTTCTTGTGGATTCATTATTCGAACACCCTGGATTGCGACGTTGTGTGAGAAAACCGTTCAGCCTGCGCTGAAGTTGTAGGTCATCGTACAACTTAAAATACAACCGTCAACTGCATTTCATCGCTGCGGGTGAAAATTGTTGGACAAGCGGATCAGGAAACCAGCAAATCAGAGGCTCTCCGACCTAAGAGCGCGGAGGAAAAAAGTCGCGACCGTAGGCGTATCAGAGATACGTTGTCAGAAGAGAAGTCAGTAGGAACGAGGCTTTTCTGGTGTGGCTTACGGCCCAATCGCGAGCAAGTTCGCTCCCACAGGGGCTGTGTGTGATCTCAATTCTACGATCGACACAAGACACTGTGGGAGCGAGCTTGCTCGCGATGGCGGCAGATCAGGCGAGGGATTACCGGAGTCAGATTTCTTATCCGCGCTGCGCCTCAGCCTCTTCATGGGCATGACGCAACCGCTCACGGCTGTTGGTCAGGTGCAAACGCATGGCGGCCCGCGCCGCATCGGAATCCTGACGGGCAATGGCGTCGTAGATTTCTTCGTGCTCACGGCTCAGGCGACTCATGTAGTGCTGCTGGTCGTCATGGGCCAAGCGCGCGGAGTTCAGCCGTGTGCGCGGAATGATGCTGGTGCCCAGGTGGGTCATGATGTCGGTGAAGTAGCGGTTGCCGGTGGACAGCGCGATTTCGAGGTGGAAGGCGAAGTCCGAAGCCACGGCGTCACTGGCGTGAGCGGCACTTTCATTCAACGCATCGAGGGCGGCGCGCATGTTGGCCAGTTGTTCCGGACTGCGCCGTTGCGCCGCCAGCCCGGCAGACTCCACTTCCAGACTGATGCGCAGTTCCAGGATCGCCAGCACATCTCGCAGGGTTACCACAGTCGCCGGGTCGATACGGAAACCGCTCGGGCTCGGCGTGTCGAGCACGAAGGTGCCGATACCGTGGCGGGTTTCCACTTGCCCTGCCGCCTGCAAACGGGAAATCGCCTCGCGCACCACCGTGCGGCTGACACCATGGGCATCCATGATGGCCGACTCGGTGGGCAACTTGTCGCCACGCTTGAGATGGCCGTCGCGGATCTGCTCCGACAGCACCGTCACCAGTTCCTGAGCGAGGCTGCGGCGCTTGCGTGGGAGGCGTGGTACGTCGTTCGGGTTTTCCATGGTGAACATCTGTCTCGAAAAAATCGGCGGCTGAAACCGCATCATAGCGCAACGCGGTTGTACGATCACCACCACCCCTGCTCGCGATGGACTGGCAAGCGCCGCGTGTCTTCAGGAAGCACGCGTTATCGTTAGCCACCATCGCAAGCAAGCTCGCTCCTACAAGGGATTGTGGTGTTATGCAGTCACAGCCTGGTCCACCAGATGGCCATTCTCGATACGAATGTGCCGAGGGTGGAAGCGCTTCAGGCTGCTGCGATGGCCGACGCTGACGATGCTCAGCCCCGGCAACTCGTCGATCAGCGCCTGATAAAGCGTGGCCTCGTCTTCTTCGTCCATCGCCGAGGTGGCCTCATCCATGTACAGCCATTGCGGTGCATAAAGCAGCGCACGGGCGAAGGCCAGGCGCTGCTGCTCACCCGGCGACAACATGCGCTGCCAGTGGTTGGCTTCGTCGAGACGGGCAATCAGGTGCGGCAAGCGGCAGGTTTCCAGCACCTGCGCGTAGCGCTCGTTCGGATAGGTATCGCCGGGCTGTGGATAACTGAGGACATCACGCAGGGTGCCAATCGGCAAATACGGTTTTTGCGGCAGGAACAGGTAGCGCGCCGATGGCAGGCGAATACTGCCGTGGCCGGTCGGCCACAGATGCCCCATCGCCCGCAGCAGGGTCGACTTGCCGCTGCCGGAACGACCGCTGAGCATCACACGCTCGCCCTCCTTCACGGTCATGTCGGCGTTGGTCAGCAGGTGACGACCTTCAGCCAGGTCGAGGCCGAGGTTGTGCACCTTCAGCACCGATCCCGAATTCTGGACGTCGATGGCCGGCGCACGTTCTTCGTTGTCACGCATGGCCTGGTGGAAGCTCAACAGACGATCGCAGGTGGCGCGCCAGGAAGCGAGGCTCTGGTAGGCACTGATAAACCAGCTGAAACTTTCCTGCACATTGCCGAACGCCGAGCTGATTTGCATCAGTTCGCCCAGTTCGATCTTGCCGGAAAGGTAACGCGGGGCGGCAACCATGAAGGGGAAGATGATCGCGGCCTGGCTGTAACCAGCGGTGAAGAACGTCAGGCGCTTGGACACCTTCATGATGTCCCAGAAGTTATGCCAGACCATCCCGAAGCGACTGCTCAACCGGCGGTTTTCGTTCGGCTCTCCGTTGTACAACGCGATGCTTTCGGCATTCTCGCGAATTCGCACCATGGAGAAACGCAGGTCAGCTTCGAAGCGTTGTTGCTGGTTATTCAGGCCGATCAGGCGACGACCGATCAAATGCGTCAACCAGCTGCCGACCACCGCGTAAACCAGCACGCACCAGAACATGTAGCCGGGAATGGTGATGCCGAATACTTCAATACTGCCCGACACACCCCACAGGATGATCGAGAACGACACCAGGCTGACAATATTGCGCAGCAGCCCGATACCCAGCTCAAGGGTGTTGGAGGTGAAGTTGTTGAGGTCTTCGGAAATCCGCTGGTCCGGGTTATCGGTGTAACCGCCCTGCTCCAGCTGGTAGTAGTTTTTGTCACCCAGCCAGCGGGTGAAATGCTTTTCGGTGAGCCATGCCCGCCAGCGGATCGTCAGCATCTGCGTCAGGTACAGCCGATACACCGCGCCGACGATCGCCACCGCAGCAATCCCGCAGAAATACAGGATCAGCCGCCAGAATGCCTCCTCGTCCTTTTGTTGCAGCGCGTTGTAGAAATCCTTGTACCAGGTGTTGAACCACACCGAGATCCCTACGCTGATCAGCGACAGCGCAATCACGGCGATCAGCAGAGTCCAGGCTTTGACCTTTTCTTCACTGCGCCAGTAAGGCGTGATCATCGCCCACACTTTGCGAAAAAACTGCCCGCGCACAGCGTCGTTGACCGCGGAATACTCAGCGTTCTGATTCATGGATAAGGCTCGATAGAAAAAAGTACACACACGAACCGATCATAGATGATCGGTCCGGTTTTTCGCGAGATACGGCCCGCATTCGTTCAGCGCAGGCTCAGCGGCGAACGGGACGCTTCTGCAGTTTGCGCTGCAGGGTGCGGCGGTGCATGCCCAGGGCACGGGCGGTGGCGGAGATGTTGCCTTCGTGTTCAGTCAGCACGCGCTGGATGTGCTCCCACTGCAGGCGGTCCACGGACATCGGGTTTTCCGGCACCAGGCTGTCGAGGTCGGCGTGCTCGGACAGCAGCGCCGCCAGCACGTCGTCGGCGTCCGCCGGCTTGCACAGGTAGTTGCAGGCACCGCGCTTGATCGCCTCGACGGCAGTGGCAATGCTCGAGTAACCGGTGAGGATCACCACGCGCATTTCCGGGTCCATTTCCAGCAACTTGGGCAGCAGCACCAGGCCGGAATCGCCGTCCATCTTCAGGTCCAGGGCGGCGTAATCCGGCAGATCGGCCTTGGCCAACTCCAGGCCTTCCTCGGCGGAACCGGCAGTGCTGACGCGAAAACCGCGGCGAGCCATGGCGCGGGCCATGACGCGGGTGAATGTGGCGTCGTCATCGACCAGCAACAAATGCGGCAGTTCTTCGCCTTCGACTTGGATCTCTTCACTCATGTTCGTCTCCTCGGGCGACACGGGGCAGGCGCAGCTCGGTGAGCGTGCCACCTTCCTCATGACTGTAGAGTTTCACTGAGCCGCCGGCGCGTGTCACGCTGGCCTTGCTCAAAAACAGGCCCAGGCCGAAGCCTTTGCCCTTGGTGGTAAAAAACGGCTTGCCGATTTGCTCGGCGATGGCCAGCGGCACACCGGCACCATGGTCACGAATGCTGATGGTGAGGTTTTCCCAATCCCAGTCCAGCGTCACTTGCAGCCCTTCGGGGCAGGCATCGGCAGCGTTGTTCAACAGATTCAGCAAAGCCTGGGTCAGGTCCGGCGGCGGCGCCATCCGGGGGACCGGGCCCTGGCCGAGGCGCTGGAAGCGATAACTGGCTTCCGGGCGCATCAGGTGCCAGCGATTGAGGGCTTCATCAAGCCAATCGGTGACGTCCTGCATCTCCACCGCCAACCGGCGATTGGCCTCGGCGGCGCGTACCAGATGCTGCAAGGTCTCTTTACACAGCTTGACCTGATCCTGCAGCACGCTCAGGTCGTCCTGCAACATCGGATCATGATGATCCTGGCGCATTTCCTTGAGTAGCACACTCATGGTCGCCAACGGCGTGCCCAGTTCATGGGCCGCACCGGCGGCCTGGGTGGCGACGGCCAGCAGTTGCTGATCGCGCAGGCCTTCTTCGCGGCGAATGGCGCGCAACTCTTCCTGACGACGCAGCTCTTCGGCCATGCGCGCGGCGAAAAACGTGATCACCGCTGCAGCCAGGGCGAAGCTCAGCCACATTCCGTACACCTGCAGGTTTTCGCGGGCGATCGGGAAGGTTTGCAGCGGATAGAACTGCGCCAGCAACAGCGTGTACATCGTCAACGCGATACCCGACAGGATCACCGAGTAACGCCACGGCAAGGTCACGGCGGCAATGGTCAGCGGCACCAGGTAATAGGAGACGAAGGGGTTGGTCGAGCCACCGGAGAAATACAGCAATGCGCTGTGGATAAACAGATCGCAGGCCAGTTGCACGGCGTATTCGAGCTCGGTCACCGGCCACGAGGTACGCAGGCGAATGGCCGTGAACACGCACAGCAGCATTGAACATGCGAGCGTCGCCGCCAACTGAAACCAGGGCAGTGGCAGCAATTCGAGCCAGTAGGCCAGGCCAACGGAACCGGCCTGGGCGGCCAGCACCAACGTGCGGATGAACGTCAGCCGCCAGAGGTTCTGGCGAGTGGCGGAAGTGATTTGAACGGGGGCGAGCATGAGCTCTCCTGATGAGCGCTCCAGGCGGATCGCAGGGAGTATAACCAAGCGCGGGGGCTGACAGGCAAAAGTGCGGCAAACGGCCACATGGCAGGAAGGTCTGCAGCGTCTACGAGGCCGCTTTCGCGAGCAGGCTCGCTCCCACATTGGAATGCGGTCAACTGTGGGAGCGAGCCTGCTCGCGATTGGCTGCGAAGCAGCCACCAAAGTTCCATCTGTATAGAAGTTGTAACTGTGCGAACCGGAACTTAAAAGCTAGAGTCTGATGGTTTCACGCAGGTCCGGACCATACCCCTGCGCACCTTTCAAGGAGCCTTCATGCACACATTCCGCCGCAGCGCCGCCGTCCTCGCCCTGAGCGTTGGCACCGTCGCCAGCCTCCCGGCCCTGGCCGCCGACGAGCTTCATTACAACCAGATTTCCCTGCGCGCCGAAGTCAGTCAGGAAGTGGCCCGCGACCTGATGATCGTGACCCTCTACACCGAAGAACAGAACACCGACCCGGCCAAACTCGCCGCCGATGTCAGCACCACCATGAACAAGGCACTGGCCAAGGCCAAGCAAGTCAAGGACATCACTCTGCGCCAGGGCAGCCGCAACAGCTACCCGATCTACGACACCAAGGGCCAGAAAATCACCGGCTGGCGCGAGCGCGCCGAATTGCGCCTGGAAAGCCCGGACTTCGCTGCGCTGTCGAAGCTGACCGGCGAACTGCTCACCGACCTGAAAATGGGCGGCATGGACTTCGCTATCGCCACCCCGACCCGCAAGGCCAGCGAAGACGCCTTGCTCAAGGACGCCGTGACCGCCTTCAAGGCCCGCGCCCAACTGGCCACCGACGCCCTTGGCGGCAAGAGCTACAAAATCGTCAACCTGAACCTCAACAGCAACGGTTATCCACAGCCTTACATGCGCGCGCCGATGATGATGAAAGCCGCCGCCATGGACAGCGCACCGGTGACGCCGGATGTCGAGGCCGGCACCAGCCAGGTCAGCATGACCGCCGATGGCTCGATTGAAGTGCTGATGCCTTGAATCGGTAGCCCGTAAACAAAAACGGCGATCATGAAAATGATCGCCGTTTTTTTTGGCAGTTTTCAGGCATGAGCTATAACTGGATAGGTCCCCCCGAGAAAAGCCGTCGATTGGCCACTATCGGTACAACAATAACCACTCTTATTCACGCCATGCCCACCCCTCAATCCGGGGTATGAATAAGTAACACCCCGCCCCACGCGGGAGCAACCCGAGTCAAGAGCGCACTGTAAAAGTGCGTCATTTGCACCGTAAAAACGCCGCGCAAACGGTCAAATGCGTCAGGAATTATACAAATGCGACATTAAGGTACGTTCGTTCCACTGTTTAAGGCTTGTAGTCACTCTGGATCTTGCATTGGGTATGGCCCCTGCATAAGTATCCGCAGGCACGACTCACGAGGTCGTCCTCTAATTCCAAAAATGACAACAAATCATGAGGCCACCATGCTTAAACACGCGGTCATTCCGTTCTTAGTTGGCGCAAGCTTGTTAGCCAGCGCACCGTTCGCCCAAGCAGCGACTAACCTGGTGTTCTGCTCCGAAGGGAGCCCGGCCGGTTTCGATCCAGGTCAATACACCACCGGAACCGACTTCGACGCCTCTGCAGAAACCATGTTCAACCGCCTCACCCAGTTCGAACGTGGCGGCACCGCCGTGGTTCCTGGGCTGGCGACCAAGTGGGACGTTTCCGATGACGGCCTGACCTACACCTTTCACCTGCGTGAAGGCGTCAAGTTCCACACTACCCCGTATTTCAAACCGACTCGTGAGTTCAACGCCGACGACGTGCTGTTCACCTTTAATCGCATGATTAACAAGGATGATCCGTTCCGCAAAGCGTACCCGACCGAATTCCCGTACTTCACCGACATGGGGATGGATACCAACATCACCAAGATCGATAAAGTCGACGACCACACGGTCAAGTTCACCCTCAAGGACGTTGATGCCGCGTTCATCCAGAACATGGCCATGAGCTTCGCCTCGATCCAGTCCGCCGAGTACGCTGCCCAGCTGCTCAAGGAAGGCAAGGCAGCCGACATCAACCAGAAGCCGGTCGGCACCGGCCCGTTCGTGTTCAAGAGCTACCAGAAAGACTCCAACATCCGCTACACCGGGAACAAGGACTACTGGAAGCCTGACGACGTCAAGATCGACAACCTGATCTTCGCCATCACCACCGACCCGTCGGTACGCATCCAGAAGCTGAAGAAGAACGAGTGCCAGGTCACCCTGTTCCCTCGTCCGGCCGACCTGAAGGCGCTCAAGGAAGACAAGTCCTTGAAGATGCCTGAGCAGGCGGGGTTCAACCTGGGCTACATCGCCTACAACGTGATGGACAAGATCAAGGGCGACGACAAGCCAAACCCGATGTCGCAGTTGAAAGTGCGCCAGGCCATGGACATGGCCGTCAACAAGCAGCAGATCATCGACTCCGTGTACCAGGGCGCCGGCCAACTGGCGGTCAACGCCATGCCGCCGACCCAGTGGTCCTACGACACCACCATCAAGGACGCCAAGTACGATCCCGAGAAAGCCAAGGAGCTGCTCAAGGAAGCCGGCGTCAAGGAAGGTACCGAAATCGTCCTGTGGGCGATGCCGGTTCAGCGTCCGTACAACCCGAACGCCAAGCTGATGGCAGAAATGCTGCAGTCCGACTGGGCCAAGATCGGCCTCAAGGTCAAGATCCAGAGCTACGAGTGGGGCGAGTACATCAAGCGCTCCAAGGGCGGCGAGAACGGCGCGATGCTGATTGGCTGGAGCGGCGACAACGGTGACCCGGACAACTGGCTGAACGTGCTGTTCGGCTGCGACTCGCTGGAAGGCAACAACTTCTCCAAATGGTGCGACAAGAAGTTTGACGACATCGTCAAGCAAGCCAAGCGCACTTCGGACCAAGGCAAACGCACCGAGCTGTACAAACAGGCGCAACACGTCCTCAAGGATGCTGTGCCTATGACACCTATCGCTCACTCGACGGTGTTCCAACCCATGCGCGCCAACGTGCAGGACTTCAAGATCAGCCCATTTGGCTTGAACTCCTTCTACGGCGTCAGCGTCAGCAAATAAGGTTTTGCAACGGCGACGTTCCTGACGTCGCCGTTGCTTTATCTTCCGAGAAAGCAGGAATTCGCCTACATCCTGGTCCGCAGCTGACTACAGCATCGGGCGAGGACGCGTTGCCATTTCCTACGAGTCTTTAGGACTCTACGCATTTACTGCCGGACCCGTGGCTCATACCGTCGGGATCTGACCAGTGCACGCGTGGGTCATCGGTTAATGCTGCGCGCATGGCTTGAAATCAGTGATGCCTCTACGTCCGCGGACGGGACGGCGACTCATTGAAAACACTTTGAGAGTAAAGGGAGCGTTATGCGCCATACCTTGGTTTTATCCGCATTGCTGGGCACCGGCCTGTTGGCCGCCACTTCCATCAGCCAGGCCGCCAACAACAGCCTGGTGTTCTGCTCCGAAGGCAGCCCCGCCGGTTTCGACACGGCGCAGTACACCACTGCGACCGACAACGACGCCGCCGAGCCGCTGTACAACCGGTTGGCTGAGTTTGAAAAAGGCGCGACCAACGTCGTACCGGGCCTGGCCACGAGCTGGGATATTTCCGAGGACGGCCTCAAATACACGTTTCACCTGCGCGAAGGGGTGAAGTTTCATACCACCAAGTACTTCACGCCGACCCGCGACTTCAACGCCGACGACGTGCTGTTCACGTTCAATCGCATGCTCGACCCGCAGCAACCTTTCCGTAAGGCTTATCCGACAGAGTTTCCGTACTTCAACGGCATGAGCCTGAACAAGAACATCGCCAAGGTCGAAAAGACCGGGCCACTGACCGTGGTCTTTACGCTCAATAGCGTGGACGCCGCGTTCATCCAGAACATCGCCATGAGCTTCGCTGCCATCCTTTCGGCCGAATACGCCGACAAGCTGCTGGCCGAAGGCAAGCCGAGCGACATCAACCAGAAGCCGATCGGCACCGGGCCGTTCGTGTTCAAGAGCTACCAGAAAGACTCGAACATCCGTTACACCGGCAACAAGCATTACTGGGCCCCTGACCGGGTCAAGCTCGATAACCTGATTTTCGCCATCAACACCGACGCCTCGGTGCGCGTGCAGAAACTCAAGGCCGGCGAGTGCCAGATCACCCTGCACCCGCGTCCTGCCGATGTGCCCGCACTGAAGAACGACACGGCCCTGCAACTGATCGAGAAGCCCGGTTTCAACCTCGGTTACATCGCCTACAACGTGCGCCACAAACCATTCGACCAGCTTGAAGTACGCCAGGCGCTGGACATGGCGGTGAACAAGCAAGGCATTCTCAATGCCGTCTACCAGGGCGCGGGGCAACTGGCGGTCAACGCCATGCCGCCGACCCAATGGTCCTACGACGAGACTATCAAGGACGCCGCCTACAACCCGGAAAAAGCCAAGGAGCTGCTCAAGGCTGCCGGCGTCAAGGAAGGCACCGAAATCACCCTCTGGGCCATGCCGGTCCAGCGTCCATACAACCCCAACGCCAAGTTGATGGCCGAGATGCTCCAGGCTGACTGGGCGAAGATCGGCCTCAAGGTCAAGATTGTCAGTTATGAGTGGGGCGAGTACATCAAGCGCACCAAGAATGGCGAACACGACATCAGCCTGATCGGCTGGACCGGCGACAACGGTGACCCGGACAACTGGCTGGGCACGCTCTACAGCTGTGACGCCATTGGCGGCAACAACTACTCGATGTGGTGTGATCCGGCTTACGACAAGCTGATCAAGCAGGCCAAGGTCGTCACCGACCGCGACCAGCGCACCCTGCTCTACAAACAGGCGCAGCAATTGCTCAAGCAGCAAGTGCCGATGACGCCAGTCGCCCACTCGACGGTCAACCAGCCGCTGAGCGCCAAAATCGAAGGGTTCAAGGTGAGCCCGTTCGGTCGCAATGTTTTCTCGGGTGTCAGCATAGAAAAATAACCGATTAGCCAGAAATGCCGGGGGGCGGATGTTCCGCCCTCACGCAGACGCTTTGCCGTCTTTTGCCAATTTGGCTGGCAGCAAACGTTTGCGACGCCGTGAATGAGTTCTAAACCAATAGCCGGATCACAAAAAAAGACCGGCATAAAAAAAAGAAAGTAAGGAGCTTTACCCATGAAACTGAGCAGCACCGCGTTATTGGCCATGGCCATCAGCAGCGTAACCGCCACGGCTTACGCAGAAACCCAAAGCCAGGCTTTCACCCCGGTTACCGTGAACGAGAAAAGCGCCCAAAGCGAAGCCACCGGCTTTATCGAAGGCCAGTCGATCACCGGCACCACGCGCAACTGGTACGCCAACGAACAACTGCAACGCGGCGCCAAGTTCGCCTACAAGAAAGACGGCGTATCGACCCCGACCGATCGCCGGATCAACTGGGTCCAGGGCACCATCCTCAAGTACAACTCGGGCTTCACCGAAGGCACCGTAGGCTTCAGCACTGAAGTGGCGGCGTACAACGCGATCGCACTGGACCAGGACCGCAAAGACCTGGCGTCCAACAACGGCGGCGCACCGGGCACTCGTCCAGGCGCGGGCAACAACCGTACCCTGACCAAAGAGGGCGGCGACGCTCAAGGCCAGTGGAGCAAACTGGGCCTGGCCAACGTCAAGGCTCGTGTCTCCAACAGCACCCTGACCGCCGGCCGCATGAACTTCAGCAGCCCGATGGTCGACGTGATCGGTAACCGTGCACTGCCTTCGAGCTTCCAGGGCGTGGCCCTCCACAGCGAAGAGCTGAACAACCTGGCCTTCGACCTGGCCACCTTCGACCGCAACTCACCGCGTACCGAAGAAAGCCAGCGCAAATTCCGCACCGAATACGCAAACGGCATCGTCGAAACCGACCACGTCTACACCGGCGGTATCACCTACAACCCGTTCGCCAGCCTGACCACCAGTCTCTGGGCGACCCAGGCTGAAGATATCTGGAACCAGTACTACTTCGGCGCCTCTCACGTACTGGGCGACAGCCAGGTACTGAGCCTGACCACCGGCCTGAACTACTACAAAACCAAGGAAACCGGTAAAGCCCTGATCGGCGACATCGACAACGACACCTACTCGCTGTCGTTCGGACTGACCCACCAGGCCCACACCCTGACCTTCTCGTACCAGGAAGTGAACGGTAACGAGTACTTCGACTACCTGCACGAAACCAACGGCATCTACCTGGCCAACTCCCTGTTGTCGGACTTCAACGGCCCGAACGAAAAATCGTTCCAGGTTGCCTACGGTCTGAACATGGCCGAATACGGCGTACCAGGCCTGAAGTTCAACATCTACCAGGCTCGCGGCTGGGGTATCGACGGCACTCACTACACCGGCAACGGCGGCGTGGCAGGCAAGGGTTACGACGGCATCCAGTCCCAGGATGGCGAACACCATTATGAATACGGCATCGGCGCGACCTACGCCGTGCAGAGCGGCCCGCTCAAGGCCACCACGATTCGCGGCACCTACACCGCTCACCGTGCCAGCGAAAACCAGGCTGACGGCAGCATCAACGAGTTCCGCCTCGTAACCACGGTTCCGTTCAACATCCTGTAATGCCCGTGCCGAACGGCTGATTCAGTGACGAATCGGCCGTTCGGCTTTTGTCCTTTAACTGATTGCAGAGGGTTCTTGATGAAAATGCTTCCCCTACGTGCGGCCATCGCGGCCGCGTTGCTCAGTGTCGCTGTCGGTGTTTCGGCCAAGCCCCTGGTGGTTTGCACGGAAGCCAGCCCCGAAGGCTTCGACATGGTCCAGTACACGACTGCAGTCACCGCCGATGCCGTGGCCGAAACCATCTTCAATCGCCTGGCAGACTTCAAGCCCGGCACCACCGACGTGATTCCGGCACTGGCCGACTCCTGGGACATCAGCGAAGACGGCCTGACCTACACGTTCCATCTGCGTAAAGGCGTCAAGTTCCACACCACCGAATACTTCAAGCCGACCCGCGACATGAATGCCGACGACGTGGTCTGGAGCTTCCAGCGTCAGCTGGACCCGAATCATCCGTGGCACAAGCTGTCGAGCGTGGGCTTCCCGTACTTTGAAAGCATGGGCTTCAAGGAACTGCTCAAGAGCGTCGAGAAAGTCGACGACAACACGGTCAAGTTCACCCTGACCCGTCGCGAAGCACCGTTTCTGGCCGACATCGCCATGGCGTTCTCCTCGATCTACTCCGCCGAGTACGCCGACCTGTTGCTCAAAGCGAACAAGACCGGCGACCTGAACAACAAGCCGATCGGCACTGGCCCGTTCGTCTTCCAGCGCTACAACAAGGACGCCCAGGTCCGCTTCAAGGCCAACCCGGACTACTTCCGTGGCAAACCGCCAGCCGATGCGTTGATCCTGGCCATCGCCACCGACAACAACGTGCGCCTGCAGAAGCTCAAGGCCAACGAGTGCCAGGTCGCGCTCTATCCGAAGCCGGATGACATTCCGAGCATCAAGAAAGACGACAAGCTGAAAGTCGATGAACTGAACGCGATGACCGTTTCCTACATCGCCATGAACACCACGCACAAATACATGAGTGATGTGCGGGTGCGCAAAGCCATCGACATCGCCTTCGACAAAGAGGCATACGTCAATGCGTTGTTCGGCAAGGGCAATGCGACCGCCGCGGTCAACCCGTACCCGGACACCCTGCTGGGCTACAACCACAGCCTGAAAAACCCGGCCCGTGATCTGGACAAGGCTCGCGCCCTGCTCAAGGAAGCCGGCGTACCGGAAGGCACCACCTTCACCCTGTTCACCCGCAACGGTGGCGGTCCGACCAACCCGAACCCGATGCTCGGCGCGCAGATGATGCAAGCCGACCTGGCCAAGGTCGGGATCAAGATCGACATCCGCGTGATGGAATGGGGCGAAATGCTCAAACGCGCCAAAAACGGCGAGCACGACATGGTTTCCGCCGGATGGGCGGGTGATAACGGCGACCCGGATAACTTCCTGACGCCTATGCTCAGTTGTGAAGCGGCCAAGAACGGAGAAAACTACGCACGCTGGTGCAATGACAAGTTCCAGGCGCTGCTCGACCAGGCCCGGGAAAAAACCGATCCGGCCGAACGCGCAGCGCTCTACGAACAGGCCCAGGTTATTTTCAACCAGGACCAGCCGTGGATCAGCATGGCGCACACTAGAATGTTTACCGCAATGCGCAACAACGTAGAGGGCTATCACATTAGCCCCCTCACCACGAATAACTTCGCCACCACCCAGGTGAAGTAATAAGAAAACTCCCGGCATTCCTGACCCAGGCATGCCGGGCACGCCTAACCGGCTGATGAGGTACAACACACGATGTTTAGTTTTATTGCCCGCCGACTGGGGTTACTGATCCCCACGTTCTTCGGCATCACCTTGCTGACTTTCGCGTTGATTCGCATGATCCCGGGCGACCCCGTAGAAGTCATGATGGGAGAACGTAGGGTCGACCCCGAAATGCACGCTCAGGCAATGGAACGCCTAGGTCTGAACAAACCCCTGTATGCCCAGTACCTGGATTACATCGGCAAGCTCGCCCACGGCGATCTCGGGGAATCCCTGCGTACCCGTGAAAGCGTGTGGAGCGAATTCACCTCCCTGTTCCCCGCGACCCTGGAACTGTCCATGGCCGCCCTGTTGTTCGCCGGCATCCTGGGCCTTCTGGCCGGGGTGATCGCGGCACTCAAGCGAGGATCCTTGTTCGACCATGGAGTGATGGGTGTCTCCCTGGCGGGATACTCGATGCCGATCTTCTGGTGGGGCCTGATCCTGATCATGTTCTTCTCGGTAAGTCTGGGCTGGACCCCGGTATCCGGGCGGATCGACCTGCTGTATGACATCGAGCCACGCACCGGCTTCATGCTGATCGATACGCTGCTGGCCGACGAGCCGGACGCCTTCTTCGACGCCCTGCACCACCTGATCCTGCCGGCCATTGTGCTCGGCACCATTCCGCTGGCAGTGATCGCGCGGATGACCCGTTCGTCGATGCTCGAAGTGCTGCGTGAAGACTACATCCGCACCGCCAAGGCCAAAGGCCTGTCGCCGGCACGCGTGGTGTTCGTACACGGCCTGCGCAACGCGCTGATCCCGGTACTCACCGTGGTCGGCCTGCAAGTCGGCACCCTGTTGGCCGGTGCGGTCCTGACCGAAACCATCTTCTCGTGGCCCGGCATCGGCAAATGGCTGATCGAAGCCATTGGCGCCCGGGATTATCCCGTTGTGCAAAACGGCATCCTGTTAATCGCCTGCCTGGTGATTGTGGTCAACTTCGTAGTGGACATCCTCTACGGCTTTGCCAACCCACGCATCCGTCATCAGCGCTGAGATCATGACCATGACCACTCCAATTCCATCGGTAGCAGTCGATCAAAGCCTGCTGTACCCGTCTCCGTACAAAGAATTCTGGCAAGCGTTTTCCAAGAACAAAGGTGCCGTCGCCGGCCTGATGTTCATGCTGCTGGTGATTTTCTGCGCCATCTTCGCCCCGTGGGTTGCCCCTCACGACCCGAGCGAGCAGTACCGTGACTTCCTGCTGACCCCGCCGGCCTGGCTGGAAGGTGGACAGATGCAGTTCCTGCTCGGCACCGACGAACTGGGTCGCGACCTGCTGTCGCGCCTGATCCAGGGCTCGCGCCTGTCGTTGCTGATCGGTTTGTCGTCGGTGGTGATGTCGCTGATCCCGGGGATCCTGCTGGGTCTGTTCGCCGGGTTCTTCCCGCGCATACTTGGCCCGAGCATCATGCGTCTGATGGACATCATGCTGGCCCTGCCGTCCCTGCTGCTGGCCGTGGCGATCGTCGCCATCCTCGGCCCTGGCCTGATCAATACCGTGATCGCCATCGCCGTGGTGTCCCTGCCGTCCTACGTTCGTCTGACCCGCGCTGCGGTGATGGGCGAACTGAACCGCGACTACGTGACCGCCGCGCGCCTGGCCGGTGCCGGTCTGCCGCGCCTGATGTTCGTCACCGTGCTGCCTAATTGCATGGCGCCGCTGATCGTTCAGGCCACCCTGAGCTTCTCCTCGGCGATCCTCGATGCCGCCGCACTGGGCTTCCTCGGCCTTGGCGTACAACCGCCAACCCCTGAGTGGGGCACCATGCTGGCTTCGGCCCGCGACTACATCGAACGCGCCTGGTGGGTAGTGAGCCTGCCTGGTCTGACCATTTTGCTCAGCGTGCTGGCAATCAACCTGATGGGCGACGGCCTGCGCGATGCGCTGGACCCGAAACTCAAGAACGCCGCCTGAGGAGATTCCCATGTCACTGCTAGAAATCAAGAATCTCAATGTTCGCTTCGGCGACAAAAACGCCACGCCAGTCGTCGATGGCCTCGACCTGCAAGTGGACAAGGGCGAAGTGCTGGCCATCGTTGGCGAGTCCGGTTCCGGCAAGTCCGTGACCATGATGGCGCTGATGGGCCTGATCGAGCATCCGGGGATCGTCACCGCTGACGCCCTGAATTTCGACGGCAAGAACATGCTCAAGCTCAACAATCGCCAGCGTCGCCAGATCGTGGGTAAAGACCTGTCCATGGTCTTCCAGGACCCGATGACTGCCCTGAACCCGAGCTACACCGTCGGTTTCCAGATTGAAGAAGTGCTGCGCCTGCACCTGAAAATGTCCGGCAAGGCTGCCCGCAAGCGCGCCATCGAACTGCTGGAAAAAGTTGAAATCCCGGGTGCCGCCAGCCGTATGGACGCCTACCCGCATCAACTGTCCGGGGGCATGAGCCAGCGTGTCGCGATTGCCATGGCGATTGCCGGCGAACCGAAACTGCTGATCGCCGACGAACCGACCACGGCGCTGGACGTAACCATCCAGGCGCAAATCATGGACCTGCTGCTGGCGTTGCAGAAAGAGCAGAACATGGGCCTGGTGCTGATCACCCACGACCTCGCCGTCGTGGCCGAAACCGCCCAGCGCGTGTGCGTGATGTACGCCGGCCAGGCGGTCGAAGTCGGCCAGGTGCCGCAACTGTTCGACATTCCGGCACACCCGTACAGCGAAGCGTTGCTCAAGGCAATTCCGGAACACAGCCTGGGTGCCTCGCGCCTGTCGACCCTGCCGGGCATCGTTCCCGGTCGCTACGACCGCCCGCAAGGTTGCCTGCTGTCGCCACGCTGCCCGTACGTGAAAGACAACTGCCGTCAACAACGTCCGGCCCTTGACCAGAAAAGCAACAGCCTCGCTCGCTGCTTCTACCCGCTGAACCAGGAGGTGGCGTAATGGCCGTCGTTCTTACCGCCCGCGACCTGACCCGTCACTACGAGGTGTCCCGAGGCCTGTTCAAGGGGCACGCCACCGTGCGCGCCCTCAACGGCGTATCGTTCGAACTGGAAGCCGGCAAGACCCTCGCTGTCGTAGGCGAGTCGGGTTGCGGCAAATCCACCCTGGCCCGTGCCCTGACCCTGATCGAAGAGCCGTCCTCCGGCTCCTTGAAAATTGCCGGGCAGGAAGTCGCCGGTGCCGACAAGGCCCAGCGCAAGCAACTGCGCAAAGACGTGCAGATGGTGTTCCAGAGCCCGTACGCCTCGTTGAACCCTCGGCAGAAAGTCGGTGATCAGCTTGCAGAGCCATTATTGATCAACACCAACCTGAGCGCCGCGGAACGTCGCGAGAAAGTCCAGGCGATGATGAAGCAGGTGGGTTTGCGTCCCGAGCACTATCAACGTTATCCGCACATGTTCTCCGGTGGTCAGCGCCAGCGGATCGCCCTGGCCCGCGCGATGATGCTGCAACCGAAAGTGTTGGTGGCGGACGAACCGACCTCGGCACTGGACGTGTCGATTCAGGCACAGGTACTCAACCTGTTCATGGATTTGCAGCAAGAGTTCAACACCGCCTATGTGTTCATCTCCCACAACCTGGCAGTGGTACGCCACGTTGCCGACCATGTGATGGTGATGTACCTCGGTCGTCCGGTGGAAATGGGCACGAAAGAGGACATTTACTCCCGACCTCTGCACCCTTACACCCAGGCGCTGTTGTCGGCGACGCCGGCCATCCACCCGGATCCGGACAAGCCGAAAATCAAGATCGTCGGCGAATTGCCCAACCCGCTGAACCCGCCGTCCGGCTGCGCCTTCCACAAGCGCTGCCCGTACGCCACCGAGCGTTGCAGCACTGAAGAGCCGGCCCTGCGCCTGATCGCCGGCCGCCAGGTGGCTTGCCACTACGCCGAGCAATTCCTCGACGGCGCGGCATAAAAAACTGTAGGAGCTAGCCTGCTGGCGATAGCGGCATACCAGTCAACATTTCTGCTCACTGGCACACCGCAATCGCTAGCAGGCTAGCTCCCACAGGGATTGAGTAGCTCAAGTAATTACGCGTTAACCAAACCCCTTCTGCCTCGAATGCGCATCACTCAGGTAGAAGGGGTTTTCTTTTGCCTGCAATAGAGCGACTACGTCTGGCTGTCGCCCTCTTCCTCATCGGAGTCCGGTTCGTCGGTGGTCGAGTCATCGTCGTTGTCCGCACCGCCCTGCCCCTGATCTCCCGGTTCCGATTCGGACTTGGCGATCATCAACCCCGCATAACCCGCCTGCCCGCTCGAAGCCTGCTCCCCGTGATCGATACACTCGGCCCACGCCGTCGAAGCTCCGAGCGAGAGCATCACCATCACCTTCAACAGCAGTAAAACGCGAAACAACCTGTTCATAGCCGATTCCTTCCTTTCGTTGAGTGCCTGTCTGGTGCTGAGTCAAATCTAGTTCCGATCAGCCGGGTTCTCCAGATTGGACGCTAACGAGCAGGCAGAAACGCAATGAAAATCAGACTAGTTTGGAATAAAAACTATAACAAAAGAAAATAAACAGTGTAGAAACCCTTAAAAACCTTTAATACTCAGCAAAGTAGAATTTCCCACTACAAATAAAAACCTCACTCGACCCAAGTACTGAGCGAACACCAAATCACACGCAACAAAACTTAAACACCAACAACAAAAAACTAATTAATATTCTTACAAACTAATAGGACATTTAAATCCCTAAAGACGCCCACACACGACACCTTGGCAAGAAGAAAATAAATAGGTAACATACTCCATTTTTTACGGGATTTGCCAAACAGGAGTTACATATGGCTCACACCATAAACATAACAGAATTCAAAAAAGCATTTACTTGCGGGAGTGATCTTGTCGAGAGCTACTGCAGACTAATAGCTATAGAACTAAAGCTCGCCGACATCAAACCTATCAAAAGTCACGACATAATAAACAAGCTACAACATCTATCAAAAACATCAGCAGGCCTACCACACGCCGGCGCTCTGAACACAAGAATCTCAGAGCTAACAAGTGCTTTCAACAGCATTAATGTTGAGTCAACAAAAGGTACGCGAACCTTGCCTTTAGCCTCATACCCGACTATCAGATACACACGATTCATCACCGACTGGCCATCACAAAATACGGACCACTCCAAACTTAGCGAGCTAAATAAAATCGCCAAAAGCACAATACTAACGCTTAAAGCGCTAGGAAAGAACGTATGAAAACCCTATCTGAACTCCTAAAAAACATTCGCACAACATACCCTACAGCAACAATCAACTTTAACTATCCAACTATATACATTATTATTTCAGATGCGGAATTTGAAAACCTTGATGACAACCAGAGATTCAAGCTACTCCTTGAGAAGTGCTCATTCAACGAAAGTGAATTAACGCGCATAATAGACAGCAGCGCATCTCAAATACTACTGCTAACTGAAAAAGAGCTAGAATGTGATTACAGCTTCCTCCTAAGCAGTCAGCAAAATAATCACTGGCTATCTCAACACAATGCTTGCTTCAAAAGTAACATCAGATATGAAAATACAAAAAACATAAACACCATACACTTTTACGGCCAAAAAGGTGGGCAAGCTCGATCATCCGTAGTTGGCGCTTTGGCTCGAGATCTTGCTGACAACGGGCACAAGGTACTAGTAATTGACGCTGACATAGAAGCACCAACCCTGCACACTATATTTGGAATAGAGAAAATCCAAATTGAAAACTCACTAATGGGATATGCAGGATGGGCAGCGGAGCCAAGTTATACTTCAAACCCAACAATTCCAGGCGTTTACTTCATCGGGTGCCGCCCAACTGATGAAGAATGGGAAATGGATTATGAAGCATTCTCTTTACGTTGTGCTTTAGACCCGAAATCTCTTTCTGATGTTTTCACAAAAATTTTTGAAATTGACAATCTAATCAATGGAGAGTTTGATACGGTTTTAGTTGACCACAGAACCGGCGCGACTACTTCAGTGATTCCAATCATAAGTACGATTCCTGGACCGTGCGTAATTTTCAGTCGCCCAGATAATCAGACAACCTGACTACAAGGCATTAAAACCCTTCTATCCTTCAACCCTACAAACCCGGGTGCGTACGTCTCCTTCTCTCTCGACAATCTAAAAAAGAAGGGAAGCACAACCGAAGCGGAGGCGGAGTTCAAAGAAAAACTGCTTGAGGCATTATCTGAAGCTTTGGCTATAGATGCTGAAGACCCAGAACCCTTGCCAACGGATGAACTTGAGCGCTTTTATATTCCATGGATTTATGATCGTGCGTTTTTTAATAGCTCACTTCCTAAAATCTCACAACTTCAAACAGAAAATATCTACGCAATAAGCCAGCTAAAAGAAATTCTTGGCATTAACAAGCGCGCTATAAAAATAGCAACGCCTGAGGTCATCCATCAAAACAAAACCTCATCATCAGGAATTATAGATGAGACATGGTTTGTAGAATCCGACATGACAAGGTCAATCCTACAACAAGACTCAAATCTTAATTATATATTCGGACGTAAAGGCACAGGAAAAAGTCGACTTTTCAAAGAGTCCGTAGAGCGAGGAATTGGCCTTCCTCTTTTATCACCGAGTGAATATGGAGAGATAGATGCTAGCATCCCAAACAGCTCCGACACTTATATAAAGGCTATACTAAGCAATATAAATGAGGATTACGAAGTATTTTGGTGGGCATTAATATCTGCACGATTAGAAGCCGAACGCTCCAACTCTCAATACAAAGAAACCCTACAAGGTTATGCTCGCCTGACCTATGAGCAATTAGCACAAATAGCCTCACCCTTGAATGTTGTCGAAAAACTTAGAAACCGCAAAATAAACCTACTTGTAGACGGACTAGAAACAGCAGTACCCTCAACAAAACTGAAGCGCTTTGTAGAGGGAATTCTTTTATGTATGAACACCGTACAAAATAGTAGCGATTTCCGTCAGAGATTAAGCATCCGTCTTTTTATACGAGTAGACTTAGCAATCGGAAGTCAAAACATCGAACAGCAAACTTCCGGAAGAAAAATCGATCTATACTGGGACGAACAAGCCCAAATGAACTACGCACTAGCGTGCATAGCCTCCAACTCATGGGTACAACAAAAGTTTCCAGATACCATTAAGAAAATCGAACAACACAAGCAAGATATATGCCTAGGAAAACTTCTAACAGAAGACTGCGAGACTTTCTTACTTCAAATATTTCCTGAAAACTTGCGTCGTAGCAACATCAAGACCATTACATTCATCAAAACGTATTTCCGGGATGCATCCTCACAGGACAACGAACATCTTGCAACATTTTATCCGCGCCTATTTTTAAACTTCATAAATTCACTATTTTCCCATTTACAAAAGCTGAAAAACCCTCTTGATGAAAACGGAAAAATTGAACAATCTTCAATTTTTGAATCTTATGATACAGCTGCAACAAACTTCATAAACGATGCAAAACAAGAACTCGCTCACGCGATCACTTTAGATCCTGAACTTTCCGAAAACCATAGACAAGTAAACTTATTACTAGACGCTCTCAAAGGCAAAGCAACACCATTTACTTTAGACTCTCTCGCACAGAAAATTTGCAGCGATATCGGCTCATCAATCACAGAAGAGTCTATAAAGAGCGCGCTTCGAATAATGAAAGATATGGGCTTTTTCGAACAAACACCTAAAGACGTCTCAAAATGGCGAGCAGGCCGAGTATATAAATCCGCGCTAAAAATGAAATTTGTTAGAGGAATCAAAGCCAAGGAGAGCTGATTAAAATTAAACAAGGGCAGAATTAACTGCCCTTATTCGATTACTTAATGATGCTCACGGGTCGCACGGAATTTCACGTCCGGCCAGCGCTCTTCCATCAGGGCCAGGTTGACCCGCGTCGGTGCGAGGTAGGTCAGGTGACCACCGCCGTCCAGCGCCAGGTTTTCCACAGCCTTGTTGGAGAATTCCTCAAGCTTCTTCTTGTCGCTGCATTCGATCCAGCGCGCAGAGTAAACAGTGATCGGCTCGTAGGAGCACTCGACCTTGTATTCCTCTTTCAAGCGGCTGGCGACCACATCGAACTGCAGCACACCGACGGCGCCGAGGATGATGTCGTTGCTGCGTTCCGGGAAGAACACCTGGGTCGCGCCTTCTTCGGCCAGTTGTTGCAGGCCCTGGCGCAGTTGCTTGGATTTCAGCGGATCTTTCAGGCGTACGCGACGGAACAGTTCCGGGGCGAAGTGTGGAATGCCGGTGAAACCCAGGACTTCGCCTTCGCTGAAGGTGTCGCCGATCTGGATGGTGCCGTGGTTGTGCAAGCCGATGATGTCGCCGGCAAACGCCTCTTCCAGTTGCTCACGCTCGGAGGAGAAGAAGGTCAGCGCGTCGCCGATCCGCACGTCCTTGCCGGTGCGCACGTGGCGCATCTTCATGCCTTTTTCGTACTTGCCGGAGCAGATACGCATGAAGGCGATGCGGTCGCGGTGTTTCGGGTCCATGTTCGCCTGGATCTTGAAGATGAAACCCGAGAACTTCTCTTCCACCGGCTCCACGGTGCGCTCGTTGGCCACGCGTGCCAGTGGGCGCGGCGCCCAATCAACGACGGCGTCGAGAACGTGGTCGACACCGAAGTTGCCCAGTGCCGTACCGAAGAACACCGGAGTCAGTTGACCGTCGAGGAACTCCTGCTGGTTGAACTCGTGGCAGGCGCCCTGCACCAGTTCCAGCTGCTCGATGAAACGCTCGTACTCGTCACCCAGGTGGGCGCGGGCTTCATCGGAGTCGAGCTTCTCGATGATCCTGGTTTCGGTGCGTTCGTGGCCGTGACCGGCGGTGTACACGATGATGTAGTCATCGGCGAGGTGATACACGCCTTTGAAGTCACGGTAGCAACCAATCGGCCAGGTGATCGGCGCAGCCTTGATCTTGAGGACGGCTTCGATTTCGTCGAGCAGTTCGATCGGGTCGCGGATGTCACGGTCGAGTTTGTTGATGAAGCTGACGATCGGCGTGTCACGCAGACGGCAGACGTCCATCAGGGCGATGGTCCGAGGCTCTACACCTTTACCGCCGTCGAGAACCATCAACGCCGAGTCCACCGCCGTCAGGGTGCGATAGGTATCTTCGGAGAAGTCTTCGTGACCCGGGGTGTCGAGCAGGTTGATCATGTGTTCACGATACGGGAACTGCATGACCGACGTGGTAATGGAAATACCCCGCTGCTTTTCCATTTCCATCCAGTCGGAGGTGGCATGGCGATCGGATTTACGAGATTTCACCGTACCGGCTACCGCAATCGCCTTGCCCATCAGCAGGAGCTTCTCGGTGATGGTGGTCTTACCGGCATCGGGGTGGGAAATAATGGCGAAAGTGCGGCGTTTCGCGACTTCGGCGGCCTGTTTGGTCATGGGAAATCGCCTGGCAGGTGATTCAAAAAAGGGCGCAGATTATAGCCCAAGTTGATCGAAGAACCGAACCGTTGAGCACATTAGGGGTGGCCAAATGCTGCTTCAGATGGGAACCTTTTAAAGCACGGAGACGTCCACTCCCCCGTAACGACCACTCGTCGGGGGCCTGAAACACCTGCAATTCGGCCTGACGAGGCTGTGCTCATGGCTCGATTGCCGTGCGTTTCCCCCTGTAGGAGCGAGCCTGCTCGCGATGGACGTCAACGATAATGCTGGGTACCTGAAGGTACGCATTGTCTTGAAGTTTTTCGCGAGCAAGCTCGCTCCAACAGTGAAACGCGCTCGGCATGAGCTGCTTATCGCGATCATTTTTTCGGCAGCCAGGAATGGCGTTGCCACACGAGAAAGTGTTCGCCGACTGAAAAAAGGAGTCCGCCTGTGGCTATCCACTATGGCAAAGGGCTGATAGGAGGCGCGCTGGTATTCGCCCTTCTGGCCCTGCTGATCCAATGGATCGGCATCAACACGATCGAACACTACCGCGACGATTTGTTGTTTTACCTGCAAGCTCATCTGGTTCTCGTCCTCGCTTCCATGCTGGCCGCCCTTGTCGTGGGCATTCCTGCCGGCATCCTCCTCAGCCGCCCGTCCATGGTCGGCCGTGCCGAACGCTTCATGCAGTTTTTCAACATTGGCAACACCGTTCCGCCCCTGGCCGTCCTGGCCATCGCCTTGGGCATCCTCGGCATCGGCAGCGGCCCTGCCATCTTCGCCCTGTTCCTCGCCTCTTTGCTGCCCATCGTGCGCAACACCTACGAAGGCCTGAAAAACGTTCAGGGTTCGCTCAAGGAAGCCGCCGTCGGCATCGGCATGACCCCGCGCCAGGTGCTGTGGAAAGTCGAATTGCCCAACGCGGTGCCGATCATCATCGGTGGTGTGCGTGTGGCATTGGCGATCAATGTCGGGACGGCGCCGCTGGCGTTCCTGATCGGTGCCAACAGTCTCGGCAGCCTGATCTTCCCCGGCATCGCCCTGAACAATCAGCCGCAATTGCTGCTCGGCGCGGCCTGCACAGCCCTGCTGGCCTTGTTGCTCGACGGTCTGGTGACACTCGCCAGCCGCCTCTGGCTCGAACGCGGCTTGCGCCCGTCTTAAGCCTCGGCAAAGGAATCGTCATGAAAACTTCAAGCTTTTTACTAGGCTGCGTCCTGCTGTTCGCAGGATTTGCCCAAGCCACGGAAAAACCGTTGATCCGCATCGGTGCCCGGGTGTTCACCGAACAGACCCTGCTGGCGGAAATCACCTCGCAGTACCTGCGCACCAAGGGTTACGAGGTGCAGGTGACCGGCGGCCTGGGCAGCAATCTGGCCCGCAGCGCCCATGAAAGTGGTCAACTGGACATGCTCTGGGAATACACCGGCGTTTCGCTGGTGGCCTACAACCATGTCACTGAAAAATTCGACAGCGAACAGTCCTACGCACGAGTAAAAGAACTCGACGCGAAAAAAGGCCTGGTCTGGCTGACACCGTCGAAATTCAGCAACACCTATGCCCTGGCACTGCCGAAAAACGTTGCTGACCAATACCCGCAGATCAACACCATCAGCGAGCTGAACTCGGTGCTGCGCAAGGAAGCCGAGACCAACAATCTGGTGGCGCTGGATACCGAGTTCGCCAACCGCTCGGACGGTCTTGATGGCATGGTCAAGCTCTACGACATGAACCTGACCCGCAAGAACATCCGGCAGATGGACGCCGGTCTGGTTTATACCGCCCTGCGCAACGGCCAGGTGTTTGCCGGTCTAGTCTACACCACCGACGGTCGCCTCAACGCCTTCAAGCTGAAGCTGCTGGAAGACGACAAGCATTACTTCCCCGACTACACCGCTGCACCGGTGGTGCGTCAGGCCTACCTCGATGCGCATCCGCAACTGGCCGAACAACTCAAGCCTCTGGCTGAGCTGTTCGACGACAACACCATGCGCGAGCTCAATGCGCGGGTCGATGTCGATCACCAAAGTCCTTCGTCCGTTGCCGCAGATTTCCTGCGCCAGCATCCAATCAAATAGGGAGGAAAAGCCATGGAATTTCTCAACGCCTTTTCCCACCTCGACTGGCAGCAGGTGATACAGCTGACCGGCCAACACATCACCCTGGTCGGCATCGCCGTGACCCTGGCGATTGTGGTTGGCGTGCCGTTGGGCATCCTGATGACACGCTTCCCGAGCCTCGCCGGGCCGTTGCAAGCCAGCGCCACGGTGCTCCTGACCGTGCCGTCGATTGCCCTGTTTGGCCTGCTGCTGCCGTTCTACTCCAAGTTCGGCCAGGGCCTGGGCCCGATGCCAGCCATCACCGCGGTGTTTCTGTATTCGCTGCTGCCGATCATGCGTAACACCTACCTGGCCCTGACCAACGTCGAACCGGGCATCCGTGAAGCCGCGCGCGGCATCGGCATGACCTTCGGTCAGCGCCTGCGCATGGTCGAATTACCCATCGCCGTGCCGGTGATCCTCGCTGGTGTGCGCACTGCCGTGGTCATGAACATCGGCGTCATGACCATCGCCGCGACCATCGGCGCCGGTGGCCTGGGCGTACTCATCCTCGCTGCCATCAGCCGCAGCGACATGTCGATGCTGATTGTCGGCGCTGTACTGGTCAGTGTGCTGGCGATCATCGCCGACCTGATCCTGCAAGTGCTGCAACGTTCGCTGACTCCAAAAGGACTGCTCAAATGATCGAACTTCAAAACCTCAGCAAGACCTTCCAAAGCAACGGCAAAGATGTGAAAGCCGTGGACTCGGTGAGCCTGACCGTCAATGAAGGCGAAATCTGCGTGTTCCTCGGGCCATCGGGTTGCGGCAAAAGCACCACGCTGAAAATGATCAACCGCCTGATCAAACCGACCTCGGGTAAGATCCTGATCAACGGTGAAGACACCACGGGCCTCGACGAAGTGACGCTGCGCCGCAACATCGGCTACGTCATCCAGCAAATCGGTTTGTTCCCGAACATGACCATCGAGGAGAACATCGTCGTGGTGCCGAAACTGCTCGGCTGGGACAAGCAGAAATGCCACGACCGCGCGCGCGAGTTGATGAGCATGATCAAGCTCGAACCCAAGCAATATCTGCATCGCTATCCCCGCGAATTGTCCGGTGGCCAGCAACAGCGGATCGGCGTGATTCGCGCACTGGCCGCCGATGCACCACTGCTATTAATGGACGAGCCGTTCGGGGCAGTCGACCCGATCAACCGCGAGATGATCCAGAACGAGTTCTTCGAAATGCAGCGGGCGCTGAACAAGACCGTGATCATGGTCAGCCACGACATCGACGAGGCGATCAAGCTCGGCGACAAGATCGCGATTTTCCGCGCCGGCAAGCTGCTGCAGATCGATCACCCGGACACTTTGCTCGCGCATCCGGCGGATGAGTTTGTCAGCAACTTCGTCGGCCAGGACAGCACTCTGAAACGCCTGCTGCTGGTGAAAGCCGAAGATGCGGCGGACAACGCGCCTTCCGTCAGCCCGCATACCCCGGTGGCCGAAGCGCTGGAGTTGATGGACGAGCATGACCGACGCTATGTGGTGGTCACTTGTGCCGAGAATAAAGCCCTGGGTTATGTACGACGTCGCGACTTGCACCGTCAGACCGGCACCTGCGCGCAGTACCAACGCGAGTTCAACGCCACGGCGGCGTACGACGAACATTTGCGCATCCTGCTGTCGCGCATGTACGAGTTCAATCGGGCGTGGTTGCCGGTGATGGATGCCGAGCGGGTGTTCCTTGGCGAGGTCACGCAGGAGTCGATTGCGGCGTACCTGAGTTCCGGACGTTCGCGGGGGATGAAGACCAATATCGTCTCGCCAGCTGAGGCAGTGGTCGCCTGACAGCTCACATTAACCGGTAAAAATACAAAACCTGTGGGAGCGAGCTTGCTCGCGATGGCGTCATTTCAGACAACTACGATGCTGGCTGTGAAAATGTCATCGCGAGCAAGCTCGCTCCCACAGGTTCTATGCGATTTTCCAGTGATTCGCAGGCCGGAAAAAAATATCAACAGTAGCGTCTGTAAAAGCTATCCGAAAACACGCTCCTGAATAGTCAAATCCCCTCTCAGCCCACCTTTTCGCAGCCAACTTCGCCGATGTTGACGCTATCGTAGTTACTAGCGACTTTGCACACAAAAGCGTCGAACGTGCAGGTATTTTTAACACTCCATAAATCCTAGGGAACATCCGACTGTCATCTGTGTCGGTTACAAAGAGTGATGCCTGCAACGCGCGTCAGAAGAGTGCAAAAACGCGACATTTTTTGTTGATCTCAAGCCCCTCACGCCCTAAAGTTCGCGCCGAACGTCCATGCTGGAAACGATCCATCCGGCTCAAGTACTGACGACGAGACAGCAAGGCCAAGGGAAAGCTGCACTTCCCATGGCCTTTTTGCTTTCGGCGACATGCCTTGGGAAGTAGGCGAACCAAAGTGGGGATACGGAGGACGTTCATTTGCACCCATTGATTAACAACGTTTGCCTTTAGGAGCTCCCAGGTATGTCGATCCAGGTCGAAGACTATTTCGCGCGTGAAACCTTTCAGAAAATGAAGGCGTTCGCCGACAAACAGGAAACCCCGTTCGTGGTGATCGACACCGCGATGATCAGCCAGGCCTATGACGACCTGCGCGCCGGTTTCGAATTTGCCAAGGTCTACTACGCGGTCAAGGCCAACCCGGCCGTCGAGATCATCGACCTGCTCAAAGAGAAAGGCTCGAGCTTCGACATCGCCTCGATCTACGAGCTGGACAAAGTGCTTGGTCGCGGCGTCAGCGCTGACCAGATCAGCTACGGCAACACCATCAAGAAATCCAAGGACATCCGCTACTTCTACGAGAAGGGCGTGCGCCTGTTCGCCACCGACTCCGAAGCCGACCTGCGCAACATCGCCAAGGCCGCACCAGGCTCGAAAGTCTACGTGCGTATCCTGACCGAAGGCTCGACCACCGCCGACTGGCCGTTGTCGCGCAAATTCGGCTGCCAGACCGACATGGCCATGGACCTGCTGATCCTCGCCCGCGACCTGGGCCTGGTGCCTTACGGCATCTCGTTCCACGTCGGCTCGCAGCAGCGCGACATCAGCGTCTGGGACGCGGCGATCGCCAAGGTCAAAGTGATCTTCGAACGCCTGAAGGAAGAAGACGGCATCCACCTGAAGCTGATCAACATGGGTGGCGGCTTCCCGGCCAACTACATCACCCGCACCAACAGCCTGGAAACCTACGCCGAGGAAATCATCCGCTTCCTGAAGGAAGACTTCGGTGATGACTTGCCGGAAATCATCCTGGAGCCAGGCCGCTCGCTGATCGCCAACGCCGGCATCCTGGTCAGCGAAGTGGTACTGGTTGCACGTAAATCCCGTACCGCGGTAGAGCGTTGGGTGTACACGGATGTGGGCAAGTTCTCCGGCCTGATCGAAACCATGGACGAAGCCATCAAGTTCCCGATCTGGACCGAGAAGAAAGGCGAAATGGAAGAAGTGGTCATCGCCGGTCCAACCTGCGACAGCGCCGACATCATGTACGAAAACTACAAGTACGGCCTGCCGCTGAACCTGGCCATCGGTGATCGCCTGTACTGGCTGTCGACCGGTGCGTACACCACCAGCTACAGCGCCGTCGAGTTCAATGGCTTCCCGCCGCTGAAGTCGTTCTACGTGTAAATACTGCGTAGAAAACAAAAAGCCCATGACCTGTCATGGGCTTTTTCATTTACGCCACCCTCTGTGGGAGCGAGCTTGCTCGCGATGGCGATAGCTCAATCAACATTGATGCTGAATGTCATGACGTCATCGCGAGCAAGCTCGCTCCCACAAAGGCTCAAGAGACTGGGGTTAATTCTTCGGCACGATGATGGAATTCGTGGGCCAGTGCCTGGATCCTCGGATCGACCGCGCCCATCAGCGCCTGACTCGCCACTCGCAGAAAATTCAGGTTGCCACCGGCCAACGCCTTGCGCAGCCAGACCAACGCATCCTCGATATTCCCTTCGTCGGTCAAGACCGCAGCAAAGCTGAACTGCCCGCGAAAATCCCCGCCCTCGGCCGAACGTCGATACCAGCTACGAGCTGCTGCCGGATTCACAGGACAGACCCGCCCTTCTTCCAGATACCGCCCCAACAGATTCATCGATTTTGCATGGCCCAACTCAGCCGCACGGCGATAGAGACTCAGTGCCTGAAGCTGATCCTCAACCACCCCGCGACCGGTCGCCAGCAGATTGGCGTAGTTGTACATCGCCCAATCCAGCCCTGCAGTGGCGGCAAGTCGGTAATGCCTGGCCGCTAGCGAGGCATCGGCAGCGCAGCCCCAACCATGCTCATGGCAACGACCGAGCATGTTGCGCGCCATGAGGTGCCCCTGGCGCGCTGCGATGCCGAACCAGCTCAGCGCCAGCGGTTGGTCCTGCGCGATCCCCTGGCCGTCGAGCAGAATCTGCCCGAGCAAGGCCTGGGCTTCGACCTCTCCTTCTCGTGCGGCAATCAGGATGGCTTGGGCAGCACGGGCCGGACTTTCGTCGAGCATCGCGCGCAGGCGCTCACCGTCGAGCATTTCCTCGCGGCGTAAACGAAAATCCGCCACTTACACCTCGACCCAGCGACGCAACAGGTTGTGATACGTCCCGGTCAGGCGGATCAGCGATGGATGATCGGGCACATCGCGGGTCAGTTGCTGGATTGCCCCGTCCATCTCGAACAACAGGGCGCGCTGGCTGTCTTCACGCACCAGGCTTTGCGTCCAGAAAAACGAGGCGAGCCGCGCTCCGCGTGTCACCGCATTGACCTTGTGCAGACTGGTGCCGGGATACAGCACCATGTCGCCGGCAGGCAGCTTCACCCGTTGGGTGCCGAAGGTGTCCTGGATCTCCAGCTCGCCGCCGTCGTAATCCTCCGGCTCGCTGAAGAACAGCGTGGCGGACAAATCCGTACGCACCCGCTCGATGCTGCCTTTTGGCTGACGTACCGCGTTGTCGATATGGAAGTCGAAACTGCCACCGGCGGTGTAACAGTTCACTAACGGAGGGAAGACTTTGTGCGGTAACGCTGCTGACATGAACAGCGGATTTTTCCACAGCCGCTCCAGCATCGCCGCGCCGATCTCCTTGGCCAGCGGGTGACCTTCCGGCAACTGCAAATTGTGTTTGGCCTTCGCCGACTGGTAGCCGGCGGTGATCTTGCCATCGGCCCAATCGGCTTGCTCCAGAGCCTCGCGAATGCGCTGCACCTCGTCTTTTTCAAACAGGCCGGGAATGTGCAGCAGCATGACAAAGGCACCTGAAACCAAAGGGATGCCAATGGTATTGATTCTTATTGCCTGTGTAAAACACATCTGACGAATGAGTCAGCAGAAACCGTAAGGGTAAATTGTAAAGAATGTAAATTCAGTGCGAATAGTAATGTTTCGCAATTGATACGAATACGTGTTTACCCTATATTCCGCGGCCTCAAATCCTTGGGGAGGGGAACTCAAATGTCGCGTCAACAACCACAAGTACCGGTCAGTTCACCACGTCTGCTCGCATCGGCCATCGGCATGGCGATTACTGCCGGCTCTGCGGGCCACATGGTTTTCGCGGCGGAAAAAGCCGACGAAAAAGCACCGGGCAATGTGATTTCGCTGGGCGCCACCGCCATCACCGGCGAAGCTCAGGACGAGACGACCTACAACGTAGAGAAAGCTTCCTCGCCCAAGTACACCGCGCCGCTGGTGGACACACCGCGCTCGATCACCGTCATTCCGCAACAAGTGTTGAAAGACACGGGCGCCATGAACATGCAGGACGCCCTGCGCACCATTCCAGGCATTACCTTCGGTGCCGGTGAAGGCGGTAACCCACAGGGCGACCGTCCGTTCATTCGCGGCTTTGACGCCCAGGGCGATACCTACCTGGACGGCGTTCGCGATACCGGTTCCCAGAGCCGCGAGATCTTCGCCGTGGAATCGATCGAAGTCAGCAAAGGCCCGAACTCTGCCATCGGCGGTCGCGGCGCTGCAGGCGGCAGCATCAACCTGGTCAGCAAGAAAGCTCACCTGGGCAATTCGTTCGATGGTGGTTTCACCTGGGGCTCCGACCAGACCCAGCGCTACACCATGGACGGCAACTATCAGTTCACCGACACTGCCGCTGGCCGTCTGAACCTGATGAGCCATGAGAGCAACGTCGCCGGACGTGACAGCGTCGACTACGACCGCTGGGGTGTCGCACCGTCCCTGGCTTTCGGCCTGGGTACAGACACCCGCGTCAACCTCGACTACTACCACCTCGAAAGCAACGACACGCCGGATTCGGGCATTCCGTACTCGATCCCGACCACTCTCGCGGCTGGACGCACCAAGTCCAATCCGGACAAGCCGAATGACGGCGGCGACAGCAGCAATTTCTATGGTCTGACCGACCGCGACTTCCGCAAGACCCGCACCGACACCGCGACCTTCGCCATCGAGCACGACCTGAGCGACTCGCTGACCATCAAGAACACCCTGCGTCACGGCACCAGCATGCAGGATTACATCCTGACCCAGCCGGACGACAGTAAAGGCAACGTCAACAACGGCAGCGTCTGGCGCCGGGCGAACACCCGCGTGAGCAACACCGAGACCACCACCAACCAGACCGACCTGTTTGGTGATATCTACATCGCCGGGTTCAAGAACAGCTTCTCCACCGGTGTCGAATACACCCACGAGGAAAGTGAAAAATCCTCGTACAACGTCAACACGGACACCACCCCGGGAACGGCAGCGGTAACCAACAACTGCTCGCCGGCACTGATCGGCGCGCCAAGCGGTTACAACTGCACCTCGCTGTCCAACCCGACGCCGAATGATCCGTGGAGCGGTGCCATCTCCCGCAACTACGCGGGCACCGATACCAAGGCCAACACCTACGCACTGTATGTATTCGACACCCTGACGTTGTCCGAGCAGTGGCTGGTGAACATGGGCCTGCGCTACGACCATTTCGACACCGACTACAAAACCTTCAACGGTTCCAGCGTGACCACGTCCAAGGGCGATGACACCAGCGAGTTCGTTACCGGTCAGTTCGGTGTGGTGTACAAACCAGCGGAAAACGGCAGCATCTATGCCTCCTATGCGACGTCTGCCACTCCACCGGGCAACACCCTCGGCGATGGCGCGGAAGGCAACCCGTTGGGTGGCACGCCGGATCGCAACGGCAACCTGCTCAAAAGCGACATGGAGCCGGAAACCACCAAGAACTACGAAATCGGTACCAAGTGGGATCTGCTGAACGATCGTTTGTCCCTGACTGCAGACATCTTCCGCACCGAGAAAGAAAACGCTCGTGTGCAAACCAACACCACTACGTTTGAAAACGTCGGCAAAACCCGCGTTCAAGGTATCGAACTGTCGGCCACCGGCAAGCTCACCGACAAATGGCAGGTCTTCGCCGGTTACGCCTACATGGACAGCGAGCAAGTCGATGGCGGCGACATGCCAGCAAACAAAGCCAACAACGGCAACGAACTGCCTAACACGCCGAAAAACAGCGCCAGCCTGTGGACGACCTATCAGGTCACGCCAAGGCTGACCATCGGTGGCGGTGCGTTCTATGTCGATGACGTGTTCGGCAGTGCCGCCAACACCACCATGGTCGATTCCTACGTTCGTTACGACGCAATGGCGGCCTACAAGCTGACCAAGAACGTCGACCTGCAACTGAACGTACAGAACCTGACCGACGAAACCTACTACGACAAGGCGTTCTCGACTCACTTCGCCAACCAGGCGGCCGGTCGTACCGCCTTGCTGAGCACCAACTTCCACTTCTGATTGCCACTCACACTGCAATCCTTGTGGGAGCGAGCTTGCTCGCGATGACGTCGCCACATTCAACATTTATGTTGGCCGACACACCGCTATCGCGAGCAAGCTCGCTCCCACAGGAGAGGGTGAATGCTGAAATCAGACCCGGCCCCGTTCATCCACATGAACGGGGCCTTTGTGCGTAAAAAAGAATGCTTCTCGACAACCCCACGGCATAATGCGCGCCGTGATGAATCAACTTGAACGAACAAGGCGAGCGACGTGTTGAAGAAAACCCTGTTCCAGTTGCACTGGTTTTTCGGCATCAGCGCCGGGCTGGTCCTGGCCCTGATGGGCATCACCGGGGCGGCGGTGTCGTTTCAGGATGAAATCCTGAGCACACTCAATCCTTCTGTGTTGCAGGTCGAGAAACAGGTCGCCGGTGTGCTGCCGCCCGTCGAACTGGTGGAGCGAATCGAAGCCGCATCGGGCAAAAAAGTCTCGATGCTCACGGTGGAAACCGACAGCGGCAGCGCCGCCAAAGTGTGGTTCACCCCGCCGCCGGGTGAACGCCGTGGCGAGATGCGCTACTTCGACCCGTACACCGCCGAATTCCTCGGCGACGCCACCGGCCAGGGCTTTTTCGGCCTGATGCTGCAACTGCACCGTTTCCTCGCCATGGGCGACACGGGGCGGCAGATCACCGGCGCGTGCACGCTGATCCTGGTGTTCTTCTGCCTGTCCGGCCTGTACCTGCGCTGGCCTCGCCAGTGGAAAAGCTGGCGGACCTGGCTGACCCTGGACTGGAAGAAAAAGGGCCGCAGCTTCAACTGGGACCTGCACTCGGTGGCCGGCACCTGGTGCCTGGTGTTTTACCTCCTGGCGGCGCTGACCGGGTTGTCCTGGTCCTACGAGTGGTACAACAAAGGCCTGACCCGGTTGCTCTCCGACTCACCACAGAGCGAACGCGTGCGCGGCGGACGCGGCCCTGCGCCAAGCGGTCCGGCACCGACGGCCGATTACGCGGCGATGTGGAGCAGCATCTACAGTGCGGCCGGCCCGCAGCTGAGCTCCTATAACGTGCGCATGCCGCCCGTGGCCGGCCAACCGGCGACCGTTTACTTCCTGCTGAAAACTTCGCCTCACGACCGCGCCCTGAACCAGATCACCCTCGACCCGGCCACCGGCGTGGTCAAACGGGTTGATCGCTACAGCGACAAGAGCCTCAAGGCGCAACTGCTGACCAGCATCTATGCGCTGCACGTCGGTAGTTACTTCGGCATCGTCGGGCGCATTATCCTGACCATCGCCTCGCTGACCATGCCGCTGTTCTTCATCACCGGCTGGATGCTGTACTTGGATCGTCGGCGCAAAAAGCGCCAGATCAAGGATGCACGCAAAGATCTCGTGCAAACCGCCAGCGACGCGCCGGCGTGGCTGATCGGCTTCGCCAGCCAAAGTGGTTTTGCCGAACAGCTGGCATGGCAAACCGCCGGGCAATTACAGGCCGCAGGCTTGCCGGTCAAAGTGCAGCCATTGGCGGACGTCAGCGAACAGGACTTGCATGAATCGAACAATGCCTTGTTCGTCGTCAGCACCTTCGGCGACGGCGAAGCACCGGACAGCGCCCGCAGTTTCGAGCGCAAGGTACTGGGCCGGACACCGAGCCTGGGACGCCTGAATTACGCCGTCCTGGGGTTGGGCGACCGGCAGTATCAACACTTCTGCGGTTTCGCCAAACGCCTGCACGCCTGGTTGGGCGAACAGGGCGCAAAGACCCTGTTCGCCCCGGTGGAGGTCGACAGCGGTGACCCTTACGCCTTGCGCCACTGGCAACAGCAACTGGGCCTGTTGACCGGCCAGGCCCCCGTGGATACCTGGCAAGCGCCCAGCTACGACAACTGGACCCTGCTGCATCGTGAACTGCTCAATCCGGACAGCAGTGGCTCGCCGGTGTACTTGTTGGGCCTCAAGCCTCCTTCCACCAGCAGCTGGCTGGCGGGCGACCTGGTGGAAGTGATGCCGCGCAATTGCCCGTGGGCCATCGAGCACTTCCTCGACGGCATGGGGATTCACGGTGAAACCAAGGTGCAACTCAACGGCCTTGAAGAAACCCTCGAACAGGCCCTGGCCAGCCGCCAGTTGCCGGAGAACCGCGCCCACCTGGTCGGCCTGCACGCCCAAGCGTTGGCAGAGGCCCTCGTGCCGCTGGCCATGCGCGAGTATTCCATTGCGTCGATCCCGGCCGATGGCGTACTGGAATTGATCGTGCGTCAGGAAGTGCATGCCGACGGCAACCTCGGTGTCGGTTCCGGCTGGCTGACCGAACACGCGCCGGTGGGCAGTTCCATCAGCCTGCGCGTGCGGCGCAACAGTGGTTTCCATCTGCCGGCCCAACCGGTGCCGATGATCCTGCTGGGCAATGGCACGGGCCTGGCCGGGTTGCGCAGCCTGCTCAAGGCCCGGATTGCCGATGGTCAGCAACGCCAGTGGCTGCTGTTTGGCGAGCGCCACCGCGAGCACGATTACCTGTGCCGAAAGGAGCTGGAGGAGTGGCTGATCAATGGTGATCTGGCACGCCTCGACCTGGCATTTTCCCGCGACCAGGCCGAAAAGATTTACGTACAGGATCGCCTGCGTGAATCGGCGGCCGAGCTCAAGAAGTGGCTGGCGGACGATGCGGTGATCTACATCTGCGGCAGCCTTCAAGGCATGGCTTCGGGCGTGGATCAGGTGCTCAACGAAGTGTTGGGTAGCGCCGAAGTGGAGCGCCTGATCGAACAGGGCCGCTACCGCCGCGACGTGTACTGATTCACTGAGTTCCCTGTGGGAGCGAGCTTGCTCGCGATTACGGTCTATCAGTCAACCAATGTGTTGAATGTAATACCGCCATCGCGAGCAAGCTCGCTCCCACAAGGGTTCATGTATCCATCTCCATCTCAAACCGGCTGCAGCTTTTTCTCAAATACAGACACCCCGTCCAGATCCCGCAACACCACGCTCAACTCCCCGCTCTGCCCATCGATGTTCACCTCGCCAAAAAACTGAAACCCGGCAAACGGCGAGACGTTCTGCGCGGGCGGCGCCTTCTCGAACACCACTTCAGGACCAAAGGTTTTATCCAGCGAGTTCGGTCCAAAGCTACCGGCATTCAGCGGTCCGGCGACGAACTCCCAGAACGGTTCGAAATCCTGAAACGCCGCCCGATCCGGATGGTAATGATGGGCCGCGCAGTAATGCACATCCGCGGTGAGGAACAGGAAATTGCGCACCTCTTGCGCCCGCAGAAAGCCGAGCAATTCTGCGATTTCCAGTTCACGCCCCTGTGCCGGGCCGGGGTCACCGTTGGCCACGGCCTCCCAGCGCGCGACACCAGGGCTGATCTCGCCGTCGGGCACGCCGAGGCCAATGGGCATGTCTGCGGCGATCACTTTCCATTGCGCGTTCGAGGCCTGCATTTCGCGCTTGAGCCAGTCCAGTTGCTCACGCCCGAGGAAAGGTTTTTCAGCGCCCTGATTGTCATCGTTGGGCCCGCGATAACTGCGCATGTCCAGTACAAAAACATCGAGCAGCGGCCCGTAACCAAGCTTGCGATAGATCCGCCCGCCGCCATCGGCACTCTGCAAACGCATCGGCGCATATTCAAGCCAGGCCTGGCGTGCGCGGCCCACCAGACTGTGGATATCTTTGTCCTGGTAACGTGCATCCAGCTGCTTGCCCGGCGACCAGTTGTTCACCACTTCGTGGTCGTCCCACTGCCAGATCTGCGGGACCTCGGCATTGAAACGACGGATGTTTTCGTCCATCAGGTTGTAGCGGTAATTGCCGCGGTACTCATCGAGGGTCTCGGCGACTTTGCTCTTGGCTTCGGTGGTGATGTTGCGCCACACCCGGCCGCCTTCCGTGGTGAGCTGAGCCGGGATCGGGCCGTCGGCGTAAATGGTGTCGCCGCTGTGGATAAAAAAGTCTGGCAGACGCAGGCGCATTGCGTCGTAGATGCGCATGCCGCCAATGTCGGGGTTGATGCCGAAGCCCTGGCCGACGGTGTCGCCGCTCCAGACAAAACGGATGTCACGGCGGGCCTGCGGCACGCTGCGCAAGTGACCGAACCAGGGCTCGCTGGCAACGCCATTCCGGGCGTCTTCGAACTGCACGCGATAGAAGATCGCCTGGTCGACGGGCAACCCGGTGAGTTCGACCCGGGCGGTGAAATCGGTGCGCGCATCGACCAGGGGCGAGACGAATCGCCGTGGGTTGGGAAACAGACTGCGGGTGTCCCACTCCACCACCATCCGCGCGGGGCGGTCGCAGCGGCTCCAGATAACCGCACGGTCGCCCAGCAGGTCGCCGGACTGTACGCCGTCGGTGAGTTGCGGCCGATCCTTGACCGAAGCGATCACCGCCGGCGCCAGCCCCGGCAACAACAGCCCGGCGCCGACCGCTTGCATGACACGACGGCGCCCGAGGTTGAAATCGCTCATGGTGTTCTCCCTGGAAAAGGAAAAACTAAAGCATGACCCTATGACCCTGGCATGACACAAATCTTCCCAGCGCTGAAGATCCCTGTGGGAGCGAGCTTGCTCGCGATAGCGGACGTTCAGCCAACATACTTGTTGAGTGTGAATCCGTCATCGCGAGCAAGCTCGCTCCCACAGGGTCAGGTGTCAGGCGGTGACGGGCTCTACCGCCAACTCCACCACCTCCGGCCGTTTCACCAGCGCATACGCCACCGCCGTCAACAGACTCCCCGCCACAATCGCCAACAGGTAGAGCAGCGCATGGTTGATCGCATTCGGGATCGCCAGGACGAACAACCCACCATGGGGCGCCATCAATTTGCAGCCGAAATACATCGACAACGCACCCGTCAGCGCACCGCCGGCGATGCTCGCCGGAATCACCCGTAGCGGATCTTTTGCCGCAAAAGGAATCGCCCCTTCAGAGATAAAGCACAGCCCCAGCACCAGCGCTGCTTTGCCGGCCTCGCGCTCGGTCTGGGCGAACTTGCGTCGGGCAATGAACGTGGCGATGCCCAGGCCGATCGGCGGCACCATGCCGGCCGCCATGGTCACCGCCATCGGCGCGTAGCTCTGCGACGCCAGTAACCCCACCGAAAACGCATAGGCCGCCTTGTTGATCGGCCCGCCGAGGTCGACGCACATCATGCCGCCCAGCAACACACCGAGCAGAATCGCGTTGGTGGTGCCCATGCTGTCGAGAAAATTCGTGAGCCCGGCAAGCATCCCGGCGACCGGCTTGCCGACCACGTAGATCATCACCAGACCGGTGAACAGACTCGCCAGCAGCGGGATGATCAGGATCGGCTTGAGCGCCTCAAGACTTTGCGGCAATCGCGCATAACGGTTGATCGCCCTGGCCGCATAACCGGCAAGAAAGCCGGCAATGATCCCGCCGATGAAACCGGCGCCCAAGGTGCTCGCCAGCAGTCCGCCGATCATCCCCGGCGCGAGGCCCGGACGGTCGGCGATGGAATAGGCGATATAGCCTGCCAGCAGCGGCACCATCAGCTTGAACGCGCTGTCGCCACCGATCTGCATCAACGCCGCCGCCAGCGTGCCCTCCTCCTTGAACGCGGTGATGCCGAACACGAACGACAAGGCGATCATCAAGCCGCCGGCCACCACCATCGGCAACATGAAGGACACGCCGGTCAGCAAGTGTTTATAGACGCCCGTCTTCTCCTGTTTGGCCGTTGTTTTGGCAGCGCTCGATGCGCTTTCCTGTTGACCTTCGGCCAAGGCCTTTTTCAACGTCGCTTCGGCTTGCTTGAGGGCAATGCCGGTGCCGCAGCGATAGATTTTCTTGCCGGCGAAACGCTCGGTGGCGACTTCGATATCGGCCGCCAGCAGCACCACATCGGCCTCGGCAATCGCTTGCGCGCTCAATGGATTGCGCGCGCCGACCGAGCCCTGGGTTTCCACCTGCAGCTCATAGCCCAGGCGCTTGGCCGCTTGCTGCAAGGCTTCGGCGGCCATGAACGTGTGAGCGACACCCGTCGGGCACGCGGTAACGGCCACCAGTCGCGGCGCGTTCTGGACAACCGCCACAGGTTCGACGACGGCCTCTTCGGCGACGTAAACCTGAGCGTCCTGCGCTCCACGGCGCAGCACGGCTTCCACGTCCTGCAGGGCCTGGGCCGGGGTGCTCTGGAACACCCGCTTGCCGACAAAGCGCGACATTTCCACCGGCGCGCTGGTCACCAGCAGCACCCACTCAGCCGCCTCGAGGGTGGCCGCCGACAGTTGCTTTTCGGGATGCGCGGCATCGGTGACTTCGACACTGGTGCTCCAGCCCTGGCGCTGGGCCGCGGCATCGAGCAGCCGGGCACACAGCACACTGGTGACCATGCCGTTCGGGCAGGCCGTAACGATGGCTAACTTCATGACAATCCCTCTTATTGTTCTGTCAGGGGACGCACGCGCACACCCTGTTCGAGCTGCGCCAGTTGCGCTGCATCACCAATGCCGAATCCGATCTGGGTCACTGCCATCGCGGCAATCGCCGTGGCGGTGCGCAAGGTCTGCTCCGGCGTATCGGCACTGAGCAAACCGTGGAGCATCCCCGCCAGCAACGAATCACCCGCGCCCACCGTGCTGGCGACGTTGACCCTGGGTGGCGTGGCATGCAGCGCCGAGCCGACGCTGAACCAGTTCACGCCATCGACGCCATGGGAAATCACCACATGCTCGATGCCCTGGGCATGCAAACGCTCCGCCGCCAAGGCCTGGGCACTGACCGACACGACCTCGCAGCCCAGCACCTCGGCCAGCTCTTCAGTGTTGGGTTTGATCAGCCACGGCCCCGCTTTCAGCGCTGCGCGCAATGCCTCGCCGCTGGTGTCGAGGGCGACATTCAGCCCCAGGCTCTTCAAGCGCAAGATCAACGCCTGCAACCATTGCGCACTGACGCCCAACGGCAAGCTTCCGGCGACAACCACCGCATCGTGCCCCGGAGCAATCTGCTCCAGCCGATCCATCAAGGCCTGCTGCGCCGCCTCGCTGACCTGCGGCCCCGGCCCGTTGATGTCGGTGATGCGGCCGTCGCTTTCCGCCAGTTTGATATTGCTGCGGGTTTCGCCCGGAACACGGATGAAGGCATCGACAAAACCGCGTTTGGCGAACAATGTTTCGAACGCTTGCAGGTTGTCTTCGCCAAGAAAGCCACTGACGGTCAGTTGATGCCCGAGGTCCGCCAGCACCTGCGCCACGTTCACGCCTTTGCCGGCGGCGTGGGTGTGCATCACATCGCTGCGGTTGACCTGGCCGGCGTCAAGGCGCGGCAACTGGACGGTCAGGTCCAGCGCCGGGTTGAGGGTCAAGGTAAGAATCCGGGACATTACAAGTCCTCCACTAATGCGCGCACTTCATTGGCACTGCCCACGGCCAGCGCCTGTCGGGCAAGGGTTTGAGTCTGAGTGAAGCCCAGTTCGCGAATCCGCGCCTTGACCTCGGCAATGCTGCGCGCCCCGACGCTGAGCTCATCCACTCCGAGGCCGACCAGCACCGGCACCGCCAGCGGGTCGGCCGCCAGCTCGCCGCACACACCGACCCATTTACCGTGAGCATGGGCCGCACGCACGGTGATGTCGATCAGTTGCAGCACCGCCGGATGCAAGCCATCGGCCTGGGCCGACAGTGTCGGATGGCCACGGTCGATGGCCAGGGTGTACTGGGTCAGGTCGTTGGTGCCGACGCTGAAGAAATCGACTTCCTTGGCCAGGACCGGTGCCAGCAATGCCGCCGACGGCACTTCGATCATGATCCCCAGTTGCAGGTCGGCGACCGGGATTTCCTGGCGCAGGCGTTCGGTCATGTCACGGGCCTGGCGCCACTCGTCGACGCTGCCCACCATCGGGAACATGATCCGCAGCGGCCGGTTGTCGGCAGCCCGCAACAAGGCGCGCAGTTGCGCTTCCATGATCTGCGGACGCTGCAAGGTCAGGCGAATGCCGCGCACGCCGAGGAACGGGTTCTCTTCCTTCGCAATCGGCCAGTACGGCAGCGGTTTGTCGCCACCGACATCGAGGGTGCGCACCACCAGCGGCCGCCCGGCCAGACCGTCGAGGACGCGGCGGTACTCGACTTCCTGGGTCGCCTCGTCGGGCACTTGCGGGTGGGCCATGAAAATCAGTTCGGTGCGCAACAGGCCAATGCCTTCGGCGCCCTGCTCCACCGCACTGGTGACGCCGGCGCTTTCACCAATGTTGGCGAACACTTCGACGGCGTGGCCATCGATGGTCAATGCCGGTTGATGACGCAGTTCAGCAGCCGCCTTCAAGCGTTGCTCGCGGGTATCGCGTTCGGCCGTGGCGCGCTGCAAGGTCGCCGCGTCAGCGTCCACATGCAGACGACCACGCTGGCCATCGAGCAGCAAAGCCGTACCCGGTGCCAGCAGCAACACGCCGGGACCGGCGCCGACCAAGGCCGGAATACCCAGCGCCCGGGCAACAATCGCACTGTGCGCCGTAGCACCACCCCGAGCGGTGAGAATCCCCGCCACGCGAGCCGGGTCGAGACGGGCGACGTCGGACGGGCCGACCTCGTCCATCACCAGAATGTACGGTTGATCCGGTTCGCTCGGGGTTTCGATGCCGCTGAGTTGCATCAACACCCGACGCCCGATGTCGCGCAAGTCGGCCGCACGCTCGGCGAGCAAGGCATCCTGCAACGCTTCCTGCTGCCGAGTCGCCGCTTCAATCACGGCCATCCACGCCGCCTCGGCGCTTTCGCCCTGTTTGAGGCGCGTATCGACCTCATCGGTCAGTTCCGGGTCGTCGAGCATCTCTTGGTGGGTGATGAAGATTTCGCGAATGGCTTTGCTCTTGCTGCGCTCGATCAGGCCCTGGATATCACCGCGCACCTGCGCCAGGGCGTGCTGGAGGCGCTCGCGCTCGATGCCGGCGGACTCGCCGCGCAACGGGTAATCGATGGTTTGCAGCACCTGAATATGCGCCGGGCCGATGGCGATCCCCGGAGCGGCGGCAATCGCCTGAACCACGCTGCCAGATAACGGGGCGAGGACCACTTCGGCCATATCGGCAACGACTTCACGCGCCTGACTTACCGGCGGCAGCGGTTCGACTTCCTCCCCGAGGCCTTCTTCGATGGCGGCCAACAAGGCCGGCAACGCATCCGCCGCGATGCCCGGTTCGGCGATGATTTCCAGGACCTGTCCCCGACGGGCGCCGAGGCTGAGCAACTTGCTCAAGCTCTTTACCGACACCGCACTGTCATGGCCATCGACGATGCGTACGCGGATGTCACCTTCAAAACTCTTTGCCAGTTGCGCGAGGATTTTCGCCGGGCGCGCATGCAAACCGTGGGCGTTGGCCAATGCAATTCGTGCGCTGGGCCAGTCGGCAGGCACTTCACCACCGAGCACTTCGAGGACCTTGCGGCTGCTGGTGGCGCGCCCCAACTCATGGCCACGCCCTTCGATCAACAACGCGCACAGGCGTTCGAGCAGGGCTTGATGGGCCTCACCGAGGCTGGCCAGGCAGAACAGTCCAGTGAGTGGCTGGCCGAGATAACGCAGCGGTCTGTCCGGGGTGACGAAGGCCAGGCCCGGACGCTTCACCGTTTGCTCGCTGTGCAGCCACCACAGGCCATCGCCCAAGGGCAGCGCTTCAACCTGCTGCAGCACGGCGGAGAAACCGTTGCTCACGCAGTCGGCCTGCCGCAGCAAACGTGCACCACGCCAGACCAGCTCTTCGAAATCTTCGGCCGCCACACCGAGACCGATCATCTGTGCATCCAGCGCCAACTCCTGCGGCGCGCCTTGCAGCAACTTCAGCAAGGCTTCGGCGGAACCGGCGCGACGCAGGGCCTGGCCCAGGTCAGTCTCGCCGAGGGCGCGGGTGAGCAATTGCAACAGGCGCAGATGTTCATCGGATTTGGCGGCGATGCCGATCGCCAGGTAAACGATATGACCATCGCCCCAGTCCACGCCATCGGGGAACTGCATCAGGCGCACACCGGTGGTGAACACCAGGTCGCGGGTTTCGGGCGTACCGTGGGGGATGGCAATACCTTGACCGAGAAAGGTCGAGCCCTGAGCCTCCCGCGCCTGCAAGCCGGCGAGATAACCCTCGGCAACCAGGCCGTCGGCGACCAGATGCCCGGCCAGCAATTGCAGGGCTGCGGACTTATCCACAGCCGACTGGCCCATCGAAATCTGCTCTACAGTGAGCTCGAGCATGCTTTCTCCTTTTTGGCGCCTTGGGGCACCAGGTATTGTTTTGAATGAGTCAGCTTAGGCGCTTGGTCATCGCTTTTGGCGGTTTCACGGCAGAACCGGCCAAAGGCGCCTAAAACGTAGAAAATACGCTTGCTGAAACGTTTAATCTATATCGATTGGCACGTTACTCGAAATTGGCCCATCCTTGAAGTCCAACTTGTCGGATGCGTTGCGACAATGGTCGCCTGCCTTAATCGGTTAGGATTGACGAAAATGTCGAGGCAATCTCGAAAAAACAAGGAAACAGCGGGTTGAAACTCAGTGATATCGCCCAGTTGGCCGGTGTGTCCGTCACCACCGCCAGCTATGTCATCAATGGCAAGGCCGAACAACAGCGCATCAGCAGCGCTACCGTCGAACGCGTGCGCGCGGTCGTCGAACAACATGGCTTCACGCCTAACCCACAGGCCGCCGGATTGCGCAGCCGACACACCCGCACATTGGGGTTCATTCTGCCGGATCTGGAAAACCCCAGTTACGCGCGAATCGCCAAATTGCTGGAACAAGGTGCGCGGGCCCGGGGTTATCAGTTGCTGATCGCCAGTTCCGACGATGCGCCGGACAGCGAACGGCAATTGCTGCAGTTGTTCCGCGCCCGGCGCTGCGACGCATTGATCGTTGCCAGCTGCCTGCCGCCCGGCGACGACAGCTATCGCCAATTGCAGGCCAAGGGCATTCCGATCATCGCCATCGACCGGGTCATGGAACCCGAGCATTTCTGCTCGGTGATCAGTGACGACCGCGAGGCCAGCCTGCAACTGACCCGCAGCCTGCTCGATCCCTTGCCCAAACAGATCGCGCTGATCGGCGCCCGCCCGGAGCTGAGCATCAGCCAGGAACGTTGCGCCGGCTTCAAAGAGGCGCTCGTCGGGTTCAACGGTGAGGTGCTGATTGAAGAAGGCGAATCCTTCAGCCGCGAGTGCGGCAAACAATTGATGGAAGAATTACTGCAGCGCCTGGGCCATTTGCCCGATGCCCTGGTGACCACATCCTACGTGCTGCTTCAAGGCGTGTTCGATGCGCTGCACGACTTCCCGCTGAAAAACCGCCCGCTGCGCCTCGGCACGTTCGGCGACACTCAGTTGCTGGACTTCCTGCCGCTGCCGGTCAACGCCATGGCCCAGCAGCACCAGCTGATTGCCGACAAAGCCCTCGCGCTGGCCCTGGCAGCCATCGAGCAGTCGGATTACCGGCCCGGTGTGCAAGCCATTGCGCGCACGTTCAAGCAGCGTATTCGCCAGGACTGAACCGTGGAGCTGATCGACACCCACACCCATCTGGATTTTCCGGACTTCGACGCCGACCGTCAGGCGCTGCTGGCCGAAAGCCGCGCCCTCGGGGTCCGGCGGATCGTGGTGCTGGGGGTTTATCAGGCCAATTGGCAGCGGGTCTGGGAGCTGGTGCAAAACGATCCCGACCTGCATGCGGCGTTCGGATTGCATCCGGTGTATCTGGACGATCATCGCCCTGAAGACTTGAGCGAACTCGGCGATTGGCTGACCCGCCTGGCTGGCCATCGGCAACTGTGTGCCGTCGGCGAGATCGGCCTGGACTACTTCATCGAAACCCTGGACCGCGACCGCCAGCAGGCGTTGTTCGAGGCGCAATTGCAATTGGCGGCGGATTTCGCTCTTCCGGCATTGATCCATGTGCGGCGCAGCCATGCCGCGGTGATTGCCACGCTCAAACGGTTTCGCCTGAAACGGGCCGGCATCATCCACGCCTTTGCCGGCAGCCAGGAAGAAGCCCGGGAATACATCAAGCTGGGTTTCAAACTCGGCCTGGGCGGCGCCGCGACCTGGCCTCAAGCGCTGCGCATGCACCGAGTGCTCGCCAAGCTACCGCTGGATTCTGTGGTGCTGGAAACCGACTCTCCGGACATGGCTCCCGCCATGTTCCCCGGCCAACGCAACAGCCCCGCGTATCTGCCCGCGATCTGCGCGGCACTGGCCGACATCATGGCGATCAGCCCCGAGCAATTGGCTGCGGCCAGTACGGCCAATGCCTGCGAGTTGTTCAACTGGTGAATCAAATCCTGTGGTATCAGGCGACCGCTACACCCGAAATGCGCTGATCAACTGTTTCAACTCCACGACCTGGGCCGACAACGCCCGGCTGGCATCTTCGGTCTGATGCGCACCTTCAGCGGTGCGCTCGCCAGCGCGATTGATCTCGACGATGTTCTGGTCGATGTCGTGAGCCACGGCGGTTTGTTGCTCCACTGCGGCGGCAATCTGCTGGTTCTGGTCGACGATCATGCCGACCGCTCCCAAGATGTTTTCCAGCGCCCGCTGGACCTTTTCCGACTGCCCGACCGTGCCATTGGCCATTTCATGGCTGGTGCCCATGGCCTTGACCGCCGCGCCGACACCGCCGTGGAGCCTGGTGATCATCTGCTCGATTTCTTCGGTCGATTGCTGGGTTCGTTTGGCCAGGGTCCGGACTTCGTCGGCTACCACGGCGAAACCACGGCCCTGCTCACCGGCACGTGCCGCCTCGATGGCAGCATTGAGCGCCAGCAGGTTGGTCTGCTCGGCGATACTCTTGATCACTTCGAGCACACGGCTGATGGACTGGCTGTCGCTGGCCAGTTGGTTGATCACCAGTACCGATTGATCGATCTCGCTGGCCAGCGCGGCAATGCTGCCTTGCTGCGACTCCACCAGGCCACGACCACTGATGGTCTCATCGTTGACACTGTGGGCACTGCTCACCGCCGCGGCGGCACTGCGCGCCACTTCCTGGGAAGTGGCCGACATCTGGTTCATCGCCGTGGCCACTTGTTCGATCTGCGTGCGCTGCCCGGCGACGGCCTGGTTGCTTTGCGCGGAAACGCTTTCCACCTGGCCGGCCTGACGCTCGACTTCGCTGACGGTCTGCCCCACCCGCTCGATCAGGTCATGGATCTTTTTCACCGTGCCGTTGAACACTTCGCCCAGCTCCCCCAGCTCATCGCGGCTGTGGGCGCTGAAGGTCACGGTCATGTCGCCGGCCGCCACCTTGTCCATCACCGCCCCCAGGCGCTTGAGCGTGGTACGGGTCGAGGCATAGAAAGCGCCGTAGAGATAAAAGATCAACACAAAGACGACTGACAGCGCCACGGCCTGCAAGACCATGTGCGTGCGATTCTGCTCAAGTCGCTGCTGCAATTGCGGGCCGAGATACTTCAGGACCGCTTCGTTGAGTTGGTAGGTCTGGTCCATCAGGGCGCTGACCTGATCGTAAAAGCCCTGCCACGGCGCGTCGAGGGTATCAGCCATGACCACTTGTTCTTCGAACAGCTCGCTGGCTTTCTTCAAGGATGCCCGGCTGCTATCGGCCTGAGTGGCCAGGGTCTCACGCGCAGCCTTGCTGGAACCCAGGGCATCCTGCAACTTCAGGCCATACTCGGCCTGGAGCTTTTCAATCTGCGCCAGCAATTCATCGAAACGGGTACTCGAAGCCGAGTTGATAAATCCCTGCCCCAACGAGTAAGACCCCATTGCCCGACCTTCGCCCAGGATCTGGGTGACCCGTGGCGTGACGAGGGTGACGAGCTCGCTCAACTGGCGCATGTCGCTCTGGTTGTCGCGACTGAGGCCGGACTGGCTGGTGATGAGCTGGCTGAAAATCTGCGCGCTGCCCACCAGCTTGCCGATCAAGGCACTTTTGCTTTGCAGGGAATTTTCCGTTTGCTGGGCCTTGAACGCGGCGATCATTTCATCGCGTTTGCCATCAAACACCGCAACCTGCTCCGGGTCGCTGGTCATCGCCGTCAGCCCTTGCAGGCGAGTCAGAATATTCTGCTCAAGGGCGCTGATTTTCGACTCGACGTTGCCGGCCTTGCCGGATTGGCCGAGGCTGACATTGATCTGCACCAGGTTGTTCAGGGTTTCCAGATCGCGCCGCAACGTCAGGCTGCTGCCCAACAGGTCGAGACTTTGCAGTTCGATGCGCGTGCCCTGGAATTCGCGGTAGGAGTCACGCACCAGATAGAAGTTGGTCACCAGCATCGGCACCAGGAACAGTACGCTGATCAGGCTGAACTTCATACCGAAGCTCAGACGGTTCATCAGTGCGACAGCGGGATAGAGCAAGCTCTTCACTGGATGTCTCCCTTCAGTTTCTTATTTTTTTTATTGGCAGGCGCAGACAGAAAGCAGATAGCCACTATTCGACGCTATCTCTGTATAACTTAAATCGGCAGGAGGTTTTGTAACTTAAGGTTAACGACAGAAGTCCGCGAGCGATACGAAGCGAACTCAATGTGGCGAGGGGGCAAGCCCCCTCGCCACAATGGCTCAGACAGCCGGGCTAATGCAGGACCGTCCACAACGCAAACCCGGCATACCAGAGCACCGCCGCACGCAGCAGCAGCGCCCAGATGCGGTCCAGATTGTTGATACCTTCCGCGCCGGTCACCGGCGCCGGAATTTCACCGGCCACCAGCCCGACTTTCACGATCAATTGCGCGGCGCTGATGTTCCAGTTCAGCAGCTCATGCAGCATCACCCGACTGACCGCGACAAAATTGCCGACCAACGCCAGGCTCGCGGCCAGCAGACGCACCGGCAACCAGTCGAAGGCGTGACGCAGTTGCCCGGCGCGCTCGACCACTGCAGGGTTTTTCCCGTGCTCTTCGGCCAGCGCCAGCAACCGATAGCTCAGCGCCGCAACCGGACCCAACAGGAAGTACCAGAAAATCACCGCGAAAAAGCTCTGGTAGGCTTCCCACAGCAAATGCCCTTCGACCTGCTCCAGCAGCTGCTCGCCATTGTCTGCGCAGATATCCAGATCGCGCTGGGCGACATGGGCCGCCGCTTGCAGGTCCTCCCGACGCCAGGCATCGCGGAACGGCCCGAGATCGCCCAGTAGATCACCGCGCCCCAGGCTGTAGATGACTACCAGCATATGGATCGGCAACGCCAGCAAGCCATAGGCCACCGGCTCGATGACGACCAGCAGCAACCCCAGCAACGCCACCGGCAACAAGACCAGTATCGACAGCACCAACCATGGTCGGTTTGAAAATCGCGGGCTGGCCTCAAGCTTGTTCAGCTCGTGTGTCCAGCCATTGTCACGCTGAACCCGATGGCGCAGGGCCGAGAACTTCTCGATCCACACCGCCAACAGCAACACCAGAAAACTCATCGTCCTTCCTCTTGTGCCAGGGCGGCACGATAGCGTGCCCAGTCGAACGCCGGCCCTGGATCGGTTTTGCGCCCCGGTGCAATGTCGCTGTGCCCGCAGATGCGCTCTGTGGTGATTGCCGTGAACGCCTGTTGCAACTGGCGCGTCAGGGCTGTCAACGCGCGGTATTGCGCGTCGGTGAACGGCAGATCATCCGTGCCTTCGAGCTCGATGCCCACGGAAAAATCGTTACAGGTTTCCCGCCCCTCGAAGCTCGAGACGCCCGCATGCCACGCACGCTCAAGGCACGAAACAAACTGGGTAACGGTACCGTCACGTTCGATCAGAAAGTGCGCCGACACCCGCAAGTCCACAATCCCTTCAAAATAGGGATGTTCGGTGACATCCAGACGATTCTGGAAAAACTCCTGCACCTTGCCGGTGGCGAACTGCGCCGGCGGCAGGCTGATGTTGTGGATCACCAGCAGGGAAATTTCGCCTGTGGGGCGCGCATTGAAGTTGGGAGAGGGGCAGACATGCACACCCTGAATCCAACCGCTCGCGGGGTCCAACTGCATACCGATTCCTTCAACGTCGACTGTATTGGCACAGTATGCCGCGATAATCCCCCAGGACGCGATCACTTGCCGCGTTTGAGGTTGCCGATCTCAAACAGGCGTATGTCCGGAATCGACGACCAACGCCGGTAACGTCAGGGATTCGACCAAATACAGGTGCCAGCGCAAACGTAACGCTCTGATGCCTTGGGTTGGTCGGTGGCATGGCCCTATAATCGAGCCACTTTGTTTGTGGAGTCTGTTATGCCGAATCTACGTCTCGCCGATCTGACCGCCGAAATCGAAGCCAACGTGCGCCGTGCGCTGCATGAAGACATCGGCAGCGGCGATATCACCGCGCAGCTGATCCCGGCCGAACGCCTGGCCAAAGCCACCATCATTACCCGCGACGCGGCCGTCATCAGCGGCACCGCCTGGGTCGATAACGTGTTTCGGCAACTGGACCCGCGGGTGGCGGTGCACTGGCAGGTTGCCGACGGTGAACGGGTGACGCCCAATCAGGTGCTGTTCCACCTCGAAGGCCCTGCGCGCTCACTGCTGACCGGCGAACGCAGCGCCCTGAACTTCCTGCAACTGCTCTCCGGCGTGGCGACCCGCGCGCAATACCTGGCGGACTTCGTGGCCGAGACTCAGGTCAAGCTGCTCGACACCCGCAAAACACTGCCGGGGCTGCGCCTGGCGCAAAAGTACGCCGTGACCTGCGGCGGTTGCCATAACCACCGCATCGGCCTGTATGACGCCTTCCTGATCAAGGAAAACCACATCGCCGCCAGCGGCGGCATCGCGCAGGCCATTGCCGCCGCGCACAAGATCGCCCCGGGCAAACCGGTCGAGATTGAAGTGGAAAGCCTGGATGAACTCAAGGAAGCGCTGGCGGCCGGTGCCGACATCATCATGCTCGACGAACTGAGCCTGGACGACATGCGTGAAGCCGTGCGCCTGAATGCCGGCAAGGCCAAGCTGGAGGCCAGCGGCGGGATCAACGAAAGTACGTTGCTGCCAATTGCACAGACCGGGGTGGATTACATTTCGATCGGTGCGATGACCAAGGATGTGAAGGCGGTCGATCTGTCGATGCGCCTGAGTCTCTGATCACACGTATGTGAGTTGCCAAAACTGTAGGAGCGAGCTTGCTCGCGATGTACCTGAGAGCGCCATGTTTAACCAGTAAACACGCGTTATCGTTAACGACCATCGCGAGCAAGCTCGCTCCTACATGAGTGTCAGACCACCAGATTGTTCATCTCGCAGTACTCTTCCCACTCGACGCCCAACACCTCGGCTGCTTCCTTGTGCAGTTTCAGGCGTTCGGTCTCGTATTCTTCCGGGGTTGATGTGTACTTGAGCGTCAGTTCCCACGGTTGCAAGCCCTGGGCTTCGGCTTCATCCTCGAACGCCCACTGGATCTGGTCTTTCTGATCGTCGGCGGGCAAGTCCTTGATCTCGTCCATCAACTCGGGGGCATCCAGCACATACTTCTTCAGCGCTTCTTCGTGTCGGGCTTCCTGGGTCATCTCTTTAACAGTCATGGCGTTCTCGCTGATCTGGGAATGGAAGATGGATCTGGATCTTCAAGGATCTCTCTGACACAAAAAACCGGATCAAGCCCGGTTTATCTGGCCTTCAGAACCATTCTGGATCATCTGAAAACTGCTGGGCGTTGCTCAGGCAGACTCCGAATATAGGACGTTTGGCTGAGGATTTACACGTCTCTTTACATCTCCCCACAAAAAGTTGTGCACACAATGTTTTGATGGCGGCGGGAACATAAATTCAAACAGCGATCAGGACCGCGAACTCGAGAACCTCAAGCGCACCGTCGAGAACCTGAACAGAAAGGTGAAACAAGCGAGGGGGAAATGGTGCCCGAGACAGGAATCGAACCTGCGACCTTCGCGTTACGAGTGCGCTGCTCTACCGGCTGAGCTACACGGGCGGTGGGCTAAACCTAGCACCGAGTTTCAGCAACGGCAACGTCGTCAATCAACTCTGTGATCTACAGACAAAAAAATGCCCCGCCGTTTTCACGGCGGGGCATTTTTTATAACGTTGAAGCGGTCAGGCGTGAGGCGTGATTAAACGCCCGAAGCCTTGGCTGCCGCCACGTCTTTGATGGACAGCTTGATACGGCCGCGGTTGTCCACGTCCAGTACCAGCACTTCCACTTCCTGGCCTTCTTTCAGGATGTCGGTCACTTTCTCAACGCGAGCATCGCTCAGCATGGAGATGTGAACCAGACCGTCCTTGCCCGGCAGGATGTTGACGAATGCGCCGAAGTCGACGATGCGCTCAACCTTGCCGACGTAGATCTTGCCGATCTCGGCTTCAGCGGTGATGCCCAGAACGCGCTGACGTGCTGCTTCAGCCGCTTCCTTGGTTTCGCCGAAGATCTTGATCGAACCGTCGTCTTCGATGTCGATCGAAGCCTTGGTTTCTTCACAGATCGCACGAATGGTCGCGCCGCCTTTACCGATGACATCACGGATTTTGTCGGTGTCGATCTTCATCGCGATCATGGTCGGAGCGTTGGCCGACAGTTCGGTACGCGACTGGCCAATGATCTGGTTCATCTGGCCGAGGATGTTCAGGCGCGCTTCCAGGGCTTGGCCCAGAGCGATTTCCATGATCTCTTCGGTGATGCCCTTGATCTTGATGTCCATCTGCAGCGCGGTGACGCCTTTGGCGGTACCGGCTACCTTGAAGTCCATGTCGCCCAGGTGGTCTTCGTCACCCAGGATGTCGGTCAGGACGGCGAATTTCTCGCCTTCTTTAACCAGACCCATGGCGATACCGGCAACCGGCGCCTTCATCGGCACACCAGCGTCCATCAGGGCCAGGGAAGCGCCGCAAACGGAAGCCATCGAGCTCGAACCGTTGGATTCAGTGATTTCCGACACAACACGGATGGTGTACGGGAACACGTCAGCGGCAGGCAGCATGGCCGAAACCGAACGACGGGCCAGACGGCCGTGACCGATTTCGCGACGACCAGCGCCACCCATGCGACCACACTCGCCTACCGAGAACGGAGGGAAGTTGTAGTGCAGCATGAACGGGTCTTTCTTCTCGCCTTCCAGGGTGTCCAGCAGCTGTGCATCACGGGCAGTACCCAGAGTTGCAACGACCAGAGCCTGGGTTTCGCCACGGGTGAACAGAGCCGAACCGTGGGTTTTTGGCAGAACGCCGACTTCGATGTTCAACGGACGTACGGTCTTGGTGTCGCGACCGTCGATACGTGGCTTGCCGTTAACGATGTTTTCGCGAACGGTGCGGTATTCGATTTCGCCGAAAGCCGCTTTGACTTCGCTGGAAGAAGGCTGGCCTTCTTCACCGGACAGCTTGGCAACCACCTGGTCCTTCAACTCGCCCAGGCGAGCGTAACGGTCGGCCTTGACGGTGATGGTGTAGGCCTGGGAGATCGCTTCGCCGAACTCGGCACGGATAGCGCCCAGCAGTTCGGTGGCTTCTGGCGCAGGAGCCCAGGTCCAGGTTGGCTTGGCAGCTTCAGCGGCCAGTTCTTTGACGGCGTTGATCACAACCTGGAACTCGTCGTGAGCAAACAGTACCGCGCCCAGCATCTGGTCTTCGGTCAGCTCTTTGGCTTCCGATTCAACCATCAGCACAGCGTCCGAAGTACCGGCAACGACCATGTCCAGGCTCGAAGCAGCCTGTTGCTCATAAGTCGGGTTCAGCAGGTAACCGGTGCTTTCGTGGAACGCAACGCGGGCAGCGCCGATCGGGCCATCGAAAGGAATGCCGGAGATCGCCAGCGCAGCCGAAGTACCGATCATCGCAGCGATGTCCGGATCGGTCTTCTTGCTGGTGGAAACGACGGTGCAGACAACCTGCACTTCGTTCATGAAGCCTTCCGGGAACAGCGGACGGATCGGACGGTCGATCAGTCGGGAAGTCAGGGTTTCTTTCTCGGAAGGACGGCCTTCGCGCTTGAAGAAACCGCCAGGGATCTTACCGGCAGCGTAAGTCTTTTCCTGGTAGTGAACAGACAGAGGGAAGAAGCCCTTGCCTGGATCGGCTTGTTTTGCACCGACTACGGTCACCAATACGCTGACGTCGTCGTCAACGGTGACCAATACTGCGCCGGAGGCCTGACGGGCGATACGGCCAGTCTCGAGGGTAACGGTCGACTGACCGAACTGGAATTTTTTGATTACCGGGTTCACGGTGTCCTACCTTCTTTGTGGCTCTTGGGGGAACTGGTTTCTTGCGAAATTCTTGGGCAACGCCGGGAATCGGCCCGACCGGTTTGTCCAGGTGTTACTCAGGCAAAGCAGGTATCCAGATAAAACTTGAGGCTGGGAGCCTGCCATGCGCCGGCGGGAAACCCGCTGGTGCACGACAGACAACCAACCTCTAGCGCAATCGCTTATTAGCGACGCAGACCCAGGCGACCGATCAGAGTCTGATAACGACCCAGATCCTTGCCTTTCAGGTAGTCCAGCAGCTTACGACGCTGGTTAACCATGCGGATCAGACCACGACGGGAGTGGTGGTCTTTACCGTTGGCCTTGAAGTGACCTTGCAGTTTGTTGATGTTGGCGGTCAGCAGTGCAACTTGCACTTCTGGCGAACCGGTGTCACCAACAGCTTGCTGGTAGTCAGCTACGATTTGAGCTTTTTCTTGAACGTCGAGAGCCATGAGGCAATCCTTTTATCAGGAAACTGTTTCAGAAAAACAGTTTCAACAGGCCAGGGACAAATCCCTGTATCTAAAAATGAGTAGTGACCGTGCCTGTTGACAGCCACCCTCGTCCGGTCATTCTGACCGAATCAGTCGACGCGGCGCGATGCGCCCGTCTTCGCTCACTTCACCGATACCGATGAAGCGACCATTGTGATCCTGTACCCGTACCATGCCGAACTTCGGAGCATCCGGGGCACGTACCGGCTGGCCGTTGAGCCAGTAGAACGCACTCGCTTCCGAGAACTGCAACAGTGGCCAATCCAGCAGGCCGCTGTCCGATGGCATCAGGAAGCGATCGACCGCTTCGTTGCCGCCTTCGGCATGTACCGCTTCCAGCTCTTCGAGGGTAACCGTCTGCGCCAGGGTGAATGGCCCAGCCTGGGTACGTCGCAGTTCTGCAACGTAAGCGCCACAACCGAGTTGCTCACCGATATCCTCCACCAGGGTACGGATATAGGTGCCTTTGCTGCAATCCACCGCCAGCCGCGCAGTATCACCTTCGAAGGCCAGCAATTCCAAGCGCGTAATAGTAACAGAACGCGGTTCGCGCTCCACTACTTCGCCTGCACGAGCCAGCTTGTACAGCGGCTGGCCATCTCGCTTGAGTGCCGAGTACATCGGCGGTATCTGACTGATTTGCCCACGAAATTTCGGCAGTACAGCCTCGATATCGGGGCGACCAACGGTCACCGGGCGCTCCTGCAAAACTTCACCTTCGGCATCCGCCGTGGTGGTGGTCTTGCCCAGTTGCGCCAGGGTTTCATAACCCTTGTCGGAATCGAGCAGGTATTGCGAGAACTTGGTCGCCTCGCCGAAGCACAGCGGCAACACGCCGGTGGCCAAGGGATCGAGACTGCCGGTATGACCTGCCTTTTCGGCGTTCAGCAACCAGCGAACCTTCTGCAAGGCCGCGTTGGAGGTGAACCCCAGCGGTTTGTCGAGAAGGATAATGCCGCTGACGTTACGACGGATACGTTTGACCTGAGCCACCGATTACTCCTTGGTGTCTTCGGCTTCTGCCGCAACCGGATGCTGATTGTCTTCAGCCACTGCGCGCTCGATCAATGCCGACAGATGCGCACCACGCACGACGCTTTCGTCGTAGTGGAAGTGCAGCTGTGGAACGCTGCGCAGCTTCATCTCGCGAGCCAACTGCATGCGCAGGAAACCGGCGGCAGAGTTGAGCACCTTGATGCTTTGTGCAATTTCTTCGGCGCTGTCCTGCCCCATCACGGTGATGAAGATCTTGGCGTGACCGACGTCACGGCTGACTTCCACTGCGGTAATGGTGACCAGGCCGACGCGCGGGTCTTTGACTTCACGACGGATCAGTTGTGCCAGCTCACGCTGCATCTGATCGCCGATGCGTTGGGTACGGCTATATTCTTTTGCCATGTCTTGTTACCTGTTACTGCCCCACGGTCAAACCCGTGAGGTCTGAAAGCGGCAAACGCCCGGCCTGACAAAAGCCAGACCGGGCGTTGCGTTTAGAGTCCTGGTGACGAATAGCGCATTTGCATGCGACGACCCGTCACGGCTCCTGAAGTGCGCGAGTTAGAGGCTGCGAGCAACCTGCACCTTCTCGAAGACTTCGATCTTGTCACCGACTTTAACGTCGTTGTAGCTCTTCACGCCGATACCGCATTCCATGCCGGCACGTACTTCGGAAGCGTCATCCTTGAAGCGGCGCAGGGATTCCAGCTCGCCTTCGAAGATAACGATGTCTTCACGCAGTACACGGATTGGACGGTTACGGTGAACAACACCTTCGATAACCATGCAACCGGCGATCGCGCCAAACTTCGGCGAACGGAACACGTCACGCACTTCGGCGATACCCAGGATGTTCTCGCGAACATCGCTGCCGAGCATACCGGTCAGGGCTTTCTTGACGTCTTCGATGATGTCGTAGATCACGTTGTAGTAACGCATATCCAGACCTTCCTGCTCGACGATCTTGCGCGCGCCGGCATCGGCACGCACGTTGAAGCCGAACAGTACAGCGTTGGAGGCCAGTGCCAGGTTGGCATCGGATTCGGTGATACCACCGACGCCGCCACCGACCACGCGCACTTGCACTTCGTCGTTACCCAGGCCGTTCAAGGCACCGTTCAACGCTTCCAGCGAACCACGGACGTCGGATTTGAGGACGATGTTGAGCGTCTTCTTCTCTTCCTGACCCATGTTTTCGAAGATGTTTTCCAGCTTGCCGGCGTGTGCACGAGCCAGTTTGACTTCGCGGAACTTGCCTTGACGGAACAAAGCCACTTCACGGGCTTTCTTCTCGTCGGCAACCACGCTCATCTCGTCGCCAGCGTCCGGGGTACCGTCCAGGCCGAGAATCTCGACAGGGATGGCCGGACCGGCTTCCTTGATTGGCTTGCCGTTCTCGTCGAGCATGGCACGTACACGGCCATAGTTCGAACCGACCAGGACCATGTCGCCTTGGCGCAGGGTACCGTCTTGAACCAGAACGGTAGCCACCGGACCACGGCCCTTGTCCAGACGCGATTCAACCACGACACCACGACCAGGAGCCGACGGAGTTGCAGTCAGTTCCAGGACTTCGGCTTGCAGCAATACGGCTTCGAGCAGTTCGTCGACGCCAGTACCCATCTTCGCCGAGACCGGTACGAACGGAGTGTCACCACCCCACTCTTCCGACGTCACGCCGTGAACCGACAGTTCGCTACGGATGCGATCGAGGTCAGCACCTGGCTTGTCGATCTTGTTCACTGCAACAACCAGTGGCACACCAGCCGCTACCGCGTGCTGGACAGCTTCAATGGTCTGCGGCATCACGCCGTCGTCCGCTGCAACCACCAGGATCACGATGTCGGTCGCCTTGGCACCACGGGCACGCATTGCGGTAAACGCGGCGTGACCAGGGGTGTCGAGGAACGTCACCATGCCACGGTCGGTTTCAACGTGGTATGCGCCGATGTGCTGGGTGATACCACCGGCTTCGCCAGCAGCAACCTTGGCACGACGGATGTAGTCGAGCAGGGAAGTCTTACCGTGGTCAACGTGGCCCATTACGGTCACGACTGGTGCACGGGAAACTGCCTCGCCTTCAAACTTCAGGGACTCGGCCAGGGAATCCTCCAGGGCGGTGTCGCTGACCAGGGTCACTTTGTGGCCCAGTTCCTCGGCAACCAACTGGGCAGTTTCCTGATCCAGTACCTGGTTGATGGTCGCTGGAGTACCCAGTTTGAACATGAACTTGATGATTTCAGCAGCCTTCACCGACATCTGCTGGGCGAGATCGCCAACAGTGATGGTTTCGCCGATCTTCACTTCGCGCACGACAGGGCCGGTCGGGCTCTGGAAACCGTGGGCGTTGCGCTTCTTCAGCTTGGCCTTGCCGCGACCACCACGACGGAAGCCATCGCTTTCTTCGTCGGTAGTACGTGGGGCAACACGTGGAGCCGGAGCCTTTTCCTTGACCGAAGCACGATGCGGAGCGTTTTTGCGCTCGCCATCGCCGCTACCGCGACGGTTGCTGTCATCGGCACGTGGCTTGTCCGGACGGCGCTGTTCGTCGCGCTTGCGGGTATCGGCCGCAGGAGCTGGAGCAGCCGCCACAACCGGTGCGCTTTCGCGAACTGGCTCGGCCACCGCAGCAGGCGCTGCAACAGGTTCGGCTTGAGCGGTCGGCGCAGCAGCAGGCTGGCGACGCGCTTCTTCTTCGGCGCGACGCTTGGCTTCTTCTTCAGCCTTCTGACGAGCAGCATTTTCTACTGCGCGACGTTCATCCAGTTCACGCTTGCGCTCGGCTTCGATTTCTTCCGGGCTGCGCTGTACGAAGACTTTCTTCTTGCGTACTTCAACGCTGATGCTCTTGCTGCCAGCAACACGCAGGGTGCTGGTGGTTTTACGCTGCAGCGTAATCTTGCGTGGTTCTTCCACTTTCGCCTTGTGGCTGCTTTTCAAGTGAGTCAGCAACGATTGCTTCTCACTGTCAGTCACACTTTCTTCGGCGGCGGTGTGCGGCAGACCTGCCTCACGCATCTGCTGCAACAGGCGCTCTACCGGTGTTTTGACCTCATCGGCCAGTTGTTTCACCGTGACTTGCGTCATGCACTTCTCTCCTCAGGCCGCGCCTAATTACTCGAACCAGTGGGCTCGGGCGGCCATGATCAACTTGCCGGCACGATCATCGTCAATGCCGTCGATGTCGAGCAGGTCGTCAATAGACTGCTCGGCCAGGTCTTCGCGGGTAATTACGCCGCGCACCGCCAGTTCCATCGCCAAATCCTTGTCCATACCCTCAAGCGAGAGCAGGTCTTCGGCCGGATGGGCGTCTGCCAGCTTTTCCTCAGTAGCGATGGCTTTGGTCAACAAGCGATCCTTGGCACGAGCGCGAAGCTCGTTGACGATTTCCTCGTCAAAGCCGTCGATGTTGAGCATTTCTTCCAACGGTACGTAGGCAATCTCTTCCAGGCTGGTGAAGCCTTCATCAACCAGCACCTGAGCCAGTTCTTCGTCGACTTCCAGCTCGTCGATGAAGTTGCGCAGGATGTCGCCGGTTTCTGCTTGCTGTTTAGCCTGGATGTCCGATTCGGTCATCACGTTCAGGGTCCAGCCAGTCAACTGGCTGGCCAGACGCACGTTCTGACCACCGCGACCGATGGCCTGAGCCAGATTGTCTGCGCCAACGGCGATGTCCATTGCGTGGGCATCTTCGTCAACGATAATTGCCGCAACCTCGGCCGGGGACATGGCGTTGATCACGAACTGAGCCGGATTGTCGTCCCACAGGACGATGTCAACACGCTCACCGCCCAACTCACCCGACACTGCCTGGACGCGCGAACCGCGCATACCGATGCAAGCGCCCTGCGGGTCGATGCGTTTGTCCTTGGAGCGAACGGCGATCTTGGCGCGCGAACCCGGATCACGGGACGCAGCCATCACTTCGATCAGGCCTTCGGCAATTTCCGGCACTTCGATGCGGAACAACTCGATCAGCATTTCCGGCGCGGTACGCGACAGGATCAACTGCGGGCCGCGGTTCTCGGTGCGGATTTCCTTGAGCAGCGCACGCAGACGCACGCCAACCCGGAAAGTTTCGCGAGAAATGATGTCTTCACGGGCCAGCAACGCTTCAGCGTTGTTGCCCAGATCAACGATCACGTTGTCGCGGGTAACTTTTTTCACGGTGCCGGAGATGATTTCACCCAGGCGCTCGCGGTAAGCGTCAACAACCTGAGCGCGCTCGGCTTCGCGAACTTTCTGCACAATGACTTGCTTGGCAGTCTGTGCAGCAATGCGGCCGAACTCGATGGACTCGATCTTCTCTTCTACGACGTCACCGACCTTGGCGCCAGGATGCGTTTCAGCAACCTTGCTCGGCCAGGTTTCGATGGCCGGATCGTCCAGGTCTGCTTCTTCGACGACCGTCCAGCGACGGAATGTCTCGTATGCACCCGTGTGGCGGTTGATTTCCACACGCAGATCAACTTCGTCTTCAAAACGCTTTTTGGTAGCAGTGGCCAAGGCCAGCTCCAGCGCTTCAAAAATCACGTTTGCCGGTACGCCCTTTTCATTGGATACCGACTCAACAACCAGCAGTACTTCTTTGCTCATCGTACGCCTCGCCTTTCGCAAGCCATTGGATCCGCGGGATCCGCAGTATCTGGCACGCCTCAGTCAAAACTGGGAATAATGTTGGCCTTGTCGATCATATCGATCGGCAACAGGAACTCATGGTCATCTACCTGCACCACGACATCCTGCTCTTCTACGCCGCGCAGAAGGCCCTGAAAGTTGCGTCGTCCTTCAAAAGGCGAGCGCAGCTTGATCTTCACTTGTTCACCGGCAAATTTTGCAAACTGCTCAAGAGTGAACAGAGGGCGTTCCATGCCAGGCGAGGAAACTTCAAGGGTGTACTCAACGGAGATTGGATCTTCAACATCCAGCACACCGCTGATCTGACGGCTGACGATGGCGCAATCGTCCACCAGCACGCCGCCTTCTTTATCGATATAAACGCGCAACATCGAGTGACGACCCTGAGCCGAAAACTCGATACCCCAGCATTCATAGCCTAGGGCCACGACCACCGGGGCCAGCAAGGCCTGCAACTCTTCTAGCTTGCTCGACACCTGAACCCCCTAGTGCATGTATGTGCATGCTATGCAAAATAAAAAAATGGGCGAAACGCCCATCCTTGAAACGCCGTCGAACAGCGGCGTTGAAAGTGTCCAGCTAACAAAAAGCCCCTTAAAAGGGGCTCCTTAAACTGGTTGCGGGGGCCGGATTTGAACCGACGACCTTCGGGTTATGAGCCCGACGAGCTACCAGACTGCTCCACCCCGCGACAAAGCTGGGGCGGAAGTATACGACCGATCCCCTACAGGGTCAATGTAACCTTCCACCTGCAAGAAAGCCCGCAACAGCGGGCTCTCCTGACTAATTGGTACCGAGAAGGGGACTCGAACCCCTACACCCTATGGGCACAACCACCTCAAGGTTGCGTGTCTACCAATTCCACCACCTCGGCAATACTACGTTTGAAACCCTTCTTACTTCTGCTCTTGAGCTGGAGGCACGTCAGTCGCTGGAGTAGCCGACTTTTGCTCTTGAAGCACCGGGACATCATCAGAAGCCGGTTGTTGCTTTGGAACTTCCAGCACCGCTGGATTTGGGAGACCTACTTGAGTCAGCTGGTGAGCCTTCTCTTTAGCAAAGTAACCTAACCCCAAGCTGGTTATGAAAAAACCTGCGGCAAGTATAGCAGTAAACTTACTAAGAAAGGTAGAGGAACCTTGGCTTCCGAACACAGTATTTGAAGCACCTGCTCCGAAAGACGCGCCAGCATCCGCACCTTTACCCTGCTGCAGCAAAACCAGAGCTACTACGCCCAATGCACCCAGCAGATGAAAAACGACTACGACTGTTTCCAGCATTTTTTCAGTTTCCCGCGGCGCGACAGATCGCACCGAACTCATCTGCATTCAGGGAAGCCCCACCAATGAGACCCCCATCGATATCCGGCATGCCGAACAGTTCGACCGCATTGGCCGCCTTCACGCTGCCGCCGTATAGAAGCCGCACACCTTGTGCGACTTCAGAATTCTCTGCCGCCAACTGGGCGCGAATGGCTGCGTGCACATCCTGCGCCTGTTGCGGCGTTGCAGTCAGCCCCGTGCCAATGGCCCAGACCGGCTCGTAAGCGATCACTGCCTTGGCAAAGGCACCGACACCCAGCTCCTCAATGATACTGCCAAGCTGACGCGAGACAACCTCAAGAGTTTTTCCGGCTTCACGTTGCTCCAGGGTCTCCCCTATGCACAACACCGGAGTCAAGCCACATGCCTGTGCCGCTGCGAACTTGCGGATCAGCATTGCGTCCTGCTCCCCCAGAATCTGGCGGCGCTCGGAATGCCCGACAAGCACCAGGGAACAACCTGCATCCACCAACTGACTCGGTGCAACTTCACCGGTCAACGCACCTTGTCCGGATTCCACCGCAGAATTCTGCGCGCCGACCGAAATCGACTTTCCTTCCAGGCCTTCAATCACTTGATTGATATGCAGGAAAGGCGGGAATACCGCAACATCAACACTGCTCGGCAAGGCCAAGTCACGAAGGCCGTTGATCAGCTCTGCGACGCTGGCGCGGGTACCGTGCATCTTCCAGTTACCAGCTACCATAGGGCGACGCATGCTGTACCTCGTCGGTCAAAGTGGGCGCAGATGTTACCCAACACAATCATGGCTGGCAAGCCGAATTCAGGCAGAAACTTCAGTAACCAGTTTTGCCAGCTCTTCGGCATACCCACGAACCTGCGTTTCGTCTTCGCCTTCGACCATCACACGCACCAGCGGTTCGGTTCCGGACTTGCGCAACAGCACACGCCCGCGACCTGCCATGGCCTTGGTCACACGCTCGCTGGCCTCCTTGACCGACGGATGCTCGAGAGGGCTTGCGCCGCCGCCGAATCGCACATTGATCAGCACCTGAGGACACTTGCGCAGCGCCTGCCGCGATTGCGCCAGACCTTCGTCACGCCTGCCCAGCGCCATCAACACCTGCAGCGCCGCAATAATTGCATCGCCCGTGGTGGTGTGGCTGAAGCACACGATGTGCCCGGAGTTTTCACCACCCACGATCCAGTTGCGCTCCAGCAGCTCGGCAATGACATAGCGGTCACCGACATTGGCGCGCACCAATGGAATACCCAGATCCGCCAAGGCCAGCTCCAGCCCCAGGTTACTCATCAGGGTTCCGACCACGCCGCCCTGCAGCTTGCCGCGCTCATGCAGGTCACGGGCAATGATGAACAGCAATTCGTCGCCGTCCACCACCGCTCCCGTGTGATCGACCATCTGAACGCGATCACCGTCACCATCGAAGGCAATGCCCAGATCAGCCTTCTCGGCCACAACGGCAGCCTGCAGCGACCCCATATGGGTCGAACCGCAATTGTCGTTGATGTTCAATCCATTCGGCTGCGCCGACAATACGACGACTTCAGCGCCCAACTCGCGGAACACGCTCGGCGCCACTTTGTAGGTCGCACCATGGGCGCAGTCGATCACAATCTTGAGGCCGGTAAAGCTGGTACCGGTCGGCACACTGCTCTTGCAGAATTCGATATACCGACCCGACGCGTCATTGATTCGCGACACCTTGCCGATCTTGCTCGACTCAACCACAGTCATTGGGGTATCGAGCAGCTCTTCGATCATGTGCTCGACTTCATCCGGAAGCTTGGTGCCCTGGCCGGAGAAGAACTTGATGCCATTGTCATCATGCGGATTATGTGACGCACTGATGACGATGCCTGCCTCGGCATGGAAAGTGCGTGTCAGGTAGGCGATTGCCGGAGTCGGCATCGGCCCCAGCAGCATCACATCGGCACCTGCCGACGTCAGCCCCGCTTCAAGCGCCGACTCAAACATGTAGCCGGAGATTCGGGTGTCCTTGCCTACCAATACCTTGCAGGCGCCCATCTTGCGGAAAGCCATGCCTGCAGCCCAGCCGAGCTTGAGCATGAAATCAGGAGTAATCGGGTACTCACCGACACGCCCACGAATACCATCGGTGCCAAAATATTTTTTGCTCATAAGTGCTCCTTCATTCTTATTCGGCTGATTCCACTGCGGCGATCATCCGCACCACATCCACTGTTTCGGCTACATCATGGACGCGCAATATACGCGCACCTTTCGCCAAAGCCAGCGCCGCGAGCGCCAAACCACCATACAGCCGGTCTCCCACCGGACGATTCAATGCCTGACCAATCATGCTCTTACGCGAAACCCCGACCAACAGGGGCCGCCCCAAGACATGCAGGGCTTCCATATGTTTGAACAAACTCAGATTGTGCTGCAAGGTTTTGGCGAAGCCAAAGCCGGGATCAAGAATGATCCGCTCGGCTGGAATACCCGCCAATGAACACTGATGCATGCGCTCGGCGAGAAACTCGCCGACCTCCCGGGTGACATCCTGATACTGCGGATTGTCCTGCATATCGCCCGGCTCGCCCAGCATGTGCATCAGACAAACCGGCAGCCCGGTGGCAGCAGCAGCATCCAGGGCACCATCGCGTCGCAACGAACGCACATCGTTGATCAGGCCCGCACCCAGGCGCGCTGCTTCTCGCATGACGGCAGGCGTTGAGGTGTCGACCGAGATGATCACATCCAGCTCGCGATTGATGCGCTCGACGATAGGGGCTACGCGCTCCAGCTCTTCGAGTGGCGACACAACCCTGGCACCAGGGCGGGTGGACTCTCCACCGACGTCGATCAGCGTCGCGCCGGCCGCCACCATGGCTTCGGCATGGCGCATGGCCGCGTCGAGCTGGCTGTATTGGCCACCATCGGAGAAAGAATCAGGGGTGACATTGAGAATACCCATGACATGCGTCTGGGCCAAATCAAGAACCCGGTTGCCGCAAGGCAACCGGGTCGAGGACTGAACAGAAGTCATTTAAAACCTTATACGTCAGCAGCAGGACCGCCGATCGGTGTTTCCGGACGCTCATCCTGCACCACCGGAGGGGTGCCGGAAGTACCCGTGCCACCCGACCAGTCGCGCGGCTCGCGAGGCGTACGACCCGCCATGATGTCGTCGATCTGCTCGGCATCGATCGTTTCGTACTTCATCAAGGCATCGGCCATCGCATCGAGCTTGTCACGGTTGTCCGTGAGAATCTGCTTCGCCGTGCCATAGCACTGATCGATGATGCTGCGCACTTCGGAATCGATCAGCTTGGCTGTCTCACCAGAGAAGCTTGCACTCTGACCGCCACCGCCGCGACCGAGGAACACTTCACCCTCTTCTTCGGCGTACATCAACGGACCGAGCTTTTCCGAAAGACCCCACTTGGTCACCATGTTCCGCGCAATCTGGCTGGCGCGCATGATGTCGTTGGAGGCACCGGTGGTCACGCCATCGAAGCCCAGGGTCATTTCTTCAGCGATACGACCGCCGTACAGCGAGCAGATCTGGCTGATCAACGCACGCTTGGACAGGCTGTAACGATCTTCTTCCGGCAGGAACATGGTCACACCCAGAGCGCGACCGCGCGGGATGATCGAAACCTTGTACACCGGATCATGCTCAGGCACGACACGACCTACAATGGCGTGACCCGCTTCGTGATAAGCCGTGTTCTGCTTTTCTTTCTCGGACATGACCATGGATTTGCGCTCGGCGCCCATCATGATCTTGTCTTTCGCCAGTTCGAATTCTTTCATCTCGACGATGCGCTTGCCGGCACGGGCAGCGAACAACGATGCCTCGTTGACCAGGTTCGCCAGGTCAGCACCGGAGAAGCCTGGAGTACCACGAGCGATCACGGCCGGGGCAACGTCGTCGCCCATCGGCACTTTGCGCATGTGAACCTTGAGAATCTGTTCGCGACCACGGATGTCCGGCAGACCAACTACAACCTGACGGTCGAAACGGCCCGGACGCAGCAGCGCAGGGTCCAGAACATCGGGACGGTTGGTCGCGGCAATCACGATGATGCCGTCATTCATCTCAAAGCCGTCCATCTCAACCAGCAATTGGTTGAGCGTCTGCTCGCGCTCGTCGTGACCACCACCCATGCCAGCACCACGATGGCGACCGACCGCATCGATTTCGTCGATGAAGATGATGCATGGAGCGTGTTTCTTGGCCTGCTCGAACATGTCGCGAACACGGCTGGCACCCACGCCGACGAACATTTCGACGAAGTCGGAGCCGGAAATGGTGAAGAACGGTACCTTGGCTTCGCCGGCGATGGCCTTGGCGATCAAGGTTTTACCGGTACCCGGAGGCCCCACCATCAGCACACCACGAGGAATGCGGCCACCGAGGCGCTGGAATTTGCCCGGATCGCGCAGGAACTCGACCAGTTCACCGACTTCTTCCTTGGCTTCGTCGCAACCGGCAACGTCAGCCAGGGTCGTCTTCACCTGATCTTCGGAGAGCAGGCGCGCCTTGCTTTTGCCGAAGCTCATCGGCCCGCCCTTGCCACCGGCACCGCCCTGCATCTGCCGCATGAAGAACATGAACACGGCGATGATCACCAGGATCGGGAAGCTGGCAACCAGAAGCTGAGTCCAGATGCTTTGCTGTTCAGGCTGCTTGCCTTCGACCACGACGTGGTTATCCACCAGGTCGCCGATCAGGCCGTTGTCCTGGATCGCCGGGCGAATGGTCTTGAAGCTGTCGCCATCGTTGCGCTTGCCGGTAATCACGTAGCCATCAACCGCTACGCGCTCGACCTTGCCATCCTTGACCTGCTGGATGAAGTCGGAATAGTTGAGGGTCTGCGGCTCGTTAGGGCTGGAGAAGTTGTTCATCACCGTCACCAGGACAGCCGCGATGATCAACCACAGGATCAGATTCTTTGCCATATCGTTCAATTAACTACCCTCTGAAGCAAGCTCCGCTACTGGCGCGCGCTTCGCATGATATTCACCGGCCTAACTTACTACATTACCTACAACTTGGCAGGCGCCGTCTGTAACCCTTTGTGAAACACTTCCTACACAATATTCGCTAATTCTGACAAGGCGTAATACAAAAATCCTATCGCCTTGATCGAAAATTCACTCAACTCTCACTGCGTCCGCGGAAACCACGGCCCAGCAGGTACTGCTCACGAGAACGGTCGCGCGACGAAGTCGGCTTGCGCATCTGCACCTTCTCGAACTGCTGGCGAACGCTCTTGTGGAACTCGTCGAAACCTTCGCCCTGGAAGATCTTGATCAAAAAATCACCACCGGGCTTGAGCACCCGAGTCGAAAGATCCAGTGCCAACTCGCACAAGAACATCGCTCGCGGCATGTCCACGGCCGGTAGTCCACTCATATTGGGGGCCATATCGGAAATCACAAGGTCTACTTCCTTATTTCCGACGGCATCGAGGATCTGGGCCAGCACGGCATCCTCGGTAAAGTCGCCCTGAATGAAGGTCACGTCCGGGATGCTGTCCATTTCCAGAATGTCAGAAGCGATCAATGTCCCCTGCCCACCAATCAGACGACTGGTCACCTGGGACCAGCCACCAGGGGCCGCTCCAAGGTCGATTACGCTCATGCCCGGGCGGATCAGACGGTCCTTTTCCTGGATCTCCAGCAGTTTGTAGCTGGCGCGGGAACGATACCCGTCTTTTTGCGCCATTTTGACGAATGGGTCGTTGAAATGTTCTTTCAGCCAGTTAAGGCTTGTCTTGGAACGGGCCACGGGCCACCTCGAAAATAAAACGGGTCGTGATTAACTGGGCGGTCCCGGACTCGCTCGGGTAAACTGGCCGCCGCTTTTTACAAGATCAGACGCAGGGGTCAGATTATGCCGCTCACTCAAGAGCAGAAGAAACAGTACAAATCCATTGGCCACCATCTGAAACCGGTTCTGATTGTGGCAGACAATGGTTTGACTGAAGGTGTGTTAGCCGAACTCGAACGCGCATTGGCGGATCACGAGCTGATCAAGATCAAGCTCAACATCCTCGATCGCGAATCGCGCCTGGCGTCCATTGCAGAGCTCTGCAAGGTCGGCAAAGCGGATCTGGTCCAGGTCATCGGCAAGATGGCACTGATCTACCGCAAGAACTTCAGCGTCAACAAGCAGCTGTCGAACGTCCATCGCTTCAAGTGATGGCAAGGGTCAAGGGTGTGCTTCGCGCACCCTGCCACTCCATCCCGGCATCGGCTGCAACACCAGCACCAGCCCGGTAAAGCCCAGAACAAGATAGCTGAACGCCTGCCAACGCACGGCATCCGACCAGCCGAAACGCACCACGAAGTACATCGCGCACGCATACAGCGCCATCAACAGCAGTTGCCCGCGAATATCGCGCCATAGACTGACAAGGCCCTCGGCCTTAACCAGCACCAAAGCCTGCAATATCACACACGCCGTAGCGAATCCCACTACCAGCGTATTGAGCATGCCTGCGATTTCATCGATCAGCAGCGGTGCCAGGCCAATTCGTCCCAGCACCGGCAAAAGACCGACGTGCAACAACCACAAGCCGCCGACCCACAACATCTGGGTCAGCTGCCAAAGCATGACGCCCGCACGAAACGGGCGCCGGCCTTCAGACGTGGCGAACTTCGACAATCTCGTACTCGATAACGCCACCAGGCGTTTTGACTGCAACCACATCACCCTCTTCCTTGGCAATCAAGGCGCGGGCAATCGGCGAGCCGACAGAGATCTTGCCGAGCTTGATGTCAGCCTCATCCTCACCAACGATCTGGTAAGTCACGCTTTCATCGGTTTCGACGTTGGCGATTTCGACGGTTGTGCCGAAAATCACCTTGCCGGAGTGAGGAATGGTCGTCACATCGATGATCACCGCATTCTGCATGCGACCTTCGATATCACGGATCCGCGCCTCGACCATACCTTGCTGCTCACGGGCAGCGTGGTATTCGGCGTTTTCCTTCAAGTCACCCAACTCGCGGGCCGTACCGATGTCCTGGCTAAGCTTCGGACGAACGACCTTGGTCAGGTGAGTGTGCTCTTCTTCCAGGGCGCGTGCGCCCTGAACGGTCATCGGGTACTTCGTTATGCTCATGCCTTCAATCCTGCGTGTAGATCCTGCAAGCGGCGCACGGTCTTCTCGGGACCGAACTTCAGCGCTTCACAGATGGCTTCGCCAGCAGCAATGGTGGTGGTGCAGTAAATCTTGTGCTGCAGGGCATTACGACGAATGGAGTACGAATCAGCGATCGACTGACGACCTTCGGTGGTGTTGATGATCAGCGTGACTTCGTCATTCTTGATCATGTCGACCACGTGCGGACGACCCTCGGTCACCTTGTTCACACGGCGCACTTTCAGGCCTGCAGCCTCGATCAGCTTGGCAGTACCGGCAGTGGCGACCACTTCGAAGCCCAAGTTGATCAGATCACGGGCCACGCCCGCAACCAGTGGCTTGTCGTCGTCACGCACGCTGATGAACGCAGTACCGCCGGTTGGCAACACTTCGCTGGCACCCATCTGGGCCTTGGCGAACGCTTCACCGAAGGTGTCGCCCACGCCCATCACTTCACCGGTGGACTTCATCTCTGGGCCGAGGATCGGGTCAACGCCAGGGAATTTGGCGAACGGGAACACCGCCTCTTTCACGCTGTAGAAGTTCGGAATGATTTCCTTGGTGAAACCCAGTTCTTTCAGGGTTTTACCGGCCATCACGCGCGCCGCGATCATCGCCAGGGAAACACCGATGCACTTGGACACGAACGGTACGGTACGGGAAGCGCGCGGGTTGACTTCGATGACGTAGATGTCTTCGCCTTGCAGCGCCAACTGCACGTTCATCAGGCCGACTACACCCAGCTCCAGGGCCATTTTCTTGACCTGTTCGCGCATCTCGTCCTGGATGTGCGCCGGCAGCGAGTATGGCGGCAGCGAGCATGCGGAGTCACCGGAGTGAACGCCAGCCTGCTCGATGTGCTGCATGATCGCGCCGATTACCACGTCCTTGCCGTCGCAGACCGCATCAACGTCCATTTCGATGGCGCAATTGAGGAAGTGGTCCAGCAGCACCGGGCTGTCATTGGACACTTGAACCGCTTCGCGCAGGTAGCGCTTGAGTTCTTCTTCTTCGTAGACGATTTCCATCGCACGACCGCCCAGTACATAGGACGGACGTACCACCAGCGGGTAACCGATCTTGGCGGCGGCACGAATCGCTTCGTCTTCGCTGCGCACGGTGGCGTTTGGCGGCTGACGCAGGTTCAGGCGCTGAACCATCTGCTGGAAGCGCTCACGGTCTTCGGCGCGGTCGATTGCATCTGGGCTGGTGCCGATGATCGGCACGCCAGCTGCTTCCAGGGCACGAGCCAGTTTCAGCGGGGTCTGGCCGCCGTACTGGACGATCACGCCTTTTGGCTTCTCGACGCGGACGATTTCCAGCACGTCTTCCAGGGTCACTGGTTCGAAGTACAGGCGATCGGAGGTGTCGTAGTCGGTGGAAACGGTTTCCGGGTTGCAGTTGACCATGATGGTCTCGTACCCGTCATCGCGCAGGGCCAGTGCCGCGTGTACGCAGCAGTAGTCGAACTCGATGCCCTGGCCGATACGGTTCGGACCGCCACCCAGGATCATGATCTTGTCGCGACCCGATGGCGCCGCTTCGCACTCTTCTTCGTACGTCGAGTACAGGTAAGCGGTGTCGGTGGCGAACTCAGCGGCGCAGGTGTCGACGCGCTTGTAGACCGGGAAGATTTCCAGCTTGTGACGATGAGCACGCAGGCTCTTCTCGGTCACACCCAGCAGTTTGGCCAGACGCATATCGGAGAAACCTTTGCGCTTGAGGCGGAACATCAGATCGCGGTCGATGCTGGTCAGACCCAGGGTCTTGACCTTCTCTTCGTCCTTGATCAGGTCTTCCATCTGCACCAGGAACCAAGGATCGATCATGGTCATGCCGAAGATGTCTTCAACACTCATGCCGGCGCGCATGGCGTCCGCCACGTACCAGATACGCTCGGCGCCCGGCACGGTCAGCTCGCGCTTGAGCACGCTCATGCTTTCCGGGTTGGCCAGATCAACCTTCTCGTCCAGACCGCAAACACCGACTTCCAGGCCGCGCAGGGCTTTCTGCAGGGACTCCTGGAAGGTCCGGCCGATGGCCATGACTTCACCGACCGACTTCATCTGAGTGGTCAGGCGCGCGTCAGCCTTGGAGAACTTCTCGAAGGCAAAACGTGGCAGCTTGGTGACGACGTAGTCGATGGACGGTTCGAAGGACGCCGGGGTCTTGCCGCCGGTAATGTCGTTCGACAGCTCGTCGAGGGTGTAACCCACGGCCAGCTTGGCCGCAACCTTGGCGATCGGGAAGCCGGTGGCTTTCGAAGCCAGGGCCGACGAGCGCGATACACGCGGGTTCATCTCGATCACGACCATGCGGCCAGTGTTCGGGCAGATACCGAACTGAACGTTGGAGCCGCCGGTTTCCACGCCGATCTCGCGCAGTACCGCCAGGGAGGCGTTACGCAGGATCTGGTATTCCTTGTCAGTCAGGGTCTGTGCAGGTGCCACGGTGATCGAGTCACCGGTGTGCACGCCCATCGGGTCGAAGTTTTCGATGGAGCAGACGATGATGCAGTTGTCCTTCTTATCGCGGACAACCTCCATCTCGTACTCTTTCCAACCGATCAGCGATTCGTCGATCAGCAGTTCCTTGGTCGGCGACAGGTCCAGACCACGGGCGCAGATTTCTTCGAACTCTTCACGGTTGTAAGCGATACCGCCACCGGTGCCGCCCATGGTGAAGGACGGACGGATGATGCACGGGAAGCCGAGCTTCTCGAGGACCGCATTGGCCTCTTCCATGCTGTGGGCGATACCGGAACGCGGGCACGCCAGGCCGATGGACTTCATCGCCTTGTCGAAACGCGAACGGTCTTCAGCCTTGTCGATGGTGTCGGCGTTGGCACCGATCATCTCTACGCCGAACTTCTCCAGAACGCCTTCGCGCTCCAGGTCCAGGGCGCAGTTCAGAGCAGTCTGGCCGCCCATGGTCGGCAGCAGCGCGTCCGGACGCTCTTTTTCGATGATCTTGGCAACGGTCTGCCACTTGATCGGCTCGATGTAGGTCGCGTCGGCCATGGCCGGGTCGGTCATGATGGTGGCCGGGTTGGAGTTCACCAGGATGACGCGGTAGCCCTCCTCGCGCAGGGCTTTACAGGCCTGGGCGCCGGAGTAGTCGAATTCGCAGGCCTGGCCGATCACGATCGGGCCAGCGCCGAGAATCAGGATGCTTTTAATGTCTGTACGTTTTGGCATGGGTTTGTCACTCAAATCCGCAGGTCAGTCGGCAAGCCGTCTTGTTCAATCTCTGAAGCCTTGAGGGGGCCGCCGGTATCGGGACCACCCTCAAGCCTTGCTACATCAGGGCGAGCGATCAGCGTCGCTTGGCCATCTCGGTGATGAAGCGATCGAACAATGGCGCTACGTCGTTCGGGCCAGGGCTGGCTTCCGGGTGACCCTGGAAGCTGAAGGCGCTCTTGTCGGTACGCTCGATACCTTGCAGGGTGCCGTCGAACAGCGATTTGTGGATCGCGCGAACGTTGGCCGGCAGGGTCGCTTCGTCTACGGCAAAACCGTGGTTCTGGCTGGTGATCATCACCACACCGCTGTCCAGGTCCTGGACGGGGTGGTTGGCACCGTGGTGGCCATGACCCATTTTCAGGGTCTTGGCGCCGGAGGCCAGGGCCAGCAGTTGGTGGCCGAGGCAGATACCGAAGACCGGAATTTCGGTTTCCAGCACGTCCTTGATCGCCTGGATCGCGTAGTCGCAAGGCTCCGGGTCACCTGGGCCGTTGGACAGGAATACGCCGTCCGGCTTCAGCGCCAGCACATCGGCAGCAGGCGTTTGCGCAGGCACGACGGTCACGCGGCAACCGCGCTCGACCAGCATGCGCAGGATGTTCACCTTGACGCCGTAGTCGTAGGCAACCACGTGGTACGGCAACTCGGAAGCTTCGATGGTCGCGTGGCTATCGGTTTTCAGATCCCAGACAGTCGAGCGCCACTCGTAGCTTTCCTTGGTGCTGACGACTTTCGCCAGGTCCATGCCCTTGAGGCCAGGGAAAGCCTGGGCGGCGGCAATGGCGGCAGCTTCGGAAATGTTGTCACCAGCCATGATGCAGCCGTTCTGCGCGCCTTTTTCACGCAGGATGCGCGTCAGGCGGCGGGTGTCGATACCGGCGATGGCCACAACATTGTTGGCCTTCAGGTAGTCGGACAGGGACATCGTGTTACGCCAGTTGCTCGCCACCAGTGGCAGGTCACGGATGACCAGGCCGGCAGACCAGACGCGGTTGGACTCGGCGTCTTCCGGCGTGGTGCCGGTGTTGCCGATGTGCGGGTAAGTCAGGGTAACAATCTGTTGGGCGTAGGAAGGATCGGTAAGGATTTCCTGATAGCCGGTCATTGCGGTGTTGAACACCACCTCACCAACGGTTTGACCGTCGGCTCCAATGGCTTCGCCGCGAAAAATGCTGCCATCAGCAAGGGCGAGTATGGCTGGCTTAGTCAAGAAGACCTCCCGTAAATAAAGCCTGAAAGGGCGATCGCAGGTTGTAAAAAAGCGGAGTGACGTATGGACACGTCACCCCGCTTCTTCACTGAATTATTCTGCGCGCTTTTAGTGGACACACTAAAGCTGTAGCTTACAGAAAAAGGCCTTTTTGGTCTACCGCCAATGAGCCTTAAAGGCTGGAGAATGCGACAGGACGTCGCTTGGCGGAACAAAACCGGGCTCAAACGCTGTGCGCGAGCCCGATTTCGGGTGCATCTTAACGCAGATCGAGCACGTCTTGCATGTCGTAAAGGCCAGGCTCGCGCCCGTCCAGCCACAATGCGGCACGCACCGCACCCTTGGCGAACGTCATGCGACTGGATGCCTTGTGTGTGATCTCGACACGCTCGCCGTCGGCGGCGAACAGCACGGTGTGATCACCGACGATGTCGCCAGCGCGTACAGTGGCGAAACCAATGGTCTCGCGATCACGAGCGCCGGTCTGGCCCTCACGGCCATACACCGCCACCTTTTTCAGATCGCGACCCAACGCATCGGCAATCACCTCCCCCATGCGCACGGCAGTGCCGGACGGCGCATCGACTTTATGCCGATGGTGAGCCTCGGTGATTTCGATATCGACATCGTCGCCCAATACGCGAGCGGCCGTGTCGAGCAACTTCAGGCACAGGTTGACCCCGACACTGAAGTTGGCCGCGAAGACAATCGGAATGTCCTTGCCCGCTTCCGCCAGCAGCTGCTTTTCTTCAACGCTGAAACCGGTGGTACCGATGATCATGGCCTTGCCGTGTTTACGGCAGAACGCCAGGTTCTTCAGGGTCACCGTCGGGTGCGTGAAGTCGATCAGCACGTCGAACTCGTCAACCACCCGATCCAGATCACCGGACAGAGGCACGCCGATACGACCCAGCGCAGCCAACTCACCGGCATCCGCGCCGACCAACGTGCTGTCGGGACGATCCACCGCCGCCGTCAGACCGGCGCCCGGGGTTTGCTGCACGGCTTCAATCAGGGTCTTGCCCATGCGCCCGGCGGCGCCCATCACTGCAATACGTCGCATGTCTGTCTCCTTACAAATCGCCGAAGAAGCGCTTCACGCCTTCGAACCAACCGGTGGTTTTTGGCGAATGGCTGTTGTCATCCGCCAGCGAACTACGGAATTCCTCGAGCATTTCACGCTGGCGACGGCTCAGGTTGACCGGAGTCTCGACCGCCACGCGGCACATCAAGTCGCCAGCACCACCGCCACGCACTGGCGCGACACCCTTGCCGCGCACACGGAACTGCTTGCCGGTCTGGGTCCCCTCAGGGATCTTCAGCTTGACCCGGCCATCAAGGGTCGGAATCTCCAGCTCGCCACCCAGCGCCGCATCGACGAAGCTGATCGGCACTTCGCAGAACAGGTGCTTGCCATCGCGCTGGAAAATCGAGTGCTCGCGCACATTGATCACCACGTACAGGTCGCCAGTCGGGCCACCCTGGGCACCCGCCTCGCCTTCGCCGGACAGACGAATGCGATCACCGGTATCGACACCGGCCGGCACCTTCACCGAGAGGGTCTTGTACTCTTCGACACGACCTTCGCCGTGGCAGGAATCGCACGGATCGGAAATGATCTTGCCTTGGCCATGGCAGCGCGGGCAGGTCTGCTGCACCGAGAAGAAACCTTGCTGCATGCGCACCTGGCCGATACCGCCGCAAGTCGGGCAGGTCACCGGCGCAGAACCTTTCTTGGCGCCGGAGCCGTCGCAAGGCTTGCAGTTGACCAGCGTCGGAACGCGGATATTCACGGTCGTACCGCGCACCGCCTCTTCGAGATCCAGCTCCAGGGTGTAGCGCAAGTCACTGCCGCGCTGAGCACCGCCACGGGAACCGCCGCGACCGCCACCGAAGAAGTCACTGAAGACATCACCAAAGATGTCGGAGAAGTTCTGACCGCCGAAACCGGCACCGCCGCCACCCATGCTCGGGTCGACACCGGCATGGCCGTACTGGTCGTACGCCGCGCGCTTGCTGGAATCGGACAGCACTTCGTAGGCCTCGTTGGCCTCCTTGAACATCTCTTCCGACGCCTTGTCATCGGGATTACGGTCCGGGTGGTGCTTCATCGCCAGGCGACGGTAAGCCTTCTTCAGGTCCGCTTCGCTTGAGCCACGCTCAACACCCAACACTTCGTAATAGTCACGCTTTGCCATAAGTCTTTGCACTCTTGAGGACGTCCGACAAAACCCTCCTGAGTTTGCCGAACTCGTTGAGCCCCAATACAGGCCCGGACCCAACTCACGTCAATTCAACGATCCTGGTCTTTGATTCTTGCGGTACTTGCGGCACGAAAAGCAGGAGCATTTCCGGCCATACCACCAGCACGTGAACGTTGTCGCATGCTGTAAAAATTCGCGTATTCCAGATACGCCAACGCGGGAGCAAGCTCCCGCGCGGCGACATCCTACCAGTCACCGCCTAAAGGCAGTCAACCGGCCGACCAACAACTTACTTGTGGTCTTTGACTTCTTCGAACTCGGCGTCGACAACGTCGTCAGCCTTTTCCGCCTTGTCGTCGTGCGGTGCCGCGCCTTCAGCAGGCTGAGCCTGTTCGGCGTACATCTTCTGCGCCACTGGAGCGGAGACTTTCGACAGCTCTTCAACCTTGGCGTCGATAGCAGCCTTGTCGTCGCCTTTAACGGCGGCTTCCAGGGCAACTACGGCAGCTTCGATTGCAGTCTTCTCTTCAGCGGTCACTTTATCGCCGGCGTCGGAGACCATTTTGCGAGTCGAGTGAACCAGTGCATCGCCCTGGTTACGGGCAGCGGCCAGCTCTTCGAACTTGCGATCTTCCTCGGCGTTAGCCTCGGCATCACGCACCATGCGCTCGATTTCTTCGTCGGACAGACCGGAGTTGGCCTTGATCACGATCGACTGAGTCTTGCCGGTAGCCTTGTCCTTCGCACCTACGTGCAGGATGCCGTTGGCATCGATGTCGAAGGTCACTTCGATCTGCGGCACGCCACGTGGAGCTGGTGGAATGTCGGCCAGGTCGAACTTGCCCAGGGACTTGTTCTGTGCGGCTTGCTTACGCTCGCCTTGCAGCACGTGAATGGTCACGGCGCCCTGGTTGTCGTCGGCAGTCGAGAACACTTGCGATTTCTTGGTAGGAATCGTGGTGTTTTTCTCGATCAGCGCAGTCATCACGCCACCCATGGTTTCGATACCCAGGGTCAGCGGGCTGACGTCGAGCAGCAGAACGTCTTTCACGTCACCGGCCAGTACCGCACCCTGGATGGCAGCACCCATGGCAACCGCTTCGTCCGGGTTGACGTCTTTACGAGCTTCTTTACCGAAGAACTCGGTTACCAGCTTCTGAACCAGTGGCATACGGGTCTGACCGCCCACCAGGATCACGTCGTTGATCGCGCCAACGTCGATACCGGCATCTTTCATTGCGATGCGGCAAGGTTCGATGGTGCGCTGAACCAGGTCTTCCACCAGCGCTTCGAGCTTGGCGCGGGAGATCTTCACGTTCAAGTGCTTAGGACCGGTGGCGTCTGCAGTGATGTACGGCAGGTTCACGTCGGTCGACTGGCTCGAGGACAGTTCGATCTTGGCTTTTTCAGCAGCTTCTTTCAGGCGCTGCATGGCCAGCGGGTCGCCCTTGAGGTTCATGCCGCTTTCTTTCTTGAATTCGTCGACGAGGTAGTCGATCAGACGAATGTCAAAGTCCTCACCGCCCAGGAACGTGTCACCGTTGGTGGCCAGTACTTCGAACTGGTGCTCGCCATCGACTTCAGCGATCTCGATCACGGAAACGTCGAAAGTACCGCCGCCCAGGTCGTAAACGATCACGGTGTGATCGCCCTTGGCCTTGTCCATGCCGTAAGCCAGAGCAGCTGCGGTTGGTTCGTTGATGATACGTTTTACGTCCAGGCCAGCGATGCGGCCGGCGTCTTTGGTCGCCTGGCGCTGGCTGTCGTTGAAGTAGGCCGGAACGGTGATCACCGCTTCAGTCACGGTCTCGCCGAGATAGTCTTCGGCGGTCTTCTTCATCTTCTTCAGGATTTCAGCCGAGATTTGTGGCGGTGCCATTTTCTGGCCGTTCACTTCAACCCAGGCGTCGCTGTTGTCAGCCTTGACGATCTTGTAAGGGACCATCTGAATGTCTTTCTGCACGACTTCTTCGTCGAAACGACGACCGATCAGACGCTTCACCGCATACAGGGTGTTGTGCGGATTGGTCACGGCCTGACGCTTGGCCGACTGGCCAACCAGGATTTCGCCATCGTTGGCGTAAGCGATGATCGACGGCGTGGTACGCGCGCCTTCAGCGTTTTCAATAACTTTTGCCTTGCCGTTTTCCAGCACGGAGACGCAGGAGTTGGTAGTCCCCAGGTCGATACCGATAATTTTGCCCATGTTCACTCTCCCGAAACTTTGGATTTGGTTGCCGCAGCAGTGGTGGCTAACTGCGGTAGCACTTAAACGCTTGACTTATAAATGGGGGTCTTGCGGCGGATTTCAAGCCTGCTCGTCAATCGAAGGCGAAACCGGCGCAGGCGCCTTGCTGACCACGACCATCGCCGGGCGCAACAGGCGACCATTGAGCTGATAGCCCTTCTGGAACACCTTCAGAACGCTGTTAGGCTCGACATCGGCGCTTTCCTGCATGGCCATTGCCTGATGCTGAACGGCGTTGAACGGTTCGCCATGCGGATCGATCGCTTCAAGCTGATAACGCTTGAGAGTGTCGTGGAACATTTTCAGGGTCAGCTCGATGCCTTCGCGCATCGGACGGATGCTTTCGTCGTCCGGGCTGGACAGTTCCAGGCCACGCTCCAGGCTGTCGACGATCGGCAGCAGGTCGCCGGCGAATTTTTCCAGCGCGAACTTGTGAGCCTTCTCCACATCCTGCTCGGCGCGACGGCGGACGTTCTGCAGATCGGCGGCTACACGCAAAGCCTGATCCTGAGCGCCTGCCAGTTGCTCTTCGAGCACTTGTACACGAGCCGCCAGGTCATCACCCGAAGCCTCGGGCGCCTGGTTGGCGTCTGGGTTTTGCGTATCCACTGTCTGTTCGTCAGCCATAGATTTCTCCTTTCAATTTCGTCCGCGAGCTCAACTCGCGCGTCTGCCCAGCTATATGGGGCCGCAAAATCCGGCTTCAAGGGGGGTCGACGATTAACCCTACAAAAAACAACTGCTTTGTCATTCCCGGTCGCGATAAGGCTTTCGTCGGTCCGAGCGAATCGAGCTAACGAGGGGCATTGTCAGCCCGAAACAAAACACTGTATAAATAACCAGACCTAACACCTGGGAGCGGCCCATATGCTGGTGCACCTGTCCGTACACAACTACGCCATCGTTGAACATCTCGATCTCGAACTCGATCGCGGGATGAGCGTGATCACCGGAGAAACCGGCGCGGGCAAGTCGATCATGCTCGACGCGCTGGGCCTTACCCTGGGTGATCGCGCCGACAGCGGCGTGGTCCGCCCCGGCGCCGACAAGGCCGATATCCTGGCCACCTTCGATCTGGTCGACATTCCGGAAGCCAGCGCCTGGCTGGCCGAACGCGACCTCGAAAACGACGGCCCGTGCATCCTGCGCCGGGTCATCACATCCGAAGGGCGTTCGCGCGGCTACATCAACGGCACGCCCTGCCCGCTTGGCGACCTCAAGGCGCTGGGCGAGCTGTTGATCGACATTCACAGCCAGCACGAACACCAATCCCTGCTCAAGACCGATACTCACCGCCGCCTGCTCGATGAGTATGCCGGCGCGACCGACCTTGCCCGCCAGGTTCAGCTCGCCGCCCAGCGTTGGCGCCAGACCCGCCAGGAACTGGAGCGACTCTCCAACTCCGGCGATGAGCAACGCGCCCGCCATCAGTTGCTCAGCTATCAACTCGAAGAACTGGAGAACCTTGGCCTTGGCGACAACGAGCTGGAGCAGCTCGAGCAGGAACACAAGAACCTGACCAACGCCGAGACCTTGCTCGGGATCTGCCGGCAAGTCGTCGAGCAATGCAGTGAAAGTGATTCCGGGAATGTACTGAACGCCCTGACCGCCAGCCTCAACCGCCTGTCGAGCGTGAACAGCTCGATCGGTGCGCTGGGCGAAGCCAGCAGCCTGTTGACCAGTGCACAGATCCAGGTTGAAGAAGCCGTGGGTGAACTGAACCGCTTCCTCGACAACTTCGACGCCGATCCGTCGCGCCTTCAATACCTCGAAGAACGCCTCGACGCGATCTACACCCTGGCGCGCAAACACCGCATCCAGCCGACCGAAGTTGCCGAGATGCAGCAGAAACTGCTGGATGAAATCGAAACCCTCAACGCCAACGACGAATCCATCGAGAGACTGAGCGACGAGCTGTCTTCATACGCTCGCCATTATCAGGAAAAGGCTCGGGAACTGAGCGACCTGCGTCATCAAGCCTCGAGTAGCCTGGCCAGCGCCGTGGAACAGGAGATCCAGCGCCTGGGCATGCCTGGCGGGCGCTTCACCATCGAGCTGCGCCCAAACAGTAGCGACGAGCTACTACCTAACGGACTTGAACAGGTTGAACTACTGGTCAGCGCCAACCCGGGCCAACCATTGAAAGCCTTGGCAAAAGTTGCATCCGGAGGCGAGCTGTCACGGATCAGCCTGGCGATCCAGGTGATCACCGCGCAGACATCTCGCGTTCCCACTCTAGTGTTCGACGAAGTGGACGTTGGTATCGGTGGTCCGACTGCAGAAATCGTCGGCCAGCTGTTGCGTCGCCTCGGCGAGCGCGGGCAGGTACTGACCGTGACCCACTTGCCGCAAGTGGCAGCGCAAGGCCATCAACATCTATTTGTGCATAAAGTGCGCGGCGAAGATGCCACCCGCACGGCCGTTTCCAGATTGAGCAAAAACGACCGCGTCGAAGAAGTCGCACGGATGCTGGGCGGCATCGACCTCACCAAGGAATCCCTGGCGCATGCCAAAAAAATGGTGGTGGCCGCAAAAGCTTGAATAAAGGCAGAAAGCACGAAGGCGACCCTGGGGTCGCCTTCGTTCGTTTCGCGAACTGAATGTTCGCGCGACATGCTTACTTTTTCTTGCGCACGTACAGCACCAGATTGTGATCAACCATCTCGAAGCCATACTTGTCGACGATTGCTTTCTGAAGCCGCTCGATTTCTTCGTCGAAGAATTCGATCACTTCGCTGGTTTCGACGTTGACCATATGGTCGTGATGCTTTCCGTCGTCCAGTTCGAAGACCGCATGGCCTCCGTCGAAGTTGTGCCGCACCACAAGGCCAGCTGCCTCGAACTGAGTCAGAACACGGTAAACCGTGGCCAGACCGACGTCCTCACCAGCCTCCATAAGGGCCTTGTAGACATCCTCGGCACTCATGTGGCGCTGCTCGGCGGAATCGAGCATTTGCAGAATTTTGACCCGTGGAAGGGTCACTTTGAGGCCGGCTTTGCGTAGTTCGCTATTTTCAACCATGGTCAGCTTTCTCGCGATGCTGCTTCGCAGCTTCTCTTAATGCGGGTATGATCGGCGTTTACGTTGTCCCAGCCAAGATAGTGGAAGTCGCCCACCGATGCAAAACACCAAGCTCTTGCTAACCAGTTTCACCTTTGTGGGACTGCTCGCACTCGCCGGTTGTTCATTCCCCGGGGTTTACAAAATCGACATCCAGCAGGGCAATGTCGTCACGCAGGACATGATAGACCAGTTACGCCCGGGAATGACCCGTAAGCAAGTACGGTTTATCATGGGCAACCCTCTGCTGACTGACACGTTCCATGCCGATCGCTGGGATTATCTGTACAGCCTGCAACCGGGTGGCGGTGAACGCCAACAGGAACGCATTAGCGTTATCTTCAACCCAAATGATCAGCTTGTCAGCCTCTCCGGTGATTTCATGCCAGGCGTGAGCCGTGACGAAGCCATTCTCGGCAAGGACAGCGGCACGACAGTGGCTGCCCCGACAGAAAACGTCGAGAAGCCAAAACCGGAAAAACCGGTCAAGCCAGGTTCGCTGCTGGATCAGATCCAGAAGGACGTCGACGGCGTAGAAACCGTTCCGGTCCCGACGCCGGAGCCACTGGACACCTCGCCGCAATAATTTGCGACGCAATAAAAAGCCCGGCATGCCCGGGCTTTTTATTGTCTGGCGTTCAAGCCACTCACTGATTCCGCGCTTTGGCCTCGGCAGCTTTCGCCGCGCGCAGTCGGCGCACCTCTTTCGGATCGGCCAGCAACGGGCGGTAAATCTCGATGCGATCCCCGGCCTGGACTACCCGACTCCCCGGGTCAGCGACCACCTTGCCGAAGATCCCCACAGGGCAATGGGTCAGATCCAGCTCCGGAAACTCTTCAGCCACGGCCGACCTGAGCAAGGCCGCCCGCACGGTCGTTCCGACAGGTACTGCCACTGTCAGCAGCACCTGACGGTCTACGGCCGCGTAGACCACCTCGACTTCAATCATGACCTCAACCATGTATCTGCTTGGCGCGCTGGCAGAACGCATCCACCAAAGTGTTGGCGGCCTGATTGAACAGCGGCCCCAAAGTGGCGCGAACCAGCGGCCCGGCATAATCGAACGACAGATCGAGGCTGATCTTGCAGGCTTTATCGGTCAGCGCCTTGAATACCCAGATGCCATGCAATTGGGTGAAAGGGCCCTCTTCGAGATTCATTTCGATCGACTGCCCCGGAATCAACGTGTTGCGCGTCACGAAATGCTGACTGAGGCCACCCTTCGCAACGCCGACACTCGCCCGCATATGCTCAGGTGAGCTCTCCAGGACTTCGGCGGACGAGCACCACGGCAGAAACTCCGGATAGCGCGCCACGTCGTTGACCAGGTCATACAGCGCTTGCGCCGGGTACGGCAGCAAGGCCGAACGTGAAATGTGTGTCGTCATGTCAGCGTCACTTCCACAGCTGGGCGGCAAACACTACGAGAATGCCGATGGGCGCCACATAGCGCATCAAGAACAAGGACAGGCCAAACAGCGCAGGGTTACGGATCGACAACTCGTCGCGCACCGCTTCACGCCCCATGATCCAGCCCGCAAACACCACGAAACACAAACCGCCAAGCGGCAGCATGAGTCGCGAGGTGAAGAAATCGATCACGCCAAAGAAGTCGAGGCCACCGGTCGCTCCCCATTGGTAGAGGTGGAACATCCCGCCTTCGTTCACGAAGAACTTGGCCTCCTTCCAGATATTGAAGGAGAACACCGTACCCAGGCCGACAAACCAGCAGCTGAACGCCAGCCAGAAGGTGACCCAGGCACGACTCACTTTAGTGCGCTCGACCAGATAGGCCACCATCGGTTCCAGCAGGGAAATCGCCGAACTCCAGGCAGCGACCGCCACCAGCACGAAGAACACAACACCCATCAATTGCCCGAACGCTACGTTACCGAAGGCAAACGGCAGGCTGACGAACATCAGCCCCGGCCCTTCGCTCGGATTCAGGCCCGCCGCGAAAACAATCGGAAACAACGCCAGGCCGGCCACCAGGGAAACGAAGGTGTCGAGCAGCGCCACGCCGACAACCGTCCCTGAAATCGATGAGTTCTTCGGCATGTACGCACCGTAGATCATGATCGAGCCAACGCCCACGCTCAGGGAAAAGAACGCATGCCCCATCGCGGGCAACAAGCCGTCCATGACCTTTTCCGGGTGGAAGTCGAACATGAAATGCACGCCCGCCATGAAATGCCCGGTGGTCATGCTGTAGCCCAGCAGCACGAGGATCATCACGAACAACAACGGCATCATGATGCGCAAACTGCGTTCAAGCCCGGCAACCACGCCCTTGGCGATCACCACCGCTGACAACAGCATGAAAATCGTGTGCCAAAGTGTCAGGCGCCAGGGATCGGCGATCACATTGCCGAAGTAAGCCCCCACTTGATCAGGCGTCGCGCCCTGGAAGTCGCCACGCCCCATGTCGATGATGTAGTCCAGCGACCAGCCGCCAACCACACTGTAGAACGACAGGATCAGCAATGCAGTGATCATCCCGGCAAACGCGCCCCAGGACCATTTGGCCGAGTGCCCCGCCTCGACCGCCAGCATCTTCAAGGCATTGGCCGGACTTTGCCGGGCACGCCGGCCGATCAGGGTTTCCGCCAGCATGACCGGCACGCCGATCAATGCGATACAGGCCAGGAACATCAGCACGAAGGCGCCGCCGCCATAGACGCCGACCATGTACGGGAATTTCCAGATACTACCCAGCCCCACGGCCGAACCGGTCGCGGCGAGTATGAAGACCCAGCGGCTAGCCCAACTGCCGTGGACAGAAACCTTGTCTGTCGACATCGTTATCACGCCCAAGCGTTCAAAAAAGAGGCCGCATTGTCCGGGATTCAATCAACCTGCTCAAGCACGTAGCAACACCGTAGCCGACTCGCGTGCAACTCCCTATAATGCCGCCCCTATGGCTAAACAGAAGAAACACCCAACAGGGACCATCGCGCAAAACAAAAAGGCGCGACACGATTACTTCATCGAACATCGTTTCGAGGCTGGTCTGGTCCTGGCCGGCTGGGAAGTAAAAAGTCTGCGGGCAAGCAAACTGCAGTTGGTTGACAGCTACGTACTGCTCAAGGATGGCGAAGCCTGGCTGCTCGGCAGCCACATTACGCCCCTGACGACCGCCAGTACCCACGTCATTGCCGATCCGGTGCGCACCCGTAAATTGCTGCTCAACCGGCGCGAGCTGGAAAAGCTGGCCGCGGCCGTGCAGCAAAAGGGTTACGCCTGCGTATGCCTGTCCTGGTACTGGAGCAAGCACATGGTCAAGTGCGAGATCGCTCTGGGCAAGGGCAAGAAGGAATACGACAAGCGCGATACCGAGCGCGAACGCGACGCCGGTCGCGAGTTGCAGCGTGCGGTGCGCAACAAGGGCAAGGAAGACTGACTCTTTCGCCTTGAGGCCCCTTCGCGGGCAAGCCCGCTCCCACAGGGTTTCGGTGTACCTGTGGGAGCGGGCTTGCCCGCGAAAGCAACCTCACAAATGATATGGAGCCGACTAGCTACATTCCCTTGCGCCGTTCCGCCCGGGCCACGCGCTGCACTTCCTGACGCACCTCCTCCAGTACCTCCTGCACATACAGAATGTGTCGGCTGGAAACTTTCCGCGCCTGCTCCGCCCGCCCTTCGATAATCGCCTGATACAACTCCCGATGCTGCGTGATCAGCATGTCGCGGGTTTCAGTGCGCTGTTTGTACATGCCACCGATGTTGGTCACCACGTTGCGCTTGAGCAGGTCGAACAGCCCGCGAATGGTGTGTAGCAACACGGCATTGTGGCTGGCCTCGGCGATCGCCAGGTGAAAGCTTGCGTCCGCCGCACCCTCTTCGGCACGACTCACCTCTTCGTGACGCGAATAGCAGTCCTGTAATTCGTTGAATGCTGCGGTCAGTCGCTCGCGATCCACATCAGTGGCACGCAACGCCGCATAGTAGGCGCAAGACGCTTCCAGCGTATGCCGAAACTCCAGCAGATCGCGCTGTGCCTCGGGGTTGCTTTCCAGCAGCTGCAACAAGGGATCACTGAAGGTGCTACCCAGCGACTCCACCACATAGTTGCCGCCGCCCTGACGACTGACCAGCAGGCCTTTGGCGGTCAGCTTCTGAATGGCTTCGCGCAATGAAGGGCGTGACACGCCAAATTGTTCGGCCAACGCACGTTCGGCCGGCAAGCGCTCACCCGCTTTCAGCGTGCCCTCGAGGATCATGCCCTCAAGCTGCTCGACAATATCGTCAGACAAACGGCGCTGACGAATCTGATCAAACCCCATAACTCGATTACTCCACGATCCGACGGCTCGCCGGGGCTCTATTCTGGCCTATCGGCGCCGCGCCAGCACCTGCCACAACGCATTTGGTCTTACCAGGCAGGCGACCTGCGGACTTTGCATTCGACAAAAGTTTTAGGGCGGCAAATTGACACACCGCCTACAAGGCTTTTACCCTAGCCAACAGCGATTGTAAATTGGTCTTACCAATTATCCAAGAACGCTGATCAGTGCCTGACCAACAACAATTAGGGGCCACCCCATATGCAAACCTGGCAACAGCTCTATACCCCGCTTGGCAGCCTCGGCTTGTCCGCACTCGCCGCCGTCATCCCCATCGTATTTTTCTTCCTGGCTTTGGCCGTGTTCCGCCTCAAAGGACATGTGGCCGGCAGCATCACCTTGGCCTTGTCGATCCTGGTGGCGATCTTCGCCTTCCAGATGCCGGTCGATATGGCGTTCGCCGCCGCCGGGTATGGCTTCGCCTATGGCCTGTGGCCGATCGCCTGGATCATCGTGGCAGCGGTGTTCCTCTACAAACTGACGGTCAAGAGCGGGCAGTTTGAAGTCATCCGCAGTTCGGTTCTGTCGATCACCGATGACCAGCGCCTGCAGGTTCTGCTGATCGGTTTCTGCTTCGGCGCCTTCCTCGAAGGTGCAGCCGGTTTTGGCGCCCCCGTGGCGATTACCGCTGCGCTGCTGGTAGGACTTGGCTTCAACCCGCTGTACGCCGCCGGCCTGTGCCTGATCGCCAACACCGCGCCGGTGGCCTTCGGCGCCCTGGGCATTCCGATCATCGTTGCCGGGCAAGTGACCGGTATCGACGCGTTCAAGATCGGCGCCATGACCGGCCGCCAACTGCCGCTGCTGTCGCTGTTCGTGCCGTTCTGGCTGGTGTTCATGATGGACGGCCTGCGCGGCGTGCGGGAAACGTGGCCGGCAGCGCTGGTGGCCGGCTTGAGCTTTGCCGTCACCCAGTACTTCACCTCGAACTTCATCGGCCCGGAACTGCCGGACATCACCTCGGCCCTGGCCAGCCTGATTTCCCTGACCCTGTTCCTGAAAGTCTGGCAACCAAAACGCGCCGCCGGCCAACACATCGTCGGCGCTGTCTCGGCCTCCGTGGTGAGCGCCAGCGTCGGTGGTTTCGGCCAGAAGCGCACCACCGTGGCTTCGCCCTACAGCCTTGGGGAAATCTTCAAGGCATGGTCGCCGTTCCTGATCCTGACCGTACTGGTCACCATCTGGACCCTGAAGCCGTTCAAGGCGATGTTCGCCGCCGGCGGTTCGATGTACAGCTTCGTATTCAACTTCGCCATCCCGCATCTGGACCAGATGGTGATCAAGGTCGCACCGATCGTAGTCGCGCCAACCGCCCTTCCGGCAGTGTTCAAACTGGACCCGATTTCCGCCACCGGCACGGCGATTTTCTTCTCGGCGCTGATCTCCATGCTAGTGCTGAAGATCAATATCAAAACTGGTCTGACCACTTTTAAAGAGACCTTCTACGAACTGCGCTGGCCGATCCTGTCCATCGGCATGGTGCTGGCGTTTGCCTTCGTCACCAACTACTCGGGCATGTCTTCGACCATGGCCCTGGTGTTGGCAGGCACCGGTGCAGCGTTCCCGTTCTTCTCGCCGTTCCTCGGCTGGCTGGGCGTGTTCCTCACCGGCTCCGATACCTCGTCCAACGCCCTGTTCAGTTCGCTGCAAGCGACCACTGCGCACCAGATCGGCGTCAACGACACCTTGCTGGTGGCGGCGAACACCAGTGGTGGCGTGACCGGCAAGATGATCTCGCCACAATCGATCGCCGTGGCTTGTGCCGCGACCGGCCTGGTGGGTAAAGAATCGGATCTGTTCCGCTTCACCCTCAAGCACAGCCTATTCTTTGCAACGATTGTCGGCTTGATCACGTTGGCCCAGGCCTACTGGTTCACCGGCATGCTGGTGCACTAAGGGCTACAAGCAACACGATAAAAACCGACGCCGGGCCACGCCCCCGGCGTCCGCTATTCACACCCCGGTCTGTAAGGCTGCTGAAAGCTACCGGCTCTATATTCAGCAGCCTCAACAGACGAATAACCGGGACCACCCGGAGACCGCCTGATGAGCGAGCTTTTTTACAACGCCGTGCCGAATGCGACCCGTGTCGCCCCGCCACTGCCCGAGCCTCGGCAATACCCCAGCGAGAAACCGTCACGGGTCTACCTGTTCGGGACCTGCGTGGTCGATTTGTTCTACCCGGAAGCCGGGATGGATGCGATCCACCTGCTGGAGCGCGAAGGCATTCGTGTCGAGTACCCGCAAGGGCAAAGCTGCTGTGGCCAACCGGCCTACACCTCGGGTTACACCGAACAGGCTCGGACCGTGGCGCGCTCGCAACTGGCGCTGTTTGCCGGCGACTATCCGGTGGTGGTGCCCTCAGGCTCTTGCGCGGGCATGCTGCGCGAACATTACGCCGACTTGTTCAAGGACGAGCCGGACACGTTGAAACAGGTCCAGGCCCTGGCGGCCAGAACCTACGAGCTGGCCGAGTTCCTGTTGTTTGTCTGCAAGGTGCAGCTCAAGGACGACGGCGAGCCCGTAAAAGTGGCGCTGCACACCTCGTGCTCGGCACGCCGTGAAATGAACACCCACCTGCACGGCCGCGAGTTGTTGGCGCAGTTGAGCAATGTGGAGCGGGTCAACCACGATCACGAAAGTGAATGCTGTGGCTTTGGTGGGACATTCAGCGTCCGTATGCCAGACATTTCCGGCGCGATGGTGGCTGACAAGACCCGGGCGTTGAAGGAGTCCGGCGCGCACAAGGTATTGAGTGCCGACTGCGGCTGTTTGATGAACATCAATGGCTCGCTGGAAAAACAGCAGGAAGCGTTGCGCGGTCAGCATCTGGCCAGCTTCCTCTGGCAGCGAACCGGAGGTGTGAAATGAGCACCTCGACGATTATTCCTACGGTTGCCGTAGAAGAAGATTTCCGCACCCGCGCCCACAACGCACTGGGTGACCCGCAATTGCGAAGCAACTTTCGCAAGGCGATGGATTCACTGATGACCAAACGGGCAGCCGCTTTCAGCGATGCCCATGAAAGAGAACACTTGCGCGCACTGGGCAATGCAATCCGTGCCCGCGCGCTCTCCAAGTTGCCCGACCTGCTCGAGCAACTGGAACAGAACCTGACCCGCAACGGTGTGACAGTGCACTGGGCGGAAACGGTGGACGAGGCCAATGGCATCGTCCTCTCGATCATCCGCGCTCACGAGGGGCGGCAAGTGATCAAGGGCAAATCGATGGTCAGCGAAGAGATGGAGATGAACCATGTCCTCGCTGAACAGGGCATTGAATGTCTGGAATCGGACATGGGCGAGTACATCGTCCAGCTCGACCACGAGAAGCCTTCACACATAATCATGCCGGCAATCCACAAGAACGCCGGTCAGGTCGCGTCCTTGTTCCACGACAAACTTGGCGTGGAATACACCAAGGACGTAGACCAACTCATTCAGATCGGTCGCAGAGTCCTGCGGCAGAAATTCTTCGAAGCGGACATCGGCGTCTCCGGTGTCAACTTCGCCGTGGCCGAAACCGGCACCCTGCTGCTGGTGGAAAACGAAGGCAACGGTCGCATGACCACCACGGTGCCACCCGTGCACATCGCCGTCACCGGTATCGAAAAAGTCGTGGAAAACCTGCGTGATGTGGTGCCGTTGCTGTCGCTGCTGACCCGTTCAGCCTTGGGCATTCCGATCACCACCTACGTCAACATGATCTCCGGCCCGCGCAAGGAACATGAACTCGACGGCCCGCAGGAAGTGCACCTCGTACTGCTCGATAACGGCCGCAGTCAGGCCTTTGCCGACAGCGAATTGCGCCAGACCCTGAACTGCATTCGCTGTGGCGCCTGTATGAATCATTGCCCGGTGTACACCCGAATCGGCGGCCATGCCTATGGGGAGGTTTACCCCGGGCCTATCGGAAAAATCATCACCCCGCACATGGTCGGCCTGGCGAAAGTCCCGGATCACCCGAGCGCCTCGTCGCTGTGCGGTGCCTGCGGTGAAGTGTGTCCGGTGAAAATCCCGATCCCTGCTTTGCTGCGGCGCCTGCGGGAAGAAAACGTCAAGGCCCCGGACAGCCCCCATCAAGTGATGCGCGGCCAGGGCAGCAAGTATTCGCGCAAGGAGCGGTTCATCTGGAACGCCTGGGCCAAGCTCAACAGTTCGCCGACGCTCTATCGCCTGTTCGGTTTCTTTGCCACCCGTTTGCGCGCCCTTACGCCGAGCAATGTCGGCCCGTGGACGCAAAACCACAGCGCACCGAAACCCGCTGCCCGCTCATTGCATGACATGGCCCGCGAGCACTTGGCCAAACAGGGAGAACGCCGATGAGCGCCAAACAGAATATCCTCACCAAACTGCGTAAAAGCCTGACAGGCACCACGCCAGTGGCCGACAACTTCGATGTCGATCTGGTGACCCAGCCTTACACCTACGCGCCAGAGCAGCGCATCGCGCAGCTGCGCAAATTGATGGAAGCGGTGCACACGGAAATTCATCTGACGTCCGGCCAAGAGTGGCCGACGCTACTCGTGCAGTTGCTGCAGGACCGCCAGTTGCCAAGCCTGCTGATCGCACCGACAACGCCCCACGGTCAACGGATCACGCAGCACTGGGCGAATAATACCGGCCTGCCAATGCTGAAAGCCTACGACCGCCCGGTTGAAGAATGGAAAGCCGAGCTGTTCAACGACACCCCGGCGAGCATCACTGGAACCCTCGGCGCCATCGCTGCCACGGGTAGCCTTATTCTCTGGCCGACCCGGGAAGAACCGCGCCTGATGAGCCTGGCGCCACCGGTGCATTTCGCCCTGCTCAAGGCCAGTGAAATTCGCGACAACTTCTATCAGGTGCAACAGGAATTCGAATGGGCCCAGGGCATGCCGACTAACGCACTGCTGGTGTCCGGCCCGTCGAAGACCGCCGACATCGAGCAAGTGCTGGCGTACGGCGCCCACGGTCCGAAAGACCTGGTGGTGCTGATCCTGGAGGACCAATGAGTCTACCGGCCGCTTTCCTGCGTGATGCACAGCAACTGATTCCCCAAGAGCGACGTTTCGACGACCCGCTGTCGACCCTGGCCTTCGGCACCGACGCCAGCTTCTATCGTTTGATTCCGCAACTGGTGATCCGCGTCGAGTCCGAAGACGAAGTGGTGGCACTGCTGCAACTAGCGCAACGGGATCAGGTGCCGGTGACTTTCCGCGCCGCCGGCACCAGCCTGTCCGGCCAGGCGATCAGCGACTCGGTACTGATCGTGCTGGGGGATAACTGGAACGGTCGCGAGATCCGCGGCCAAGGCACGCAAATCCGCCTGCAACCGGGGGTGATCGGCGCCCAGGCCAACGCCTGGCTGGCACCGTTCGGACGCAAGATCGGTCCGGACCCGGCCTCGATCAACGCCTGCAAGATCGGCGGGATCGTCGCCAACAATGCCAGCGGCATGTGCTGTGGCACCGCGCAAAACACCTATCACACCCTGGCCGGCATTCGTCTGGTGCTGGCCGATGGCAGTCGTCTCGACACCGAGGATGCCGCCAGCGTCACGGCGTTTCGCCAAAGCCACGCCGCGCTGCTGGAACGCTTGGCGATCCTGGGCCGCGAGACCCGGGCAAACGCCGAGCTGGCTGCGAAAATTCGCCACAAATACCGTCTGAAAAATACCACCGGCCTGTCGCTCAATGCCCTGGTGGATTTCGACGAGCCTGTGGATATCTTGAGCCACTTGCTGGTGGGCTCCGAGGGCACGCTCGGGTTCATCAGTGCGGTGACCTACGACACGGTGATCGACCATCCGAATAAAGCCTCGGCCCTGATTGTGTTCCCGGATGTCGAGACCTGCTGCAATGCGGTCACCGTGTTGAAAAGCCAACCGGTGTCGGCCGTGGAACTGCTGGACCGGCGCAGCCTGCGCTCGGTACAGAACAAACCCGGCATGCCCGCTTTCGTACAACATCTGTCGAACAATGCCTGCGCCTTGCTGATCGAATCCCGCGCCGCGTCGTCCACTTTGCTGCACGAGCAACTGGCGCAGATCATGGCGTCGCTCAAGGCGTTCCCGGTAGAAAAGCAGGTCGACTTCACCGAAGACCCGCAAGAAAACGCCCGGCTCTGGGCCATCCGCAAGGACACCTTCCCCGCCGTCGGCGCCGTGCGCAAGACCGGCACCACGGTGATCATCGAAGACGTCACCTTCCCGGTCGAACAACTGGCCATCGGCGTCAACCGCCTGATCGAACTGTTCGACAAACATCACTACGACGAAGCAATCCTTTTCGGACACGCCCTGGAAGGCAATCTGCACTTCGTCTTCACCCAAGGCTTCAACAGCCCGGAAGAAGTCGCACGCTATCAGGCGTTCATGGACGATGTGGCGCAACTGGTGGCGGTGGAGTTCGGCGGTTCGCTGAAGGCTGAACACGGCACCGGACGCAACATGGCGCCGTTCGTTGAACTGGAATGGGGCAGCGATGCCTACCAGTTGATGTGGCAGCTCAAACGACTGCTCGACCCCAATGGCATTCTCAACCCGGACGTGGTGCTCAGCGAAGATCCACAGATCCACCTCAAGCACCTCAAGCCCTTGCCCGCTGCTGACGAGATTGTGGACAAGTGCATCGAATGCGGCTTCTGCGAACCGGTCTGCCCGTCAAAAGGCCTGACCCTGAGCCCGCGTCAGCGCATCGTGATCTGGCGCGACATTCAGGCGAAGAAACGCGCGGGCATCGATACGTCCGAACTCGAAGCCGCCTTCGACTATCAAGGCATCGATACCTGCGCCGCCACCGGCCTGTGCGCACAACGTTGCCCTGTAGGCATCAATACCGGCGAGCTGGTGAAAAAGCTGCGCAGCCGGAAGGCGACACATACGAAAACCGCTAACTGGCTTGAAGGACATTTCGCCACGGCACTGCAAGGTGCACGCTTCACCCTGCACGTGGCCAATGGTGCGCGGATGTTGCTGGGGGCACCGAGATTGGCGAAGTTGTCGGCGACGTTGACGCGCCTGTCCAAGGGTCAAGTCCCGCAATGGACCAACGCCATGCCTCAGCCTGAACGGCCGATTCGCTTCAGCCCGACGGTGACGGACGCGCGCCCGCGCGTGGTCTATCTGGCGGCCTGTGTATCCCGCGCCATGGGCCCGGCAGCGGGCGATACGGAGCAAATGTCGCTGCACGACAAGACCCGAGGCCTGCTGGAAAAGGCCGGCTACCAGGTAGTGTTCCCGGACAACCTCGACAACCTGTGCTGCGGCCAGCCATTCGCCTCCAAAGGCTACGCCGAGCAAGCCGAGCACAAACGACAGGAACTGATCGGCGCCCTGCTCCACGCCAGCCGTGGCGGGCTCGACCCGATCTACTGCGACACCAGCCCCTGCACCTTGCGCCTGGTTCAAGACCTCGGGGAAGTCCGCCTGGACCTGTACGACCCGGTGCGTTTCATCCGCACACACCTGATGGATCGCCTGGACTTCACGCCACAGGAGGCGCCGATCGCCGTGCACGTGACCTGCAGCACTCAGCACCTCGGCGAAAGTCAGGCGTTGATCGACCTGGCGCGCAAGTGCAGCAAAAACGTGGTCATTCCCGAAGGTATTCACTGCTGCGGCTTTGCCGGCGACAAGGGCTTCACCACGCCGGAGCTGAACGCCCATTCGCTGCGCACGCTCAAGGATGCGGTGCAGCAGTGCAGCGAGGGGATTTCCACCAGCCGTACCTGCGAGATTGGCCTGACACAACACGGCGGAATCGACTACCACGGACTAGTCTATCTGGTGGACCGCGTTACCCAGGCCAGGGTGACCTGATGACGAGGCCTCAAGAAAGGCGCATTCAGGCGCCTGTCTAGTCGTTTCTTGTGGGCATCAACACAGAAAAACAGAACCCTGACGTGTCGCCGCAGTCCACTGATCAAGTCCCGCCAATGCGGGACTTTCCCAACACTCGGTAGACCGATTTGATGGCCAGCAATGCCTGGCCATCAGTTCAAGGAGAAACACATGAATCGTTCTGTGCTGTTAGGTCTGTTCGTTACTGCTTCCATGCTGGCTTCCACTTCATTTGCCGCTGAAGACCTTTGCGCGGTCAACCTGAAAACCATCGAAAACGGCAAGGCACAGATTCCTCCGGAAATGACTGACCAGGTAAAAGCCTCCGTCGAGCAAGCCAAAGCCAACCAGGCAAAAGGCACCAAGGAAGGCACTGATGATTGCATCGCCGAGACCAACGACATTATCAAGGCCGTCACCGACTCGAAAAAAGGCGCGAAGTAACTCGGCTCAAGGCCAACCTTCGGGTTGGCCTCCCGGGCCGCGTTGGCGTACATCAACAACGGAGTACTGGCAGCCGGGAACTCAAAGCCCGGCCGTGCCCGATACGAAGCAAACCAAAACCCGCCAATTGCGGGTTTTGTTGCATCTGGGGTCTGGAAATGTGTAACCGCCCCCCCATCGCTGGAAAAGCTCGACAGGTTTTCTGCAAAAACCGAATTCTTGCGTTGAATCGTAGTCTTTGAGGTAGGCCCCATCAGATCGGGCGGACTTTTCGGGCTCGGCTTGGCCGTCTACTCATACGACAGCACCGAGACCATCAGCTCAAGGAGATACCCATGAAACACACCACACTCGCTGGCCTGTTCATTGCTGCTGCCATGCTGGCCTCTCCTGTATTTGCTGCGGACAACAACCTCTGTACGAGCAAGCTGCAAGAGCTCAAAGGCAAAGTGAATGCGCTGCCGGCGAACGCCGCAAACACCACGATGGAGATCAAAAGACTGATGTCCAGCGCCGAAGCCTCACAAGCCTCCGGAGACGAAAAAAAATGCGTCACCGAGGCCACCCAGGCATTGGCGCTCGCTGACAGACAGAGCACCCAACCAGCCCCATGATCTGTGGTGGCCAACCTTCGGGTTGGCCTTCCGGGGCGTGATGACGTACACTGTATATGCCTGCTGCTCACTTGATTCACAGAGCATCAGGCTCGGGGCCGTTTAGGATTCGACGCCGGTTGCGAAACTTTAGGTGCATGCCGAGTTGGTAACAGAACTCGTAAATCCACTGTTGCAACTACTTATAGTTGCCAATGACGATAACTACGGCCAGGAATTCGCTCTCGCTGCGTAAGCAGCCTTAGCCCTGAGCTTCTGGTACCTTCGGGTCCAGCAATCACCAGGGGATGTCTGTAAACCCAAAGTGATTGTCATATAGAACAGAATCGCCGTGCAGTACGTTGTGGACGAAGCGGCTAAAACTTACACAACTCGCCCAAAGCACCCTGCCCGTCGGGTCGCTGAGGGTTAACTTAATAGACACGGCTACGCATGTAGTACCGACAGCGGAGTACTGGCGGACGGGGGTTCAAATCCCCCCGGCTCCACCACTTCATCATCTAAAGACGTCCACGGACGTCTTTTTTTGTGCCTGAAATCCAGTAAATACAAGGGTTTCACGGCTAGTGGGGGCTTTCCAGATTTTTTGAGTTCCAGGCGGTTTGGTATTCCCAATGGTATTCCCGACTCCCCGGCGCTAATCTTGGGAATACCAAAAGGTGTCATGGAGTACTTCTCATGTGCGCTCAAACCACCCGCCTCTCCGACCGCCAGCTCAAGGCGATCAAACCGAAAGACAAGGATTACGTCCTCACGGATGGCGACGGGCTCCAGCTGCGAGTCAGGGTCAATCGCTCGATGCAATGGAATTTCAACTACCGGCATCCCGTCACCAAGAATCGAATCAACATGGCACTCGGCTCTTATCCCGAGGTTTCTCTTGCGCAAGCGAGGAAGAAAACCGTTGAGGCTAGAGAGCTGCTTGCACAGGGCATCGACCCAAAAGCTCAGCGCAATGAGCTGCAGGAAGCCAAACGAGCGGAAACGGAACACACCTTCGAGAACGTGGCCACCGCCTGGTTCGAGTTGAAGAAGGACTCCGTCACGCCGGCATATGCCGAAGACATTTGGCGCTCCCTCACACTGCATGTCTTTCCGAGCATGAAATCAACGCCTCTCTCGGAAGTCAGCGCCCCAATGGTCATCAAGCTTCTTCGTCCGATTGAGGCCAAAGGCAGCCTCGAGACAGTTAAGCGAGTGAGCCAGCGTCTTAACGAGATCATGACCTACGGGGTCAATTCCGGAATGATCTTTGCCAACCCTCTCAGCGGCATTCGAGCGGTATTCAAGAAACCCAAGAAAGAGAATATGGCCGCGCTACCACCTGATGAGCTTCCGGAGCTAATGATGGAAATCGCGAACGCCAGCATCAAGCGGACGACCCGCTGCCTGATCGAATGGCAACTTCATACCATGACCCGCCCTGCCGAGGCGGCCACCACTCGATGGGCAGACATCGACTTCGACAAACACATCTGGACCATCCCTCCGGAGCGAATGAAAAAACGTCGTCCGCACACAATCCCGCTGACCGAACATGCACTCTCGTTATTGGAGACGCTTAAGCCCCATAGCGGCCACAGGGAATATGTGTTCCCGTCAGATAGAAACCCGCGCACCCACGCGAATAGCCAGACAGCCAACATGGCGTTGAAACGAATGGGCTTTCAGGACCGCTTGGTCAGCCACGGCATGCGCTCCATGGCCAGTACAATCCTGAACGAGCATGGATGGGATCCGGAGCTGATCGAAGTCGCGCTGGCGCATGTCGATAAAGACGAAGTTCGAAGCGCCTACAACCGGGCGGACTACATCGAACGCCGGCGTCCGATGATGGCCTGGTGGAGTGAACATATCCAGAAGGCGGCCACCGGCAGCCTGTCGGCATCGGCCATCAATCAAACCAGGGACCGCAACGTCGTACCGATACGCTGAGCATCCAAAGGTTGGCGACGCCGGCGACAATCCGTGTCGTGCAGCAGGGCGACAGAAGTGACGGCTGTCGCTAAATCTCTGGCATGCCTGCGCTTCTTCGGCCAAGCCCCTGAGTATGGGAAGGCTCCGCATTCCCATACTCAGGGGCTCACGCTTAAAAGCGTCTATCAGACAACCACGAGTTGCGCCTTTCTGCGGCGGATCAACCCTACTGTTAATTCATAGTAATAGACGGTCGCTGGTGCTGAGCAACAAAGATAGTGCTCTAAAAACCATCTGGTGTGCTTTTCCTTCCAGGACCAGGGGGTCGCACAACTCCATCGCTCACGAATCGCCTCGTGCATCCTTTCTGCCTGCCTGATGTGCCGCTTCCGCGTGGCATACGCACCTTTGAGCACCGGACTCAGAAACAACGTCATATCAAACTCGGACGTCATCGCCGGCCTCCGATGTAGGCACTCACCACATCGATGCGGTTATGTCCCAACTCGTGACTGATCTGCTGTCGTGCACGCTGATCAAGCTCTCGATCTTCTCGGTGACCAAACCCGCCATTTACCGGCGCAGAGAGGCCGGTCAGTTGCTCATAGCGCTCACAGGCGTAGGCCGCCCGCAGTTCATGAAAGCCTTTCAATCCATGCTCATGTAGGAGGTCTCGTGCCGGCCGCACGACTGTCCGCATGAAGTCTTTGTAGCTTTCATCGGGCGCCAACAAATTCCGGCTGCCATTGGGTGAGGTCGCACGGGCCCAATCCAGGGCATCGAGGACTTGATCGGTGACCGCGACCCAACGCGGAGCGGATGCGCCTGAGCGACCACCTTTGGTGCCATCCTGGATGTTGATCTTGCCCAGTCGTTGGGCCTCTCGTTGCAGCCGAGGCAGGTCCGCCAAGATCGCTTCACGCAAGCGCATACCAGTCTCCCGGACGAGGAGCACAATGGCACTCACCCTCGATTGCTGTCGCTCTGACAGCGCATGCGCAATCAGTCTGACCTGCACACGGTCCTGCCCTTGCGGTGCCTCAAAACGAACGCTTGAGCGCTGCCGGCCTAGTGCCTTACTCGGACTGGGGATTTTAACGTACTGATCACCGCGCAGCGCGGCCATCGTTCGGTTGACGCTGGACAGGCGGTTTTGCGCGGTGGCAATTCCGACGTTGCCCTGGTCAACTTGCTCCCGCATGTGGGCGGCGTACCGCATCAGGATCTCGCGGTCGATCTGTCGCGCGTCATTGAGCCTCGGTCCTTCCTCGGATCTGCACCAACGCACGAATGCCTGCCAGCGATCGCTATGGGTTTTGACGGTAGCAAAATGGCCGCCCCCAAACAGATCTCTCAGGGCTTCCGGGCCGGCATAGCTGAGTTGGCGACCGAAGCCGAAATTACGCCCAGCTCGCTTACCGACCCGAGCCATTTTTCTGCTCCTGATCGACTGCAGTTAGCTCATGCAAGAGGGCTCGCCAGTTCGCACTCACGATGGCGAGCTGGACCCAATCAGTCGGGCTAAAACACAGCGTGTTATTGATGACGTAGAGATGCGCGCCCTCCTCTTTCAACCACTGAATGATGGCTGTCGTCGAGACAATAGCTTTATGGGTGGTGGCGACACCGGCGACACCGGCGACAACCCTTGTCCTGCCTGGCTTTGAGGGTGGCGACAAAGTGGCGACAGTAGCGGCGACAAACTGCGCTTTCGGCTCCTTTTGGCGCTGAGCCACATGGTTACGCAACGCCTCATCAAGATTGAACATGACGCACCTCAAAGGTATGCCCGTCGGTGATCAGCCACTGATGATCAATCAACTCGACCAGCAGCTTGGCGGCATGACGACTGCTCTTACGGGCAAAGCGGGGACCGTTGCGATTCAGCTCTCGAATACTGAAGCGTTTCCAATTCTTGATCTGCAGCCAGCGCAGCAGCCGGTCCGCCTCTTCCTTTGCCCGGCACACCGGCTCCTGTTCGGTCAGGCGCTGGATCTCCGTGAGGTAGTAGCCAACTAAGGTCGAGGCCCGTTGGATATGGTCGACCTCCACGACACAGCTCTCCTCCACCACGGCCAAAATTCCAGCGACGCGCAGCAGGTTGTCGGCGGCCTTCGATCCGCTGGGCTGCACGCTGGCCAGCTCACCAAACTCACCCAACTGGGCTTCGATGGCATCATGCAGATCAATCCAGCGACGACGAGCCAGCGGACTGAGGCTCAGCGGTGACAGCTGCAAGGCACCGTCAGCGGAAAGTGACCAAGGCTGATAAAACAGCGCCGAAAGGCGGCGCTGATATCGCTTTAGGGCCGCGTCTTTGGACAAGTCGACAGCCTGGTAGCTGCGTTGTCCGGCCAGGCTGGTGGGCCAAGTAATCAGGCAGCGACCGAGAATGCCTTGCCCCTGCAGCAACGGATCACTGAGTAACTGCATGGCCAAGTACGGTTGCAGCATCAAGTGCAGGCTCACGCGCCGGTCATAAGCCCGCAGGCTTTCGCCCGCCATGGAGCGCGCACGATCAATCGGGCTACCGTCCCAGAGCGACGATAAGGTCGTGACCGCTTTTAAACGGTTATCCCGACTCATGGTGCTGCTGCCGAGGAACTGTCCGCCTTCGTCACAGAACAGGCCCATGCTGGGCAGGTCATGGCAGAGCCCTTTGATCAGCGCCTCTATAGTTGGATCCGTGGTGATCAGCCGAGGGGCCGAGGGCTCCGCTTCGAGCAGTACGCCGTTTGTGGGGGCGGGACTGGCAGGATTGATACGCTGCGCCTGTCGCTGTGCGGCACGGTACCGAGCAAGTTGTTCGCGGTAGCGCTGCCACTGTTCACGTTCCCATTGTCGTGCTGAAAGCAATGCAAATCGGTCGGCCGCCGTCTTGCGATCACCAGATGCGGCCACTGTGATCAGGTACAGCGACAGGGGATAGTTTCTCCCGTCGAGCTGTAATCCCGCATGGCCTTGAGTGGCCAGCGCCGAGGCAGCCAAGACCGATTGCGCGGCCAGTGCCCGGGGCACACCGATGACCTCGGCCATGCGCTCAACCGCGGGCCCAAGAATTCCACCAAGTGCCTGGACCGGATAGGGTTCAGCCACGGGATTCGACTCGATTAACGGTCGAGGTGATCGTGGGAGTTCAAGCTTCGGATCTAACTGCTGCATGTGCACTCTCCTGGGTGATGGCTGGCTGTCCTCACGTACTCCCGCCACGGCTGTTGAGTGTTATCAGGGATCAAGGCCCCTGCGGCCTGTGAGGTGTTCACTGACGCGGAACGTGCGTCTCCTTACGACCGGGAGCGAGGGCATGAACCCATGAATCTGGCCTCCTTGGCGCATCCGAAGAGGCGGGCGGGCGGAGGCTGTGCCGACTGACGAGTTCAGCACCTGGAGATCCTGGGTGGGAGAAGGCAAAGACATGGACACCTGGGGCATTCCTGACTGTCAGTCAGGTGCAGCACTTCCATGGGCTGCGGCACCGGTGTCTGTGTCGTTGCGGATAGCGACGAATCGGAGTTGTCAGGTCGATTGTCACGAGGAGAGTTGCGGCAATGCCCCGTACGACGTGGCTTGCAGCAGCGGTAGGAGCGCCCGTCTCTTTCCAGAAGAAAGAGACGGGCGCAGTCTGGCGCAGCGAGGCGGGCCAAGGGAGGAGGTTGCTGCAGCGCAGCGAGGAAGGTCCATCGTCTGCCGCAGTGGGCAGATAAGTCGAGTAGGCATCCATCACCCTTGGAGAGTGACCGTGCGAGCCGCCGGACGCTAATCGCACTTCGGAAGAACCACCACGCTAATGGCGTAGCCTTAAAGGTTCTGGCTACCTGGGCTGGTGCTGTCAACGACAGCGGTCCGTGCGCCAATTTTTATACCCACTCGAAACGACGGTCAAGCGTCACGACCAAGGAGTGCGAAAAGTGGCGACTGTCGCCAGTTTTGTCGCCACGCTCCAGGCCTCGTTCTGCATAGGTTGTCGCCGCTGTCGCCGCTGTCGCCACTCCTCCATCCATGGCCCCACGAGAAGATCCGTTCTGACACTGGAGCGGCACTTCGCTAGATAGAGATCGTGGGCAATTTACCGACGTGTAAACGACGGCGTGGCGCCAATTGAAATTTAAAATGGGGTGATGGAATGAGGTGGCTTTGAAAAAGGGCTAGTGAACCCTCCGATCGGCGCGATCAAAGATCGCTGGATCGGAGGGTTTGGCGGAAAGCAAAGTTTCAGACGTCAAATACCGCCTCAAGCATCAAAGTTGGCTGATTGGGAGGTGGGGGCCTCGCGCCGCATGCTCAACGTCTGCTGCAACCGCAGCAGAAAACCGGCCTCGAACGCTTCTTGAGAATCACCTGGGCGATGACGCTTTCGGTTCTGCGCCAGTGCCCACCATAGTGGTAGTGATGAGCCGTCAAGCCAGGTCTCAGCACAAAGAACGCCGTCCTCAATCATCGGGCCGAATTCATTGCCCCATGGGGTTCGAATACCAGGACAGCCTTCAGCGGAGGGGACAGAGAAGTACTCACCGATCTGTTGATGAGCGCGTTGAGCAGGGATACCTGTCAGATATCGGAACGCCTTATCAAACAACACGGCGGCATCATCCAGCAGCTCTACCGCCAGTTCAACGTCCTGCGGAAAATGCAGCAGAATACTCTGTGCTCCATTTAGCCGAAGAGTGGCTGCCTGCCGCAGTTTAATCGCAGCATCTTCAGGGGTAAGCGATGCAGTATCAATGGTGTTGGGTTTGGGCAGACCGATTAGAAGCGAGAGCTCAAACATCACGGAATCCTCCGAGATAGTTTGCGGTATGAAACAAACAGCCAGGGCGGCGCACGAGCTTAAAAGGGGGACAGGTCATTTTCCTTATCTCCTCGGACAGTTAAGGAGCCGTCCACCCAGCCGTTCTGACACGAAATAGGTGGCGGACCGTACGGGGGTCAGAAACCGGCGTCCGAGGGAACCGGCCAGGCCGAAGCCTGCCCCGCACGGACCGCCATAGAAAAGCAGCAGCTAAGCCTTTGTAAGCGCTTAATCGCTGGCTATGGCGCCATGCGCCTCGAACAATTCAGGTTCTGACACCCGGCCACGGGACTGACCGCGACGGGACAAAGCGTAAATGTGAAGCCGCGACAACACAAGCATGCAGTATCAATAAGCTCTGCCTCCGATGAAGGCTGCCGGCCAGACGCTGACGCTCCCCGTTATCTGCCGGCCGCCCCCCCCGTTTCAGGCCTGACCCAGCGTCTCTCGACTATAGAATCCGGCCATGCTGATAGAATTAGACCGGTTATACATAACGCCCTTAAGAGAAATGGTATGAATACCGAGTTGACGGAAGAAGAAATGCGTAAGGCGCTATTTGGCGTACCGGAGTCCTCTGCCACGGAAACTCATTCACACTTACAAGACACTGTTCCGGATGTCTTGATGGTGCAACCGGTAAAGACAGCGAAGAAACAGAAAGTCTCAAAAGGCTTCACACCCAGACTGAGAGTCACGCTGCGGGTGGGAAATGAATTTGAAGGCAAGATGCACGAGATGGTACATGAGGCCGATACGCTGAGCTCCCTAGTTGCGGAGCAAGAAGCTACCAAGACGGCCAGAAAAAAATTCAAGTTCGTGGAAGTGGTATCGATCAAGTCGATGTAATTGCCCCCGTGAATTGGTTCGCTCGCACTGCATCAAACTATCTTCGGTTATCGCGGGCCACCCGACCGGCCGGGGGCCTCAAACCTCAGAGTACGTAATCGTATCGCTGACGGGCTTTAACACTGCCAACCTATCCAAACTCTCAATACTTAACCGATCGCCGGTCCGAAGCTCCATAATTGAAGGTGGCAACAGACAGAAATCGGCCAGAAGCAATCATTCACTACATGCGTGACGAGGCAATGCAATCGAAATCAAAGCTGCGAACAGCACGAATGCGCTCGATATCCATAAGCACGCTTCCAATCCATACACCTGATAAACCCAACCGGAGAGCACCGTACCGATCAGGCGGCCCATGGCGTTCGACATGTAATAAAAACCTACATCCAGCGACACGCCGTCTTCCTTGGCGTAAGAGACAATCAGATAGCTGTGCAGCGACGAATTCACCGCGAACAGCACGCCAAAAACCATCAGCCCACCCAACAACACCACCTGTTGCGACAGTCCGGTGTTCAGCCCGAGAGCAATTGCCGCCGGCAGACCCGCCAGTGCAAGTGCCCAAAGAAATGCCGCACGACCATCCGGTACGTGCCCACGTTTCTTTCCGGTGATGTTGGGCGCGAAGGATTGCACAATGCCGTAGCCAATCACCCAGGCAGCAAGGAAGCCGCCAACCTCCCAGAAGTCCCAGCCGAACACGCTGCTCAGGTACACCGGCAAGGCCACCACAAACCAGACATCGCGGGCGCCGAACAGGAACATTCGCGCCGCTGAGAGGATATTGATCGCCCGGCTCTTGGACAGGATGTCGCGAAATTTGGGCTTGGCTTTGGCCTTGCCCAGGTCCTTCTTCAACAGGACCAAGCTGCTGATCCAGATCAGCGCCAGGACACCCGCCATGGCCAGCAAGGCGCCTTTGAAGCCGATGAGTGCCAGCAAGGCTCCACCAACAAAGAAGCCGACTCCCTTGAGTGCATTCTTCGAGCCGGTGAGGATCGCCACCCACTTGTAGAGCTTGCCCTGCTGCCCATCCGGCACCAGAAGCTTGATGGAGCTTTTGGCGCTCATCTTGTTCAGGTCTTTGGCGATTCCGGACAGCGCCTGAGCGCCCATCACCCATGGGATGGTCAGCCAAGCTACCGGAACCGTCAGCATCAGCAGCGCCGCGACCTGGATGCCCAGCCCGATGTTCATGGTTCGGTTCAAACCCAGACGGGCGCCGAGATAACCGCCCACCAGATTGGTGATTACGCCAAAGAGTTCGTAGAAAAGAAACAACGCCGCGATTTGAAGTGGGCTGTAGCCCAACGCGTGAAAGTGCAGCACCACCAACATGCGCAGGGAGCCGTCGGTGAGGGTGAAGGCCCAGTAGTTGCCCGTAACGAGCAGGTACTGTCGCACTTCCGGAGCGAGGGCTGACAACGCTTTCATGACCGCTCCTTAGACTGCCAGCCCGACCATTTTGGCCAGTTCGACGGTGCGGTTGGCATAGCCCCATTCGTTGTCGTACCAGGCATAGAGTTTGACCTGGGTGCCGTTGATGACCATGGTCGACAGCGCATCGATGATCGATGAGCGCGGGTCGGTACGGTAGTCGATGGACACCAATGGACGCGTCTCGAAACCGAGGATGTCTTTCAGTTCGTTCTCGGAGGCGTCCTTGAGGAACTGATTCACCTCCTCGACAGTGGTGGCCCGCTCGACCTCGAAGACACAGTCGGTCAGCGAAGCGTTGGCCAGTGGCACGCGTACCGCGTGACCATTCAGGCGCCCACGCAGCTCCGGAAAGATTTCGGCAATGGCGGTGGCCGAACCCGTACTGGTTGGGATCAGGCTCATGCCGGAGGCACGCGCACGGCGCAGATCCTTGTGTGGCTGATCGAGGATGCTTTGGGTGTTGGTCAGGTCATGGATGGTGGTGATCGAGCCGTGGCGAATGCCCAACTTTTCGTGGATGACCTTCACCACTGGTGCCAGACAGTTGGTGGTGCACGAAGCAGCGGTGACGATGCGATGTTCCGCCGCATTGAACAACTGATGATTGACGCCCATGACGACGTTCAGCGCCCCTTTTTCCTTCACTGGAGCACAGACCACCACACGCTTAACGCCCTGATCCAGGTAGGCCTGCAACACCGCCACGGTTTTCATCTTGCCGCTGGCCTCGATCACCAGATCGCAACCCGACCAGTCGGTGTCCGCAATCGCTTTGTTTGCGGTCACCTTGATGCGCTTGCCGCCAATCACCACCTGATCGCCTTCTGCGCTGGCTTCGTTGTGCCAACGACCATGCACAGAGTCGAAGTTGATCAGGTGCGCATGGGTTACTGCATCGCCTGCCGGATCGTTGATCTGCACGAACTCAAACTCCGGCCAGCTCCAAGCTGCTCGCAGAGCGAGGCGACCGATCCGACCAAAACCATTGATGCCAACTTTGATAGTCATGTTGTTGTGCTCTGTATCTGTTGTCAGTGGGAGTTCGACTGCGTGTCAAACTGGCCGATGTATTCAATGTGGGCAGGATGCTGAATGGCACGCGGACGCAACGACTGAACATCTCGGATGGCATCGCTGAAGGGCACACCGCTCTCGATCAACAGTTGAGCGGCGACCAAACCGGTACGGCCCGAGCCTCCCTTGCAATGGATGGCGATGGTTTTCCCTTCGGTCAGCAATTGCTTGAGTCGCGGATGGTGCTGCTCCCATGCGGCTTTAAATGCTTCGCCAGGCGCTTGATCATCTTCTACGGGCAGGTGAAACCACTCGATGCCAAGCATTTGGCACTCTTCGGGCAGCAGGTCGATCTCGTTCTGAAGCAACTCCTCGGTCGGCATCAGCGTCAGCAACGCCGATGCCCCTGCATCCTTAAGGGTTTGCAACGCCTCGAATGGTCGGGTGCCCTTCGTGCCTGGGCACGGGGTAAAGATCAATTGGCCATTGAACTGTGCCAGAGGCAGTACGGAATAAGGGTGTTGTGGCACGGTGAAAAATCCTCAGATGGAGCGCTGATTGACACGTTTCATGAGTTCTTCCGCTGACTCTTTGCGCTCGGAATAACGATCCACCAGATAGTCCTGACGGTCGCGAAGCAGCAGCGTGAATTTCACCAACTCTTCCATCACATCAACGACGCGGTCGTAGAACGGAGAAGGTTTCATCCGGCCGTTATCGTCGAATTCCATATAGGCCTTCGGCACGGAGGATTGGTTTGGGATGGTGAACATGCGCATCCAACGTCCCAGCACTCGCAGCTGATTGACCACGTTGAATGACTGCGAGCCACCGCACACCTGCATGACGGCGAGGGTTTTGCCCTGGGTCGGGCGTACCGCACCCATCGCGAGTGGCACCCAGTCGATCTGCGCTTTGAATACTGCACTCATGGAACCGTGACGTTCTGGAGAGCACCAGACCTGCCCTTCGGACCACAGCATCAGATCGCGCAGCTCCTTCACACGTGGATGATCGTCGGGTGCGTCATCTGGCAGTGGCAAACCTGAGGGATTGAAAATCCGCGCCTCGGCACCGAAGTGCTCCAGCAGCCGAGCGGCTTCCTCGACCATCAGGCGACTGAAGGAGCGCTCACGGGTCGATCCGTACAGCAGCAAAATGCGCGGCTTGTGGATGGAGGTCTTTTCGATACCGAGCTTGTCTGTCGAAGGAAGATCAATCAGGTCAGTATCGAGCAGGGGGATGTGGTCATCAAACATAGTCTTTGTCCTGCGCTACGGCGCTCTTGGAATCATCAAACCAGCGGCGTTTCAACCAAAGGGCAACACCAACCAGAGAAATCAGTACTGGTACTTCGACCAGCGGGCCGATCACCGTGGCGAAGGCCACTGGGGAAGCCAGGCCGAAGGTGGCAATGGCCACAGCAATCGCCAGTTCGAAGTTGTTGCTTGCCGCTGTGAAAGCCAGTGCAGTGGTGCGTGGGTAATCAGCCTTGAGCAATTTGCCCATCCAGAAGCTGATGAAAAACATCACCACGAAGTAGATCGTCAGAGGAATTGCGATACGCAATACATCCAATGGCAATTGCAGCACCACGTCACCCTTGAGGCTGAACATGGCTACGATGGTCAGCAGCAGCGCTACCAGCGTCAGCGGGCTGATCTTCGGAATGAAGCGCTCTTGGAACCAAGCTTCACCTTTACGGGCGATGAGGATTCTGCGGGTCAGGAAGCCCGCCAGGAACGGCACACCCAGGTAGATCAGGACGGACTCGGCAATGCTGACAAAGCTGGTCTGAATCACACTGCCTTCCAACCCAAACAGTGGCGGAAGCAGACCCAGAAAGACCCAGGCATACACACTGAAAAACAGGATTTGGAAGATGCTGTTGAACGCCACCAACCCGGCGACGTACTGATTGTTGCCACCCGCGATCTGGTTCCAGACCAACACCATCGCAATGCAACGAGCCAAGCCGATCAGGATCAGGCCGGTCATGTACTCCGGTTGGTCCCGAAGGAAGATGATCGCCAGCGCGAACATCAAAACCGGTCCGATGATCCAGTTCTGGACTAAAGACAAAACGAGAATGCGCTTGTCCTTGAAGACCTCCGGCAGTTCCTCATAACGCACCTTGGCCAGAGGCGGATACATCATCACGATCAAGCCGATAGCGATGGGGATGTTGGTGGTGCCAACAGATAGACTGTTGAGCCACTGCGGCCAGCCTTCGAACAAACTCCCCAGACCGATCCCCAAGGCCATGGCGAGAAAAATCCACAGCGTCAGATAACGGTCCAGGAAAGAAAGGCGGCTTTTACTCATGATCATTGCTCCTGTGGTTACAACGTGCCAATCAGGGCCAGCTCTGCCTTGAGCTGTTCGGCACTCAGTTGGGCAAGCGGTAAAGCCAAGAAAGCTTCAATTCGGGTTTTGATCTGCTCCAAGGTGGCTTCAAAAGCCGCCTCGATCTCTTCTTGAGTCCCGTGGTATTCCGAAGGGTCAGCCAGCCCCCAGTGGGCTTTGGTGGCCGGTCCGAAAAATACCGGGCAGGCTTCACCGGCTGCCTTGTCGCACACCGTGATGACGAAATCAGGAGCCAAGTTCACATGGACATCGCTGGACTTACTGAACAGCCCGAGCGTCGACATACCAGCGTTTTCCAAAGTCTTGAGACTCAGCGGATGCACTTCACCTTTGGGCTGACTGCCCGCGCTGTAGGCTTTCATGCCTTCCGGTGCCAAGTGATTGAAGACCGCTTCACAGAGGATGCTGCGACAGCTATTGGCAGTGCAGAGGAACAGGATTTTCATCGAGCGATCTCGTAGTCGAAGGCGGAATCAGGCGATTTAGCTTTCACAGCAGGCCAGTGCCCGTTCAGGACGGTCGCCCATTTCATCAAGGCGTTTGGCGTCAGGGCTCAACCAATGCTTGTTGCTTTCGAGCACAGTGGTCAGCACTTGATGGACCCAATCTGGGAGATTCGGGTGCAGTCGGTAATACACCCATTGGCCTTGCCGACGATCCGACAGCAAACCGCAACTGCGCAGCTGTGCCAGGTGTCTGGAGACTTTTGGCTGACTCTCATTCAACGCGCAGGTCAGCTCGCAAACACAAAGCTCTCCTTCACGGGTGATGAGCATCATCGTGCGGACCCGAGTGTCGTCGGCCAGGCATTTGAAAACAGTGGTCGGTGTCAGATGGTCAGCCATATCGTTTCTCAGTGTTTGTTTTTGACCAAGACGAACATCTTGATGCGCTCATGAATCTCGTGAAGGGTGTGACGGAAGGCATCGGGTTTGGCGCTGGTGACCGGGTCCTCAAAACTCCAGGCCAATGCCTCACCAGCTCCAGGTAAGGACAGGCATTCCGCTGCGGCTTTATCACACAAGGTGATGACGTAATCGAAACGCTCACCACGGAACTCGTCTATCGACTTGCTGCGCAATCCTTCGGTGCTCACACCAATGTGTGAAAGCGCCTCAAAGGTGCGCGGATCTACCTGAGTCGGAACGGTACCGGCGCTGAACGCCTCGAAATGCTCCGAATCGGTATGCCTCAGCAACGCTTGGGCCAACTGAGAGCGTGCAGCGTTGGCGGTACAGACGAACAGGACACGGGCTTTGCTGGTCATTGTGACGCCTCAGCTCATATGCGGCTTTACGAATATATGATTTTCCGCATACAAGGTAAAGAGCAAACGACACACTAATCCATCAAAACGACTGGACTCCGCCGACCACATCCAATGAAAGCCCTGTATTACGGCGTCATCCATGTAAATCACTTTCCGGATCTCTTCAAATATCTACGGCGTCAGATATATGGTTTTTGTAATGAGTCTGTCACTCACGCAGAAATAGGCCGCTCCTTGGTTCAAGGACCACTTGGACATGCAGAAGAAATAAGAAGGTCGCCCCTAACCCGTCCAGTCATCGAGGGCGGGGTCGGTGGCTGCGCACTAGGCTTTGCAACAACCCGGAGAGGCACGAGGTGCGGCCTCAAGGATTGTCTCTCCGGTGCCACAACAAGACGTCTGACTTGTCGAAGCCTTCAAACGATCATCGACTTCATCGAAATCCGAGTTGCAAATGCCAGTCTCCGGGAGGACCAGCTCAACCCTTTTGGCCGCATCCCAATCGCCCGCCAATGCCGCGACAACAGACCGTATCTGCTCATACCCCGTCATCAACAAGAACGTTGGCGCTCGGCCATAACTCTTCATCCCCACAATGAACAAACCTTCCTCAGGATGGGCCAGCTCTACCGCGCCATGGGGCCTGACCGTACCGCAGCTGTGCTCGTTGGGATCAATCATTGGTGCGAGCAACACTGCGCTTTGGGTCGCGGGATCAAGTGCGATACGTAGCTCGCTGAGCAAGCTCAGGTCTGGGCGGAATCCAGTCGCCACGATGAGTTCGTCCACTGGTGGGAGTATCCGCTCTCCTGCCTTCACGACCAGCCCTTGGCCATTGCCTGCGACCTGATCGATGGCGATGTTTTTGAACAACTCGATCACGCCGTCATTCAGCAACTGGCGAATCTTCAGGCCGAGCTTTCCGCGCTCCTCCAATTGGTCATTCGCACCACCACCCAGAATGCGCTCTAGAGAATTACCCCGGATCGCCCAAAGCACTTTGGTTTGCGGCGCCTCCTGAGTCAGTAGCACCAGATCCTGGAGGGCGTTAAAAGCGGAGTGACCACCACCCACCACCAGCACTCTTTTGTTGGCATAGCGATTCCGGGCGCGGCCCAGTACCTCCGGAATGCCATACGCGATGTGTCCTGCATGCTCGATCTCGCCCAAGGCTGGGATGCCATGGGCGCCCATCCAGTTTGGTGTCTGGTAGGTGCCCGAGGCATCAATGACAGCACTTGCCAGCACATCTCGTTCACCCGATGGCCCTGCGACACGCAGTAAAAAAGGAGCTGCCGATCTGCCCTGGGTCTTCATCACATCCTGACCGACGCGAGTGGCTGCCAGAACACGGGTTTTCAGCTGCAAGTGACGCTTGATCTGTTCGAGGTCTGCGAGAGGTCGAACAAACCGATTCAGCAGTTCACGCCCCGTTGGATACTCGTTCTCCGGTGGTGGAGTCCAACCATCGGCCAGCAGAAGATTGGCCGCCTCCTTGTCCACATTGAACTGCCACGGCGAGAACATCTTCACATGCGCCCATTCTTCAATGCTCGCCCCAGCTTCCGGACCAGCTTCCAGGATCAGCGGAGTGATACCTCTGGCCAGTAGGTGAGCGGCTGCGGCGAGGCCCACTGGGCCCGCACCGATTATGGCGACAGGGAGCTGAGTGTTATCCATGATCGACTCCTTCAGGTTGGCTGATTGTTCAGGAACAGGCGCTCGACAATCGCGCAGTCGAGCCAGCGTCCTTCCAGGCAGGCGTGTTTTTCATACACCCCCACTTGGCGAAAACCGCAGGCTTCGCACAATGCGAGGCTGGCGTGATTGAAGGTGAAAATGCGTGAAAGGACTTTCCAGAATCCGCGAGCTTCGGCTTCTACCAGCAGTGTCTGAAGTAACTGCTTCCCTAGCCCCTGGCCACGAACACTGCGATGCAGGTAAATGGAAAAATCCGCAATGCCGTCGTAGCAGGCGCGAGCGCGATAGCTACTGAGTCCTGCCCATCCAACAACCAGATCCGCCTCATCGACCATGACCAACACTGGATAACGCTCCATTGAGTTGATGCGATCAAGCATGTCTGCCGGGCTTCGAGGCGTCGTTTCAAACGTAGAGCTACGTTCCTCGATCCCCTGGTTGTAGATAGCGGCTATTGAAATAGTGTCGCTGGCTTCAGCTAGACGAACTCGCATTGTTGGCGCCCCATTACGTTGGTAGTAACAACATTATTGGCAAAAAAAGGGAAACTCCTCCCTTTCAATCCTTGCTCTTCACCGCTGGGCAGCACTCACTCACGAGCCCGCAGCGAATCTCCGTGGCCCGTGTGATCTGCCTGAGCAAACTCAGCGCTCCTTGCCTGGCTTCAGCCGACAGGTTCTCGATCATTGCTCGCTCCTCAGCAATCAGGTCCGCTCTGATTTTCTCGTATAGCTCACGTCCAGCATCCGTTGCCTGGATTCGTACCGCACGCCGATCTTCATCATCCTCAACGCGGGACACATACCCTTTGCGTTCTAGGGTATCGATCACGCGACTCGCCGTGCTTTTGTCCAAGAACATTTCTTCTGCCAAGACCTGAAGACGCAGAGCGCCCCTTTTGACCAGCGTCTCGACGGCATAGCATTGGGTTACAGATACGTCGTAACAGCAGATCCGATCACGATCACGGAACTGATGGACGCGAACAAGCTGGTTCAACGCCTCATACAAGTCCTCGGAATCCTGAGTCAGCTGATCGTTTTTACGCTTTGTCATAACCGTCACAAATTAGTTGTTAGCTGCAACAATAATCCTGATATTCCGAAATCGTCAATACCGATCTCTCGGTTGACGATAGCCAATGGAAGGCGCTAGCTTGTTGTTACTGACAACAAAAAAATGAGCACGCCGGTCGTGACACTTCCAGAGCAGATTCATCCACCCATCAATCGCTCCAGGCTCGTATGGGCCCTGGGTTTCACTCAGATTCTCGCCTGGGGTTCGACCTATTACTTACCCGCAGTGCTTGCGTCTCCGATAGCCAAAGAGACGGAGTGGTCCATTACTAGTGTGGTGGGTGGCCTGTCTTGGGGGCTGCTGATAGCGGGAGCGTCCTCGCCGGCCGTTGGTCGTCAGATTGATCGCCATGGTGGGCGTTCGGTCCTAGCCGCCAGTTCACTGCTGCTGGCTCTCGGGATGCTATTGATGGGTCTCGCGGAAAACGTTGCCACCTACTATGTCGCCTGGACCCTGATCGGCGTTGCCATGGCGGCAGGCCTATACGACGCAGCCTTCTCAACCCTGGGACGACTTTTCGGGGAGGAGGCTCGAACGTCAATCACCGGGCTGACCTTGTTGGGTGGCTTCGCCAGCACCATAGGTTGGCCGGTGATAGCGGGACTGGAGAGTTGGATCGGCTGGAGAAACGCCTGCTTTACCATCGCCGCAGCTCATCTGCTAATCGGATTGCCCATTCATGCGCTGTTGATTCCTGGAAGCACAAAGCAACCGCCCCATCCCGTAATAGTAGAATCACCCAATGCATCCGAGCTTCGCCCTAGGGCCACCAACCAACTGTTCTTGTTGATTGCCGCCATGCTGACGGTTCTGGCGTTGGTCGTATCAGGTATCTCAGTACACCTGCTCAATGTCCTCAAGCAATTGGGAATCGCGACCGCAGTGGCCTTGGCCATCGGCATGGTGATTGGTCCCTCGCAAGTCCTGGCACGGGTGGCGGAGTTTTCCATAGGCAGGAACCTCCACCCAACGTGGTCCACACGAGCCGGTGTGTTGCTTTGTTTGATCGGGCTTGGACTGCTAATTTCAGGCCTGCCCTGGCTGGCCTTTGTGGCGATAGCACTTTACGGAGCCGGTAACGGCATCCTCACCATCGCTCGCGGGACTCTTCCACTGGCGCTGTTCGGGTCACAAGGATATGGCTTACGAATGGGACTGCTCGCAAGGCCCGCCCTTGTCGCCCAAGCTTGCGGCCCTATCGCCGCCGCTTACGTTCTGGACAGCTTCGGAGCATCGGTACTGCTTAGCGTGATGTGCGGGTTTCTGTTGCTGTGCTTCATCGCCACTTGGCGTCTGCCAACTACGCAAAAAGGCAGGTAATTACGATGTTCCGGTAGACGCAGTGTTGAGCAGAAAAAATCGATAGCCGGCATCAAGCGAACACGGGGTGCGATGCATCGTGTATGAAGCGCATCAAGCTAGGGATGATGTGAGAAGCATCTGGTCCGACGCCTCTAAGGGTGGCCGAAGCAAAGTTGCGCTGCTTCGGTAATCCCACAAAATACAAACCCGGTACGTGCTCCGCCTTCCCGTTGCGTTGGGTCAGGCTTTCATTGCCCGCCACGTGCAGACCTGCCAAAAAACCAAGGTTCGGACGAAACCCGGTCGCGAAAACCAAACTGTCCACGTCAGTGTGCTGCCCATCAGCCCAGATCACGCCCGTTGACGTTACCTCCGTGAACATCGGCTTGCGCTCAAAAAGTCCCTGCTTGATCGCTCGACGGTAGGTGCCATCATCCAGTACAGGGGTACTTTGATCATTCAGCCAACGAGTCTTCTCCATCCCTGTCCACTTGAGCCAAGCATGAAAATCCACACCGAGGATCTTTTGCGGAAAAAACCGAATCGATTCCCTTGTCGCCAATACGACGCTGCTGACTTGAGCCAACTCATGGGCAATTTGTACAGCTGAGTTGGCAGCACCTACCACCAGCACTTGCTGACCACTGAAGTCTTCGGCATTTCGGTAATTGGCGCTGTGTAAACGCTGCCCGCGAAAACTCTCCAGCCCCTGAATATCAGGGGTGAATGGCTGATTGAACCCGCCTGTGCAAACAACCAATGCTTTTGAGCTGAAACGCTGACCATCAGATGCCTGAAGCAAAAATAGTCCATCCTCCTTACACACTCCCTGGACTCGAATGTTCTGCCGAATGGGTAGCTGGAAAGCGTCCGCGTACTGCTCCAAATAACGTACGACTTCATCGCGTAGTGGGTAGTGCTTAGCTTCAGCTGGAAAAGGCATCCCAGGTAGCGACGAGTAAGCAGCAGGTGAAAAAAGTCTCAGGCTGTCGTAGTAATTGCGCCAGTTTCCACCTGGCTGGCTCTCGGCATCCAAGATGAGAAACCTGAGATTTTGCTGCCGTAGATGCCAACCGCACGCGAGCCCAGCTTGGCCCGCACCAACAACGATGACATCCATGGGCTCATTAATTACGTTCATGTATGCGCACTCATGCATATATAGAAATAGCAAAAAAACTACTCTGGAACACCAGGGCAGCAAAACGGGGCCAGACTCTTCATGTGTTGGAGAATGGCTTCGAGCCGTGTCACCACTGCCGGTCCATCCACCTCGTAGAACATCTGCCTGCTGACCTTGGTAGCGCGGACAATACCGGCCTCTAATAGCACTTGCAGATGACGGGACACCACTGAACGCTCTTGAGGTAGCCCTTCGGCAATCTCACCGATATCTGCTCGCCCCAGTTGCATGACTCGCTTGAGCACAGCTACCCGCGACGGCTCGCACAGAGCTTTGAAGAAGGCTCCATCGAGAGAGTCGATTGCAGCATCAATTGCACGGGAACGTGTAGAGGCTCGGTTTGTCATTTGGATGACTATATGTGTAGATCCATGCACACGTCAATTGTCCGAATGAACGTCAACAACAGATATCAATAGCGCCTGATCAATGACTGCAAGCTCGAGAATGATGAATTCGACCATCAGTTTTGGGTCGATTTTTGCCTTCCACGACGGGCAGTAAACGGCCGAGGGTGTATAAAAACATTTTTGAGCGCGACAGGTACTCAAAACAGGACTGGAAATCGCGCTTCTATGCGGAATCCACATCTGCTGACGTGCCGATAAATTTCAGATTTAACGTAGACGCGCACACTTCAATTTTGGCGAAGCGTTTTTACACACTCTGGGCCAAAAGCGGACACTTGCTACAGGCCAAGAAGCGGAAGAGCAAATCGATCCGCTTCGGCCATTAGTGGACATTGAATATCTACAAGCGCAGTAGGGATTATGCGTCAGAGATATTTCTCGAAGAAAAATTGCACCGCTTTAGCACTTGTATAAGAGGCGTAGTCCTGATAATCGTCACTTTTGTGCGAATCTGCAAAATCACAAACAGACTTCATAACTAACACTAAAGGCTGAGGATGGGGAGAGTCTATGGCCGCAGCGAACACACTATATGCCTCCATTTCGACACCTAAAACTTTACGGTGCTGGCCTTGAATACCGGTAGTGACGTCTGGATCTTCCAAAACGGAAGCGCCGGAAGCAAGTGGCCCAATATGAAGATTTAATAATGGGGGAGTTTGCACTGGCCATTCCAACCGTATAGCGTTTAGAACTGCAGCATCCTGACTAAAACGTTGCAGTTTAGACTTGATGAATGGATCGAGGCTTAGCTGATGAGGTGATGGCTGAAAAAATGGCCCAGTATCAGACTTCGTCTTTTTACCGCTACCGTAGTCCCAACTAGGATCGGCAGCAATGATGTCGCCTGGTTCAACGCGGCCTACTATGCCAGCCGTAATACCTGCCATGACTAAATATTTAGGCTTAAAAGTAGATACCATTTTCATAGAGAGAACTGCCGCTGCAGGCATGCCCATACGGGACGAATTAGCAGCCATAACAGAAAGCTTCCCTTCGCGGGTATTAACGTAACCCCGATGGTATTGGGTCGGATCCCCCTCAATGATGTAATCCTCCCAGGCCCATGGTAGCCGAAGCACTGCCGTCAGCTCAGGCTTATATAGTGCAGTAAGAATACATATATCTGCCGAATGAACAAACTGCTCGCCAGATGATTGATTATTACGGATGATGTGCATTACTTTTCGCTGTAGCTGTACAAGCCAATCGTCACTATTAGTTGTGTAATGTAAAACCGTCCACAATTCACTGTTAAATCTTTGGATTGAAGCGTCTTGAGCTTCTGAGAAAGCAGTTAACCCAACAACTTCTCTTGGTTTATTATATATATCTCGCTCAAGAATTTCATCTAAGAGCAAGAGACCTCCATTTGGCCTTGGATCCAGGTCAGAAGTTTCAGGGATTGATATATCTAGAATCATCAAGTCATAATGTTCTGTTCTAAGCCAATGCTTTGCTTCGTTAGCATCTCTTGCTTTCTTGATGCTTTCATCAGTTATTCCAGCAACAGATAATAACCCAATCATGACAGCTTTGAGTTTGTCTCTTTCATCCTCAACCACAAGTATTTTTATCACTGCGAACCTCCTTGTAAAAATCCAAACTCAGCAAGCTTTTTACGAAGCTCAATTTTCCATGTGTTAATAGAAGCATGGTAGTAGACGAAACCTTTATAAATCGCCGGGTATTCCAACTTAAGATTTCCGTTTAAGCTTTCGAGATTCATCTCGTTGGGTGGTTTTCCAAAAACCTCGAACTGAGTAAAAACCAAGACAGGTGTGGAAACATCAAATCTATCCATTTGAGCTAAAAACTCCTGCCCGCCAAAAATGTGGGTATCATCTGACGGTTCATCAGGACTTAGATCATATTGCGGTAATGTCATATCGAGAATTACCAAATCAAAATGATCGGTCCTGATTTTTCTCACCCCGCTTTGTAATGATCTCTCAAACATGACATCTTCATTAGGGATGACGCTTTCTAAAAAACGCTGTAGTTGAATGCGTTTGTTTTCGTCATCCTCTACTACGAGAATACTCATATTGATATCTCTCTCAGCGTCAAGTTAAACTTTACAAAAAACCTTGTCTCATTGACATATCCGAACTCAAGCAAATGAGTGGAGCCAATGATTTTCTTCAATTTTATAAGGCCAGTTCCACCTTCTGTTCTTAAAGAACCATGATATCCGCCCGACTCAATCAGAGCCCTGATTGCTTTCATTCTTTCTGTACATGATTGCATATCGGCTTCGGCACTGACTTCATTTTCAACCAGAAAGCTTAGTGCCTGCTGACTATCCCGTTCAACTGTTATCCAGAGCTTGGGAGATGTGCCGAGATTCGAATACTTCCTCGCATTATCAAAAAGTATGAAGAAAATATCCGAAAACATTGTCAATGCTCCCGCAACAGGAGGGAGTTCGAGAATATCCTTTGTGATAATTGGATTAAAATCTTTATGGATTCTTTGAACGCACTGTAGTCCGATATCGATAAGCTGCTCCACCTCAAAAAATGGCTCAGCTCGAGGAGTGGGAAGCTTAAACCAATCTTTCATTTGCTCACACGCTTGCAATGAGTTGGTTTGTGCTGTTCGAACAGCGCGATCTAAATCAGCTGTAAACTGCGAGAGTGCAGCATGATTAATAGTTGACTGCAGCGTATAAAACACTTCATTTATTTCAGGTTTAATTTTGCTTTCTATAGCTGAGTGCACTATGCGAAGGCAGTTTTCGACGCTAGCCCAAAACAAATTAATACATTCATCAAAGAACTCATCGAAAGTAGTAGTAGGTGTTACCGTGGTTGCGAGAAAACGCAAATGGATGGGAGTGGTATCCAGATAAAACAACCCACGGGGCTTCTCAAGCGAACGAACTTGCACTAAGTCATTCGTCAGTCGTTCTATTAGGTTATCGTAGCGAGCTGAGAAAATGCAAAGACCCAGGTCAATACTGTCCTTAGCAGTAGCTGTGATACCGACTAATCGTTCCAACCAAATCTCATTCGACGCGTAACTATTGATGCCGGCGGTTCGCTGCGTAATAACTTTTTCCAGCTCTAAAGGTCCGCGCAACTGCCCTGATAGTGCACCATGCCGGATACGCATACTCAAATAACAATCTAATCCATGCATAGGATTATTAGTGGACTCTAGGAATATCGCACTTACGAGTTCTCGTAATAATGTACCCGCCTCGTCAGTAGGCACCTGTAAAAACTCGGAAGGTAAGGGTTTGCCATCTGAAAGCAACTGCAAGTATGCCTCTGCAAAATCAGAGGATGGACTTATACCGGCGGCAATCATTGCTCGATATCTAAAAAATGACTCCTTTAACTTTTTATCACACAACTTTCGGATTGCAGGAACATCGATGGACATCTTGCTTTGTTCAACATGCCTCACGCCGCTTCGAATTACTTGCGCGCGTGTTATTTCTCTAATTTCAGATTCATAAATTTTTGCATTCGGCTCATCTATATCTAACAATAATGTAAAAACAGCTAAGCGTTCATTCTGAACCTCAACAGAACCTTTAAATACAGACGAAACCTTCATGATTGCGGGTGTGCAGACGTATCTCAGATAGAAAACCAGCAGACGCTTGTCAAAATCTGATGATTTTGCCTTCAATTGACTCGGCCTTTCTAAGCCGTGTTGAATTAGAAAGTCTTCATATGAATATGCAAGTGCCTTGTCGTATTCATCACTATAATTTGTGGAATTGAGAAGCAATACAATTGGTACAGCAATGTTACCCGCAAGCTTTTTCCTAATTTCTTTTCCATTTAATATCTTAGCGCATTCAGCAACCGGCATCAGATCGGTCGCCCCAGGGTCAGCGACTACAGTATCCGCAATCAATTTAACGAGCGCTTCAACATCGTCCAGTTGGCCGAGTGAAGCCGATATCAAGCGGGCGGCTAAACGCTTCCTCCTAATCGATGAGAGCTGAAGGGCCTCGGTGGCCACCTTAATTGACTGAGGAAATTCGCCGTTAGAGTATAAATATTCGGCTGCCTTCAAAGTCTGACGGTTCTCATCCAAGCCGCAGATTGTCGGAAGGTCTATATAGAGATCCTTCTGAGCCCAAATATCAATTGGTGTCTCAGCTGAAATTTTGTAAGCATTAGATATAGCGGCTATATATGGACCCCTACAATAAATCGGTAGATACGCCAAAAAGTCAGAATCCAAATATGGCGTAAAAACGAACCGTATCAAAGCATCATCCAAGTCCAAGATCGGAAGAACCGATAGTTCTTCGAGCAATATTCCGTGAAGAGTGCGGGAGAAGGCGGCCCATCTAAATGCGAATGCTGACTTAAGAGTTTCAGCTAATCTATGTTCAGCTAAAAAGCCTTTGGAATAAATTTCGTATAGGGCACTGACACACTTGCCCTGGATATTTTCGGTATTGGTAGGTAAGACCTCCGAATCAACCAGTCGCTCTGCTAAAACTCTCCAAGCTACCGGCCAAGAATTTGGCGCCAGTGAGTATTCTTCATCAAGAGGTGTATCGTTAACCACGCTTCTATAAAGCAGCTTTCTCTGCTCAAACCCCACCTGAAAAATTTTGTCAGTTTTACCAGCCAAAAACATCAAACGATTAAGACGTATATCGTTTACTTTACCCGAGAGCTGAATCAGTTTTTTTATTGCTGATTGATGCATGTCAGAAGTTGTGTCTATCACATACTTTTGAAGAATCTCAAACAGTGAATTATAAACATCAATAAGAGCAGAGTTGGTTTCGTAGTGAAGTGCGCCGCTTAACTCATCTGCATCTTCAGGAATAATACCGATAGATTGAAACTTTAACGATGCCCGCAACGACAAGTCTATCACATCATCCAAAGTATCTATGGTCTGCGACAAATACCTGAAGAAAGTAGTAGGTTGTTCATTTCTTACACTGAAGTTTGTCGCAAGCCAAGGTACATTTCCTTGCCCTTCGGATTTAACTGTGGCCAAATATTTTTTTTGCGCCTCAACACCTTCAAAATGCTGAAGATGTGCAATTTTTGTTTCGATCAACCACACTGACAAACCAAACTCTAATTCAATGGTTTCGAGAGCAAGTAAACATGCTTGCGAGTTGGCTTCAAGAAGCTGCATCTCATATTCATTGGCTAACTCTAAATATCTGGAAATACGCTTTGCGTTAGCTACAACTAAAGCGGTAAACCAGCTCATCTCTCTTTCAAGAGAAACCTTTGGTAGTAGTGGTGCACACTTCAGCTCTTTGATAGTTCTCGGAAATAATATCTGCCTAAGCTTTTGCCCAACTGGCTTGCCTTTTTTTGTGACTGTCATAGCCCAAGTGAGCAACGAAGAAAACTCACTCGGTGCAATCTCCCTTCTTCCCACCCCCAAATTGAAAAGGAGGCCGGTGGTCAGTATGTTAGCTTGAACATTTCGCAGGCTAATCCTTGGAGTCTTACTTTGTGCCTTCATTCACAAACCTCAGGAGAGTGCGGTAGCTTCAAAAATTCATCAGGGCATCTTAGTCGGTTTTTACAATAGAGAAATGCAAACTTTAGGAATTGAGTTCTTCTCCTACGCCTAACCAGATCCAGGCCATTCTACGACTGCCTCTGGCGCCGCCGGCGGAGTATCCGCTTTTTTTCGTTGTAAGGCCGTTCGGGAATGACCACTTTTGGCCGATTTCTGCCTGTCGTCACCGGCAGCTATGCGCAGTTAACTGCCAACCATGGTTACGAGGTGTGCTGGTCAACTCCGATGCAATCGGTGGTCAGATCAAATGCAAACGGGTAGCCAATTTCGCACGGTATTCCAATTGGTATTCCAGCAAAAAACCGAAAACGATATTAATTTTTTAAATCAATAACTTACTTAACAGATTCAAATTACCCCGGCCCACCAATTGAGACACCAACGAAGCCCGCCCAGTGCGGGCTTTGTTGTTTCTGGCTGTATCGCTAGCCCTGCAACCGTCTGAAACAGGACCCACACCAACGATCAGTACTTGATATCCCGAGCTGTGCGACGGGTATCCTGCTTGGTGCTGCGCTTGTCCTGGCGACATTCCACGTTGCTCTTGTCATTGCCCTTTCTGCATTCATCCTTGGTTTGCCGGGCAGTGGATCGCCCTTCCTGCCTGGTATCGCGGGCTTCACGCCGCTGTTCACCCTGCTCGGTCGCGTAGACGGGTAGCGTCACCCACTGCACGCCAGCGGCGATAAGCAGCGTCGCCAGGGCTTTCAAGTAGTGCTTGCGAATCATGATTTTTCTCCAATTCAACATCGCTCGGTCGCTTCGTTCGCTCCCCCAGGCATTCAGCTAAAACGTGAGTTACATCGTACGCCCACAACTCACAAAAACACTTTGTGGCAGGTGAAATCTGACGATAGGGTCACATGGTCAGTCGCGCAATGCCGCTATGTGCATGGTTGCAATATGGGCACCGGCCCAAACCTCCTTGTTTCCAGGTAGTGGCGTCGAGTCGATGCCTGACAGACAAACCGGTCGGAAGCAGACTTTGCCGCGGATCATTTGCCGTAGCTATGCCGCAAGCTCTGGTACAAGGCTTTGATCCAGATGAATTTTTCTTCACCCCACGGTTGCGTTACTGCCTGTACATTGCACTCGCTCATTCAAGAAACTACGGTTTGCCCGCCCTCCCGCGGGCTTTTTTTTGTCTGCGAATTCGCAATTCGAGACTCACTGAAGGTTTCCGCGAGCAACAAAAAACCCGCACCCCTTTCGAGATGCGGGTTTTGCGGTTCAACACCAACTCAATTCGCTGCCTGGATCTGAGTCGCCGCCACCGGTTGTTGCGCTTTGGAGAGCACGGGCTGTTCCAGCCTCGCTCGCCCGTAGAACGCCAGCGCCGTCAGTAAACACGCCAGCCATACGAAGATCCCGGCCCAGAAGGTGTGGGACATGTAGTGCCACCCTTGCAATACCCGTGTGGTGCCATAGATGAAACCGAGGGTCAGCGAGCCGTACATGATCGCTTTCGAATAGCGCCAGCGATAACGGCGAGCCACGAAGTACAACGCCAGCATGGTGAAACCGCCCGACGCATGTCCGCCCGGCCAGCAACGCCCCTCGCCAGCGACTTTCAACAGGTCGAAATTCTCATACCACTCAATGTGCTCCATTTTGCCGCCGTACAGGGTCGTCTCGATCGGGCAATACACGCTCGTGTGGCCCTTGAGGTAGTGAATGACCCCGGTGCTGATGGAGAACGCGAACACCACGTAGAGAAAGTCGCGTCGATGGCGATTGGCAAAGCGCAGCACCGGTGCGACTTTGATTTTTTCCAGGAAGGCGATGATTTTCGAGTGCTTTTCAGCCTTCAGGCGCGGCCAGAGAAACGACAGCAAGGCTCCGATAATCGCTATTTCTCCGGTCCAGTTCGGAATGATCCGCGCCCATTTGTGGGTGATTTTTTCGAACAGATGGACCTGGTCCAACGGGTACGTCTGCGTCACCGGATCAAAAAAGTAATTGTTGAAGGCGATGTCGATACTGGTCATGTCGAACATCAGGAACACCGCGACCGCGCAGGCCAGCGGAATGCCGAAATTCACCCAGTAAAAGCGGTAGCGGGAAGCGGTCAGCATGCTCAGTCCTGATTCGAAGGGATGGTGAAATTCAACGGGTCGTCACCGTCGGCCAATCCGATGCTTCGATAAAGCCAAGCATGCGCGGAGTCTGCGGCGTTTCGGCGGAGATAAACAAAGAAGCCCCGTAACCCAGGGTCGACGTCGGCAAATGGAGGTCTTTTTCCAGTTGGTCCATGCATTCGCTGTGGGTCACCAGAATCAGGTTACGTCCGGCCACCTTGTGCGCCAATGCGTCGCGCAGCATGGTGCCCCGGCAACCGATCAGCCAGTCTTCGCCCGTGCCGACCTTGTTGAACATGAAACCGGCGGTCTGCGCCGTACGCAGGATCGGGCTGTTGTAGATATCAGCCTTGTCCAGGCCCAGGTTCTGGAAATGCGTACCGACACCCATGGCGACACTGCGCGAGCGCTCGGTAATGCCATCGTTGCCAACCAGGCAAGGCGCCGTGGAGTGATCGCAGCGCTCGACGTGGCGCACCAGAACGATCAGGTCGCCCTTGGCCCACCCGGTCATCAACGCCTGTGCACCAGTCACATTGCCGTGAGCCAGGTCCGCAACGGCGGCAGGTCGCAGCAAGAACAGCACCAACGGGATCACCAGCAACGCCGAGACCAACACCACCGCAGCGTTGCGATAACGGGCGAAGCGGTTCAGATCGATCGAGCGTTTTACCCCAAAAAGACTCAGTCTTAATTCCACATCAAGCCGCCTCGCCGGCACGCACTACCTCATCAGATACCGGCAGGTTAAGGAAACGCGCGTCGGTGGTTGGTGAAACCCATGTGAAAAAAAGCTTAAAGGCGCTGTAAAAGTCTTGTTACAGAACCGTGCGGAAAAAACCTTTCAGCTCCCGGGATTGCTGCCGATACATTCTGCTTACACCGCTTGGCGGCTTCCAAAAAAAACAATCTTCCAGCCAACCGACGATAAAGAAGTACCAAGTTCCTGGAGGAATGAGATGAATAGCTGGTTCGGCAACATCAGCGTGAACCTGAAACTGGGCCTGGGGTTTGGCCTGGTCCTGGCACTGACCTGCGTCCTGGCCCTGACCGGCTGGACCAGCCTGGGCGGGTTGATCGACCGCAGCAACTGGATGAGCGACATCACCCAGCTCAACGCCGGCCTGACCAAGCTGCGCGTGGTTCGCCTGCAATACATGCTGACCAACGGCGACGAAACCGCCGCGCAGAACGTGCAGACCACCCTCGACGCCTTCTCGGCCCAGCAGCAAGCCCTGCTGGCGAAGTTCAAGAGCCCGGAAAACCTCAAGCTGCTGCGCGAACAAGGCGCCGTCATCGACGCCTACAGGACGTCCCTGGGCAAGATGCGCAGCGCCTATCGCGCCGGCAACAGCGCCCGTGATGCTATGAGCGCCAGCGCCGAAACCGCCAACACGCTGATCAATGACATCAATACCCGCGTGCAGCAAATGCCGTTGAGCGACCAGCGCTTCGAACAGTTCCAGGCCATCACCGCGGCCAAGGAAGCGTTCCTGCTAGCCCGCTACGAAGTGCGCGGCTACACCGCCAGTACCAATGCCGAGACCGAGCAAAAAGCCGTCGGTCAACTGGACGCCGCCATCGCCAGCCTGAAACCGCTGAACGTGCATTTCGCCGATTCCCAACAAGACGCCTTGCGTCAGCTGGAAACCGCGCTGGGCAACTACCGAAGCGCCTTGCAGGCCTATAAGGCCGCCAGCAATGACGCGGTGCAGGCGCGCAAGGAAATGACCGACCAGGGCGCCGCCATCGTGTCCCAGAGCGATCAGCTGTATCAGATCCAGCTCGACCGCCGTGACGCCGAAAGCGCCCGGGCCCGCACTCTGCAACTGATCAGCACATTGCTGGCACTGCTGGTGGGCGTCATTGCCGCCGTGGTCATCACTCGCCAGATCACTCGCCCATTGCGCGAAACCCTGGCGGTGGTCGATCGCATCGCCAGCGGTGACCTGTCCCACAATGTGCTGGTCACTCGCCGTGATGAACTCGGCGTGTTGCAGCAAGGCATCGCGCGCATGGGCGTGACCCTGCGCGACTTGATCAGCGGCATCCGCGACGGCGTGACCCAGATCGCCAGCGCCGCCGAAGAGCTGTCGGCCGTGACCGAGCAGACCAGTGCCGGGGTCAACAGCCAGAAAGTCGAGACCGATCAGGTCGCTACCGCCATGCACGAGATGACCGCCACCGTGCAGGAAGTCGCGCGCAACGCCGAAGAAGCCTCGCAAGCTGCTGCAGCGGCGGACGGCGAAGCCCGTGAAGGCGACAAAGTGGTCAACGAAGCCATCGCCCAGATCGAGCGCCTGGCCAGCGAAGTGGTGCGCTCCACCGAAGCCATGAGCGTGCTGCAACAGGAAAGCGACAAGATCGGCAGCGTCATGGACGTGATCAAGGCCGTCGCCGAACAGACCAACCTGCTGGCACTCAATGCCGCCATCGAAGCGGCCCGTGCCGGTGAAGCCGGTCGTGGTTTTGCGGTGGTGGCCGACGAGGTCCGCGGCCTGGCCCAGCGCACGCAGAAATCCACCGAGGAAATCGAAGGCCTGGTGGCCGGCCTGCAGAACGGCACGCAGCAAGTGTCCGCCGTGATGAACAACAGCCGCGTCCTCACCGACAGCAGCGTGGCCCTGACCCGCAAGGCCGGCGAGTCACTGGAGAACATCACCCGCACGGTGTCCAACATCCAGTCGATGAACCAGCAGATCGCCGCCGCTGCCGAACAGCAAAGTGCCGTGGCCGAAGAGATCAGCCGCAGCATCATCAACGTGCGCGATGTGTCCGAGCAGACCGCTGCGGCGAGCGATGAGACCGCCAAGTCCAGCGTTGAGCTGGCGCGGTTGGGTGGTCAATTGCAGCAGATGGTGAGCCACTTCCGCGTCTGACCGTACACCGTCGGTAATTGAAAGGCCCATTCGCGGGCAAGCCCGCTCCCACAGGTAGAGAGTCGAACACAGACTCTGTGAACGACCCAAAACCCTGTGGGAGCGAGCTTGCTCGCGATTGCGTTCTCACAGACCGCATCTGAAAGGGTGTGCTGCGCGGCTTACCGCGTCCCGCGCTGGCGCAATGCCGACGGCATGAAGTACGCGTCTTCGGGCACCGGTTGGGCAAAGTCCACTGTGCCCGGCTCTTCGTTATCCAGGTTCTGCACGTAGTAACGACGCGCCTGCAAGTCATGGAATACGTCCAGCGCACTCCAGGTGGTGGGCAGGTCGTAGAAGTTTTTCAGGTAGGCCATCGACACCCGCCACAACTCCCCTCGCCCGTCATATTGATCCACCAATGCTGCGCCCCAACTGTCCTCGTCCAGAAACAGCACGCGCTTGGAATAGATATGCCGCGCGCCCGGCTTGAGCGTGCCTTCGACCACCCAGACCCGATGCAGCTCATAACGGGTGAATTGCGGGTTGAGGTGGCCCGGTGTGAGCAGCTGCTCGTACTTCACCTCAGGGCTGCCGACTTTGTAATTGTTATAGGGAATGTAGACCTCTTGCTTGCCCTTGAGCTTCCAGTCGTAGCGGTCTGGCGAGCCGTTGAACAGGTCCGTATCGTCCGCCGTGCGCAGGCCGTCGGATGAGGCGATCGGGGTGTCATACGCGAGGTTCGGCGCCCGGCGCACACGGCGCTGGCCCGCGTCGTAGACCCAGGCCTGACGCGGGTCCTTGAGCTGGTCCAGGGTCTCGTGAACCAATGCCGCACCGCCCGCCAGACGGGCCGGGCTCTTCACGAACGCCAGGTAGTAAAACAGCATGTTTTTCAGGTCGGCAAACTGCCCGCCCGAGCGGTAATAGTTGAAGAGCCCCTCCTGCTGCGAGGTCACAAGCGCGAAGCTGCCGTTGCGTTGTACCGGCGCTTCGGAGGCACGACGGACCACATAGATACCGCGATAACGGGTGATGTGGTTCCACAGCACCTCGATGCCATCCTTGGGCACCGGGAACGGCACACCGCCATAGGCATCGGCAAAACCGGTGCCGCCATCGAGCAGCTTGGCCGAGGTCGCGTTTTTCAAGGTGTTGTCATACAGCCACTGCGGCGCCGCGCCCGAGCGGCGAGAGGGATAGACCGGCATCTGGAAGGTGTCGGGGTAGCTGTTGAACAGTGCGATCTGACCCGGGCTGAGGTGGGCCTTGTACTGTTCAAGGTTGGCCTTGGTGATGGTGAACAGGGGCTTGTCCGCCGCATACGGGTCCAGGTGATGCTGGCCCGGCTTGTAGCCCGCCGGTGCCTGGGTGATGCCGCCGTTCCAGGCCGGAATGGTCCCGGCCGCATTGCCGGCACGCTCGGCCCCCAGCGGCGTCAGCGTGGTCTTCAATTGCTCGGCCTGCTGGGGCGAGATCGCGGCCAGCGCGTTGCCGGCAGCCAAGCTCAGGAGCAGCGCCAGCGTGGTCTTGGTCAGTCGTGAAGTGTGAAACATGATCGTTCTCCGAAGTACAAAAACCTGTGGGAGCGAGCCTGCTCGCGAATGCGGTTTTTCAGGCGACATCTGCGTTGAATGTGCCGCCCATTTCGCGAGCAGGCTCGCTCCCACAATGGGTCTGCGTGTAGCAATCAAAGGAAGTACTTGAGGTTGAAGCCGACGTTGTCGCGGTCACGCAGGCCGTTGTCCTGCCCACCGCCGTAGAACTCGGTGTATTGCAGCTCGGCCTCCAGCTTGTTCTGGTAGTTGGCCTTGATCCCCAGGGTGTAGGCCTTGCGGCCCTCGATGATGTTGCCCGCCTGGTAGCTGTTGCCCTTGAAGTCATCCTTGTAGACGACATAAGGCGAGACGTTGACCCCGGCATACACGTCGTTCCAGGTGCCGTTGAGCATCGCGGTGTAGCTGTAGGAGTTGCGGTTGACCTGATCGCTGCGTTCGCCGCCGGACACATAGGAAAAGTTGCCGGTGCCAGCGTAGTAACGGGTACTGCCGTCATACGCGGTGTATTGCAGGTTGCTGCCGCGCAGGTGCTCGGACGCCAACTCGAATACGCCGAACATCGAGTCGAATGACAGGCTCGGGCCAAAGTTGTAAATGGTGCCCATGGACGTGTTGAACGCTTCCACCCGCTCGGCGTTATTGATCTGGCTGTCGAGCGTGACCTGCTGCCCGCCGATGTTGATGGTCTGGCCGCCTGCCGCTGCGGCGGCGCCGTTGGCCAGGTCGCCGATCAGGTCGTTGGTGGCGGCGACCCCGATGGGCAGGTTCGGCCGATAGGCCACTTCGCCGAAAACCGACGCCTGGCCCAGGGTGGTGTTGAAACTGAAGCCGTACATGCGGATGTCTTCGGCGTAGCGCCGATGCGCCTGAATATTGCCCAGCACATCCATGGTCGCCAGGCCGTTGGCCAGTTGCCCCGCCTGGCTGCCGGCAACACCGGCCAACAGGTTGGTCAGGGCGTTCATGTCGATGCCCTTGTACCCACCCAGATCGGCGGAAATGGTCGGTTCCTTGGCGTGGTAGTTGACCATGTACAACCCGAACTCGGTGCTGTTGAGCTCTTCTACGATGTAGCGAAAAGCGAAACCGAATTGGCCGTCGTTGCGCGCGTTGTAATCCTTGCCAACCGAGGCCACTTTGACGGTGTTGCCAAAGGCCGGGGTGACCCCGTTGGCGTACAAGCCGGTGGTGCTCAGGGCCTGGCTGAGCAGCGGGTTGTTGCCCAGCGCGCTGTACAGATCGATCACGTTGCCGAAGCCAGGCACCGGGGTGTCCAGGGCGGTACCGGTAAAGTTGTTGTAGGCGGTGTTGCCGCCGTCGGCGAACAGGTCCGTCTGCGAGTAGAACGTGCCGACCGGGTCGATGCGGGTTTCCTTCCAGTTCGTCTGGTAAAAGCTTTCCATGGTCAGGCTGTCGGTCAGGCCGATGTTGAAGCTCAGCGCTTCCACCGGCACCAGCACTTCCTTGACTTCAGCCCCGGGCAAACGGTATTTGGCCGCGTCCACCGGGTTGGTGGTGTTGACCCCGCCACGGTAGAAAATCCCCTCACCCCAGTTGAACACCTGGCGCCCGACACGGGCCGTGACTGGCATCTGCGCAACGTCCCAGTTGCCATAGAGGTAGGCATCGAGCATCTCCACCCGGCTGCCGGCGATATCGCGGGTCTGGTCAGTAAAGTGGTCGTCCTGCGGGAAACTCTGACTGGGTTGCGACGGGTTGTTGTTACGGTAGTAATCGTTGCGCTTGTCCATCAATTGGGTGTCATAGAACGCGGTGCCGCGCACGAACATCCCGTAGTTCTGATAGTTGGCCTCGAGCTCCGAGGTGATCTTGTACACCTCGGAAACCAGCCCGGTGTCGAAGTTGCGATTGCCGTCGTTGGTGTTGACGTCGTCGTTGTTTTTGTCCCGCCCCTGGACCCGCCACAAGCGGCCATAGGACAAGGTACTGTCGAATGAACCGGTGATCTGGTTGTCCAGCACGCTGAACTCCTTGGCCTGCACGCCGTCGACCGCGCACAGTTGCAGCAGCCCTGCCAGGCCCACGCCGGGAAGCGCCGCGCCAGACAGGCGAAATCGAGTGCTCATGATCCTTTCCTCTTTCCCTGGTTTTATTGTTTTTGTGTTCTGAAACTGTGGCTGCGATGGCTATGGCGCCAATCCCGCACGGGCGTAAATCCGGCTGTGGGCGCCGAAATTTCCCAGCAGTTTGAACAGCTGCCGGTTGAATGCCGGATGGTCGAAGTCTTCGCGCTGCAGCTGATTACCGCTGCTGAAATCGCTGGTGGTCGGTGCCGTGTCCAACCACTGGCCGATGGCTTCATCAAACGCCGCGGATTCGTCGACGGACTCGGCACTCACCACTTCGCGCAGGTAGTTCACTGAGTACGGCGGATAACGGCCGTCCTGTGCAGAGTCGGTATAAGCGTCGAGCATCGGGTGTGCATGGCCGGCGCGCAGCAGGCGACGAAGCCAGGTCGACTGATACTTCTCCACTTCCATGTGTCGGGTGGCGACCCGTTCGATGGCGGTATGTTTGTCCGCATCGAAGCCGGCCAGAGCCTTGCCTTCCAGCACCAGCAGGCTCGCCAGTTCGACACCGGGCAGCGGCTTGGCGTGATAAGGCTGGGTCAGGTCCTGAACGTGGTGCAGGCCCCAACCGAGAAATCGATAGCCCCAATAAGGATGGCCAGTGGCAAACGCCAGTCGCGCCAAGCCCATGTACTGGTAGGCGCGCCAGTCCGGCCAGCTGCGCTGAAGAAACCCGGCAGCGGCGTACACCACCGGGCTTTCATGGAAGAAGCCCATATGGAACGGTGCCTGGGAGCTGTACTGAAACCGGGCGTCGCCGAAAGGCTGCGGGCCGAAGCCGTACAACGCGCCGACTTCGCCGGGGTTGTCACTGAACAGGTTGATGTCGTGGCCGTAATCCGGCTCATCGGCAGCGCTGGCCAACACGGCCAGGGGCGCGACTTGTTCGTGGTCAGCGACAACGATGAAGCGCTGGCGATTCCACGGTGAAAGCGTCTGTTGCACCATGACTTGTTCGGCCTTGAGGTGTTCACACTCGGGCAGATCCTTGCCCGGCATCGGCTGGATGACCATCGCCAGATGAATCCCGGGGTTGATGCGCAGTGCGCTGAGGAAGTCATGGCGCAGATTGCCCCCAGGCACGACTGGCAATCGCAGGTTGTCGGGGCGCGGCGGGTATTGGGCGAAGTGCTCGCGGGCGAAGCGCTCCTGCTCATCGAGCAGCGCACTCACGGCCTGGTATTGCTGCGAAAGAAACTGTTCCAGCGGCTCGACTTCGACCTGTGGCGCATCACGCAAGGCCGGCAAATCCTGCAACGCCAGGTAGCTGCCCACCGTATGGTTCGACCAGCCCCAGGCTGTGGGGGCCGTTGCACAAAGCAGCAACAGGAGGAATGTCAGCTTCATTGCTTGGTTCTTATTGGATGTGCTGTGGGGGTTGAGCCTAACAACCGACCCTGCCCCTGACACTGTCCAATCTCACCAGAAAAGGTCTCCGATAGCGCCACATGAGGTGACATGAAATCACCCCCGGACATTGTAGGAGTGAGCCTGCTCGCGATAGCGGTGGGTCAGCCAACAGTTACTTTGACTGACACACCGCTATCGCGAGCAAGCTCGCTCCCACAGGGTTCCCGGGTGTTTTCCTAAGCGGGGTAACCGGTAATTTTGCGGATGCTCTGGTACAGCGGCTTGAGCTGTCGATACATGCGCAGGTAGACCTCTTTGTACAGTCGCTCATAGATCTGCTGCGCTTCGGGTTGCGGCATGAATACCGCACCGACCCGGGTCATGGCGGCCATCGCCGTGGGGAAATCCGCGTGCAGTCCCAGCCCCACCGCGCAGCAAATGGCCGCGCCCAGGCCGGACGCTTCGTAGACATGCGGACGCTCGGCCGGCAGGCCGAAAATGTTCGCCGTGAGTTGCATCGCGGCATCACTCTGGGAGCCACCTCCGGCGACGCGCAAGCGCGTGATGGAGACCCTCGAACGCTTCTCGATTTTCTCCATGCCCTGACGCAAGGCATACGCCAGACCTTCGAGGATCGCCCGGTAAATGTGTGCGCGGGTATGCACGTCGCCGAAGCCGATCATCGCGCCCTTGGCTTCGACACCCGGCTCGCGGATACCGGGCGACCAGTAGGGTTGCAGCATCAACCCCATGGAGCCCGGCGGCACGGCGTCGACCAGCGCATCGAAGAGTTGCTCGGGCTCCACACCCTGGGCTTTGGCCTGCTGCATTTCCCGCAGACCGAACTCGTTCTTGAACCAGCTGACCATCCAGTAGCCGCGATAAATCATCACCTCGCAGTTGTATTGGTCCGGCACCGCGGACGGGTAAGGCGGAATCAACGGGACGATTTCCAGGTAGCGCGACCGGGTGCTGGTGATCGTCGCCGTGGTGCCGTAGGAAAGGCACACGGTGCCTGGGTCGACGACGCCGGAACCCACGACTTCGCAGGCCTTGTCGGCACCCGCGGCAATCAGCGGCAGCCCCTCGGGAATGCCGGTGTGGCGGCTGGCCTCGGCGCTGATGTAGCCGAGGGTTTCACCGGGCTTGTGCAGGCTTGGCAGTTGTTCGGGGCGCACCGCCAGCGCCTGCCATTTCCAGTCGGAGGGGGCGGCCCAGCGCAAGCGCTTGAAGTCGAACGGCAGGTAACCGACGCAACAGCCCACCGAATCGACAAAGCGCCCACACAGGCGATGGGTGAGAAACCCCGAGAGCAGCAAAAACTTGTCGGTCGCCGCCCAGACCTCAGGCTGGTGGCGGGCGATCCAGTTGGCCTCGGCCTGGGCGCGAAAGTAGTCCACTGTGGCTTGCGCGCCGACCAGTTTGAACAGCCAGCCCCACGGTCCCTTGATGCCACCCTTGACTTCGGCCTGGCGTTGATCGAGCCACAGGATCGCCGGGCGCAGCGCCTTGCCCTGGGCATCGACGTTGATCACCGTGCCGCGCTGGGTGGTCAGGGATACACCGGCGATCTGTGAGCGATCGATGCCGGTTTGCTCCCACAACTGCTGGCAGGCCTCACCGAGTTTTGCCCAGTAATACTCCGGGTCCTGTTCGGCCCAGCCGGGTTGAGTCGAGTAATAGGCCTGCAACTCGACCTTGCCTTTGCCCAGCAGATTGCCCTGCAGGTCGAAGAGCAGAGCGCGCACGCTCTGGGTGCCATTGTCGATGGCCAACAGGTAACGCTTGTTCGGGTGGTTATCCATGGAGCTCTCTTCAATGGGCATCAATGCGCGGCATCCGGCAAACCATGATGGCGTTGCCACAACGCCCGATAACGCTGTAATTCCTGCTGCCAATGCTCATCGTCCCAACCCAGTCGCGGTTGGCAGAGTTGGCCAATGGCAGCGAAATAATCCTCGCCACCGCGCGGCAGCAACAGGCCCAGGCGGGTTCGGCGCAGCAACAGGTCATCCAGGTGCAGGACCATTTCCCCATCGCAGGCAACGGCCAGCTCCGCCCACAAGGTGTCAGTGCCGCCGACGGTGTCGTGGCCGAGTTCCGCGATCTGTTGCGCCAGCCTCGGCAGGTCACGGCCATGCCGCCCGGCCAGGCGCCGCCACCGGTTGGCGCTGAGCCCCGGTATCGCCAGCGGCGGCACGGCGGCGAACACCGGCGCGGCGTCATCATTGAAGGGGCGCTCGAGCATGGTTGCGCAGGCCTTGAGCACTTCAATCGCCTGCGGGCGAAAGGTGGTCAGCTTGCCGCCGGCCAGGGTCACGCAACCAGGCTCCTGCCACAGCACATGCTCACGGGTTTCATTCGACGGCTTGTCTTGATGCTCACCCGCCGCACTGCCCACCACCGGGCGCACGCCCGACCAGGTCGACAGCACATCGGCGGCGACCACCTCGGCCTGGGGGAACTGTTGGCTGCAGGCCGCCAGCAGATAGTCGAGCTCATCAAAGCTGATGCTCGCGCTCTGGTCCAGATCGCCGTGATGATCGAGGTCCGTGGTGCCGACCACCGTGGCACCCTCCCAAGGGAAAACGAACACCGGTCGACGGTCGCGCTCGTGCAGGAAGGTGAAGGCTTGCGCCACTGGCAGGCGCCAGCCCGGCAACAGCAAATGACTGCCACGCAACGGGCGCAACTGGCGAGGGGCATCGGGCAGGCGCAAGCGCTCGGCCCACGCGCCGGTGGCCACGGCCAGCGCACCACAACGCAATGTCAGTAACCCCCCCCCTTCGCAGTCTTCGACCTGAACCCCGCAAACGCGCCCCTCCTCACGCAGCAATTGCTGTACCCGCACGCCGTTGAGCACCACGGCGCCGTCGGCCCGGGCCTCGCCCAATACGCGCATCACCAGACGGGCATCATCGGTCAGCGCATCGACAAAACAGGTGCCGCCCAGCAGGTCATCTTCCTTCACCCCGGGCGCCAGATAACGCAGTTGTTGCGCGTCATGGAAGTGATGGCTGCGCCGCCCGGCCAATGCGTCATAGATGGACAGCAAACCACCCAGCACCCGCGGTCCGGGAAAACCGCCTCGGTAATGCGGCATCATGAAACTCATCGGCTCCACCAGCCCCGGCGCCTCGTCGAGCAGGCGCTGGCGTTCGCGGACTGAGTCGCGGGTCAGGCGCCACTGGCCCTTGGCGATGTAGCGCAAGCCGCCATGGACCATTTTCGAGGAGCGGCTGGAGGTGCCCCAGGCGAAGTCGCGCTGCTCCAGCAGCAGGCAGCGCCAACCACGGCGCGCGGCTTCGCGCAGGATACCGGCGCCGCTGATGCCGCCACCGATGACGATCAGGTCCCAGGTTTCATCCGCCAGCGTCGGCAGCACCCGCTCTCGCCACGCAGCGTTCCAGTCCAGGCTCATGGCCGTCACTCCTGCAACAGCGTGCCAGGGTTCAGTCGCCCGGCCGGATCAAAGTGCCGACTCAGTGCCTGCAGGGTGTCCATCGCCAGCGCGCCCTTCTCCCGCAGCAGATACGGCGCGTGGTCCTTGCCCACGCCATGCTGGTGACTGATGGTGCCATGGTTGTCGACGATGGTCTGGCTGGCCGCCTGCTTGAGCGCCTGCCAGCGCGCCAGGGTGGCGGGGTAGTCGGCCGCCGGGCGAAACACATAGGTGGTGTAGATGCTCGATCCTTCGCCATAGACATGGGAAAGGTGGGTGAAGACATGCACCCGCTCGCCTTCGGCAGCCAAGGCGTCGCGCAGGCTGTTTTCGATCAGCGTGAGCAGGTTATCGACGTTGCTCCAGTCAGTGGCCGTTTCCAGGGTGTCCACCACGTAACCGGCGTTCCACAGGTTTTCCCGCAGGTAGGGAAAACGAAAACGGTTCTGCGCCCACTTCTTGCCGAGCAAGGTGCCGGTAAACACCCCGCCGAACGCCTTGAGGTGCTGCCGGGCCTGGCGCAGGGACAGCGCATTTTGTCGTCGATTGCCGGTCACGCCGAACGTCAGCAGGCATTTGCCCTCACCGGCGCCGCGCAGGGCCAGGTACTTTTCCAGCCAGGCGATCTGCTGCGGGTGACCGGCCAGCGCCAGCTGGGTTTCGGTTTCCACCGCGTTGGACAGACGCAGCATCGACAGCGGTACCCGCGCCTGGGCCAACTGGCGGATGGCTTGCAGCGCCTTGGGCCAATCGGGCAGAAACACACCATAGAAACGCTCATCGGCGGGCAGAGAGCTGACCCGTACCTTCACCTCGGAAATGATCCCGAAGCGGCCCTCACAGCCCAACACCACCTCGCGCAGATCGGGCCCGGCCGCCGAGGCCGGAAAGGAGGGAATGTCCAAAGGTCCGGCAAAGGTTTCCAGGGTCCCGCCGGCGAACAGTTGCTCGATCCGCCCATAGCGCAGCGACTGCTGGCCACTGGAGCGGCTGGCGACCCAACCACCCAGGGTCGACAGCTCCCACGACTGCGGGAAATGCCCCAGGGTGTAACCATGGGCGCGCAGCTGACTTTCCACCTGCGGTCCGCTGGTGCCAGGACCGAAGGTGGCCATCAGGCTCTGTTCGTCGAGGTCCAGCAGGCGATTCATGCGGGCCAGGGAAACCGTCACCACCGGCCGCGCGGAACTCGGCGGGTTGATGTGACCGGCCACCGAGGTGCCACCGCCATAAGGAATCAGGCACAGGTCCTGTTCATGGGCGAGCAGCAGTAACCGGCGAATCTGTTCAGCGTTCACGGGATAGGCCACGGCGTCGGGATAATTCCCCAACGCGCCTTCACGCAACGCCAGCCAGTCCGGCAGGCTCTGCCCTCGCGCATGCAGCAAACGATCTTGGGCATCCACGCTGTACAAGAAGTGTTGCTGCAACCGCGACGGGGGCACGCGGGCCAATGCCGTCTCAAGCGTCGCATCGGGCAGCGCTCGACCGTCTCCCACCCGCTGGGCGAGAAAACTCGCGCCCTGGGCCGGCAGTTCGACCACCGTGGTTGCATCTCCCCAGCCGTTCCAGCGTCGCATGCGTGTGTCCTTTTGCGGTTCTGATCAGTGATATTTCAGGCCCCCATACTAGTCAGCCGCCGAAAAGTGTCACGGTCGCATCCGGCCAGTTCGAGTAGCCAATTGAGTCAAACGTCGCGCAGGCGTCAGCCATTTACTTTAGCCGTGGTTTCAAATTACCTTTCAGGGCATTCATCCGCGCACGCGGGCCTTGATCAAAGGAATACGATCATGCAATCCCTGGGCTTCACTTCAGTTCCGCCGCTGCTCAAATACCTGCGTCATGCCGAACAACTGGGCATGGCCATCGAGCCTGCGTTGGCGGCTGCCGGGTTGCAGGCACAGCAGTTGAGTGACAACAGCCTGCGGTTGCCGGGTGAAGCCCATGAACGGCTGCTCGATTATTTCTGCGAACACTCGGGCGATGCGTTGTTCGGTCTCAACGCCGCACGTTTTGTGTTGCCCAACTCCTGGAGCGTGCTGGGTTACATCACCATGAACTGCGCGACACTGGGCGACGCCATGAGCCGCATCATGCCGTTCGAGAAGCTGGTGGGAGACATGGGCGTCAGCCGCGCCGAGGTGCAGGGCAGCGACGTGCACCTGATCTGGACATGCCGCCATCAACGCCCGCGAATTCGCCGACACCTGGTGGAAAACGTGCTCGGTTCCTGGCTGCAATACGCGCGCTGGATCGCCGACACGCAAATGTCACCGGCTGCCGTCTGGCTGGAACATGCCTGTCCGGCCGACACGACGCTGGCACAGTACGAGCAGTTCTTCGACTGTCCGGTACTGTTCGACCAGCCTTATTCGGCGCTGATTGTCCCATTGCCGTATTTGCAGTTGCCATTGCGACAGGCCGATGCGCAATTGCTGCGCACCCTGGAAGAACATGCCCAGGGGTTGATGGCCACACTGGAGGACGCTTCGCTGGAACAGCGGGTCAAAAGCATCCTGCGAAAATTGCTCAAGGAAGGTCTGCCGCGCAAGGAGCAGGTGGCCGAGCATCTCGCGGTGTCAGTGCGCACGCTGCAACGCCAGCTGCATCAGGCCGGCACGTCGTACCAGCAGATCCTCGATGACCTGCGCCAGGAGCTGGCCGAGCATTACCTGCTCAACAGCACCCTGCCGATCCAGGACATCGCCCAGTACCTGGGTTTCACCGAACCCCGCTCGTTTCACCGCACGTTCAAAAGCCGGCGCGGGATGCCGCCCGGCGAGTTTCGCCAAACCCACCGGGTGCCGAACGAAGGCTGAAGGCTTAAACCTGAGGGGCTGAAGGCTCAGAGGCTGATCGCGTTGGTGAACACCAACCGATTGCCGAACGGGTCGGCGATGGCCATGTCCTGGCTGCCCCAGGGCATGGCCTGAATCTGCGGATGGGAAAACCTGTATTGCTTGGCCAACAGTTGCTGCTGAAACTTCTCCAGCTCATCCGTCTCGATCCGCAGCGCAGACCCCGGTGTGCTATCGCCATGGTGTTCGGACAAGTGCAGCACACATTCGCCACGGGAGATTTGCAGGTACAGCGGGTAATTCGCTTCGAATCGATGTTGCCAGTCGATCTTGAACCCCAGGAAATCGACGTAGAACTCCACTGCCTTGGCTTCGTCGAAAATACGCAGGATCGGAGTTGTTTTGCCGAAGCTCATCGGGTTGCTCCCAGACAATGAAAGACCTGCAGGAGCGAGCTTGCTCGCGATGGTCGTTAACGATGACGCGTGTCTACTGGGTAAACGCTGCGCCCTATCGTCCATCGCGAGCAAGCTCGCTCCTACAAAATACGTAACCGAACCGCAATGATAGCCGGGCCTGTTGTCAGCAATTCGGCGCGGAAATGCCATTCTTTAGTTTCAAAGTGCCATCACTGTGACGCAGTCCTCGAAACTCACTGAAAACCCGTGCGCAAATCCCCTTCCCGGGCCAGAAACCGTCCTTCCCTGCGCCCGTTGGCCTGGCCATCACGGTAACTCAACACACCGTTGATCCATACCCCTTCAATGCCCTCCGCCGCTCGCTGTGGGTCGTTGAAGTCGGCGACATCACGAATGGTCGCCGGGTCGAACAACACCAGGTCCGCCCAATGGCCTTCGCGTATTTCACCGCGCGCCTTCAAGCCGAAGCGCGCCGCCGACAGCCCGGTCATTTTGTGCACGGCGGTGTGCAGCGGGAACAGTCCCACGTCGCGGCTGAAATGTCCGAGCACCCGAGGGAATGCGCCCCACAAGCGTGGGTGCGGAAACGGATCTTCCGGCAAGCCGTCGGAGCCGACCATCGACAGCGGATGCGCGAGGATCCGACGGACATCCGCCTCATCCATTCCGTAGTACACCGCACCGGCCGGTTGCAGTTGGCGAGCGGCCTCCAGCAACGGCAGATTCCATTCGGCGGCGATGTCCATCAGGTCGCGACCGCCCATCTGCGGATGCGGGGTCGACCAGGTGATGGTGATGCGGTGGGCATCGGTCACCTGCTTGAGGTCCAGGGTCGAAGAGCTCGCGGCGTAGGGATAACAGTCGCAACCCACCGGGTGGGTCTTCGCTGCCACTTCGAGGGACGCCAGCAGCTGCAGACTACGCCCCCAGTTACCGGCGCCGGCGCATTTGAGGTGAGAGATGATCACCGGGCTTTGCGCATGGCGACCGATCCGGTACGCCTCGTCCATGGCCTCCAGCACCGGTTCGAATTCGCTGCGCAAATGGGTGGTATAGACCGCCCCGAACGCGGTCAATTCTTCGGTCAGTTGCATCACTTCATCGGTCGATGCCGAGAAGGCGCTGGCATAGGCAAGGCCGGTGGACAGGCCCAAGGCGCCGGCCTCGAGGCTTTCGCGCAGTTGCTCGCGCATCGCGCTGATTTCATCGGCCGTGGCGGTGCGAAACAGGTCGTCCAGATGATTGCTGCGCAACGCCGTATGACCGACCAGCGCGGCAACGTTCAGCGTGGTGTTCGCCGCTTCGACCGCCGTGCGGTAGTCGCGGAAGGTCGGATAAACGAACGCAGCGGCCGTGCCGAGCAGGTTCATCGGATCCGGCGGATCACCGCGCAAGCTCACTGGCGACGCACTGATCCCGCAGTTGCCGACGATGACCGTGGTCACGCCTTGGCTGAGCTTGGGCAGCATCTGCGGCTGACGAATCACCACGGTGTCGTCATGGGTGTGCACGTCGATGAAACCCGGCGCCAGCACATGGCCCTGCGCGTCGATTTCCTCGCTGGCACGGGCATCGCGCAAGTCGCCGATACGCTCGATGCGCCCGTTGAAAATGGCCACGTCGGCGGAGTAACCGGGGCTGTTGCTGCCGTCGATGATCAGGGCGTTGCGAATCAGCGTGTCGTACTGCATGTCAGTCTCCCAGCGGCAAGTGATCGTCGCCGCCGCGGTATTCGTCCAGGGCGAGTTTGATCCGCCGCAGACGTTCTTGATTGTCTTCAGGATTGGCCAGGGCCAGCTCGGTGGCGAGCACATCGATGGCCAGCAACATGCCGTAGCGCGCTGCCGTGGGTTTGTAGATGAACGAGGTTTCGGCGCTTTGCAGGGGCAGGACGATATCGGCCAGTTGCGCCAGGGGCGAATCTGCCCGGGTGATGGCCAGAATGCCTGCGCCATAGTTGCGCGCCAGCTCCACCGTTTCAATCAGCTCCGGGGTGATCCCGGTCAGCGAGCAGACAATCACCACGTGTTCAGCGCTGAGGCTGGCGGCGGTGACGCGCATCATCACCGCATCGTGGCACACCGCAATCGGATAGCCGAGGCGTACCAGGCGCACTTGCAGTTCATCGCTGCACAGGGTCGAGCAGCCGCCCATGCCGAAAGCGTGGATCATGCGCGCCTTGCCCAGCAGTTTCACCGCATCGGCGAAACGCGACTCATCGAACGCGGCCAGGTGCTGGCGCAAGGTCGACTCGATGTCGCCCACGATCTGCCCGTAGAACGCCGACTGCTCGGGCGTGCCCGCCGGGTCGAGAAACCGGCTGCCGACGCCGCTGGCCTGGGCCAGTTGCAAGCGCAAGTCACGCAGGTCCTTGCAGCCGACCGTACGGGCGAACCGCGACAGCGTGGCGCTGCTGACCTCCGCCCGCAGCGCCAGCTCATCAAGACTGGCGGAGGCGGCAAATCCTACGTCGTCGAGCATCAGGCGGGCGATGCGCCCTTCACCGGCGCTGAAGGAGTCCTGACGGGCGCGGATCTGATAGAGGATGTCCATGCAAGTGGCTCCGGCTAAATCAGGTAAGAAAGGCCAACGGTCAGGCCGAAGGCGACGACCGAGATCAACGTCTCGAGCACGGTCCAGGTCTTGAAGGTCTGGGTCACTGTCATGTTGAAGTATTCCTTGATCAACCAGAAACCACCGTCGTTGACGTGGGAAAAGATAACCGACCCGGCGCCAGTCGCCAGCACCAGCAACTCCGGATGGGGATAACCCAGACCAATGGCCACTGGCGCGACCACGCCTGAAGCGGTGGTCATAGCCACAGTGGCAGAACCGGTGGCGATACGCATCAGCGCGGCAAACAGCCAGCCCATCAACAGCGGCGACAAATGAAATTCGTGGGCCAGGCCGACGATCTGGTCGGTGACGCCGGCGTCCACCAGAATCCGGTTCAAACCACCGCCGGCGCCTACCAGCAAGGTGATGCTCGCAGTCGGCGCCAGGCATTCGTTGGTGAACTTGAGGATCGATTCGCGGTTGAAGCCCTGGGCCAGGCCGAGGGTCCAGAAACTCAACAAGGTGGCCAGCAACAGTGCGATCACCGAGTTGCCGATGAACAGCAGGAACTGATTGAAACCACTGCCCGGCGTAGAAATCAGATTGGCCCAGCCACCGATCAGCATCAGCACCACCGGCAACAGGATGGTCGCCATGGTGATGCCGAAACCCGGCAGGCTGTCGCGCGGTTCACGCTCCAGGAACTGGCGTTCCAGCGGGTTTTCCGCCGGCAACTGAATGCGCGGCACGATGAATTTGGCGTACAGGGGACCTGCGATGATCGCCGTCGGAATGCCGATCAGGATCGCGTACATCAAGGTCTGCCCCACCGACGCCTGATACACCTGCACCGCCAGCATCGCCGCCGGGTGCGGCGGTACCAGCGCATGCACCACCGAAAGCCCGGCGACCATCGGCAAGCCGACCATCAGGATCGAGACGCCAACCCGCCGCGCCACGGTAAAGGCAATCGGCACCAGCAAGACGAAACCGACTTCGAAGAACAGCGGCAACCCCACCAGAAACGCGATGGTCACCATCGCCCAATGCGCGTTCTTCTCGCCGAAACGGTCGATCAAGGTCCGCGCCACCTGCTCGGCGCCACCGGACTCGGCCATCATCTTGCCGAGCATGGTGCCCAGCGCCACCACCAGCGCGATGTGCCCCAGGGTCTTGCCGACCCCGGCCTCGTACGCCCCCACCACACCCGACGGGGGCATGCCCGCCACCAGCGCCAGGCCAATGGAAATCAGGGTGATGACAATGAACGGGTTGAGCCGGTAACGGGCGATCAGAACGATCAGTGCAATGATGGCGATGGCGGCATACACCAGCAGCCAATAGCCGAAGGACAGGGTCATGCGGTACTCCTCGAGAGGGTCACGTCGAAATATTTGTGAAACTCTTAAAACATTTCGGAAGGTGATTTTCAAACGAGGTGAAAGTAATTTTCGTGCAGAGGTAAGGCGTGTCGCGCAGAGGTATGAGTTGTCGCAAATAATGAAAATCAGGCAGGCGGATTTTCATCGCGCCTGCCTGTTTGATTTCAGTCGTGCTGCATCCGGGCACGCTTGAGCAATTTCTTGCAACGCTCGGACAAATGCAGCACCCGCAGGTGCTTGCCGGCCTTGGTGTAGCGCTCGCGCAAGGTGCCCAGTGCAGCGATGGCCGAGTAGTCGACAAAGCTCAGGTGCTGGCAATCAAGTGTCACTTGCGCCGGGTCATTGGCCGGATCGAACTGATTGAGGAAGGGTGTGGTCGAGGCGAAGAACAGCGTGCCATGCACCCGGTACAGCTTGCTGCCGTCGGTTTCCAGATGACTGTCGGCGTACAACTGCCGGGCCTGCTGCCAGGCGAAGTTGAGCGCCGCGATGATGATCCCGCAGAGCACTGCCATTGCCAGATCGGTGAAAACGGTAATCACCGTCACCGCGATGATCACCAGCACGTCGTTCAACGGCACCTTGTTCAGCACCCGCAACGAAGCCCAGGCGAAGGTCTGTTGCGACACCACGAACATCACCCCCACCAGCGCGGCCAGCGGAATGCGCTCGATCAGCGGCGACAGAAACAGGATGAACAACAGGATCGACACCCCCGCCACCACCCCGGACAAACGCCCGCGACCGCCGGAGCTGAGGTTGATCACGGTCTGGCCGATCATGGCGCACCCGCCCATGCCGCCGAACGCACCGGACACCAGATTCGCCGCCCCCAGCGCCACGCACTCGCGATCCGGGTAACCACGACTTTCGGTGAATTCGTCGGTGAGGTTCAGGGTCAACAGGGTTTCCAGCAACCCGACCAGCGCCATCACGATCGCGTAGGGCGCGATGATGCGCAGGGTGTCCAGGTTCCACGCAATGTCCGGCAGCGCCAGCGTCGGCAAGCCACCGGCAATGTGCGCCATGTCGCCCAGGGTGCGAGTCGGCAGGCCAAGCAGATACACCGCCAGGCCCACGCCGAGAATCGCCACCAGCGCCGGTGGCACCGTACGGGTCAGGCGCGGCATCACATAGACAACGGCCATGGTCACCGCGACCAGCCCGAGCATCATGTACAGCGGCGTACCGCTCAACCAGGCCTCACCGTTCTTGAAGTGCTCCAGTTGCGCCAGGGCAATGACGATCGCCAGGCCGTTGACGAAACCGAGCATCACCGGGTACGGCACCATGCGCACCAGCTTGCCGAGCTTGAGCAGCCCGAACGCGATCATGATCAACCCGCCCAGCAACACCGTGGCCAGCAGATACTGCACACCGTGTTGCACCACCAGCGCGACGATCACCACGGCCATCGAGCCTGCCGCGCCGGACACCATGCCCGGTCGCCCACCGAACAGCGCGGTCAGGGTGCAGATGATGAACGCGCCATAGAGCCCCATCAACGGATTGAGATGGGCCACCAGCGCGAAAGCGATGCACTCGGGCAACAGGGCGAAGGAAGTGGTAAGCCCCGCCAGGACATCGGCACGTAGACGTTTTGCTTTCATTGGGAACCGCACACAGGGAGAGACGAAAAAGAGTGTGCGGATGTTACGGAAATGCAGTCAGACCGACCAGTTGTTGTGCCTGCGCAAACGCCATCGCGAGCAAGCTCGCTCCCACAGGTTTTGTGTCATTCACGAAATGGGCGAACAACACAGTACCTGTGGGAGCGTGGCTTGCCCGCGAAGAACGATAACGCGGTCTAAAGCAAGCTCAGCCCCTCTCGTCATTGCGCAGCAATCACGAATCAACCCTTGAAGTCTGCGCTCGCATAATCCGCCAACTTGCCCTGGATGAAGTCCAGGAAGCACTGAATGCGCAGGGCCAGTTGCGAGTTGCGGTAGTACACCGCGTTGATCGGCTGGCGATAACCGCTGTTGAACTCGGCCAGCAACACCTTCAAGCGTCCGGCACGAATGTCTTCGATGGTCATGAAATGCGACAGGCTGGCGATGCCTTGCCCGTCCAGTGCGAGATGGCGGATGGTTTCGCCGCTGGAAGCACTGATCGACGCCTGGATCGGCCAGCGATCGCCATGCACATAACGCAGCGGCCATTGGTTGAGGCCTTCGTTCTGGGTGAACCCCAGCAGCGTATGGTGGGCCAGGTCAGCCACGGCTTGCGGTGTGCCGTATTTTTCCAGGTACGCCGGGCTGGCGACGATGTGCAGCGGGCTGCAACCCAGGGAGCGGGCATGCAGCGTCGAGTCGGTCAGGGTGCCAATGCGAATGGCGATATCGGTACTCTGCTCCAGCAGGTCGATGATCAAATCGTTGCTGTTGAGTTCGAGCTGGATGTCGGGGTAAAGCCTGCGGAATTCATCGATGTAGGGCACGATGGCGTGCAGCATGAACGGTGATGCCGCGTTGATCCGCAGCCGCCCGGACGGTGTTTGCTGGCGTGAGGACAGGCGCTCTTCGAGCTCATCCATCTGATCGAGAATCCGCTTGGCATGTTCGAAGAAGTACTTGCCCTCTTCGGTCAGGTCCATGCGCCGCGTGGTACGGTTGATCAACGTGGTGTCGAGCTTGGCCTCCAGCCGCGACAGCGTACGACTGACCGCCGAAGGCGTTTGCCCGACCTGCTCGGCCGCCGCAGAAATCGACCCGCATTCAATCACGCAGACGAAAATCTGCAACTCATCGGATCTGGCTTTCACGTGTGTCCCTTATCGATAGTCCTGCGCCGCTCTATTGTGCAGAGAAAATCCATTGTGGCGAGGGGGCAAGCCCCCTCGCCACAAAAGCCCGCACACAAACTCAAGCTTTCGATACTAGCTGACAGTTACGCCTTCAGGCCAAACACCTCTGCCAAATGCTGCTCATAGCGCGCCACGTCGCCTTCGATGTTTGGGCGCTTCATCACGTCCACACACAGGAACGTCGGCAAACCGGTCATGCCCAGGAACTCGTTGGCCTTGTGGAACGGGAAGTACACCGCGTCCACGCCTTTGGCCTCGAAAAAATCGGTCGGGTCGTCGAAGGCCTGCTGCGGGGCGTTCCAGGTCAGCGACAACATGTATTGCTTGCCGTGAATCAGGCCGCCACTGCCGTACTTCTGCGACGCGTCCGAACGGGTGCGACCGTCGCTGGCATAGAGGCTGCCATGGCCTTCGGTGAAGACTTCATCAATGTACTTTTTCACTGTCCACGGCGCGCCCATCCACCAGCCGGGCATCTGGTAAATGATCACGTCGGCCCAGAGGAACTTGGCCACTTCTTCGGCGACGTCGTAGCCCTCGTCGATGAAAGTGGTTTTGACATCCATACCGCCGCGATCCAGCACGCTCAACGCGGCTTCATGCAGGGTGGCGTTGTAGCGGCCGTCGGAGTGCGCAAATTTTTTGCCGCCATTGAGCAACAGGACTTTTTTCATGGGAGGTCTCGGGAAAGTCGGGAATCGGATGGCGGCAGAGTACCGATCGACCTCACGCGGAGTAAGCGTCGATTTGGCAAAATTCATTTGACCTACAAGCACGAATCAACAGGCGATTGTTGCCTTAGACTGGCGCCAGTTCTGACTTGAGGAGAGATGTAGATGAGTGAAATCCAGGGATTCATCCTGCACGCCAAGACCCGTCCGGAAAAATCCGACGCCTTTGAAGCGTTTTTCAGCGGCTACGTGCAAGCGAGCCGAGCCGAACCCGGTTGCATCGAGTACCACATGCTGCGCGACAAACAGGACCCGACCCTGTTCATCTTCTACGAAATCTGGCAATCCCAGGCCCACCTCGATGTGCACTCGAACCTGCCGCACATGAAGCAGTTTCTCGCGCAGCGTGATGAATATCTGGAGCGGGATTTCGAGATCCGCGACATCGACATGATCAGCCCATCGTCCGCTAGCCGCTGATCAACAAATGGCCGCCGAGCAACCCCAGGCCAACGAAGAACACGCGCTTGAACCACAGGGCGCTGATCCGCTGGCGCAGCGATTGCCCCAGCCACATGCCGAGCATGGCCGGGATCAGCGCCAACAGCGACGCGCTCAACTCGCCCCCGCCGAGCGCGCCGTGCCATAGCAAGCCACCGGCCAGGGCCAGGGTCGAGACGGTGAACGACAGGCCCAGCGCCTGCACCAGCTGGTCCTTGCTCAAACCCAGCGCTTGCAGATAGGGCACCGCCGGAATCACGAACACACCGGTGGCTGACGAGATGACGCCGGTCAGCACGCCGCACAGAGGACCGAGCCAGCGTTCGCTGCGCCGCCCTACGCGCACAGTCGGCAGGAACAAACCGCTGAGCGCATACAGCAACAATGCCGCGCCCAACCCCCGCACCACCCAATGGCCACCGCTCATGCCGACCCACAGCGTGCCTGCCCCGGTGCCGATGAAAATCGCCAGCAACATCGGCCACAACCGCTTGGCCAGCGCCGACAGATGCCCGCCGAATGCCAGTTGCCAAATGTTGGTCAGGGTCGCCGGAATGATCAGCAGCGCCGCAGCCTGCGTCGGCGCCATAGCCAGACCGAGCAGGCCCATGGCAACGGTCGGCAGGCCGAGGCCGATCACCCCCTTGATCATGCCGGCCAGCACAAAGGTGCCGATAACCAGCAGCGAAAGGGCCAAGCCGAGATGCTGATAAAACGCCGAGAGTGTATTCATGGGGCCATGGTGAGCCCGCGGGGGTTGATTGAAAATCTGCCATATACTGAGGCTGCCTCTCTTCAGACAAGAGGCTGAATAATCGGGTGCGGTATCTGACGCCATCGCGAGCAAGCTCGCTCCCACAGTAGTTATCTGTTGTTCACAAATCTCCTGTGGGAGCGAGCTTGCTCGCGATGGCGGCCTCCCTGACAACACACATCCAGAGGTTGCCGCAATGCACTTCGACCTGACCGATTTGCGCCTGTACCTGAACATCCTCGACACCGGCAACATCACCGCCGGTGCCGCGCGCAGTCATTTGTCCCTGGCAGCGGCCAGCGCGCGAATTCGCGCCATGGAGGCGTCGCTGGGCGTCGAGTTTCTTCAGCGCAATCGTCGTGGAGTCAGCCCGACGCCGGCCGGCAATGCCCTGGCCCGACACGCCCGGGTTCTGCTGCAACAGGCCGAACGCCTGCAACAGGAACTGGCCGAGTACGCCCAGGGTGTCAAAGGCCAGGTGCGGCTGCTGTGCAACACCACGGCGATCACCGAATACCTGCCAGAGCTGCTCGCGGATTTCCTGCATAGCCATCCCAACCTCGACATCGATTTGCAGGAACTGCCCAGCACCCGCATCACCCACGCCTTGCGCCAGGGTGCGGCGGACCTGGGCATCGTTTCCGACGCGGTGGACACCGATGACCTGCAGACCCGAGCGTTTCGCGATGATCCGCTGGTGCTGATCATGCCCCGGGAACATCCCTTGTCTCATGCGACCTCAGTGAGCTTCACCGACACGTTGCATCACGACTACGTTGGCCTGAATGCCAACAGCGCGCTGGCGGTGTACCTGGAAGAGCAGGCACTGCACGCCGGCCTGCGCATGCAGATTCGCATCCGCGCCGACGGTTTCGATGGCGTGATGCGCATGGTCGCCCGAGGGGTGGGACTGGCAATCGTACCGTTGGCCGCGGTCGAACGCGGGTCCGCCGGACTACCCTTCAAAAGCCTCGCCCTGCAAGAACCCTGGGGCCAACGCAAACTGCTGCTCTGTGCCCGGGACTTCGCCGCATTACCCGGCTATGCCAAGGCCCTGCTGCACGCCTTGACTCTCCCCTGAGGGGCAGACTTTATCCTTGAGGTTTGATCTTCAAGGACAGCGATGATGGGTAAACGAATACTGGTGATCCTCGGGCATCCGTCCGGCAACAGCTTCTGCGCCGCCCTTGCCGAGCGCTACACACTGTCGGCAGTGCGCGCCGGGCATGAAGTGCGTCAATTGTTTCTGGGCCGCATGGATTTTGACCCGGTGCTGCGCGAAGGCTATCAACAGGTCCAGCCGCTGGAAGCCGACTTGCGTAACGCCCAGGCCGATATCCTGTGGGCCGAACAACTGACGCTGGTTTATCCCATCTGGTGGGGTGGCGTACCGGCCTTGCTCAAGGGGTTTTTCGACCGGGTGTTCTTGCCGGGTTTTGCCTTCAAATACCGCCAGGGCAAAGCCTTCCCCGACAAACTCCTGCGTGGCCGAACCGCCCACCTGCTGGTGACCATGGACACACCGCCCTGGTACTACCGATGGATCTACCGCATGCCCGGTTTGCATCAGGTCCGTAAAACCACGCTGGAATTCTGTGGTATCAAGCCAACCCGAACCCTCACCTTCGGGCCAATTCTCGGCGCCAGCGCAGACCGGCATGCAGCCTGGTTGCGGCAAGCCGAAGCTATCGCCAGCGCTTGAGTCGGTCGATAATGCGCCGAGCTTTATCCTCGGAGAAAAGGACCTTCCCATGTACATCGGCCAAGCCGCGCAACGTTCCGGAACCACGGTCAAAAGCATCCGTCATTACGAGTCGATTGGCCTGCTGCCTGCCGCTCGCCGCCTGGGCAAGTACCGCATCTATGACCAGCACAGCGTCGACCTGCTGATGTTCATCAAATGTGCCCAGCAGTTGGGTTTCAGGCTCAAGGAATTGCAGTCGGTCTTCGCCGGACATCAGGGTCCGCAGTTGCCATGGGAACGGGCACACCAGATCATCGCCAGCAAAAAACAGGAAATCGCCGAGCGGATAGCGGCGCTGTCGCAACAGCACTCACAATTGGTCGAGTTCGAGAACAGCCTCGAACAATCCAGGCTCGACTGCCCGCTGACTCGTCCTTGAGAGTTGTGCGTTTCTGGACAGCTCAGTGTCGAGCACAGACAACTGAACGATGGGCAGGCGCTATAGGGTGCGACTTCAGTTCTTGAGCCCACTGCCCGGAGTCATCATGACCGCACCGATTACCGTACTTCGCGATACCCACCCGCTGCCCGTGCTCGACGCCTGCAAATGGGAAAAACTCGAAGGCGACCCGCACACCGTCAACCTCAACGCCTACACGAGTGAAGACGGCAGCAAGATCATGGGCACCTGGATCTGCACGCCGGGCAAGTGGTACGTCGAATATGTGAAGTGGGAGTACTGCCATTTCCAGGAAGGCTACTGCGTCATCACCCCGGAAGGCATGGCGCCGATCCACCTGCGCGCCGGCGACATTTTCGTCATCGAACCGGGAATGAAAGGCACCTGGGAAGTGGTGGAAACCGTGCGCAAATATTTCGTGTTTGCCTGATACAAAAAAACCGGGGGATCACCCGACGTGATCTCCCGGTAAATATCTTTGGGTATATGCAGTCCCTGTGGGAGCGAGCTTGCTCGCGATTGCGGTGGGTCAATCACCATCAATGTCGACTGTAACGACCTCATCGCGAGCAAGCTCGCTCCCACAGTTTTTTCACCGCCCTTCTATTGCGGCTTGCGATAACCGTTGATGATCGCCGAGAAGTCCTGACCACCCTCCCCACGCAAACTCATCGCCTGATACAACTGCTGGGCCACCGCGCCGAGTACCACCGGCTGGTGCGCCTGACGCGCCGCTTCAGTGGCCAGCCCCAGATCCTTGAGCATCAGTTCGGCACCGAAACCACCGGTATAACCGCGCGACGCCGGTGCTGTTTCAACGATGCCCGGCCACGGGTTGTACATCTCCGAACTCCAGCAACGCCCGGTGGAACTGTTGATGATGCCCGCCAGCACCTTGGTGTCGATGCCCAGGGCATCGCCCAGCGCCATGGCTTCGCTGACGCCGACCATGGAAATCCCCAGCAGCAGGTTGTTGCAGATTTTAGCGATTTGCCCGGTACCGACCTCACCACAATGGACGATGTTGCGGCCCATTTGCGCCAGTACCGGTTGCAGGGTGGCGAACAGTTCGGGGGTGGCGCCGACCATAAAGGTCAGTGTCCCGGCGGCTGCGCCACCGGTGCCGCCAGAGACCGGTGCATCGGCCATGGCCACGCCCTGTTTGGCAGCGGCGGCGGCCACGTCCCGCGCGGTCTGCGGATCGATGGTGCTGCAATCCACGGCCGGCACACCTTTGCCGATACCGGCGAGCACGCCGTCTTCACCCAGCCACACACTGCGCACATGCACGGCGGCAGGCAGCATGGTGATGACCAGTTCGGCGCCCTCTGCCGCTTCACGGGCCGATGCACTGATACTGCCGCCCAGTTGTTCCAGTTCCGCCAGCACGGCCTTGTTCAGGTCCACCAGGCGCAGTGCATGGCCAGCCTTGATCAGGTTGCGCGCCATCGGCGCGCCCATGTTGCCCAGACCGATAAAAGCGATTTTCATGTCCGGCTCCTTAACGCAGGTTGATGGTGGTGTTCACACCGTCGTTGACGCTGTCGTCATCGAACCAGCGACTGGTGACGGTCTTGGTCTGAGTGTAGAACTGCACCACTTGCTTGCCGTACGGGCCGAGGTCGCCGAGCTTGGAACCGCGCGAACCGGTGAAGCTGAAGAACGGGACCGGCACCGGAATCGGGATGTTGATGCCGACCTGGCCGACGTCGATTTCGTTCTGGAATTTACGCGCCGCCGCGCCGCTCTGGGTGAACAGGCCCGTGCCGTTACCGAACGGGTTGGCGTTGACCAGGGCGATGGCCTCGTCGAGCGTATTAACCTCCAGCACAACCAGCACCGGGCCGAAGATTTCCTGGGTGTAGATCTGCATGTCGGTGGTCACGCCGGAGAACAGGGTCGGGCCGACAAAGTTGCCCTTCTCGTAACCTGGAACCGAGATCTCGCGACCGTCCAGCTCCAGTTTCGCGCCTTCCTTGATGCCGCTCTCGATCAGGTCGAGAATCCGCGCCTTGGCCTTTTTCGAAATGACAGGGCCAACATCAGTGCCCGGCTCGCTGCCGGCATTGACCTTGAGCTTCTGCGCCAGCGCCTTGAGATCCGGCAGCCATTGCTTGGCCGCGCCCACCAGCACCACCACCGAAGTGGCCATGCAGCGTTGACCGGCGGCACCGAAACCGGCACCCACCAGCGCATTCAGCGCTTGTTCGCGATTGGCATCCGGCAACACCACGGCGTGGTTCTTGGCGCCCATCATCGATTGCACACGCTTGCCGTGTTTACCGGCCAGGTCGTAGACATGCGTACCGACGGCGGTTGAACCGACGAAGGAAACCGCCTTGATATCTTTATGGGTGCAGAGCCCGTCGACCACATCCTTGCCGCCATGCACGACGTTGAGTACACCGGCCGGAATACCCGCCTCGATCGCCAGCTCCACCAGGAGCATGGTCGACATCGGGTCCTGTTCGGACGGCTTGAGCACGAAGGTATTGCCGCAGGCGATGGCCATTGGGAACATCCACAGCGGAATCATCGCCGGGAAGTTGAACGGGGTAATGCCGGCGCACACACCGATCGGCTGGCGCAGGGTGTAGGTGTCGACGCCACCGGCGACGTTTTCAGCGAACTCACCCATTTGCAGGCTGCCGATGGAACAAGCGTGCTCGACCACTTCCAGGCCACGGAAAATATCGCCTTCGGCGTCGGCAATGGTCTTGCCCTGCTCGGCGCTGAGGACGGCGGCGATGCGCTTGGAGTGTTCGCGGATCAGCGCCTGGAGCTTGAGCATGATGCGCATGCGCGCGCCGATGGGTGTCAGTTTCCAGGTCTGGAATGCACGATGAGCGGCGCTGATGGCAGCATCGACTTCTTCAGCGGTGGCAAACGGCACCTTGGCCAGCACTTGCTGGGTCGCCGGGTTGATGATGTCGTGCCATTCGGTGGTCTTGGATTCGACCCACTGGCCGTCGATCAACAGTTTGACCTTCTGCACGGTGGTGTCATTGGGCGTGAGCGATACGTTCATATGGGTCTCCAGATCTTTGTTGTTATCTTGGGAGCCAAGGCGAAATAGTCGCCTTGAGAAGAGGCATGCGCCGCGAATTGGTTAACGGGCTGTTTTTGGAGTATAGATGTGCAAACTTCTGATAAGAACGCACATAAAAACCGGTCCAACATGCAAAAAAACATCACCTCCCTCGGCTCGTTGAACTGGGACGACCTCAAGTTTTTCCTGGAAGTCTCCCGCACCCGCAAGGCCAGCACCGCGGCCAAGCGCCTGGCGGTGGACTACACCACGGTGTCGCGGCGCATCAGTTCCCTGGAAACGGCGCTGGGCACATTGCTGTTCGAGAAATCCCGGACCAGCGGCTTTGTCCTGACCGCCGAAGGCCAGCGGTTGATGGGGTATGCCGAGTCGATCGAAAGTACCTTGCACATGGCGTGCGAGCAGGTTTCCGGGTCCGGCGTGGCGCTGTCCGGCCATGTGCGCATGGGCTGCACCGAAGGCTTCGGCAGCTTTTTCATCACGCCGCAGCTGAGCCACTTCGTCGACACCTACCCGGCCATCTCGGTGGATATCCTGCCGCTGCCGCATTTCATCAGCCTGTCCAAGCGCGAGGCCGACATCGTCATCGCCCTGGAGCGCCCGGAGCATGGACCGTACGTCTGCTGCAAACTGTGCGACTACCGATTGCAGCTGTACGCGACCCAGGACTATCTGGACAACCACCCACCGATCCGCCGACCGGCAGACTTGGCCAAACATTCGTTTATCAGTTACGTCGACGACCTGGCGTTCAGCTCGGAGCTGCTGTACCTGGCCAACGTACTACCCGGCGCCAGCGCCAACCTGCGCAGCACCAGCGTGATCGCGCAATTTGTGGCCGCGCAGCAAGGACGCTCACTGGCGATCCTGCCATGCTTCCTCGCCACTCAGGACCCTCGCCTGCTGCCGGTGTTGCCGCAGGAAATCAATATCACCCGACAGTTCTGGATGTACTGCCGGGAGGATTTGAGGAAGCTCAAGCGGATCACCCTGTTGTGGGATTACATCCGCGAGGTGACCGAGCGCAATCAGGGACTGCTGATGGGTGAAAGCCGGGAGATGCTGTTCGCCGACTAGTCGGCGCCGAGCCCCAGCATCAACCCGCTCAAGCGCTTGACCTTGCGCCTCACCGCCTCTTCGAACACCCCTGTGCGGGGCTCGATCAAGGTGAACCAGTTCTTGGCCCGGGTGATCCCGGTGTAGATCAGTTCCTTGGTCAACACGGGGTTCAAGGCGTCAGGCAAAATCAACGCGGTGTGGGCAAATTCCGAGCCCTGGGATTTATGCACGGTCATGGCGTACACGGTTTCGACATCATTGAGCCGGCTCGGCAGGACAAAGCGCACGCCACCCTGGCCGTCATTGCGCGGAAAGGCGACACGCAGAACCTGCTTGCCGGCCTCGGGGCCCTCACGCTCCGGAAGCTTGAGGGCGATGCCGATATCGCCGTTCATCAAACCCAGGCCGTAGTCATTGCGGGTCATCAGAACCGGACGGCCTTCGTACCACTGCTGGTCACTGTCGATCAGGCGTGCCCTTAGCAAGGCGTCCGTGACTCGCTGGTTCAAGCCCTCCACACCCCACGGCCCCTTGCGCACGGCACATAACAACTGGAACGCGTCGAAGGCTTGCAACACCTCCCGGGCCCAGTCGGTCCAGCGTGAATCTTCCAACGGACAATCGAGCGCCGGGCGCTGATTGCGCAGCAGGCTCAGGTAGTGCCGATAACCCTGCGGCCCTTCACCGTGGCCTTCGAGCAGCAAGCGCTCCAGGGCCCGGTCCTGCTCCCCCTTGAGGGACAAGGCATACACATCGTCATGGCTTCGCGCAGACAACAACCTGCGTGCTTCTTCGGGTTGCTGCTGGTTGACCCAACGAGCCAGTTGGCCAATACCGCTACCTTCACCGAATCGCCGGGAATGGCGCAACATCACGACCTGTTGGGCCAGTGGATGAGCGCCCTGCGTGTCCTCCTGCAATCCACTGGCCTGCAAACTCTCGCCGCTGACGGCTTCCAGCCACTGGCGCGTCTGCGGGCTGTACCAGCCAGCCTCGGCGTCGCGACACAGATCCCCCAGTACCGCACCGGCTTCTACCGAAGCCAGTTGATCCTTGTCCCCCAACAGCACCAGGCGCGCATGGGCGGGCAAGGCGTCGAGCAGGTTGGCCATCATTTCCAGGTCGATCATCGAGGCCTCGTCCACCACCAACACATCCAGCGGCAGGCGATTGCCCGCGTGGTGCCGGAAATGACGAGTCCCGGGCCGGCTGCCGAGCAGGCGGTGAACGGTGGTGACGTCGGACGGAATCTTTTCCCGAACGTCCTCCGTAACCTTCAAGGTCCGGACTTGCTGGCTGATGGATTCTGTCAGACGCGCCGCGGCCTTGCCGGTCGGTGCGGCGAGACGAATGCGCAGGGGCATGCCGGCCTCGACCGCCGGCGCCTGGAGCAACGCCAGCAAGCGCACGACGGTGGTGGTCTTGCCGGTTCCCGGCCCCCCAGTGACGATGCTGAAGGCGCTGCGTGTCGCCAGGGCGCAGGCCAGCTTCTGCCAGTCGATCACGTCACCAGGCCGGGCAGGACCAAACAACCCGGTGAGACGCTGGAGCAAGTCGATCGGCGTGGATTCGTGTTCCGTCAAACGCTCGCGCAACGAAAGGTCGATCCGCCGCTCGTAGGCCCAATAGCGGCGCAGGTACAAGCGTTTGCCCGATAACACCAAAGGCCGGTCACGCACGTTGTCACGACTGTCAGCAGCCAGTGCGACCAGGTTGCTGGCGGCCAGCACCTTGCACCAATGAGCACCGTCCAGCGATCCCAGCAATTGCGAGGGCAACAACATCGCGCCGCCTTGCACGTCACCTTCGGGTGGCAGCGACAGGGCGAAGTCCGGTTCTTTCAGCGTCTCGAACAGGTCGAGGCAGACATGCCCGTGACCCAATTGGTGGCTGGTCAGCGCGGCTGCCAGCAACACCAACGGATCATCCTCCGGTGCCAGTTCATGTAGAAACGCCACAAAGGCTTTGTCCAGCGCGCGCAACCAGCCACGCTCGACCCAACGCGTGAGCAACAACAGCAAGTCGTCGGCACGACTCAGCGGCACCAGATCGACCAGGCTTTCGGCTGCCAGCGATGTGGGCAACAAATCGGCGAATGTGCGACTCATAACAGTACTCCCTGTTCCCAAGCGGGTTCGGCCTTGGGCTCTGGCTTGCCCTGGAACAACCTGTCCAGACGCTCGATCAGCTCTCTTGGCGGGCGGGCGAAAAACACACCCTGGCTGGCCGCACGCGTACCGCGCAAAAACAGGTACAACGCACCGCCGACATGCCGGTCGTAGTCGTAATCGGCGAGCCGCGCCTTGAGCTGGCGGTGCAGGGCCAACAGGTACAACACGTATTGCAGGTCATAACGGTTGTCGAGAATCGATTGTTCCATGGCCTGCGCGGTATAGGCCGCATCATCGACGCCGAGCCAGTTGGATTTGTAGTCGGCAACGTAATAGCGGCCGTCATGTTCGAACGTCAGGTCGATGAAGCCCTTGAACATTCCGTTGAGCAACACCGGTTCCGCGGCCACCCGGGCCACGCCGTTATGGGTGTATTGGCACACCAGCGCATCGAGCTTGAGCACATCGACCTTATGGCTGGCGAACCAGAACTCCATCTCGACCTGATACTGCGTCAATTGGCCGAATACCACCGGTGCCTGACCGGCGCCCAGTTGCAACGGCGACTTGAGCAGATGCTGCAGCCAGTCACTCAAGGTGCTGATCCAGCCCTCCCAGCCTCGACGGTTACAGCGACGGGCAATGGCGTCGATCACCTCGTGTGGTGCCGCATCAAAACCCTCGCCCCCTGCCCATTCGAGCAAGCCATGGAGGAAGGTGCCGGGATTCGGGCCGCGCGGGAAGCGATGGATATCACCACCACCGGCAACCACCTCCCTGGGGGCCTGCGGATCGAGGCGTTCGTCATCGAACAGTTTTTGCGCCTGCGGGCTCTCCGGCGCCTCGTCGGTGCCGACACTCAGGGTGTCGCCAATGCGTAACGCGCTGTAGGAAGCGATCCACCAGTTTTCACTGGCCTTGCGTTTCGGAACCCGCGGAACCAGCAGCGCCGCATCGTTTTGCGGTGGCTGATAATGCTCTGCTGTTGCTTCAGGCATCTCGGCATACACCAGCGCCGGGCAGTCCTGTTGCAGATCCTGCAGCCAACGCTGCAACGCCGGGGACTCGGCCAACGGCGCACCGCCGCCCAGCAGATAACCCAATGCCGACAGATGCAGCACCGAGCCATTGTTGTTACCGCGCTTGAGGTCGGCCACCCCCAGCCAGCAGGCGTGTTGCGCCCGGGTCAGGGCGACATAGAGCAAGCGCAGATCCTCGGCCAGACGCTCATCGTCAGCCAGGGCAATCAATTCTGCCGTCGGCTTTAAGGTGACTTGGGCGTTGCCGGATTCATCGTGGTAGTGCAGCGGCAGGCGACTGCCATCCACTGGTTTCGCCGAGCAAATGAACGGCAGGAACACCAAGGGGTATTCAAGGCCTTTGGACTTGTGGATGGTCACGACCTTGACCAATTGCTCATCACTTTCCAGACGCAGGATCTGCTCTTCGCCAGCCTGCCCGGACAACGCCAGATGCTCGGACAAATGCCGGATCAAGGCTTGCTCGCCATCGAGTTCAGCGGCGGCTTGTTGCAGCAGTTCGAAAAGGTGCAGAAGGTTGGTCAAAACGCGTTCGCCGTCACTGCGGGCAATCAAAGCCTGGGGCAAACGGAAGTCGTGCAGCAAGCGTCGCAGCATCGGCAGTACGCCCTGCTTGCGCCAGACTTCGCGATAGCCACGGAACTGCATGACCCGGGACTCCCAGGCCAACTCGTCCTGATTCAGACGCTCCAGTTCCGTCAACGACAGGTTCAACGTGATGCTGGCCAACGCAGCCCGCAGCGGTCGCTCGACATCCGGCTCGGCGCAGGCCTTGAGCCAGGTCAGCACGTCATGCGCCTCCTGGGCGGCGAACACCGAGTCCTTGTCCGACAGGTAAACACTGCGCACACCACGGGCGGCCAATTGCGCACGAACCGCCTGCGCCTCCTTGCCATCGCGCACCAGGATGGCGATGTCCGCCGGTAGCAGGCCCCTGAAGGCTTTGCCGTCCTGGGTGAATCCCGCTTGCCCCTGCTGCCCGCCATTGAGCAATGCCGTGATTTCACTGGCGCAGGCAGCCGCCAGATGTTGCCGGTACACCGCACCGGACAACGGTTGTTCGGCCGACAAGTGCCAGATGTTCAAGGCAGGGATTGCCTGGTCATTGATGCGCAAGACTTCTTTGCGGCCCTGGGAGGCAACCGGCGTGAACGGAACCGGGTTGTCGCCATTCTTCTCCCGAAAGAGGAACGCGCCGCGTCCTGACTCACGGGCTTCGGCGCGCGCGAACACATGGTTCACCGCGTTGACCATGCCATGGCTTGAGCGGAAGTTGGTGCCCAGGGTGTGCAGGCGGCCAGTGGTGGCCTGGCGGGCGCGCAAGTAGGTATGGATGTCGGCGCCGCGAAAAGCGTAGATCGCCTGTTTCGGGTCGCCGATCAGGAACAGACCGCACTCGGGGCTGTTCTCTTCAATGCGGTAGATGCTCTCGAAGATCCGGTATTGCACCGGGTCGGTGTCCTGGAACTCATCGATCAGTGCCACCGGAAACTGCTCGCGAATCAGGGTTGCCAGTCGCTCGCCGCCATCGGACTGCAAGGCCGCATCAAGGCGCAGCAACATGTCGTCGAAACCCATTTCCGCGCGGCGGCGTTTCTCCTCCTCGAATCGTGCCCCGACCCAGCGGGCCGCATGTTGCAGTACGGCGGCATCAGGCGTTGGCAGCCCATCGAGACAGGCCTTGAGCCCGGCCATCCCATCGAGCCCCGGATGTCGAGGCGCTTCGCCCTTCCAGGCTTCGGCCATGCCATCAGGGGTCAGGCGCGTGAAACCGGTGCCGATATCCAGTTGCTCGAGGGATTCGTCTTCGGCCCAGGCTTTGATCTTTTCAAACCAGGGCTCGAAATAGCGTGCCTGCATCTTGCGACCGTCGACAGCCTTGCCGGCAACGCCCTGGTGACAGATCGCAAGCAACTCGTCCGCCCACTGCAGCCAGGGCTTCTTGAGTTCGATCAGGGCCGCCCTTCGCTCTTGCAAGCATTGCGAAATCACTTCGGCGGGCTCTTTCCCTTCAAGGGTATCCCGCTCGCTGGCGAACAGTGCACGAATCCGTGGCAGCAGCGCCGCCGGTCCGCCCCAATTGCTGCGCACCCAATTCAAGGCGTCACCTTGCATCGGGTAGCAGAACAGCCGCCAGTAATCGCGCAGGACTTCCCCCAGCAAGTCGCTGTGGTCGGTTTCCAGGGTCTGGGTAAACAGGCTGCCGCTGTCGAATGCGTGCTCGCGCAACATGCGCTGGCACCAACTGTGGATGGTCGACACCGCCGCCTCGTCCATCCACTGGGCGGCGATATCCAGGCGGTTTGCGCATCCGGGCCATTGCTCGGGCAAGTACTGATCACGCAACTCGGCAATCAGGCTGTCGGGGGCAGGTGTTTCATCGCGAAAAAAGCGTGCGGCCTCGGCGAGCCGCGTGCGAATGCGTTCGCGCAGCTCTTTGGTAGCGGCGTCGGTGAACGTCACGACGAGGATCTGCGGCGGCAACAGCTCACGCCCGAAACCACTGTCCTCCCCGCCGTTGCCAAGCACCAGACGCAGGTACAACGCGGAAATGGTGAACGTCTTGCCGGTCCCGGCGCTGGCTTCGATCAGTTGACTGCCGCGCAGCGGGAATGCCAGGGCCAAAGGTGTCTTCGTGCTCATCAGCGCGACTCCTCGCTGGACAGGGAACGCCAGGGCGCTTCAAGAAGCGGGCGATAGAGCGCGTCACACCACTGGGGGAACGTCTCGTCGGCCACCAAGGCATCGTAATCAGCGAACTGGCGAGCGAGCGCCGGGCTTTCGCGACGCTCTCCGTCCGTCGTCTGCCCATCACCTTCATAGGCCTTGCGCGCAGCGGCTTCGGCTTTGACCGGGTCGGTTTGCCCCAGCCACGCGAAGGCGGTCTTGACCGCGATCGGCAGAGGCTGGCGCATCCCCGACTGCCAGGCCATCAACAGGTCACCGAGAATTTTCCGCGCCGTGGACTTGTCCAGCGGACCGAGCAACAGGCTGTCGTCGCTGGCCACCAATGCGGTGGTCAACGCCATGCCACTGGCACAAGCCATCAGATGATTGACCCAAGGGCGTGTCAGTCGATGCCATTTGCGCGATTTGATCGAGCCGATGCTGTTGGGGATCGTTGTGACAGACAACAAACCACCATCAGCACGCTGATGCAGGCCGCCGAGCCAGCCCTCGATGTGCAGGCCTTGCAGCTCAAGACTGACGGGCAACGCGCTGCTCAGCGGTGTTGGCCACAACGCCAGGAGCTGTTGGTGACGTTGCAGCAAGTCAGGCAATGGCTCGATCAACTCACGTTGCAGGCACTCACCGAATCCGGCCATCGGCAGCAGCCCGCTGTTCTGCAAACGCTTCGCCTGATCCTCCAGTGCCTGCCCGGTATTTCCAGGATCTGCCAGCGCCGCTTCGAGCAAACGGTCGCTGAGGCTATAACGCTGCAACGCATCCAGGACAAAGGGTTCTTCATCGGCCAACGGCACTTCTGCCGCCTCGAAGAAGACCTTCAGTCGCTGGCTGAAAAAGTGCCGTACCGGATTGCGCAGGAAATCCTGCAGTTGACCGAGACTCAGTGGTTCGTCCTGAACGTGGGGCCCGAGCACTTCGGCGCTTGGCTGCTGCTCTGCCGCTTGATGAAGGACCTGCCATTCGGTGGCGTAGCTGAACGAGTCATCGCCTTCGTGAAAGTAGCGAGCACTGAAGGGTTGCAACGGGTGTTCCCGGGTCATGGCTTCCAGCAGATCCTCGTCGCTTTGCAGCATTCGCCAACCGCTGGCCAAGTGGTCACGCAACTGGCCGATCAGCACCGAGGCAGGCCGCTCGCTGTTATCGCGGATGCTGCGACCCACCCAACTGATGTAGAGCTGGTCCCGTGCCGACAACAAGGCTTCCAGTAGCAGGTAGCGGTCATCTTCACGCCGGGAGCGGTCACCCGGACGGTAATCACTGCCCATCAGATCGAAATCCAGCGGCGGTTGCGCCCGCGGATAATCGCCGTCATTCATGCCCAGCAGGCACACCAGTTTGAACGGGATAGCGCGCATGGGCATCAAGGTGCAGAAGTTGACCGCACCGGCCAGAAAACGTTGGGACAAACGGCCCTGATCCAGACCTGCAAGCCAGGCTTCACGGACGACGGTCAGCGGCAACTCATCCTGCAACCCGACGGATTCGCAGGTCTCGAGCCAGGTCTCACGCAGCTCTTCGAGCTGGGCCAGCAAGTAGTCATCGTGTTCGTTACCGGCAAGGAAGAACAACTGCACCAACGCCTGCAAGCGCAAGCCCCATTGCCCTGGCGATGCCGGCTGAGAGAGTTCGTGGTGAGCCACTTCCAGCGCGTCCAGCAACGCAACCAGCGGACCGATGAGCGCAGCGTCCAGACCACCGATCTCGTCGTAGGGCTCGATACCCTCATAAGCATCGGCGCTGCCAACGGCATAACCGAGCAACATCCGTCGCAAGCCGAAGCGCCAGCTGTTTTGCTCCAGTTCATTGGGCAGTCCGAGCCCGGCACGTTGCTCGGCATTCATGCCCCAACGAATGCCGGCACCTTCGATCCAGCGGTGCAGCGTCGGCAGGTCACGCTCCTCGACACCAAAGCGAGCACGCAGTGCCGGGACGTCCAGCAGATCGAGAATCTCACTGACGGGGAATCGGCTGTCAGGCAGCTTGAGCAGGTGCTCGACTGCAATCAACAGCGGGTCGCGACCACGCTGGCCCTGGTCAGCCAGGGTAAACGGAATGAAGCGAGGATCCTGGCGGTCAAGCTGACCAAACACGGCACGAATATGCGGTGCGTAGCTGTCGATGTCCGGGACCATCACGATGATGTCTCGGGGCCGCAATGTCGGGTCGGCGCTGAAGCGCGCGAGCAGTTGATCGTGGAGGATCTCGACTTCTCGCTGGGCGCTATGGGCGATGTGAAAACGGATCGATTCGTCCTGCTGCAGATCGATAGCCGGCCAACGCTCCCGGGTCTCGTTGAGGGGACGCAATTCGAGAATGTCATCCTGCAACTGGTTGAGCACATTCAGCGGCTGACCGTCACTGAACAGGTCAATGCGCCCGTCGCGGAATGCCGAACGATAGCTGTTGGGATCGTCATAACTGTCGAGCAGGTTGATATAGTCCCGCCCCTGCTTGCCCCATGCGGCCAGCAACGGGTGCGCATGCTGATGCAGGGTTTGCGGATCGATCACTACCGGCATGCCGCTTTTGCGGGCCTGACGCTTGTATTGATGCCGCAACAGGTCTTTATCGGCGACGATGTCCGCCCAATGGTGACGACACGGGTTATGTACGCACAGCAAAACCTGACTGAACCGTGCCAGTCCCGCCAGTGCTTCCAAGGCTTGTGCAGGCAGCGAAGAAATCCCGAAAACGATCACTCGCGAGGGTAACCCCTTGGGGGCTGCTTCGAGATGGTTGATACGCTCGACAAATCGCTGATGGACACCGGCACGGCTTTGCGCCATGCCTTCTTCTCCCACATCCAGCAAGAGTGCGCGCCATAGCTCTGCCTGCCAGCAATTGGCCGGGGTCAGGGGTTTGGCTTCACCCCTGGCGTTTCTTGTTTGATGGCGACCTTCCGCCCAGTCTTCGAGCCAGTCGGCTCGGTACACCTGGTATTGGTCGAACAGATCCGCCAGACGCTCAGCCAATTGATAGCGCTTGCGCAGATCGGTGTCATGGGTCAGGAAACGCTGCAGCGGCTCGAAGTGCGGCTGATTGATCAACTGCGGCAGCAGGCGCATCAGACGCCAGGTCAGTGGGGCTTTATCGAGCAGGGACTTGACCGGAATTTCGTCACGGCCAAGGACCATGCGATAGAGCTGCCACATGAAGCTGCCGGGCAACTGCACGTCAATGGCGGCAGCGATGCCGCAGCCTCCCATGTCGTCTTCTTCAGAATCTTCCGCCAGTGCCAGCTTCAGCCATTGGGCAATGCCATTGCTTTGCACCAACGCGATTTCGTTCTCCAGGGGAGCCAGCGGGTAGCGTCGCATCCAGCTGACCACCAGGCTGCGCAACTCGTCCAGGCGGTTGCCGTGAACCACCATAAAACCAGCACTGAGGGACGTCGCGTCCGGCATAAAGGCTTCCTTGGATAATACAAATTCGAGGGACGACTTTAGCATTGAAGGCGATTGGCTTCATTGTAGGAGCGAGCTCGCTCGCGAAGAACGCCAATGATGACGCGGGAAACCTGAGGCCCCGCAGCGCTCTCGGTTTTTTCGCGAGCGAGCTCGCGCCTACAGGGACGCCAAAAACAAAACCCCTACCTGCATACGCAGATAGGGGTTTCGGAATTTAATCTTGACGATGACCTACTCTCACATGGGGAAACCCCACACTACCATCGGCGATGCATCGTTTCACTGCTGAGTTCGGGATGGGATCAGGTGGTTCCAACGCTCTATGGTCGTCAAGAAATTCGGGTACTGAGTCGTGACCGGTCGGCCTCGCTTCAGCAAATTGGGTATGTGACAGCTTTCGGTGTTTTGTGAGGTTCGAACTTTCGGTTCTTTCGTCTTCACACACCGCAATCTGATGCTCTTTCGAGTAGTCAAATTGCTTGGGTGTTATATGGTCAAGCCTCACGGGCAATTAGTATTGGTTAGCTCAACGCCTCACAGCGCTTACA
>NZ_JBXAQZ010000005.1:0-252418 GCF_058807755.1 Pseudomonas sp. GW821-FHT12A04
CCCCCCCCCCCCCCCCCCCCCCCCCCCCCCCCCCCCCCCCCCCCCCCCCCCCCCCCCCCCCCCCCCCCCCCCCCCACAGGGGCCTGTGTTTCTTCAGTAAAGCCCGGGGATCAACCGCCAGGAGCGGGCGCAATAGGCGTCGTATTCGCTGCCGAACTGCGCCCTCAGCAAGGCCTCTTCCGAGTGAATGCGCGCAATCAGCGGGATCAGCGTCAGCGCCACCAATATCAGCCCGACACCAGAACGAAAGGCCAGTGCCCAACCGATGCCGATGACCATCATCCCCAGATAACTGGGGTTGCGCAGGTTGCGGTAGATTCCCTCGGTGACCAGTCGATGGCCCGGCTGAATGGCCACCAGCCCACTGAAGCGCTTGCCCAGCACAAACACCGGCCACAACCGCAGCGCGCCGCCGACGATGAACAACAGCGCCCCAAGCCAGCGCACGCCTTCACCGCCAAAGGTCCAGAAATCGATGCGGTCGGTATAGGCCGGCAGAAAGCCGCTCAGCAACCCGATCACCCCGAAGGCCGGAATGACCCAGCGGTTGGCCCGGTCTTCGCGTTCCCCCGAACTCAGGTTGACCTCGGTGAACAGAGACGCGACAGCCATGATCAGGGTGGCCAGGGCAATGACGAGCAGTGAACCGTGGCTAAAATAAGCCGCGAATCCACCGATTCCCCAGATCGCCAGGCCAAGGTAGGCGAGGGTGCTGACCACGGCGAAAAACGCCAGTCTGGCCGAGATTTTCATAAGTGCCTCACACGCGAAAGTGCCTCCCTTCATTGTAGGAGCTGGCTTGCCAGCGAAGGCGTTTGAAGACTCGACACCGGCTTCAGAGGATATGACCGGCGAGCCGGCGCCTACACAAACTCCTCCGCTCTCGCATTGCGCCGAATCACCTGTGGCGGTTGACCGAACACCCGCAGGAACGTTTCGCGCATGCGACGGCGGTCTGTGAACCCGGTTTCCTGGGCGATCTGGTCGAGGGTCAGGCGTCCGCGTTCAAGCATCTGTCGCGCCGCTTCCAGACGCAGGTTCTCGATGGCCTTGGCCGGGGACTGCCCGGTTTCGGCGCGAAATGCCCGGCTGAATTGCCGGGGGCTGAGGTTGGCCACTTGCGCCAGTTGCTCCACCGAAAGAGGCTGGGCGAGGTGTTCCCGGGCGTAGCCGAGCACGGTTTGAATACGATCGGATTTCGGCGCCAGCTCCAGCAGCGCCGAGTGCTGCGACTGGCCGCCAGCGCGGCGGTGGTACATCACCAGTTTCTGCGCCACGGCCCGGGCCAGCTCGGCGCCGTGGTCCTTTTCCACCATGGCCAGGGCGAGGTCGATGCCCGCCGTCATGCCGGCGGAGGTCCAGATCGAACCGTCGATCACATAGATGCGATCAGGCTCGACCTTGATCGCCGGAAACCGTGCCTGCAGTTCCCGGGCGTAGGCCCAGTGGGTGGTGGCCCGCCGTCCGTCGAGCAAGCCGGCCTGGGCCATGACGAACGCCCCGGAGCAGATCGACGCCGTGCGGCGTGCCGAATTGATACTGGCCCGCAGGTAATCCAGCACGGCTTCGGGCGCCTGTTCGATGATCGAGTCGCCGCCGACCACGATCACCGTGTCGAACACGCGCTCGTCGAATGCCTCGGTGCCGACGCTCAAACCGCCGGAGGCACGCAGGGTGTGACCGTTTTCGGACAGCACGCGCACGTCATACAGCGTCTCTGCGGCACTGAAATTGGCGTACTCGAACACCGGCATGGCGGCCAGCGCCATGGACTGGAAACCCTCGAAAACCACGAACGCCACGTTGATCATGGGGCTGCCCTCAAATGCTCATGTCCGAAAAACGTACTTTAAACGTCATTTGAGACAGTCGTAAGTCCCTTTATAACGGTCTGCACCCGGCGAATCTCTCGCCTCACCGTAGAGGAATTGCACCATGGCGCTCTCATCCAAAGGTACTGCACTGATCACCGGCGCTTCTTCGGGCATTGGCGCGGTGTATGCCGATCGTCTCGCCCGGCAGGGTTACGACCTGATTCTGGTGGCCCGCAGCCGGACCAGGCTCAATGCCCTGGCCAATCATTTGAGCGACCAGACCGGGCGCACCGTGGAAGTGGTTGTCGCCGAACTGAAGAACAAGGCGGATTCGCTGCGGGTCGAACAGATCCTGCGCGGCGATGCCAGCATCACCCTGTTGGTCAACAACGCCGGAGTCGGTGGCGTCATGTCGCTGCTTGGAAGTCCCGTGGACGACATGGAAGCGATGATCAACCTCAACGTGACAGCATTGATGCGCCTAGCGTATGCCGTGGTGCCGGGCTTCGTCGCCCGGGGCACTGGCACTGTGATCAATATCGCCTCCATCGTCGCCATCGCCCCGGAAATCCTCAACGGCGTGTACGGCGGTACCAAGGCGTTCGTCTTGAGCCTGAGCCAGTCGATGCAGCATGAACTGGCGGACAAAGGCGTGCGCATCCAGGCTGTGTTGCCGGGGGCAACCGCCACTGATTTCTGGAGCGAGGCCGGCAACCCGGTGGAAAACCTGCCGCAGGAAATCGTGATGTCGGCCGAAGACATGGTCGATGCCGCGCTCGTTGGCCTGGCGGCCGGTGAAGTGGTGACCATTCCCGGCCTGCACGATGCCAGTCAGTGGGACCGTTACGAAGCCCAGCGGCAGACGCTGTCCGGGTTGTTTGGCAACTCCGTGGCGGCGCCGCGCTATCGCTGAGGCGGTCGCCCCGAGGCCGGGTGAACTAAGCTTGGGAGAGAGGACCGTTCACCACCGGCTCGTGCAAGCTCGACGAGCCGGTGGCGTGTAACAGGAGCCCATATGCTTCACATCCGCACGCCTTTGATCCTGCACCCTGGCCTGTCGACCCCGACCCGCCGCATCTGGCTGAAACTGGAAAACCTGCAACCTGGCGGCTCGTTCAAAATACGCGGCATCGGGTTGCTGTGCAGCCGGGCGGCGCAGCAGGGCAAGCGCAAGGTGGTCTGTCCCTCCGGCGGTAACGCGGGACTGGCCACGGCCATGGCCGCTGCATGCCTGGGGCTCAAGGCATGCATCGTGGTGCCGCACACTACCCCGCAAAGCACCCGCGCGCGGATCAGCAATACCGGCGCCGAGGTGATCGTGCACGGCAAGGTCTGGGACGAAGCCAATCAACGGGCGCGGGAACTCGCCCAGGACCCGCGCACTGAATTCGTGCCGGCCTTCGACCACCCGGTGTTGTGGGAAGGGCACAGCACCATGGTCGATGAAATCCTCGAAGACTGCCCGCCAGTGGATGTGCTGGTGACATCGGTGGGCGGCGGTGGCTTGCTGGCGGGGCTGCTCACCGGCCTGATTCGTCATCGGCGCACCGATTGCCGCATCGTTGCCTGCGAAACCGAAGGCGCGGCATCATTCGCCGCGGCGGTGGCGGCCGGGCATCCGGTCAGACTGCCGAAAATCGACACTGTCGCCACGTCCCTGGGCGCCGCACAAGTGGCCACCTGGCCGGTCAAGCACATCGGCGAATTCCCCCATGAGTGCGTGGTGCTCAGTGATGATGAGGCGATCATGGGCGTGGTGCGTTACGCCAATGATTTGCGTCAGCTGGTCGAACCTGCGTGCGGGGTTTCATTGGCGATTGCCTACCTGGATCACCCGGCGATTGCCGACGCCAATGACGTGGTGATCGTGGTGTGCGGCGGGGTGAGTATCAACGCCCAAATCGTGGCCGGGTGGGCACGTTTGTCCACTGGCACGCAAGCCAGGTAGGGCTGGAAACGCTATCCCGGTGTCACAAGCCCCACCGCTGGCGATGACTATCTTCAGTGATCGGTGGCAACGCCGTCCTGGACGAGAATGGCGCGGGCCAGGTCTTCGTCGCTTGCATTGTTGAGGGCGGGATTGTCCTGGCGGACCTTTTTCAACAGTGCCTCCAGGTAAGCACCACGAATCGCACCGCCGCTGGCGACGAAGCTGGAAGCGTCATCCCGGGCGGGAATCATGAGTTTGTCGTCTTTGAACGTCGAGTACAGCGAGGCGGAAACCCCGGCGGAAGTGGCGACGTCACCCGCATCCACATCGGCCAGAGCCGAGCCGAAGGGTAAACAAAGTACCAGGGAAGAAATGATAAATATGCGGCGCATGACGGTGTCCTCCGACAGCATGAAGCATAAGGTAAGTACCACATAGTTTAGGATGCGTGACGGTCGCCGAGAGTTCCCTGGCATTAGCGAGGAACGGGGTGAGAGGGAGGCAAGGTCGTTGAACGTCGATATTCAAAGCGTGGTGATCGGGGCCGGCGTGGTCGGCCTGGCGGTGGCCAGGGCCCTGGCCAGGAGCGGGCGGGAAGTGCTGGTGGTCGAGGCGAGTGAGGGGATCGGCACGGGCATCAGTTCGCGTAATTCAGAAGTGATTCACGCCGGCATCTATTATCCGGACGGCAGCCTCAAGGCGCGGCTGTGCGTGGAGGGTAAGCAGCGTCTCTACGCCTATTGCGATGAGCACGGTGTCGATTACCGGCGCGTGGGCAAGCTGATAGTGGCCACCGACGAGCAGCAGCACGCGGCTTTGCAGCGCCTGTTGCAGCAGGGGCGTGCCAATGGTGTCGATGACCTGCAATGGCTGGATGGCCCGCAGGCCCGGGAGCTTGAACCGGCGTTGTCCTGCGTCGCGGCGCTGTGGTCGCCGTCTACCGGCATTGTCGACTCCCACGGGCTGATGCTGGCGCTCCAGGGCGATGCCCAGAGGTTCGGCGCCACGCTGGCCTTGCACACGCCGCTGCTGTCTGCCCGTTGCATCGAACAGGGTTTCGAGCTGCACATGGGCGGCAGTCAACCCATGACGCTGTGCTGCCGCGAACTGATCAACTGCGCGGGGCTGTCCGCTCCCGAGGTGGCGAGCAGCATCGTCGGACTGCCTGGGGCATTCATTCCCCGGGCGCATATGTGCAAGGGCAGTTATTTCAGTTTCAGCGGCCGGGCGCCGTTTCGCCACCTGGTGTATCCGGCCCCAGAGAGCGCCGGACTGGGTGTGCACATGACCCTGGACCTGGGCGGGCAGGCGCGCTTCGGGCCGGATGTTGAATGGGTCGAGCACATTGATTACCGCGTCGAGCCCAATCGGGCCGAGGGGTTCTATCAGGCGATCCGCCGCTATTGGCCGGGGTTGCCGGACAACAGCCTGCAACCGGCCTACAGCGGCATTCGCCCGAAAATCAGCGGGCCGACAGAGCCGAGCGCCGACTTTCTCATCAGTGCTCGCGCCGAACATCGCGTGCCGGGGCTGGTGAATCTGTTCGGCATCGAGTCACCGGGGCTGACCAGTTGCCTGGCGCTCGCCGAGTTGGTGGTGAAACACCTGGACGACCGATGATCAGGGCTGGCGCTGCTTTGTGGCCATCGGGTCTATGCTAGGGGATGCGCTTACTGCCATCGGAGAACTCTGATGATCACCGTACGCACTGCCTGCCTGCTGGCCGATTACAAGCGCTGGGCCAATCAGCGCCTCTTTGACAGCCTCGCGGCGCTCCCTCCGGGCGAAGTCAAAAAAGAACGGGTGTCGGTGTTCAAAAACATGATTGGCACCCTCAATCACGTGTACGTGGTCGATTGCATCTGGCAGGCGCACCTCGAAGGCCGGGGGCATGGCTTCAAGACTTCACACGACCTGCTGCATGCCGATCTGTCCGAACTGCGCATGGCGCAAAAAAACATCGATCGCTGGTACTGCGACTGGAGTGCCCGGCAAACCGATGCCTCCCTGGACAAGCCCCTGGAATTCACCTTTGTCTCAGGCGAAAGCGGCACCATGAGTGCCGGCGCGATGCTGATGCACGTGGTCAACCACGCCAGCTATCACCGTGGCTGGGTGGTGCAGATGTACTTCGAGATTCCGGCCATGCCACCGGTGACCGACATGCCGGTGTACCTGCGCGAGTCCGAGCCGGTGCTCCTGCAGTCGATCAATGCCCCGATAGTGGCGCCGCCATGTGCTGTGCAATTTTCGAGCGCAACCAGCGTTCTGCCGGATCGTTATCGTTGACCCCGTTCCAGACCATCGACAGTTCGGACAGGTTGATATCAAACGGTGCATCGTCCGCCCGTAACTGACTGCTGCCTTCGATCAACGCATTGGCCGCGTAATCCGGCACGGTGGCGAGCATGTCGGTGCCCGCCAGCAAGGCCCGCAACCCCGCGAACTGTGGCACCGCCAGCACCACCCGGCGCGAACGGCCGATCCGCGCCAGGTCATTGTCGATGGCACCGCTCAGGTCCCCGGAAAACGACACCAGCGCGTGAGGGCGTTCGCAGAACTCGTCCAGGGTCAACGGGCCGGGGCGGTCATCGCCACGCAGGATCTTCACGCTCAAGTCGCGCAATTTCTTGCGCTTGGCATTGGCCGGCAATTCCGTGGTGTAGCTGATGCCGACGGAAATCTCGCCGCTGGCCAGCATCGATGGCATCAGCAGAAAATTCACTCGGCGCACCACCACGACCACGTTCTGCGCTTCTTCACGAATCTGCTTGAGCAGTGGCGGAAACAGTCCGAATTCGGCGTCGTCGGACAGTCCGATACGAAACACATCGCGGCTGGTGGAGGGTTCGAAATCCTTGGCCCGGCTGACCGCCCCGGAAATGGTGTCCATCGCCGGCTGCAATTCCTTGAGAATCTGCAATGCCCGCAGCGTCGGCTCCAGGGCGCGTCCATTGCGCACCAGCAACGGATCGTCGAACAGATCGCGCAATTTTGCCAGCGATGCGCTGACGGCAGGCTGGCCGAGGAACAGCTTTTCCCCGGCCCGGGTCAGGTTCTTCTCGAACATCAGGGTTTCGAAAATCACCAGCAGGTTCATGTCCACGCGGCGCAGGTCGTTGCGGTTCATGGTGATGGCTCGGTGGGGGCTGGGATCTTTTCAGTAAAGCACCAAACCCTGTAGGAGCGAGCCTGCTCGCGATAGCGGTGTGTCAGTCACTTAAATGTTGGATGTGCTGCCGCCATCGCGAGCAAGCTCGCTCCTACAGGTACAGCGTTGTATCTCCAGTTTCTGCAGAGCATCGAACCCGTCGTTGTCCCAATTCCGGAAAAATGGCCCGTCCAGCGTGGCGCGTTAATAAATCAACCAATTGGTGAGTGGTGCATTTGTCATTCAGGTGGCTGCAAGGGTTAGTTTAAAAAGTGCGCTTCTCTAATGGACTGTATGCGAGCTGTTAATTCGTCATGGCGAGGGTTTTTTATATTATGAATTTCATGCCAGTATGCATTTGCGGATTCAGGAGTTGGTAGTTTGGAGCGCGGTATTGATGGGCTGAAGTTTCCTTTGCGAGCTTCAAGTAGGTTTTTCCAGTGGATGGGGCCGGGCTGGTCGATGGTTGCTCCGTACTTATTTATATCTATGTACTCAAGTAATTTGTGTCGTTCGCTTGTGGCGTCGATGTTCTTTAGGGAAGATTTTAAGCTGGGCGGAAGGGGGAGTTTGTCTATGGGGTATGATTTTGATTGAAGATGTTCAGTTGTGATTTTTTGTAGATTTAGTCTGTTGTTTCTAAGGGTTTTCAGTTCTTTTAGGTATTCCATGTTTTGGTAGACCGCATGCGAACGGGCAAACAATAATTCATCCATGTCATTGATGGCTTTAATTGCTTGTGCTGTCGAGATTCCCGGTTTTAATTTATATATGAGTTGAAAGTTGTCTGCTGTTTGAGTAGTTATGGCGCTGGCTGTCGAAAATAAGATTTTTATTGGCGTGAAATGGCCGGTAGGGTCGCTTCGATTTATCGGATTCCCCCCACAATACGCATATGCATTAAACCCACCTTTCCCAAAAGGACTCCAACTGTCCGGACTATTAAATCGCATCAACACCGGATTAAAAGCCCGATACCCGTTCCCCAATAAATAATGCCCGGTCACCGGGTCGGGTCGTTCACCATTGAACCCCAAAAGACTAAGCCATCCATTTTCAGGGTGGCGATGGCCGTAGGGCGAATAGGTGATGGGTTTTGAGTGAAGGTTCGCATCGAGTGTGTGTATAACTGAACGCTGTTGGTCAGTAGCCAGCAAGTGGGCTTTGCGTTCATTACCTTCGCGCTGTTGCTGTGCAAGCAGCAAGTCGCCGTGCTGAATGATGGAATGCTGTATCGCGCCCTGTATTTCGGTCGCAAGGCGGCTTTTACAGTAGAAGCGCTGAAGTTGTGGTGCTAGCTGTGGACTACATTCGATCAACCGGTCGAGGGCATCGTAGCGATACTGGCAGAGTACGGTTTTGTGTGGCGATAGCATGGGTGGGTGCTCCGAGGGACCGAAGTGCAGGCGTTCAGTATTGGCGGTTATGCAACCTGTTGGAACTATCAGAACTGATAGGTAGGCGTTGGTGGGGAGGGGACTAGTTGGCGGTAGTCTGCTTCAGTTCCGCGGCGCAGCAGCCGCAAGTCTGGCCCGAGAGATGACCAGGACAGTCAGGAAGTGCGCGCAACCTGTGGGAGCGAGCCTGCTCGCGATAGCGGTGTGTCAGTCACTTAAATGTTGGATGTGCTGCCGCCATCGCGAGCAAGCTCGCTCCCACACGTACGGAGCTTTACTCAGGCGGATCAAGTCGATCCAGCGCCCGGTTCACCGCCAATTCACCCAGCATGATGACCTGTGCAATACCCAGCAGCGTGTTGCGGTGCGAGCCCTCAAGAAAACCCGCCAGATCGTTGGTCATCACATTGGCTGAGGCCAGCGACTCGCAGGCGTGGGCCAGCAGGGTTTCGGTGTCGATGTCGGGGTTGATGGTGAACATTGTGCAAGGTTTGTGGGGCGTGGCCATGATGTTGGCGGCGGGGTTGAGGTAGTGATTGAGGGCGCGTTCGGCGGTTTCGTGGAATTGCTTTGAGTCGGGGCTTTCGTAGGGGGAGGCGGGATCTGTTACCGGGGGGTTGGGTGTTGGTTTGATCATCGATAGAACTCCAGTACTGTAAAAATTGGAGCCATCACTTTCGCTACCAAACGAAGGGCGGTGGCCATGCACAGGTTGGTAGACCGGAGTACTGGAACCGGCGCCCCCGAAGAGGCCCTGCGCATGACAACCATAAAAGCAGCAACTGCTTGAAGTGGCGCTACGCGCAGTACTCCGGGCTACCAAACCCGATCGCTGTTTTTCAGCGACCGGCTAACGATAATGCCCGGACTCAAGACGCGTAAGCCGGCGGATTCTGGCGTAACCGTAGGCAATGGCGCAAGGCGTTGTAGCTTTCATCAAGTTACGCTGACAGCCGTTAAACATGTGCTTTAAACAGGTACCGCCATCGCGAGCAGGCTCGCTCCCACACTGGATTCCAGTGAGCAAAAATGCTGCGTACGACATCAATCAACTGTGGGAGCGAGCTTGTTCGCGATAGCGTAGTGTCAGGCGAATCATCATTGCCTGACGGATCGCCATCGCGAGCAAGCTCGCTCCCACAGGTTTTGTGTCAGTTCAGGCAGATTTTTATCAGGCCGGGGGAATCAGACTCTCCTGACAATCAAGCACCAGCCGTGCGCCACCCAGTTCGCTGCTGCCCACTTCCAGGGTAAACCCGTGCAGACTGACAATCGCCGCGACGATGGACAGCCCCAGCCCGAAGCCGCTTTTATGATTGCCCGCCTCGGCGCGATAGAAGCGCTGGAACACCGCTTCACGTTCCGCTTCGGGAATGCCCGGGCCGGAGTCGAGTACTTCGATTCGCGTGTGCCCGCCATCATTGATCCCGCGCAGGATCACTGCGCCGCCGGGCGGGGTGAATTTGATCGAGTTGCTGAGCAGGTTCGCCACCGCCTCGAACATCAGCGCGCGGTCGCCATTAAGGGGCGGCAATGACGCGGGCAGGTGAAGTTGGAACACCAGGTCGTCGTCTTCCGCCAGGGGCAGGTAGAACTCATGCAGTTCTTGCAGCAACGCCACCGGGTCCACCTGGACGAAACCGGAGCGACGCTGGCGATCTTCCAGCTCGGAGATCCGCAGCAAGCCTCGGAAACGTGCCATCAGCGTATCGGCCTCGGCCAGCACCAGGTCCAGTTGCATGGCCTGCGGCGAGCCTTCGCCGGCTTGTTGCTGCATGCGGTAAAGCTGCGCGCGCAGACGGGTCAGGGGCGTGCGCAGGTCATGGGCGATGTTGTCGCACACGCCCTTGACCTCGTTCATCAAGCGCTCGATGCGTTCGAGCATGGCGTTGACGATGGCGGCGAGCATGTCCAGTTCGTCACGCCGATTGGACAGTGGCAAGCGTCGGCTCAGGTCGCCGGCGACGATGGCCTCGGCACTGGCCTGAATCCCGCGAATGCGCCGCAACGGGCGGCGGCGCAGCAAATACCAGCCGACGATGCCCGGCACGATAGTCAGGGTCACACCCCAGAACAAGGCGTGAAGGATGATCCGGGTCACGGCAAACAACGAACCGTTGTCGCGCACCAGCACCAGCCAGCGGCCGTCGAGGGTGCGGGTCGCCACGGCGTCACAACTGTCGGCGGGCAGCGTCTGTTCGTCGCTGTCGTCGGAGGCATCGCAATCGCGCAGCATGTGGATCTTGCCATCGAGTGGCAAGCCGTTCGGAATGTAGCGCAGGGCGCCGCTGAGGTAATGGTGCCGGGCGTCGAACAGGCCGTAGGCGTCGATGCCGCGGATGTCGAAGGTCATGCTGACGGCGAGGGCGTCGACCAGTTGCTCGCCAGAGAAGCGTGAAAACAGGTGCTGGCGTTGCATCAGCGAATGCTTGGCCAGATTGTCCAGGTAAGCGGAAACCTCGTAGTACATGACCCCCATGAGAATCCCGCTCCAGATCACGAACAGCGAGCTGTAGAGCGCCAGCAGACGGCTGCTGGAAGAGCGCCAGCCTTTAGACGGGTTCGGCAATGACATAACCCGAGCCTCGCACGGTCCGAATCAGTGGGGCATTGCCAGGCGGGTCGATCTTCTTGCGCAGACGGCCGATGTGTACGTCGATCAGGTTGGTGCCGGGATCGAAGTGGTAACCCCAGACCTCTTCGAAAATCATCATCCGCGAGAGGATTTGCCCGGTGTTGCGCATCAGGAATTCCAGCAGTTTGTACTCGGTGGGCAACAGCGTCAGCAGTTGACCGTCGCGACTGGCTTCGTGGCTGATCAGGTTCAGTTCCAGATCCGCCACCCGCAAAGTGGTGGCCTGGGCGGTCACGGTGTTCTGCCGGCGCAGCAGGACTTCAACCCGGGCGGCCATTTCATCGGTGGCGAAGGGTTTGGTCAGGTAGTCGTCGCCGCCGGCGCGCAGGCCGCGCACGCGCTCATCGACGTCGGACAGCGCGCTGATCATCAGGATCGGCGTGGCCACACCCATGGTCCGCAGCGTGGTGACGATCGCCAGGCCATCGAGCTCGGGCAACATGCGGTCGAGGGTGATCAGGTCGTAGTTGCCGCTGACCGCACGCTCCAGCCCTTCGCGGCCATTGTCGACCCAGTCGACGTCCAGGCCGTGGTTACTCAGTTCGGCGACAATCTCCCGGGCGGTCACGGCGTCGTCTTCGATGGTCAAGATGCGGGTCATAGGGCTGGCCTGATAAGCAGTTCAATACGAAGTTGCGAGCATTTTGCCAAGAATTGCCCGCGACTTAATAAATTAACTTTCATCTAGCTCGCGATAGCGGGCTGACAGGCAATTCATGTGTCGACTGACACGACGCCATCGCGAGCAAGCTCGCTCCCACAACGGATTGATGTCGAACACAAAGCCCGCGTACGACGAAAATTACTGTGGGAGCGAGCTTGCTCGCGATGACGGCAGATCAGGCAAAACGAATCTGTCAGTCAATCGGCGTACTGACAAACACCTCTAGTTCCTCGGCATACTTCGTGAACGCTGCGATCCGCGGAAACTGCGCCGCACTCACCTGGTCCGGCACCACCAGATTGGTGAAGCTCCAGGCCACCGCCAGCGTGATGCCGTCCTGCTCAATCGGACCGTCAGTCTTCAGCGGCTGCTTTTCCAGCTCCCGCTCCAGCGCCGAATAGGCTGCCGTCAGCTGTCCTTCGACCCGTTGCACCCAGGGTTCGAATTGAATCTCTGCCGGTCGCAGGTTGCGCTCGTAGTAAAGCTGCACGGACTTTTCGCTGGCGGCCAACGCCAGGCCGATCAGGCGCAGCGCGCGCAGGCGTTGACCCGGTTCGGCGGGCATCAGGCTTTTTTGGGCCAGGGTTTCCAGGTAGTCGATGATGAGTGTCGAGTCCATCAACACCTCACCGTCATCCAGTACCAGGGTGGGCGCCTTGACCACCGGGTTGATCTGCTGGAATTGTTCGAAGTGGCGGAACACCGAGACCGATTGATGTTCCAGCGTGATTCCCAGGCATTTGGCAGAAATGGCGGCGCGCCGTACGTAGGGCGAATCCAGCATACCGATCAGCTTCATGGTCCTTTCCTTTATATGGCCATTTCGGGAGGGACAACCTTAGCTGAGGTTCGCAGCCCTGCAAATGACAGTGAAAAATGCCCGGTCCAGGCCGTTTGTCATCTATATACAGCCGCTCGATTGAATTTCTTGCTATAAACGCACTCCGATTACCGCCTCAAAGCCTGCCGTAGAGCATTTTCAGGGCTTTGTCGGACAAATTCGCTGTCTTTTCAGTTGCTGAGGCCTCAAGTCGGCCTTAGACTGCCGCCCCTCGTAAATTGAGTGCCGGGTGGCGCTTGGAACAAACGGCGCCTTTCCGATGGCCTGCCCAGGCCTGCCGGAACGCTCCCTTATTCGCCTTAATGCACGTTTTTTTATAGAGATATCAATGACAAAGGACAAGTTGCTGGCCATGCCGGCGGATGACTACATGAATGCCGAGCAACATGCTTTTTTCTCCGAGCTGTTGCAGAACATGAAAGTCGAAACCCATGAGCGCATCGAACAGAACCGCATCGCCATCGAAAGCCTGGACACCCCGGCCGATCCGGCAGACGCGGCTTCGGTCGAAGAAGAGCGCACCTGGCTGGTGAATGCGATCGATCGCGATCAGCGCATGCTGCCTCAGTTGGAACAAGCCCTTGAGCGTATCAAGGAAGACAGCTTCGGCTGGTGCGACGACAGCGGCGAGCCGATTGGCCTCAAGCGCCTGCTGATCAGCCCGACCACCAAGTACTGCATCGAAGCTCAGGAACGTCACGAGCAAATCGACAAGCACCAGCGTCAGGCCTGATTCTGTGGGGCAGCCCCGTTAATCCGGGCTGCCTTGAAAAGATCGCAGCCTGCGGCAGCTCCTACGCAATTGAAGTAGGGCGCTGTTGCAGGCTGCGATCTTTGTTTTCTGCCGTCTTCGATTTCCCGGTTCTTCTATTGATCTGCTGCAACGTTCGCGACTAAAGGCTCATGGATAATGGCTTTATGGTGGCGTTTAATGCGAAGACAACAATTAGAAGCTTTACGGGGTGACGATGATGACGCAAGACGGGTCTCTGGTTGCGGCAGTGCCCGCACCGGTGCTGTTGCCGAAAAACCGCTGGCTGACGCCAACGCTGCAAAGCATCGCCCTGATGCTGTTGCTAAGTGGCATGACACTGGGCGATGGGTCGCTCTACCTTGGCCTGCCCCTGGCCATATTGATTATCTGGCTGCCTCGTTTGCGTTCGCGCGCGACCCCGCAGGCGGCTTGCCCCGACAACCCCGATGCCATCGGCGCGTTGACTCGCGATCTTTCCTGCACCACCAGCCATAACGCACTGTCGGCCGCCGGTGTGGCGTTTTCGGTTCGGCAACTGGCGGACAAACTGCAATCGCAGCTCACGTCGGCGGCACAGATCGTCAGCAATGCCGAGGTCATGATCACCACCGAACAGGCCACCTCGACCCTCAGTCGCCAGGCGCTCAGTGCCGCCAGCGAGGCTCATCAAAGCGGAGTGGTCGGGCGTACGGAATTGATCGAGTCCATTTCGCGTATGCATCAGCTCAGCCAGCGCGCCAGCAACAGCCGTGAACTGATCGAAGCCTTGAGCCTGCGCAGCGATGATATCCAGCGGGTGACCCTGGTGATTCAATCCATCGCCAGCCAGACCAATCTGCTGGCATTGAACGCTGCGATAGAAGCGGCGCGGGCAGGGGAGCACGGTCGCGGGTTTGCAGTGGTGGCCGACGAGGTTCGCGGGCTCGCCGCACGCACGGCAACCGCCACGGGGGAGGTGGGCGAGATGGTGGCCGACATCCAGCATCGCACGGCGCAGGTGGTGGAGCAGATCCGCCAGCTGTCCAGCGACCTTGACTCCGGTGTGGAGCAGGTAGAGCGGACGGGGCAACATCTGGAGAACATTGCCCGTCTCGCGGCCAGTGTCGAGTCCCAGGTCGGGGAGATCGCCCAAGGGGCAGACACCAACCGCGAACAACTCGACAGCCTGTTTCACGCCATCGAACAGATGCGCAGCGATCTGGTGGTCAGCGACCAGCAGACTCAGCGCCTGGCCCATGCGGCGGTGCAAATGGAAGGGCAAGCCGAAACCATCAGTGAGCGTCTTGCCGAAGTGGGGTTGGATGACTATCACCAGCGGATCTATGACCTGGCCCGAGACGCCGCGAGCCAGATTGCAGCGCGTTTCGAAGCGGATATCGATGCCGGTCGAATCAGTCTCGACGATCTGTTCGACCGTAATTACCAGGTCATCCCCGACACCAGCCCGGCCAAGTACCAGACGCGTTTCGACCGTTACACCGATCAGGTTTTGCCAGCGATTCAAGAACCGTTGTTACCGCGTCACGAAGGATTGGTGTTCGCCATCGCCTGCACCCAACAGGGTTATGTGCCGACCCATAACAAGGTGTTCAGCCAGCCGCTGACGGGGGACGCGCAGGTCGATGCCTTGCAGAACCGGACCAAACGAAAATTCGCTGACCGCACCGGGATCCGCTGCGGCAGCCATCAGAAGGCCGTGCTGCTGCAAACCTATACCCGTGATACCGGAGAGTTGATGCACGATCTTTCGGTGCCGATCATGCTCAAGGGCCGGCATTGGGGTGGTTTGCGCCTGGGTTACAAACCGGAAAAGGCGCGCTAGAAACGCCGTGCTGCCGGGTGATTGTTGCAAGTTCTGCAATTAACCTGTGCAGGGTTTTGCTGTTTCCTCGCTGAAAAACTAATTAACATACCTACTAATTAGGTTGCTAATTAAGTTCGGGGGCAGCATGCAAGGCAAAGTTGATGTCGCGGTCATGATCGGCAGCGGAGTACCTGCCAGTCTTCGTTCCATGGGACGCAAGGTTTGCTGGGTAGTGTTGCTCAATGGCGAGCGCCGGGGCACGGCGTTCTCCAGTCGCGACGAAGCGGAGGAGTGCAAGGCTGCCTGGCTGGCGCAATTGAGCGCCGAAAGTCCTGGCAGCCTGCATTGAAGTTGTCAGTGGGTCTGGTGCATGCGCAGGTTCAGGTCGTCGACCACCCGCGCCCAGTCAGCGTCTTCGCGCAATTGTTCCTTGAGGAAGCCGGCCTGTTGCGGTGACCAGAACTCGGCGTCGATGAGTTTCTTGTCGTCAGGCAGGGAATGGCCGGCAATGAAGTCGTCGATCGCTTTCTGGCTGGAGTCCAGGCCGAGTTGGTCGAACAGGCCTTTCAAGTCATGGGTCGGTGATTCCATCTTCATCTCCTTGCAGGTCATCGGTCGGGTCGAGGGACGAGGCGCACCCTGGATTCGAGGGCGCCGCACCGGTGGAGTTCGATCGCAATGTTCAAGTGCAACAATGAGCATAGACCGCCAACCCGACCATCAGGCTTTCAATGCGCCCGCATCGACCGCGGCCTTGAGTTCCCTGGCCGATTCCTGGGCCGCGATGGCGGCGACATCCGGGGTTTTGAACCAGCGATCCTTTTCGACCTGGTGATACGTCACGGTCTTGAGCGGTGGTTTGGCCCGCATGACAATCACGGCCTGGAATTCACCTTCGACTTCTCTGGCTTCACCCCGGATAAAAAACTCGCCGATATCAAATTCCGTCACGTTGCCGACTTCCCTTGGAAATACATTGTTGTTGTCAACGCATCCGATTTTTTGCGGATCCGTTTTATTGGGCGGGCAGTATGGCAGTAGTTGCCCGTCGACGGCTGAGATAAGTCGACGGGCAGACGAAACGTCGATGGAAGCGAGTGCGGTGGGCAAGTCAACCGTGTGATTCAAGAAACCGGGCGAGGGCACAGGCTTCGTTATGATTGGCTCGGAAACCTCTTACGCAGCCTGTAGAAATATCCTTGATGTGGAAGAAGGCAATGCCCGCCATTACCACCTGAAATCGCGGGCGGGTCGAGGCATCGGGAGCTGGTTCATGGAGGCAGAACCGTGTCGGGTGCGGGGTTGGTGCTGTTTTCGAGTCAGGCACCAAGGGATAGGCAAAGTGGGTCAGCGTGCACATATGAAGTCCTTTTCATTGTTTACCGACGTATGTACGTCGTTTTGGCTAGTCTCCAAGAGCATCGCTGCTCTAGAATCACCCTCACTGGTGGGTGAATGACGTTTATCTAAAGCAATTTTTTGCGGACGATATGTAGGAAAAGTTTTTTTCTTGATGAGATTTTTCCCCGAAGTTGATAGTCCATAATTTTCTGGCAGCAGGAAGGGTGTTTTCCTTCAACCTGTGACGAACGCCAGTCAGGACGACGTGAGTGACGTTCCAGTAGTCTTCTCAAGCTTCGTGATGAATGAGTGCACTGCTCATTCAGGACCTCAACCCGGGTTCTTTGGCTACACCTTCGGCATTGCCGCTTTTTTGGCTGTGCGTTCATTTTTCGCGCACGGCACCATTATTCAGATGTGGGGATGTTTCCTTGGCAGTAAGTAATCTCGATATGCATGCTTTGTTCGTGCTGGGTGATTTGCGTGCAAAGCTGGTCAAGCAGTTTCAGTCACGTTTCGTTTACATCACCGAACAGAACGCAGAAGGCATTTACATTGCCGAAATCGACACCGAGTCAGCCCTGGTTGTGGACGACAAGCCCGGACTCAAGCTCAAGGTCGGCGATCATTTCAGCGCGTCCGTGCTGCCCAGTCGCGAAGGCGGCAAGCTGGACATCAGGTTCCGCGACATCAAGCTGACGGTCTACGGAATAGGCGATTACGCCTTCGTGACCACGGCCGACGGTCAGGGGATCGTGTTCAAGGAAGGTCACAGCGTGGTGATGGTGTTCGCTGCCCATCAACAGTTGCAGGAAGGCCTGACCAAGACCCTCAAGGCCGTGACCGCCAAAGCGGCCAAGTGGCGCAAGGGCGAGCTGGTGACCTTCAAGGCCAGCGAGTGATGATCCTGACCCGCGCCGATTTCCACGAACAGAACCTGGCCAGTGCTCAAGACGAAGCACGGCGGCTGTTCGGGCAGAAGACCATTCTGCAGGGAGCCTGGCTGAATTGGGTGGCGTCACAGCTTTACCAACTGCAACCGGCGGAATACGCCAGCATGGTCAGGCGAGAGCTGATGCGTTTGCAGGAAATTTCCGAAAACTGATCCACGCACCTCGAAAACGGGAACCTCTACTACAGTCAATGAACTGAGTATTCAGAGGCTTCGCGGTCTGCTGCCAGGCCACCCTGCTATTGCTGTGAACAGCACGAGGTGCAAAAGCATGAACGGATTTCGACGGTTGCTGGCTGCGGTCCTGGCCACTTTCGGTTTGCTGGCGACGCCCGCCCCGGTGTCTGCCGCCCAGGCGCCAATCCACTTTGCCGACCTGAACTGGGAAAGCGGCAGCCTGATTACCGATGTCCTGCGCATCATTGTCGAGAAGGGCTACGGGCTGCCGACCGATACGTTGCCGGGCACCACCATCACTCTGGAAACCGCGCTGGCCAACAATGACATCCAGGTCATTGGCGAAGAGTGGGCCGGTCGCAGCCCGGTGTGGGTCAAGGCGGAAGCCGAAGGCAAGGTCGTCAGCCTCGGCGATACGGTCAAGGGGGCTACCGAAGGTTGGTGGGTGCCGGAATATGTGATCAAGGGCGACCCGGCCAAGGGCATCAAGCCGCTGGCGCCGGACCTGCGCAGTGTCAGCGACCTGCCGCGTTACAAAGACGTGTTCAAGGATCCGGAAGCCCCGACCAAGGGACGTTTCCTCAACAGCCCTATCGGCTGGACCTCGGAAGTGGTCAACAAGCAGAAACTCAAGGCGTATGGGCTGGACGACAGCTACGTGAATTTCCGCAGCGGTTCGGGCGCGGCACTGGATGCGGAGATCAGTTCGTCCATTCATCGTGGCAAGCCGGTGCTGTTTTACTACTGGTCGCCCACGCCGTTGCTCGGCCGCTTCAAGCTGATTCAACTCGAAGAGCCACCGTTCGACGCCGAAGCCTGGAAGACCCTGACCGACGCCGACAACCCCAATCCCAAGCCGACCCGTTCCCTGGCCTCCAAGCTGTCGATCGGTGTGTCCACCCCCTTCCAGAAGCAATATCCGCAGATTGCCGAGTTCTTTGCCAAGGTCGACTTTCCGATCGACCCGCTGAACAAGGCCCTGGCCGAGATGAGCGAGAAACATACACCGCCGCGCCAGGCGGCAGAGGCGTTCATGAAGGCCCATCCGGACGTCTGGCGGGCCTGGCTGCCCAAGGACGTGGCGGATAAAGTCTCCGCCGCCCTGTAGGCGCTGCCGCAGGTCGGGATCTTTTGATCTTTGTCATGGAAATGCAAAATCAAAACATCGCAGCCTGCGGTAGCTCCTACAATGTTCAGTTCATTTCCCTTTCAAGGATCTCTGAACCATGACCCTGGTGTTGGCTCAATCGCTGGTGACGATCTTCGCCGCGATCAGTCTGGTGCATGTGTATTGGGCGTTGGGTGGCGAGTGGGCGGCGGTGGCGGCGGTCCCGCAAGTACCGCAGGCGGGCAGCGCGCAACTGCGACCGGCATTTAAACCGCGAGGCTGGATCACGCTGGTGGTGGCCGGGCTGTTGCTGTTGATTGCCGTGTTGGTGTGCTTGCGGGTGGGTTGGTGCCTGCCACCCTTGCATCACTGGTCGTTGCAGTGGGTGCTCAGTGCGATTGCGATCTTGCTGTTTGCCCGGGCCATTGGCGATTCGGATCTGGTGGGTTTTTTCAAAGAGGTCAAAGGCTCGAAATTTGCCCGGCTCGACACCTGGGTTTACTCGCCGTTGTGTGTGGTGCTGGGGGCGGGGTTGTTGGCGGTGGCCTGGGTCTGATCAAGCGACGTTTCTGTAGTGAAAATACTGGCCTCATCGCGAGCAAGCTCGCTCCCACAGGGATTGCGCTGAACCCTGTGGGAGCGAGCTTGCTCGCGATGAGGCAACACAAATCTTTGCTCTAACTACCGCTCTCCGTCCGCCGGCTGCTCACCTCAGCCGGCACATCATCCCCGGCCATGCGTTTACGAAACAGCGCCGCCCGGGCCAACAGCAAGGTGGTCACCGGCACGGTAATCGCCAGCAGGATCGGAATCAGCCAGGCGTGCAATACCGGCGCGGACTTGAGCGCCGAAAAATAGATGATCGAAGCCAGCGCCACGCACCAGGTCCCGAGCGTCGAGGCCAGGGCCGGTGGGTGCATGCGCTGGAAGTAGTCCTTCATGCGCAGCAGGCCCGTGGCGCCGATCAAGGCAAACAGACTGCCGAGCACCAGCAGGATCGCCACCGGGATCTCCACCCACAACGACAATGGCGTATTCATTCGATCACCTCACCACGCAGCAGGAATTTCGCCAGGGCGAACGAGCCGACGAAACCGAACAGGGCGATCAGCAGCGCCGCCTCGAAGTAGGTGTCACTGGCATAACGTATACCCAGCGCCAGCATCATCAGCATCGCGACGATGTACAGGTAGTCCAGCGCCAGAACCCGATCCTGGGCCGACGGCCCCTTGAACAGGCGGATCAGGGTCAGGATCATCGCCAGGGAAAAGAAGAACAGGCTCAGCAGGATCGCGTTCGACAGCAAGGGGCTCATTCGAAGATCTCCATCAGCGGACGTTCGTAGGTCGCCTTGAAGTGCTGGATGAACAGCGCCTCATCGTCCAGGTCGAAGACGTGCAACAGCAGAATGCTGCGGTCCAGCGCCAGCTCCGACCAGACTGTACCGGGCACCACCGTGGTGATCATCGACAGCGCGGCCAGGCCGTTGGCGTCACGCAAATCCAGCGGCACCTTGATGAATTGCGAGCGAGGCGGGCGGCGACCGGCATTGAGCACGCTCCAGGCCACGGCGAGGTTGGACACCAGCACATCGCGCCCGACCACCAGGATCAGGCGCAGGATTACCCAGGGACGACGGATGCGCACCGGCAGCGGACGCAGCCTGCGCATCATCAATGGCGCACAGAATCCCAGCGCGGCACCCAGCAGCAGGTTGCCGGGGCTGATCGACAGGTTCAGCAACAGCCACAGCAGCCACAGGGCCAGCGATAGCAGCGGTGCCGGAAACAGGCGCTTCATGGCTGCACCTCCTGCGGGGCCGCTACGGCCGACGGGTTCGGTACGACACGTGTGTCGAGCACCGCCATCACGTATTGCTGGGGGTTGTACAGGGCATCGGCGGCGGCCTGGGTGTAGCGCAGCAGCGGATCGGCCTTGAAGGTCAGCGCAATGCTCAGGCCCAGCAGGGCGAAGATCGGTACGCATTCAAGGCGTCGCAACAGGGGCGATGGTCGTTCCGCAGGCGTCCAGAAACGCTGGATGCCCAGGCGCGAGAACGCGATCAGCGATGCCAGCCCAGACACGATCAACAACACCAACAGGCCCCACGCGGCGTTGGAAACCGGTGTGTCGCCGCTGTTGCCCAGGCCTAGCGGATTGAGCAGGGCGCCGATCAACCCGAGTTTGCCGATAAAGCCGGAGAGCGGCGGCATGCCGATGATCAGCAAGGCGCAGGCGATGAAGCTCAGGCCGAGAAACGCCATGGTCCAGGGAATCACCTGGCCGACCACGGCTTTCTGGTCGTCGTCGAGGTTGGTGCCTTTGGGCGGATACAGGGATTCCAGTGGCCGCGGCAGCAGTTCGGCTTCATCTTCGAGCAGGACTTCGTTGGCCGAGCGCGAGCGCTCGATCAGCTCGGCCAGCAGGAACAGGGCGCTCAACGCCAGGGTCGAGCTGAACAGATAGAACAGCGCAGCGCCGACCAGGTTCGGCTGGGCGAAGCCGATGGTCGACAACAGAATGCCCGCCGACACCAGGATGCTCAGGCTGGCCATGCGCTCCAGGCGTTGCGCGGCGAGGATCGCAATGGCAGCGCAGACGATGGTCGCCATCCCGCCGTAGATCAGCCAGTCGCCGCCAAAGAACGCCGATGCCCCGGCCTGGGCGGAGAACAGCAGCGTCCACAGGCGCAGCAAGGTGTACACGCCGACCTTGGTCATGATCGCGAACATCGCCGCCACCGGCGCGCTGGCCGAGGAGTAGGCCGGCACCAGCCAGAAGTTCAGCGGCCACATGCCGGCCTTGGCCAGGAACGCGATGGCCAGGATCCCCGCGCCAGCGTGTAGCAAACCGCGATCAGCTTCGGACACCAGCGGGATTTTCACCGCCAGGTCGGCCATGTTCAGCGTGCCGGTGACCCCATAGATCAGCGCCGCGCCAATCAGGAACAGCGACGAGGCCAGCAGGTTGATCGAGATGTAGTGCAGCCCCGACGACACCCGCGCCCGGCCCGAACCGTGGAGCATCAAGCCATAGGACGCGGCCAGCAGCACCTCGAAGAACACGAACAGGTTGAACAGGTCCGCGGTGAGGAACGCGCCGTAAAGGCCCATCAACTGGATCTGGAACAGCGCGTGAAAACTCGAACCGGCGCTGTCCCAGCGGGCCATGGCGAACAGCAGGGCACTGACGCCGATGATGCCGGTCAGCACCAGCATCAGCGCTGACAGGCGGTCGACCACCAATACCAGGCCGAACGGCACTTGCCAGTTGCTCGGCAGGTACACACCGATGGAGCCGGGCACGCCGGTGGTCTGTGTCCATTGCAACAACGCCACGGCAATGCCCAGCCCGAGCAGGCTGGAGAACAGATTGATCCTGGCCTTGAGCGGCCGGTGCTTCTCGCCGAGCATCAGCATGATCGCGGCGGTCAGCAGCGGCAGCAGAATGGGTGCGACGATCAGGTGAGTCATCGCCATCATTCTTTGGGCTCCCGGCCATCCACATGGTCGGTGCCGGTCAGGCCCCGGGAAGCCAGCAGCACCACCAGGAACAGCGCGGTCATGGCAAAGCTGATGACGATCGCCGTCAACACCAGTGCCTGCGGCAGCGGGTCGGTGTAGTGCAGCAGGTCCTGCGGCACGCCGTCCTTGATGATCGGTTCCTTGCCGATGAACAGGCTGCCCATGCTGAAGATGAACAGATTGACCCCGTAGGACAGCAGGCACAGGCCCATGACCACCTGGAACGTCCGTGGGCGCAGGATCAGCCAGACGCCGGACGCGGCCAGTACGCCGATGGCGATTGCGATGACTTCTTCCATCAGACGGCTCCTTTGGCGGCAACGGATCTGGGCTGGGCGGCGGTTTTGTGGCCGCGCACCGATTGGTGGGCGAGGGCGGTGAGGATCAACAGGGTCGAGCCGACCACCACGCCGTACACACCGATGTCGAAGAACAGCGCGCTGGCCAGGTGAATGTCACCCAGCAGCGGCAACGAGAAATGCCAGGTGTGGGTGGTCAGGAACGGATAGCCGACGACCATCGCGCCCAGGCCCGTGGTCGTGGCAATCATCAGTCCCGTGCCCATCCAGCGCAGTGGTCGCAGGCTCATTTGCGCCTCGACCCACTGCGTGCCGGCGACCATGTATTGCAGGATGAACGCCACCGACATCACCAGCCCGGCGACAAAACCGCCGCCCGGTTGATTGTGCCCGCGCATGAACAGGTAGAACGAGACCACCAGCGCCACCGGCAACAGCAGGCGCACCAGCACCGCCGGCACCATCATGAAACCGAGCGCGGTGTCGCTGGCGTGACGCGGGTTGACCAGGTCGGTCACCACATCCGGCGCGAGCAGGCGTTGCTGGGCCGGCAGTTGCAGGCTTTCTTTCGGCGGACGGAAGCGACGCAGCAGGGCGTACACGGTCAGCGCCACGGCCACCAGCACGGTGATTTCACCGAGGGTGTCGAAACCACGGAAGTCCACCAGCATCACGTTGACCACGTTGCTGCCGCCGCCTTCGGGCAAGGCGCGACTGAGATAGAACGAGGAAATATCGTTGGGGGTCTGGCGCGTCAGCATGGCGTAGGCCAGCAACGCCATGCCGACACCGACCGAGGTCGACAGCAGCAAGTCGCGGATACGCCGCACTCGCGCCCGGCGCAGGCTGCCCGGCAACGGCGAGACCTCCTCGATCCGTCGTGGCAGCCAGCGCAGGCCCAGCAGGATCAGCACCGTGGTCACCACTTCGACCGCCAGTTGGGTCAGGGCCAGGTCCGGCGCGGAAAACCAGACAAAGGTGACGCAGGTCATCAGGCCGCAGACGCTGACCATGGTCAGGGCCGCGAGACGGTGGTACTTGGCCTGATAGGCCGCGCCAAGGGCGCAGGCGATGGCCAGCAACCACAAGGTGACGAAGACGATCGACCCCGGGATTTTCGGCCGGTCACCCCAGTGAAGGCTGCTGTGGAGCATGGGAATCAACCCGGCCAGTACGGCGGCGAGCACCACCAGGAACAACTGCATTTGCAGGCGCCTGGTGCCAATCCGGGGCTCCAGGCGACGGGCCAGGCGCATGATGGCGACCAGCGTGTATTCGAACAGGTGCTTGCCGTCCAGGCGACCGATGACGGGCGGACGATCGAAACGTCCGCGCTTGAATTGATTGCGCAGCAGCAGATAGAGCAGGGTGCCGCAGGACAATGCGATCAGGCTCATGATCATCGGTGCGTTCAGGCCGTGCCAGATGGCCAGGCTGTACTCGGGCAGCGTGCCGCCGACCACCGGTTGCGCCGCCGCCGCGAGCAGCGGGCCGACTATCTGGGCCGGGAAAATTCCCACCAGCAGGCAGGCGAACACCAGCAACTCGACCGGCGCGCGCATCCAGCGTGGTGGCTCGTGGGGTGTGTGTGGCAGGTCGGTCGCGGGCGGGCCGAAAAACACGTCCACGGTGAAACGCAGGGAGTAAGCCACGCTGAAGGTACCGGCAATGGTTGCCACGATCGGCAAGCTCAGTTCGATCCAGCGCGTGGCATTGATGAACACGGTTTCGGCGAAGAACATTTCCTTGGACAGGAAGCCATTGAGCAACGGCACGCCGGCCATCGAGGCGCTGGCGACCATGGCCAGGGTGGCGGTAAACGGCATCAGCTTGTAGAGGCCGCTGAGTTTGCGGATATCGCGGGTACCGCTTTCGTGGTCGATGATGCCGGCGGCCATGAACAACGAGGCCTTGAAAGTCGCATGGTTGAGGATGTGGAACACCGCGGCGACGGCGGCCAGCGGGCTGTTCAAGCCAAGCAACAGAGTGATCAGGCCCAGGTGGCTGATGGTCGAGTAGGCCAGCAATCCCTTGAGGTCGTTCTGGAACATCGCGCAATACGCCCCGAGCAGCAGGGTGCAGGCGCCGGCGCCACTGACGATGTAGAACCATTCTTCACTGCCCGATAGCGAGGGCCATAGCCGCGCGAGCAGGAAAACCCCGGCCTTGACCATGGTCGCCGAGTGCAGGTACGCCGACACGGGCGTCGGCGCTGCCATGGCGTGGGGCAGCCAGAAATGGAAGGGGAACTGGGCGCTTTTGCTCAAGGCGCCGATCAGGATCAGGGGTAATAGAATCGGGTAGAGGGCATGGGCGCGAATCAGGTCGCCGGCGGCCAGGACCTTGTTCAGGTCATAGCTGCCAACCACATGGCCGAGCAGCATGACCCCCGCCAGCAGGCACAAACCGCCCGCACCGGTCACCATCAGTGCCATGTAGGCGCCGCGCCGGGCATCGGCGCGATGGTGCCAGTAGCCAATCAACAGGAACGAGAAGAGGCTGGTCAGCTCCCAGAAAAACACGATCTGGATCAGGTTGCCGGAGATCACCAGCCCGAGCATGGCGCCCATGAAGGCCAGGAAAAACGCGAAGAATCGCGGCACCGGATCGTTCGGCGACATGTAGTAGCGCGCGTACAGCGAAACCAGGGTGCCGATGCCCAGCACCAGCATGGAGAACAGCCAGGCGAAACCGTCCATGCGCAGGACGAAGTTCAGGCCCAGGCTGGGCAGCCATGAAAACTCTTCGCGAATGACGCCGCCATCGGCGATCTGCGGGTACAGGAAGGCGACCTGAACGGTGCCGATCAGGGCGATCAGGCCAGCCAGCAGGGATTCGGCGTTACGGGCATTGTGCGGCAACACGGCCGCCAAACAGCTGCCTATGAAAGGCAGAAGCAGTAGAACTATCAGGGACATAGGCTTCTAATCTGCGGAAGTTTGTGAAGCATCATACGTGCCAGCTCCCGGATCACCAAACGCCAAGCTGTCGCAGAATCCTACACGGTAGACGGAAACGCCCTGATTCACATTGTTTCAGAGAGAGGTCGGGGAGCCAGTTCCGGCCTCTCGCGAGCAAGCTCGCTCCCACAGGGTATGAAGGTGTACACACAATCTTGTGTTCAACCCAAGACACTGTGGGAGCGAGCTTGCTCGCGATGGCGGCCTATCTGGCAATGCAAAGTTTGCGACTTATCACTGTGTTTCCCGCTCCAGCTCTTCCTCAGCCGGCGCAGCCTTAGCCTTGGTCTTCAACTCACTGACAATCACCGCCACCACAATCAACCCGGCCCCGACCAGGGCAATCGCCGGCAAGCGCTCCCCGGCAATGCGCCCGACAATCCCGGCCCATACCGGCTCACCGGCATAGATCAGCGTGGCGCGGGTCGGTGACACGCTTTTCTGTGCCCAGTTCATGGCCACCTGAATCGCCGCGCTCGCCGCCCCGAGCCCCAGCGCGCTGCACAACAGCAACCAGGAGAAGTCCGGAATCGTCTCGTTGGTCGGCACCACCATCAGGAACGACAGCACCGAAGTGACCGCCAGTTGCACCACCGTCACCCGGCGCACATCGACCTGGCCGGCATAGGTGCTGATCAGGATGATCTCGGCCGCAATGGCCACGGCGCTGATCAAGGTGGCGATTTCACCGGGGCTGAAATTGAACGACGCACCTGACGGCCCGGACAGCAGCATCAACCCGGTAAAGGCCAGCATGATGCCGATGCTCGGCATCAAACCCGGGCGCCGCCCCAGCACCAGCCATTGCAGCAACGGCACAAACGGGACGTACAGCGCGGTAATGAATGCCGATTGGCTGCTGGGAATGCTCTGCAACCCGACCGTCTGCAAGCAGTAGCCGAGCATGATCGCCACGCCGATAAACGACCCGGCCTTGAGTTCGAACAGGGTCAGGTCGCGCAGGTGACGCCAGGAAAACAGGGCGACGATGCTCGCGGCGGCGGCAAAGCGCAGGCCGACGAAAAACATCGGGCCGCTGACGGTCATCGCATGCTGTACCAGCAGGAAGGTACCGCCCCAGACCATCGTGATCAGTACCAGCACGCATTCGGCCTTGCTGAACCTTGTAAAACGGGAGGAAGCCTTTGGGGAATTCACCGACGTCATGACCTTGCACGCTACTGGAGGGGGACGCACAATGCGTCGAATGTTGCGCAGTATACTGCCCAACCCCACTCAGTGAGCAATATAGTGCACAAAGATTCTACCCAGCGGGCTTCGGTCCTCCAGCACGTCAGTCAAAACGTCCGTCGTTTACGTCATGCCGCCGACCTGAGCCAGACCGCGCTGGCCGAAAAGTCCGGTGTCAGCCGTCGAATGCTGGTGGCGATCGAGGCAGGGGAAAAGAACGTCAGCCTGACCACCCTCGACCGGGTGGCCGAAGCCCTGGACGTTGCCTTCAGTGATTTGATCCAGGCCCCCGACGCCCGCGATCCCAGCCGTATCAATGAGCTGGCCTGGACCGGCACGATCCCCGGCAGCAGGGCGGTGTTGCTTTCCAAGGCCCAGGCCAGCCGCGAAGTCGAGCAGTGGGAATGGTGCCTGCAACCGGGCGAGGTGTATCCGTCGGAGCCGGACGCCGATGGCTGGAGCGAGCAGATTTATGTCTTCGAAGGGTGCCTGACCGTTATGCTCGGCGACCAGCCACAGCATATCGCGGCGGGTGAATTCTTTATGTTTGCCAGCAACCAGCCACACTGTTATCGCAACGACGGGGTGGTAGCGGCGAAGTTTGTACGTAATGTGGTGATCTGAACAGGGAGTGCATGGATGGGCCAGACCTTGAACAATGACGCCGACATCCTGATTGTCGGTGGCGGCCTCAGTGGCGCGATGTTGGCGGCGCAGTTGATGCGTTTGCCGGGCCGGCGCCGGGTGCTGGTGATCGAGCCCCGGGCCGGGTTGGGGCGGGGTGAAGCCTATAGCGCGGTGGAACTGGGTCATACGCTCAACGGCAATGCGGCGCGGATGAGTGTTGACCCGGACAACGCCGACGACCTGACCCAATGGCTGACCGAGTACATCAAGGCGGGCGGCTGGCCGGAATCGGATCAGCAGCATGTGCCGATCAGCGAGTTGTTTCCGCCTCGGGGCGTTTTCGGCCTGTACGCCCGGCAGCGCCTGGCAGAAGCGCAGGCGGAGGGCGCCTTGGTCGGTTCGACGGTCGAGCATGTGCAGGCCGAAGTGGTCGATTTGCAAATCGATGCAGACGCCGTGCGCTTGACCTTGAGCGACGGCCGATGCTTGCAGGGCGCTTTTGCGGTGCTGGCCACCGGGATGTTTCCCGCCGCGCGCACCCCGCAAACCCGGTCCAGCGGCTTGAACGCAGCAGCCCTCGATCCGTGGGATGTGGCGGCCATGCGGCAACTCGATCCGCAAGCGACGGTCATGATCATCGGCTCGGGCCTGACCATGGTCGATGCTGTGGTGTCGCTGGAACAGGCCGGGCATCGTGGGCCGATCGAAGTGTTTTCCCGCCATGGGCTGCTGCCCCATGTGCGTCGCCAGCCACCGGCCTGGGTGGATTTTCTCGCGCAGGATCAGAGCATCCGCACACCTCGCCAGTTGATGCGCGAACTGCGTCGGCACTGCCGGGACGCCATCGCCCAAGGTATCGACTGGCAGGCGCCGCTGGACACGGTGCGGGCACACATCGGCCGCTTGTGGCATCAGGCGACCGACGTGCAGCGTCGGCAGTTCGTGCGGCATGTGCGGCCGTGGTGGGAAAGCCATCATCACCGCTCGCCACCCTTGAGTGCCGAGCTGGTTGAGCGCTTGTATAAAGAAGGGCGGTTACGTATTCACGCAGCCTCTTACCAGGGCCTCGAGCCATCGCTGAATGGCGAGGTGAGTATTCGCCTTCGACGGCGGGGAGAGGCGCAGACCTGTGTGGTCAGCGGTGTCGCCCTGATCAACTCCAGCGGTATCGAATACGACTGGCGCCGGGTCGCGCGACCGCTGCCCCGGCAACTGCTCGCCCGAGGCCTGGTCCGGCCCGGGCCGCTGGCCTTGGGCATCGCCGCAGAGGTCGATGGTGCGGTTCTGAACGCCGAGGGTCAGCCCGCCAGCCGGTTGTTTGCCATGGGTCCGCCGTTGCGCGGTATGTGGTGGGAAAGTACCGCCGTCACCGATGTGGCGAGCCAGGCCAAGGCGTTGGCCGAGCGGCTGTCGATCAGGTTGGGGGTCTGAGTACATATCCGTTGCTGCGGTAACGGCGGCTTATGGTTTCGCCCTTACGGCGAGTCCCTTTTGTCAAACGACACAAAAGGAACCAAAAAGTCTCGCCCCTTACGTACGGCCCCTCGCTGAGGCTCGGGGTTCCTTCGCTCCGGCATTCCTCCGGGGGCATCGCCCTCCGGTTGGCTTCGCTGGCACCTACATGCGATGTGTTCGACTGCGTCGAACGGCGCTGCGCGCCAATCCCCGGATAAACACCTCCACTCAGCCTGCCGAGGGGGCGGGTGGATCAAGATCAAAAGCTGCAGGCGAGCTAACGCTCGGCCTGATGAGTGGTGAAGAGCGTTTGTGTACGCCGATCTGCTTTTGCTCTTCTGTGGGAGCGAGCTTGCTCGCGATGGCGGCCTGCCAGCCGACCGAAATCTTTCAGATGTACTGAATACCTGTGGGAGTGAGCCTGGTCCGGGCACCGCTCCAGTGATGGCAGCCAGACCACCGCTGGATTGCTTCCATCAATGCACCCGGCAAAAAACCGTGGCCCCCACCCGAGGCCGCGGTTTTCCATAGGGTTGAAACCGGCTCCATCAACCTGCGTGGCTAATGGGGCGCGGGCTCAGTTGGCGATCACCGGCACCGTGCGCACGGAGCCTTGGGACGAGGTGATCGTGGCGGTCGGGTTCGTCGACGGAACGACCGTGGTGGTGTTGTTCACGGTCAACCGCCAGCGTCCATTCGCCGGTACGGCGGTGGTGCCCAGGGTGACCAGCCCGGTCGGAGTGGTGACCTTGATGGTGATGGTGTTGCCGGTGGTCACCGATGAGGTGCCGGCAAAGTCCCAGGTGAAGCGGTTGTTGGAGCGGGCTCTCACCGTTGCGGTGGTCACGGCGAAGGTTTCCGCAGCAGGCCGTGGCGCGACCTGCACCGTGACCGTGGCTGGCGACGTCGATTGGGCGCCGAAACTGTCCCGGGCAAAGTAGGTGAAGGTCGTGGTGAAGGCCGTGGTGACGGTGGCCGGTGGGGTGTAGGTGAGCACCGTGCCGTTTCTGCTGACGGTGCCGCGACCTGCCAGCGGTTGAGTGAAGTCGGCGACGGCTAGCGGCACATTGCCTTCTGGATCGGTGTCGTTGGCCAGCACGTTGATTGGAATCGCCACACCCAGTGTCGTGACGGCATCGGCGACGGCCACCGGAGGCCGGTTAGGTGCCACGGTCATGCTCACGGTTGCCGCTGTCGTCGAGGCCAGGCCTTTGACGTCCTGGGCCTTGTAAGTGAAGGTCGTGGTCAACGGCGCGTTGACGACAGCAGGAGGGGTGTAGACCACCGCCGTAGTGCCGCTCAATGCCACCGTGCCCTGGCTGGCGGCCGGTTGGGTCAGCGCGGTAATGCTCAGCGGCGTATTGCCGTCCGGGTCCCTGTCGTTGGCCAGCAGGTTGAGGGTGATCGGCACGCCGAAGCTGGTGCTGCCGGTATCGGCGACGGAGATCGGTGCCTGGTTCGCGCCGGTGTCCGGTGCAGTGCCGACGACTACGACCGGCTCGATGTCACTGCCGCCGGCAGCGGATTTGACCGTCACGGTTGCAGGGGGTTGGGTCAAGTCAGCCACCGTCAGGCGTTGCAGGATTCCGGTTTTCGATAGCCGCCCGTAACCCTGGGCGACCATGTCCGGTACCACCACTTCGTCTGTGGAAGTGGCCTCGATCAGCAGGCTGTGGTTGCTCCAGCTGTAACGGGCGGTCTGGATTTTCACCACGTCCGAGAGCTTGCTCGACACCGCAGTCGGGCGGGTGGTCCCGGCGGGGTTGGTGGCGGTGACCACCACGACCGGCGGCACCGTTGCGTTGGCCAGCAGATTCTGGGCGAAGTACACGCCATTGTTATCGCTCACCATGCTGGTCTGGCAAGGTGACACAGGCGGGCCGGGGACCAGGGCGATGCTTTCGCGAAAGCACAGGGTCGAACCGTTGGCGGCTTTGGCAAACACTTCGACCCGGGTGGTGTTGCCGCCCGTGCCGGCTATGCGGCGGTAAGTGGCACGGGTCATGTCCACCGCGGTCTGCGCGCGGTTGTCGAGCACCTTGCCGGACAGGGTGAAGAGGTTGGTCTGGATGGTCCCGGCCGGACCCTGGATGCGCACGAAGTTGGTGTTGTTGGGGCTGCCGGTCACCGCTTCGGTGAGGTTGGGGTCGCCGACGAAGGTTTCGATGGCGCCGGTGTCCGGGTTCACCTCGGTGTAGGGACCGTTGACGCTGCGCAGGAACGGCCCGATCGCACCGTTGACCGCACCGCTGAAAACCCCCGGCGCACCGATGCCGACGTCCCTGGTGATGTTGATCGCCCGGCGCCCGGTGGTGGTGACGTTGACCGTTTCCACGCCATAGGGGTGGGTAATGGTGTAGGTCCCGGCAACGGGAATGTTCACCCGCAGACGAATCCGCGCGAAGCTGATCTGGTCGCCATCGAGCGGGTTGCCACCGGCAAATGCAGCCTCGATCCCGGCGACATAGACGTCCATGCCATAGCCGGCGGTGTTGTTGGGGATGCTGGTCTCGGCAAGGAACCAGAAGGCTTCGTCTGGCCAGTTATCCGGGAACACCATTGGCAGGGTGTCGTCGAAAATGCCCGGTGTCGGCAGCAGGGTGCACATGTAGGCCGGTGGCACGCTGGCTGCCACCCGCGAACTGGCGGCGCGGGACTGGCACAGCTCCATCGACAGTTGATTGTTGTCCTGATACCAGATCGGGAATTTCCCGGTGGCAAAGGTGTAAGGACCGGGATCGACGGCGGCGAGTTGCGCGAAAGCACTGCCGGTCAGCGATAGAGTCAGTCCCAGGGCGTTGAGCGCCAGGCGTGGCCATTTGTTCATGATGCCTCCTGATGAGGATCCGGGCATGTGGGCGTTCATTGCACGATGACCACTTCTTCGGTATCGCTGCCGCCATTGGCGGACGACACACGAACCTGGGCTGGCGGAATCGGCGAGATGCCGGTGGCCAGGCTTTTCACGGCGCCGTCACCACTCAGGGCGCCGATGGCGATACCGGTGCCGGAGGTGGCGGTGAGCACCGGTGGCGACGTTTCATCGCTGGTCGAAGCCACGATGGTGATTTGCCCGGTGCTCAGGCTGTACTCGGCGCGTGAGATCGTCACCAGGTCGGTCAACGGCATGGGCAATATGGTCGGCGCGCTGCTGGCGATGGCCAGGTGGTTGTCGGCGGTCACCTGCAAGGTGCTCGGCAACGTCGGATTGTTCGGCGACTGTGCATACCAGTGGCCGGTGGTATTGGCTTCGGTGAAGTTCAGCAGCGGATTGTTGCTGTCCAGGGTCACGGTGGCGGGTGGCGGCGGGGCCATCACGAACACGTCCTGCTGGGCCACCGGGGCGCTGGTGCCGGCCTGTCGCGAGTAGGTGCTGCGCTCGGCGATCACCGGGGTCGGACGGACCACCTTCGACAACTTGCCGGAAACAGCGAAGAGGTTGGTGCGCAAGTCCAGGCCATTGGGGCCCTCGATGCGCACGTAGTTGGTGTTGAACGGGCTGCCGGTGACGGCTTCGGTGAGGTTCGGATCGCCGACGAATTGTTCGGCCTGGCCCGTGCTCGGGTTGGTCTCGGTGTAGGGGCCATTGACACTGCGCAGGAACGGCCCGACGTCGCCCTTGAGCGCGCCGTTGTAGGTTTTTGGCGCGCCGATGCCAATGTCCCGAGTCATGTTGATCGCCCGACGGCCGGGAGTCTCGACGTTGAACACTTCGACGCCGTAAGGGTGGGTGATGACATAAGTGCCGGCGGTGGGCACGTCGATGCGAACACGGATCCGGGCGAAGCTGATCTGGTCGCCCTCCAATGGATCCCCACCACTGAAGGCTGCTTCGAGCGCCGAGACATAGGTCAGGTCGATGCCTCGGGCGGCATCGACGATAGTTGTTTCGCCTGTTGCCCAGAACGCTTCGTCGGGGAAATTGGTCGGGAAGACCAACGGTTGCGTGTCATCGAAAATGCCGGGATTAGGGATCAGCGAGCACATGTAAGTCGGGGCGCCCGGCGCACTGGAAACCCTGGAACTGACAGCCTTTGATAAACACAGGTCAAGGGTTCGGCCGTGGCTGTCTTGATACCAGGCGGCGAAATTGCCATTGGCTGGCAGGTAGGGGCCGGGGTCTACGGCAAACAGCGCGGCCTGGGCAATACCTTGGGCTAGAGCAGTCACAACCAGGGCGGACGCGGTTTTGCACAGTAACGGGTGCATGAGTGTTCCCTCTGTCGAAGTACCTGCCCCTTGGGGATGGGGCAGTTGGCAGGGAGTTCGGCAACTTCCATACCAATCGGCGAAAACGCCCGTGAGACGCCCGCAGTAAAGGTGTTGGCGCGGTCGCAGGCGGCAGGCCGGGAAGTTATGGCACGGGCAGCTATCCCCGACTTTGGGGGTGACGGGGTCGCGGGGCGGGTGGGGTATCGCAGTCCCCAGGCTCGGCCAAACGGCCATGGCTGGGCTATAAACCTATAGGGGGTTTCCGGGAACCGTGTCCATGACCACAATCGCCAAAGTACTTGCGACCGACAGCGAAGTTCGCTTGAACACGCGCAAGGAGCCCTTCAATCTGCTGCGCTGGTTTTCACTGGTCAGCATGCTGGTGATCGGCACGGTGGCGGTGGCGCTGGGGGCGGTATCCACGCGCTTCGTGATTACCGAAAGCGTGCAACGCGATGCGCTATTGACCTCACAATTCATTCAGGCGATTGCCTCGGCCGAGGTGCACCATGTGTCGATTCCCAACGTCAGGACCATGGGCGAGTTGCTCGACCCACGAAAAGACATGGACTTTCCTGACGTCGACCCACTGTCCCGTGTCAGTGCCCGTGGTGAATTCCTCGACCATATCGCAAACTTGCCGGACGTGATTCTGGTCAACATCTACGCCCCCGACCGCATGGTGATCTGGTCGACCAACCCGGTCTTGATGGGCATTACGATCCATGGCAATGAAGACCTCGATCGGGCATTCAACTCGAAAATTTCCGTGTCGACCGCTTACCACGGTGTGGATAGATCCCGCATGGAGCAGAAGTTCCTGGAACCACCCAAATACGCCTTCATCGAAAACTACATTCCCTTGTTCGACGCCGATGGCAGCACCGTCACGGCGATGGTCGAAATCTACAAGGAACCCCAGGACCTGATCAACCGCATGGAGCGCGGCCTGGTGCTGATCTGGCTGGCAACCGCCCTGGGCGGCGGTCTCATTTACCTGGGGCTGTACTGGATCGTGCGGCGGGCGGCGATCCTGCTGGCGACGCAGCAGAAGCAATTGATCACCAACGAAACCTTTGTGGCTCTGGGGGAGGTGTCCTCGGCGGTCGCCCACAGTCTGCGCAATCCGTTGGCGAACATCCGTTCAAGCGCCGAGCTGGCGATAGAGTTCGACAGCGGTCCGGCACACGGGAACATCAACGACATCATTGGTCAGGTCGATCGCATGTCGAAATGGGTACGGGAGTTGCTCCAGTCCCTGCGACCGCTCAATGACGAGGCCGAACCTGTGAACCTGGTGGCGGCCCTGCATGACAGCCTGATGGCTTACGAGCATCAGATCAACAAGGCCAAGGTCAACGTGGTGTTCGAGCCGGACCAGACGCCCATGGTGCTGAGCCAGCACGTACAACTGACCCAGCTCCTCAGCAGCCTGCTGTCCAATGCGGTGGAAGCCATGGACGGCGGCGGCACCCTGACCATCCAGATCGAACCGCGCGATGCCCAGCACGTCAGTGTGAGGGTGAGCGATACCGGCAAAGGCATGAGCGAAGAAGAGCGCACTATGGCCTTCCGGCCGTTCTTCACCACCAAACAGGGCGGGCTGGGGGTCGGGCTGGTGCTGGTCGAGCGGATCATGGAGCGATTTGGCGGTGCGGTGACCCTCGACAGCAGTGAAGGCGAGGGCACCACTGTGCGCCTGTCCTTTGTTCTGGCCCCCTGAAAACGGGGATGATCTACCCCCAATAACGGGTATTAATCCCCGGTCATTTGCCCGGTCGTTGCACATTGATTTTGATAAATCACTGTTTTGTCGAGTGTTAGTACGTTTTTATAAAAAAACACATGATTGGCGAGGTCCTTGCAAAACCACCATAACCCCCCTTCACCACATCGAGGCGGCTGGTGATGGAAAAAAAAGAGATGCATTCACCACGCTCGCGAGCCCTGGGCATGCACCTGGTGCTGATGCTGGTGACCGGTTTGCTGGCCAGCCAGTTGCTGGTCGCCAGCCAGCCGACGTCGACGCCTGCACCTGCTCCGGCATCCACTGCCGAACCCGCTGTCGTTGAAGCCGTCACCCCGTGGGGTGCAGACTATTTCCCCAACACCCTGCTGACCGACCAAGACGGACAACAGCTGCGTTTTTTCGATGACTTGATCAAAGACAAGGTGGTGGTGATCAACTTCATCTTCACCTCGTGCAGTGACTCCTGCCCCCTGGAAACCGCGCGCATGCGCCAGGTGCAGAAACTGCTGGGGGATCGGGTCGGCAAGGACATCTTCTTCTACTCCATCAGCATCGACCCCTTGAGTGATACCCCCGAGGTGCTCAAGGCCTATGCGCAACGCTTCCAGGTCGGGCCCGGGTGGAAATTCCTCACCGGGGAATTCGCCGACGTCACCGACCTGCGCAAAAAACTGGGGCTGTTCATCGAAGGCGTCGATAACGGGCGCAACAAGGACCACAACCTGAGCCTGATCGTCGGCAACCAGGCAACGGGCCGCTGGATGAAAGCCTCGCCGTTCGAAAACCCGTGGATTCTGGCCGACCAACTGGCCAATACCCTGCATAACTGGAAACAGCCCAGTGTGGAGGAAAGCTACGTCGACGCCCCCGAAATCCGTCCGCCGAGCAATGGCGAAGAGCTGTTTCGCACCCGCTGCGCGTCTTGCCACAGCCTCGGTCCGCTGGACGGGCAGGGCATCGGCCTGCGCAGCATCGGCCCGGACCTGATCGGCGTGACCTATCAGCGCGATCCGGCCTGGCTCAACCGCTGGATCCGCGAACCTGACCGCATGCTCGCGGAAAAGGACCCGATCGCGATGGAACTGTTCGAGCGCTACAACAGGATCTCGATGCCCAACTTGCGACTGGATGCGCGTTCCGCCCAGTCCCTCATCGATTTCCTGAAAGAAGAAACCGACCGTCAACATCCGCCAGCGGCGCCATTGGCCAGTGGTAACGAAGAGCCTGAACAACATCATTCGGTCGCGCACCCCGAGACACCCCGGGTGCAATAGTGTCAAAAAAATTACGCGGGCCAGTCGGTGGCTATCAATGCCACCTACACTGATCCTGAAAGCGGCTGAACAGGCTCGATTTCAAGCATCCAGGACACAGCCATGCAGATACTCGAACAACAAAAAGTAGCTGCGCCGCAGACCCCGGCAGGACAACGCAAGGGTTGGCGGCCGCAGTTCAATTTGCTGCGCTGGTTCTCCCTGGCAAGCTTTCTGATCATCGCTGTGGTGGCGCTGGGGCTGGGTTACATCTCCACGCGCTTTGTTGTCGATGAAAGTATCGAGCGCGATTCGATGCTGACCGCGCAGTTCATCCAGTCCATTGGCGAGGCCGAAATCCGGCATGCCGGCATTGCCCCGGGGCGAACCATGGGTGAAATGCTCGACCCGCGCATGGACGATGCCTACCCCGACGTCAACCCCGTATCCCGGGCCGCCGCGCGCGTTGAGTTTCTTGACCATGTGAAGCATCTGCCGGACATCCTGCTGGCGACGGTGTACTCCCTGGACCGCACCGTGGTCTGGTCGACCAACCCCGAGTTGATCGGCGTGCGTATCGAAGGCGACTTTGAGCTGGACGAATCCTTCGAAATGAAATCGCCGGTGTCCACCAGTTACCACGAAATCGATGAGGAGCGTCCCGAGCAGCGCTTGCTGCGCGAACCGGAGTACCTGTTCGTCGAGAACTATATTCCGATGTTCAACGCCGACAGAAGCAAAGTGATTGCCATGGTGGAAATCTACAAGGAGCCGGTGGATCTGGTGGCGCGTATCCAGCGTGGCTTCAAGGCAATCTGGCTGGCCACGCTGATCGGTGGGGCAGCCATTTACCTGGGGCTGTTCTGGATCGTGCGACGCGCGGCGACGCTGTTGCAGAGCCAGCAGAAACAACTGATCGCCAACGAGACCTTTGTCGCCCTTGGCGAGATGTCCTCGGCGGTCGCCCACAGCTTGCGCAACCCGCTGGCCAATATCCGTTCCAGCGCCGAACTGGCCCAGGACATCGCCAGCCAGACCGCACAGAAAAACATCGGCGATATCATCAGTCAGGTCGACCGCATGTCGCGCTGGGTCCGTGAATTGCTGGTGTCGTTGCGGCCGATGAATGACGACTGTGAAACGGTCGACCTGGTGCTGGCTCTCGAAGACACCCTGAGTGCCTTTGAGTCCCTGATCAAGCGTTCGGACGTTGAAGTGCGTTTCTCCCCTGTCAGCGTGCCACCGGTCGTCAGCCAGCAGGTGCTGCTCACGCAAATACTCAATAGCCTGTTTGCTAATGCACTGGAAGCCATGCCCAAGGGTGGCGTGCTGACGATCGAGATCGATTCCTCGGTGTCCGGCGACGTGAGAATGACATTGACCGACACCGGCAAGGGCATGTCCAAACAACAGCAGCAAATGGTCTTCAAGCCGTTTTTTACCACCAAACAAGGTGGGTTGGGTGTGGGCCTGGCCCTGGTCAAACGAATAATGGAGCGTTTTGACGGCTCGGTCGAACTGACCAGCCGGGAGCAGGAAGGAACCCGTGTTTGTCTCAATTTCAAAGTGGCAACGGGAGGGGTATATGGAGCACAGCATTCTGCTGGTCGAGGATGACGAAATCCTCGCCGAGAATATTCAGACTTACCTGGAGCGCAAGGACTTCGAGGTGACCGTCTGCCACTCGGCTGAAGATGCACTGGAGCAATTGGGTTCTTTCGCGCCTGACGTGGTACTGACCGACAACTCGTTGCCGGGCATGAGTGGTCACGACCTGATCCAGAAGCTGCGCATCAGCGCGCCGGATCTGAAAGTGATCATGATGACCGGCTACGGCAATGTCGAAGACGCCGTGGTGGCGATGAAAGAGGGCGCCTTTCACTACGTCACCAAACCGGTGGCCCTGCCAGAGCTCAAGTTGCTGCTGGACAAGGCCCTGGCCACCGACCGCATGGAGCGTACGCTGTCGTTTTACCAGGAGCGCGAGGCCCAGAAGTCGGGAGTGCAGGCTCTGATTGGCGAGTCGGCACCGATGGCGTACCTCAAGGGCACCATCACCCAGTTGCTCGACGCCGAACGGCGCATGGCCAACAGCGATCTGCCGCCGGTGCTGGTGGAAGGCGAGACGGGCACCGGCAAGGAACTGGTGGCCCGGGCCTTGCACTTCGATGGCCCGCGCGCCAAAGGCCCATTCATTGAATTCAACTGTGCTTCGATCCCGTCCAATCTGGTGGAGTCGGAACTGTTCGGCCACGAGAAGGGCGCCTTCACCGACGCTAAGGATCGTCGCATGGGGCTGGTGGAAGCGGCCGATGGCGGCACGCTGTTCCTCGATGAAATCGGTGAGATGGACTTGCTGCTGCAAGCCAAGCTGCTGAAACTACTGGAAGACCGGACCATTCGCCGGGTCGGTTCAGTGAAGGAGCGCAAGGTCGACCTGAGGGTGATCAGCGCCACCAACTGCAATCTCGAACAGATGGTCCAGCAAGGCAAATTCCGTCGTGACCTGTTCTTCCGCCTGCGCATCATTTCCATCAAGGTGCCGCGACTGTATACCCGTGGCGCCGATATCCTGCTGCTGGCCCGGCACTTCCTGGGGCTACATGGCAAACGCTACGGCAAGCCGAACCTGCATTTCAGCAACCAGGCCGAAGAATTGCTGCTCAGCTATAGCTGGCCGGGCAACGTGCGCGAATTGCGCAACATGCTGGAGCAAACCGTGTTGCTGGCGCAAAGCGACACTATCGCCGCCCATCAGTTGAACGTCTGCCTGAGCCTGATGGATGAGCCACCGATGTTTCATCACGAGCCGTCACACTTCAGCGAACCGCGTCCGTCCTTCAGCGGCAGCGACTCCATGAACCTGCCGGAAGTGGAGCGCGACATGGTGCGCAAGATGCTCGACAAGACCGACTGGAACGTCACCAAATCGGCCCGCCTGCTGGGTCTGAGCCGTGACATGTTGCGCTACCGGATCGAAAAACTCGGCCTCGCCCGTCCGGACAAGCGCCAGTGGTAAGGCTCACTGCAACACCGGGCCCTGCCTCAGACAGGACAGCATGCAGCTGGGGTTCTCGACTTCCTGGTTCACGTACACACCACGCTCCGGATCGTAGGAGCGGATAAACACCCGAACCGTGGCGTCGGCCACTGTCGGCAGGCGCGAATCGGAAAACACGTGCTCACTTGAAACCGGAATGAATTCCCTGGGCGCGGTCGGGATGTACGAACCCGGCGGCACAATGTTCATCGACGGTGGTACGGGGTGCGCGAAGGGTTGGTCAGCACCGTAATAGTTGAATTCGCTGCTGTAGTTGGTGGTGGGCATGTCGTCCGCGAGGACGACAGCGGTTGCGCCCAGGCAGACGGCGAGCAAAAGCGTCAGGTAGGTCTTTTTCATGGCAACACCTGCTAAATCGGTTTAACCACACTTCCCCCAAGGTCTTTAACTATAGCTGGCGCCGTGCACAGCCGTCGCTGCCGCGCGGATTACAAGTTCGCAACACCTGCCAGGATGGGGTTGATCTAGACTTCGCCGGTCAAATCGACGACCCGGACCCTGGAGCGTGCAATGGAACTGCCGACAAAAGAACAAGCCATCGCCAGTAACCGCGAGGCCTGGAATGACTCCGCCCGTCACCACAAGGACTCCAGCGAATGGCAAGCCTTGTTGAAAGGCGTGGAAGACGCGGATTTTTCCTGCCTGGACGACACCCTGACCGCTTTGCTGACCCAGACAGGTATCGACGGCAAGGACGTGGTGCAACTAGGCTGCAACAACGGTCGTGAAAGCCTGTCGCTGTTCGCCATGGGCGCGCGCAGCGTGGTGGGCGTCGACCAGTCTGAAGCCTTTCTCGGGCAGGCACGGGAACTGGCGTCCCGATCGCCCCACGCGCCGCAATTCATCGAAGCGGACATTCACCACTTGCCGGCCGGACTGCAGGAGCGCTTTGACCTGGCGCTGATCACCATCGGGGTCTTGAACTGGATGCCGGACATCGGCGAATTCTTCCGCCATGTGGCGCGCACGCTGAAGCCGGGTGGGGCGCTGGTGGTGTACGAAACCCATCCGTTCCTGGAAATGTTCGACCCCGAGGCAGCCGATCCTTTTCGCCCGGCCAGCTCATACTTCCGCCGCGAACCGTTCGTGCAGCACGAACCGATCGTCTACGAAGGCAGGATCGAACAGCCGGCCGCGCCGTCCTACTGGTTCGCCCACACCCTGGGCGACCTCTTCAGCGCCGCCATTGCGGCAGGGCTGCAGATCCGTCACTTCAGGGAATACCCACACTCCAACCGCGAAGAGCTCTATGACCGCTATCAGCAGCAGGCAGCGCAGTTGCCGTTGTGTTTTACGTGGGTGGTGGTGAAACCAGCCACATGACGCGGAAAATCAGTTATAGATTTGAGTGATTGACGGTGTGTCCTGGTTGCGCGCAGAGATCTATGCCCAGGGCATGAATGACCTTCAGGACCGTATCGAAACGAGGTTTTGCTCCCGGCGCGAAGGCCTTGTAGAGGCTTTCGCGACCCATTCCAGAGTCTTTGGCTATCTGTGTCATGCCACGGGCATTCACCACATAGCCGATAGCGCGCAGAAACTCCTCATTGTCACCGTCTGCCAGTACCTGAGAGAGATACTCGCTAATGGCTTCATCACTGTCGAGCAGCGCCGCCATGTCGAAAGTCGTCAAAGTCTGGCTCATGGTTAAACCTCCTTTGCCATTTTTTTTGCGCGTTTGATATCGGCGGTTTGAGATGACTTGTCACCTCCGGCCAGCAGGACAATGACGGCACCGCCTCGCATCGTAAAGTAAACCCGGTATCCGGCACCTACGTCCACGCGCATTTCAGAAACGCCATCACCGACAGGCTTGTTGTCGCCAAGATTACCCGCAGATGCGCGGTCAATGCGACGAGCGATAGCTAGCCTGGCTCGCAAGTCGCGAACCGAGGCGTGCCATGCTGCGAAAGTAGCGGTTTGCTGGACAAGATAATTCATTGCTCGAATGTATCCAAATGGATACGGATGAGCAGTCAGACATTTCCGCGATCAGAGGGTTTTTTTCCGAGGAAGATGTAGGCAACCCCATCGCGAGCAGGCTCGCTCCAACAAGTGCGGGGTGAGCTATTCCAGAACGGCCTGCGCACGGCGAGGTGCGGCGTCTCCCGCAGCGGTATAGGCCACCCGCGGCACACCCGGCAAACGCTGTTCCAGCAACGCGCTCAATGACTCTCCCGGTTCCAGGTAGGCATCGCCGAAGTCGGCGCCGAGCTGGTTCGGGTGGGCGACGATTTCCAGCAATCCATCGGGTGGCGGCTCGGCGTTGCGCAGATCCACCGGGGTGCACACGTAGTCGGCGGTGGCACCGGCCAGATTGCTCAGGCGACGGTTGAGCAGGTCCTTGAACACGCGCTTGGGCAGGCTGAGGTTTTGCCCCAGATTGCGCGCCAGACGCACCGGCACCCCCTGGCGGGCGGCGAAGCGCGCGACGATCTCGCCGATCGGCCAGATATTGTGCACGTGTTGATGGGAGTCCAGGTGGGTGGGGCGCAGGCCGTTGTCCAGGCAGCGCTGCCACTGGGCTTCGAGTTCTTCCAGTACGGCGTTGCGATCCCGGCGCCCGAGCCAGAGGTGGGTGCGGGGCAGGTTGAGGTCGAACACGCCGGCCCCGTCGCAAAACGTCGGGCGCTGCGCAATGCTCTGGCTCAACGGACGGCCATAGGTCAGGTTGAAGTGCAGGCCGATTCGGCCTTCGAGCAATGGATGCCGGGCCAGGACGCAGGCCGCTTCGAACGCCGGCATGTTGGCCATGGCGGTGGCGGAGCTGATGAGCCCGGCCTGGAACGCGCCAAGGATCACCGCGTTTTCGCAGGCACTGAGGCCGAAATCGTCAGCGTTGACTATCACTTGCCGAGGCATGTGCACCCTCCTTGAGTTTTTCCGTAGGCGCAGGCGTGTGGACCGCGGGTGTTGCGACTGCGGCCGCCGCGCGTCGGGTGCGCCATTGCTGCAATCGGGGTTTGAAGCGTTGCCAGACCCGCAAGGCCAGCCCCAGCACCAGACCGCCTGGACGCCAGGAGTAAAAACTCCAGCGCCAGTGTTCCAGTTGCCCGGTCATGCGTTCGTGCAGTTGATGGCTGGAGTTTTCCAGGCTGACCCGCGACGCATCGATCCAGCACCAGTTGTCTTCCAGGCCCCAGCGAATCCACTCTTCGAGCAGCACCCGGCCGCTGCCCAGGTCGGCATATTGCGGCAGGAACGCCAGATTGTAGTCGTACAGTCGACCCTGTTCCAGCAAGCCAAGGCGATAGCTGATGCAGCGCCCCTCCAGCTCCAGCACCACCACGCGCACCAGGCCTCGGGCCGCCAGGGCGGTGAAGGCGCGGTCCATCCACTGGCGATGGCGCGCATCGGAAAAGATCCCGACGCCTTCATCGCCTTTCCAGCTCACCGCTTCGACCTCACTGATTTCTTGCAACAGCGGCCCCATGGTCAGGGCGTCGGGAGTAATCCGCCGCACCTGGGCACCGCACGCGGCGATGCGTTTGCGTGCGCGGCGCAGTTTGTAGCGCGGGTCGCCGGAGACCTCCTGATGGTCGGCCTCGCTGATCAGGTGCACCGGTACTCGACAGCTCAGGCGATGTTCGGCGGTCGAACTCAGCGCCTGCCACGGTGCCAGGGCCTGTACCTGGGCCGTGGAACCGGCCAGTTCGTTGAGTTGCAGCACGGCATGGGGCAGGCGTTGACGGATCAGCGTCAGCGCCTGGCGTAAATTGTCGTCGTCCAGCCTCGTCAGCAGTGCGAGGCGGTCGGCGAGGGGATAGCCCAAATGATGCAGGACCCGAAACGGCAAACGCGCAAAGCGCTCCATGGACGCCACCAGCGGCAGGCACAGCGCCAGTTCGTCACCCTGCCAGCCGAGCAGCACGTGCAACTGCTCGCCGGGTTTGAGTGCCAGTTCCGAGGCGTATAGCCAGGCCAGGGTGTTGAACGGCGTGTGGTCCGTTACGCGCTGGCGCAACGCTTCGTAAGCCTCTACCGGAAAGTCGTGGGTGCACAGCGAAGTGCGCCATTCGAATCGTGCAGACATAAGATCAGCTCGCCTCGGCTGGAACAGGAGAGGGTGCCGGTTTGCGCAAGGCATCCAGGCGTGAACCGCTGTAGCGGGTTTCGCGAAAGAAGCGCCAGCCGAACAGGTGGTAGATGTTCATGATCCGTCCCTGCTCGCGATACCCCATGCGGATGTGCAGCTTGAGCGCGGGAATGTTGTGGGACTCGCAGATATCCACCACTTTGTTGCAGCCCTGATCAGCCATGGCTTTCCACAGGTTCAGCTGGAAATCGACCGACAGCATGGTGCCCCGGTAGGCAGGAATCTGCTCGAGAGCGAACTCGAAGAACTCGCCTGGCTTCACCGGAAACATGCAGCCGTAGTAATGACGGTCGAGATAATCGCGTGTGCTGCCCCAGATAAAGGCCACGGTATCGCCGTTTTCATCCAGGTACATGTGCCCGGTGTACCCTTCGGACGCCAACTCGGCCATGGTGCCCACGCGATCACCGAAGTGCCTGGCGAACGCTACGGCGTTTTGTGGGGTGATGGTTTCCAGTCGCAGCGGTGAATAGGGCCGAAGCTTGTGTGGCGGTACCGGGCTCACCAGGTCGCGTTCCATCCACAACAGTTCTTCGTGGAAAAACACGTAGTGTTTCCACAACTTGCCGACGGTGGCGCGCAGGCCTTTTTGCTTGATGTGATCGCTGAGCTTTTTCAGAGCATTCATGTTTTTGACTCCCGACGGTGTTGGCCGTGAGTGGCGTGACTCAATGCGCGACGAATCGTCCACGCGGTAAAAAATCAATGGCGTTCATGAGGTGCTCCAGCTGAGGGAAAACAGGGTTTCTCCTGGTAAATCGAAGCTGATGCGACCCTCCAGGCATTTGAAGGATGCGTCGCGACTGCGGTTGTCGGCGCCGAAATAGCGCAATGATCCATGGGGCAATGGACATTGCGCGCCAGCCAGGCTCACACGCTGCAAGCGTGAGCCTTTATTGACGCCCAGCAGGTTGCGTTGGTGCCCGGCAGACATGGCCAGCACGTCAACCTCGAAGGCGTCGTTCTCCAGGCGCATGACATCGCGTAGCCAATGCTGGCGGATAAATTGCTGCGCCAGGCCCACGGGCTTGAGCTCGAACTCATCCTTGCCGAGCACGCGCAACATACCCTTGGGATACTCAGGTTCGTCGGCAGCCTGGAACCAGCCGAGCATATCGAGCAAGCCGTCCTGGGAAGCATTGATGATGACCGAGGCCCACCATAACGAGGCGTAGTGGGTTTCCTGATCGTAAGGGCTGAGGCTGGCCCCGCTGGACATGTTGGTCTGGTCCAGCAACAAGGCTTTGCGCGGTCGTCCCTGGGCGTCGAACCCCACCAGCTCTGCCGCTTTGCGTACGCTATCGCGGTAGACACGGGTCGCCAGCAGGTCGCGGACCATCCATTCGTGCCAGGCCAGTGCATCGATCTTGTCGCCGGACTCGGCCAGCAGGCGTCGGGCCCAGTCGATGCCGCGCTTGTCGGCGGCATTGTCGACGAACGGGCCATTGACGAACCGGGAGCTGGCCGGCATGGCGATGCGTACGCCGGCTTTGGCGTTGTCCGGGTTGCTGCGCACTTGCCAGGCCATGCTGTTGAAGATGCGCTTGTAGCTGGCGTAGTCCGGGTAGTTGAGGTTCGGTTCGTCGGCAAAACCGATGTAGTGTGTGCCCTTGCCGCCGAGTGCGCGTGTGGCGGCGAGCCAGGCGTCGAGGCCGGCGTTGCTGGTGGTGTCGGCGCGCAGGTAGGCAAGGCGCTGTCTGCCGGCCAGCAGGGTGATGTCCTGAGTGATGCCCAAGCGATCCTGATACAGCCGGCGGAACACGTCTTCGTAATGCGGCCGCGTCGCCATGATGTCGACCAGACTGTAATAGGTTCCAGCCTGTGGTTGCAGGGCATCGAGCACGGCGAAACCGGAATCCGGCAGTTGCGCATAGGGCAGGGCGATACCCAGGTTCGGGGTCTTGCCGAGCACGTCGTTGTGCAGCGTCAGCCGGGTCTGGCCTTCGTCTTCGCGCAAGGGCTTGAGCTGTTGCGGGTTCTGGGCGAACAGGTTGGCCGTGCCATCGAGCCAGAATGCGACCTTGCCACTACCGCGCAGGTGCAGGCGCCAGACTTGATCGGTAGTTGCAACGGGCAACTCGACTTTGTCGAACTGCCAATAGATGGGGTACGGCTTTAGAGAAAGTGAAAGTTGTTGGCCGTCACTCACGCGTTGCGCTTGCAACGCGCCGACGCCGCCGTGGAATTTACCGGCCAGCACCGCGTGCTCACCGGCCGCGACCTTGAAATACAACTCGTCACCGTCCCGGGGCTCGGCGCTGAAATGCACCTTGGCCGGGGCGAACAGTGCGACGGTGTGGTCGTCGTGCTCAACCGTATAACGGCGGAAGCTGTAGCCAGGAATTTCCAGTCGATAACTGGCGGCGTCCGGCGCCAGGTTCCAGCGTTGACTACCGCGGGGCTCATTGGCGGCAATCAGTCGTTCGCTCTGGAGTTTGCCCTGGCCGTCGAGCAAGTAGAGGTGTTCTTCGTTGGCTTCAGCCTGCCACACCGGGGTCCAGAGCACGGTCAGGGTGTCGGGGCGGTCCGTTTGCAGGTACAGGCTGCCGTCGCGGATATCGGCCCAACGCATGGGCGCAGCTTCGGCGCTCAGCCCGAGTCCAAGACTCACCAGCAATAACAGGTGTTTCATGCCGATTTCCGTTGCAGCATCAGCAGCATCGGCGCGATGTCGCCGGGCAGGACGATGAGCGTTTGCCAGACCGGCACGTGGCTCAACCGGCAATACACCACCAACAGCGCCAGGGTCACGGCCAGGTACGCGATAGAGGACGCCGCTGCTGCGCCGACGATGCCGTAGGTCGGGATCAGCAGCACATTGAGCGCCAGGTTGAGCAGGGCGCTGAGGCCCATCAACAACGAAATCGTGCCGGGCCGGTTTTTGCCCAGCAGGTCCAGGCGCAGAATGCTCGCATAGCACAGGCCCAACAGGCCTGGCAGCAGCGCCAGCAACGCCGGGTATGCAGGCTGGTAGGCCTCGCCAAACAGCGTCACGATCAACCATTCACCCACCACAGCCATGCTCAGGCAAGCGCCGATCATCACCGTAGCGGTCAAGCGCAAGGCCAGTGGCGTGACTTTTTCGATGCCTTCTTCCTGTTGCAGCAGGCGCTTCATCAGCGGCGTGGTCACTGCTTCCGGAACGATCAGCAGCAACTCGGCGGCCGCGCTGGCCATGGCGTAGTGACCCAGTGCCGTGGTGCCGAGCAGGGCGCCGATGATCAGGAAGTCGGAGCGCAGGATCATTTGCTGGAACAGCAGGTCCGGATGGCTACGGGCGCTGTAGCGCAGCAATTCGTTTTGACTGGCGCGGTCCCATTGCAGGCTCAACGGATGCTCACGCTTGAGCCAGACCCAACCGGCCAGCACCACCAGGCTGATCCCCGCCAGCCAACTGATCAACGCCGCTTCCAGGGCCGCGCTTTTCCACATCCAGAACAGGGCAAGGAACACCAGCAGCGGCGCCAGCGACTCGATCAGGCGCAAGGCATTGAAGGCGACCACGCCGCCCGAGGCGTTGTGCAGGGTCAGCAAACCGCTTTTGAGCACGGTCAGCGGCACCGCCAGCAGCAACAGCCAGGCGAGCAGGCCCAATTGCGTGGTGATCTCCAGTTTACTGCCGAACTCGCGGGTCAGCGCCACCACCGCCAAGGTCAGCAACGCTGCCAGCAGACAACCGAACAGCAGCACCTGGCTGAGCAGCAAACCCATCGGTCGTTGCTTGGCCGCCTGATAGCCTACCGCTGAATTCAAGCCGCCGCTGGTGGCCGCGCTGATCAGGTCGGGCAGGGCGCTGAGCAAGGCAAACAAACCCCGTTCGCTGGGGCCGAGAATTCGCGCCAGCAACACGTTGCGCAGCAAGCGCAGGGCGATCATCGCCAGTTTGGTGCCCATGCTCAGGGCCAGGTGCTTGAGGTAGTTGTTGCCGCTCATGGGCGTACACCACGGTAGATGCGCCAGGACAGCAACCCGGGATTGCGCGCGGTACGCTGGCTGACGCCGAAGCGTGGCAGGGCCAGTGGATCTTCGGCCCCTCGATAAATGCCGGTGCCGGTACCCAGGGCAAACGGGAAGTCATGCCTGGCCACCTGTTGGCGCACCCGCGCATCGTTGTCGCCATTGGGGTAGCAGTAAACCGGCAATGGCTGGTTGCAGCCGTGGAGCAGCGCCTGGCGACTGCGGCTCAGCTCTTCATCCAGGCGTTGATCGTCGAGACCGGTGAGGATGGCGTGGCTGGCACCGTGGGGGCCGAAGCGCACCAGGCCGGACGCTTCCAGGTGGCGCACTTGCTGCCAGTCCAGCGCCTGGGGCAACGACTCGTGCGGGCAGTCGTCGGTCAGGCGATTGAGGTCCAGCGGCGACAGGGTTTTCAGGCTCTGCAAAAAGTTCAGCAACGCTAGGCTGCGGCGTTGCCGATCCGGGTCATCGCACCGTGTCGGCAACGGGCGCCCCAGGTGCTGCAAGCGTTCGATCAGTTTCTGCCGTGCCTGTTCGCCATGGCTGTTCCACAGGGTTTCGCCGATGCTTTCCCACCAGAACCGCTGGCGGCTACCGATGAAGTCGGTGGACAGAAAGATGCTCGCCGGCACCTGGTGTTTTTGCAGCAGCGGGAAGGCATTCAGCGCGTTGTCGCGCCAGCCGTCGTCGAAGGTCAGCGCCACTTTCGGTCGCTCCGAGCGCGCACCCGGTTGCAGAATGTCCATCAGCGGCACGCAGTCGAAGTGTTTTTTCAACCACACCAGCAAATGTTCAAACGCTTTTGGCCCGACGCACAGTTCATTGCGGTGGGGCAGTTCGGCGGCCTGGTCGCTGGCCAGCACTCGGTGCAACATCAGGATCACACCGGCGCCGTGCAGTTGCTTGCGCCCCACCGGGGAGTTGAGGTACAGCCAGCCACTGGTGCGTTTCAACAGTTGTTTGATCGCCACGGCACGCGCCTCTCATCGATTTTGCTCGGGGTTCCATTGGGCGTAACGCTGACCGCGCAGGAACTGCCACAGGCCGATGCTCATCCCGGCAAGGGTCACCAGGAGGAACGCGGCCAGGCGAAAGGGTTTGGGCAAGCGGTGTTGCGAATCCAGCAGGCCGGCAATGGCCATCGTGTAACCGAGCAGTTGTGCGATCAGGCTCAGACGATAAAAGCCGTGATCCTCCCACAGCCAGAAATTGCTCAGCAGCAACGGCAACAACAGGATCGGCGCCAGCCGCCGGATCAGCTTGTGGCTGATCAAGGCAATCGCATACAGGCCGTGGGTCAGCGGATTCAGCAACTCCCGGCGTTGGGCCAGGCTTTGCAGGCCACCCACCGTGACCCGCTGACGGCGACGGAATTGCTTGTCGGCTTCGTCCACACCCTGGTCGATTACCCGGGCCTGGGGCACGTAGACAATCCGCTTGAACGCGACCGGCGCGCAGGTGCTGATAAAAAAATCGTCGTTGACCTCCGCCGGAACGTTCTGGAACAACTCGCGGCGCAAGGCGAGCAATGCGCCGTCGGCGGAGACCATGCAGCCGGTGCGATTTTCCACGTAGCGCAGCCAACCTTCATAGTGCCGATACAGGCTGTCGCCAACGCTCAACCCCTTTCCTGTCACCGGGATCACCATGTGCCCGGCGCAGCCACCGACCTGCGGGTCGTTGAGCGGCGCAAGCAAATGGCCGAGGGTGTCGGTGGACCACTGGTTGTCGGCGTCGGTGAACACCAGGATTGCGCCGCTGCTGATCGCGACCCCGGCATTGAGCGTCGCCGCCTTGCCCTGGCGGGGCAGATCGAGCACGGTGATGCGCGGGTCCTCGACCCGGTGAGCGCAGGCCACGGTGTCATCGGTCGAGCCGTCACTGGCGAGGATGATTTGCAGTGAGCGGGCCTGATAATCCTGGGCCAGCACGGTGCGCAGTTTTTCTTCGATATGCCGCGCTTCGTTGTGCGCGGCAATCACGATGCTCACGTCCATCGGTTGTGCCGGTCCTTGGCGCGGTGCCGGGTAAAACGGTGCCAGCAACGTCAATAACAGGGGATAACCGAGGTAGGCGTAAACCGGTAGCAACAGGCACAACCAGAAAATGAATTCAGCCACGGGCGGGCCTCCTGGCATTCCAATGACAAAGGCTGAGGATGAGCCCGGCGCCCGCCAGGTGCAGGCGTACCCAGTGCAGGCCCCAGAGTTGCAGGGTCAGGAGCGTGTCGCGGTGCCTGGCGCTCTGACGCAGGCTCAGTGCCAGGGCGGGCAGGACGGTCAGCAGCAGCATCAGCAGCGAATGATGGGGGAACCCGTCGAACAGGGCGGAAATGGCCATGAAATCGATCAACCAGGCGGCAATCGACAGCAACGGAAAACGCAGCAAGCGCAGGCTCGGGCCATGGGTGCGCAGCAGTTGCAGATGACTGCCCTGGCGCCATAATTCCTTGCCCATCCATTCCCGCCAACTGCCTTCGTAGCCCCAATGCAGCGCCACGCTTTGGTTGACTGCGAGCAGTTTCGCGCCCGCGTCGACCAGGCGCATGGTCAGTTCCTTGTCCTCGCCGGTGCGCAGTTGTTCATTGAAACCACCGACCTTGTCGAACCAGCGACGGCGCATCAGCAGGTTGCAAGTGGGCAGCCATTGCACGACATGCAGCGGCTGCGTATCGGGACGCAAGGTGCGACGCTGCCAGGCGTCGGCGTACCACGGCGCTTCGGCCGGGGTGTGCAGGTCAATGCCGATGACATCGGCCTGGCCGCCGGACTCGAGGTCGAACAACAGCTTGAGCCAGTTCTCGGGCATCTCGACGTCGGCATCGATAAAGGCCAGCCATTCGCCGCTGGTGATCGCCGCTCCGCGATTGCGCAATGCACCGATGAGCAGGCCGGGCAGGACCAGCACCTGGGCGCCGAACTGTCGGGCAATGTCCGGGCCCTGGTCATCGGAGCCGTTGTCCACCACGATCAACTCGCATTCGACGTTGGCCGCCTCGGCGGCATGTCGTGCCGCTTGCAGGGTCCGGGCGATGTGCCGGGCCTCGTTGTACATCGGGATGATGATGCTGATGCGGTTCATGCCCTGACCTCCGTCGGCGGGGGTTCTTCGGCTTTAGTGCGCAGCACGCTGGTCAACGCGAGCATGATCCACAGGTACTTGTGATTCGGTGCGCTGAGGAACATCAGGAACAACGTCAACGACAGAAAACTCATGCTCAGGTGGGTCATCAGATCAGCCTGATGCCCAGTTCCTCGCAATAGCCAGGCGCGGCGGGCGCGGATCAGGTTGTACAAACCCAGGGCGAGCATGCCGACGAACATCAGGCCGGCGGGAATCCCCAGTTCACTGAAGATCTCCAGGTAGGTGTTGTGGGCGCGACGGTACAGGTCATCGGTCTTGCCGGTCATGGCAAAGGTCTTGGCATAACCGGTGGTAGCGTAGTGCAGCGGGAACGTGCCGGGGCCGGTGCCAAGCAAGGGGTTCTCGGCGATCATGGCGCTGCCGACCACAATGTAGGAGGCACGACGGCCCAGTGACGGGTCCTGACTCTTGGCCCCGGAGCTGAGGATGCTCAGCGACTGGATGCGTTCCACGTAACCGGCCGGCATCGCATAGAGCCCCAGCGAAATCACAATCGCCAGGCCGAACATGGCAAAGCCCAGGTGGCGTGGACGAATATGTGGCAACTGCGCGCGGTAGTGCCACGCGCCGATCAACAGGCTGAGGAGCAACACCACCAGTCCCGAACGGGATTCGGTCTTGGTCATGCCGCCCAGCAGCAAGAGGGTACAGCCCCCCCAGAACAACCGGTGCAACCGGTTCGGGCTGCGGACCACCAGCAACAGCGCCATGGGTACGGCGAAGGCGATCATCAGGGCAAAGTCGTTCGGGTCATTGAGCATCCCGGACGCACGGCCGTCGTCCTGGTATTTGGCAGAGAACATCGCCATGGCGCAGGTCGCCGCGACACTGATGGCAACCAGTTTGGCGAACATGTCGAGGTTCAACTCACGCCCGACCAGCAGGGTGATGACAAACAGAATCAGGCCGACGCTCAATTCGCGCAGGTGGCCCAGGGAGAAGCCCATGTCGTCGGTGTTCAACAGGCTCAGCAGGTACAGCACCATGAACCCGACCAGGAAACGCCAGATATTGCTGCGCAGGCGCTCGCTCGGCAGTTGGTGAGTCGCCAGTTGCAGCGTCAGGATCAGCGCCAGCGAAGCCCCGAGGAATTTGGAGCCCGACAGTGAGCTGTCTTTGAACAGACCTTCGAAAGGCAGGATGGCGACAATGCCCAACAGGCCCCAGGCCGGCTTGCGGTACAGCACCGCGACACCCACCAGGCCCAGTACCGCTCCCGGCGCCAGATACGGATAAGGGCTGGCCAGCAAACCGAGGCAGACCAGGCCGAGCAAACTGACGATCGAGAGCGGAACAATCACGGGTGTGCCTCTCGTGCAGTCCGGATGTAAAGCTGCGACCAGCGTTCGGCCAGGACCTTGAGGTCGTAGCGATCCCGTTGCGTACGTTTTGCGTTGTCGATCAACTCCCCGGCCAGGGCCGGGTCACCCAGCAGCGTGCCGATCTGGCGGGCGAGGGCGGTACTGTCGGTGGGCGTGGCCAGCAGGCCGTTGTGGCGGTCCTGCAAGACATCGGGAATCCCGCCGACGCCGAAGGCCACCACCGGCACTCCGGCCTGCATCGCTTCGAGCAGAATCATGGGCGTGCCTTCGGTGCGCGAGCTGATCACCAACGCATCGAGTTGCCGCCACCAGGCGCCCATGTCGGTCTGGTAGCCCGCCAGTGTGATGCGCGCCTGCAAGCCTGCCTCGTCGATCCGCGTCTGCAGGCTTTCGCGCTCCGGCCCGTCACCGAGCATCACAGCGTCCAGTTGCGGGTACTGCTGACACAACGGGATCAGCGCATCGAGAAACAGGTCAGGGCCTTTTTCGCTACTCAGGCGCCCGACGTAACCAGCCAGCCAGCGTTGACGCTCGCCACTGTGCGGCAGCAAGTCGTGGGCCGCCGGCAGGCCATTGGGGATCACCTGCAGTTTGTCCGTGCGCACATTGGCCTGACGGTGCAGCGCGGCAATGCTTTCGGCGACACACACCACCCGGTTCACCGAGGCCGTGCGGCACAGTTGCAGGCTCAGCCAGGTGTAGAACTTCTGCTTGCGACTGCGTGGGGTGAAGCCGTGCTGGGTGATCACCAGTGGCAGGCGCAACAGCGTAGCGCCGATCCAGCCGAACAACAGACCCTTGAAGTTGTGCGTATTGATCAGTGGCCGCTGGTTCCGTCGCTGGCGCAAATGCCCCAGCAACGCGACCAGGCCTGCACAGCCGAGGCAATCGACACCGGCCTCGCGAAATCGCGCGATCAGTTCTGGCGGCGCATCGAGAAACAGCACCTGGTGCTGCCCCGGCGTCGCCAGGCAATGATCCAGCAGCATCCGCTCGGCCCCATAGAAGCCGCCGCTGCTGAGCAAATGAATGATCGGCAGGTCGTGGGTGGTGCCGAGCGGCGCGTTCAATTGCGCACCCAATGTACGAGGGCCGGTACGCTCCAGCTCTTGTGCGGATTGTTTGGCAGGGTGCTTTGATCATTGATCACCAGCAGCACCGGCAAGCCCAGTTCATGGGTGATTTGCGCAGGGTGCTTGAAGCGGTGGTCGAAGAACTCACGCACATAGACCAGGGCAATCGCCAGCAGCAAACCGGTGAACACTCCGAACGGAATGATCAGCATCGGCTTTGGGAACGCCGCTTCGGTCGGTTCGAACGGCGGGCTGAGTACCCGTGCGTTGGACAGGTCGTTGTCCAGTGCGCGCGCGGTGCTGCTTTCGGCGAAGCGCTGGGCATAGGTGGCGAACGCCTTGTGCAGCGCGTTGATTTCGGTGTCCATCTGCCGCAGCTTGCTCCGGGTTTCCTGCAACTGGTGGATACGATTCTTGAACTCGGCAATGCGCGCGGTTTTCTGCTCGATGACCGAGCTGATCGTCGCCAGGTCGCTGGTGCGCTCCTGAATCCGGTTGCTGACAATCTTCAGGAATTGCCCACGGGCCCGGATGATTTGCTCGCGGGTCATTTGCATCGGCTCACTGCCGGGCTGAAAGACCGCCAGGTCGTCCATATAGCGGCTGACCAGGGTCGTCAGTTGCTCACCCAGTTGCTTGATCTCGCGGTCTTCGAAAGCGACGCTGTCGACCGTGGTGGTGAAGGTGTAGGGGAAGGTGTAGTCGGTGAATCTGGCGTTGTTGGCGGTCGCCAGGCTGGTTTTCAGGTAATCGAGCCAGCGCTGGCTTTGCAGCAGTCGGTCCTGATACAGGTTGAGCGCCTGCTCCTCGGTGTTGATCGCGTTGAGGCGGAACGTGATTTCTTCCTTGGGGTCGGACGAACCGATGCTTTCGAGCAAGGCCAGGCGATTGGCTTCCAGGCCATCGAGACGCACCTGGTACTGCAACTTCTTGGTTTCGTAGAAGCTCTGCGGCAGGTCGATCGATTGCATTTCCTGGCGGCTGACCAGGTAGTTCTGCAGCAGGGCGGTGACGAACCGGGTGCCCTGGGCCGGGTCAGGGAAGCGGTAGACGATCGAGATCACGTTGGAGCCCGGCAAGGTTTCCACCTTCAGGGCAGAGGACGCTTGCTGCGTGAGGGCATCGAGCACGGTGTCGCGTACCGGATCGGTCTGCAGTCCGAGCAGGTTGCGAACCGGGTTGGTCACGTGTTCGCGAACGGGATTGGTGACAAACCGTTTGAACGGCTGCACCAGCAGTTTGTTGAAGGCGCTCACGGGTAGCGTGTACTCACCCTTTTCGCGCAACTCGCTGATGGTCTGGCGGATCAAGGCCGGCGAACGCAGGATGTTGCTCTCGGTCTCCATGTCCGCCAGCGACGGTGGAATGAAGGAAGCGTTTTCCTGATTGAGGGTGCTGGTGGCATCCCCCTGGGAGATTTTCTTGGACTGCACGATCACCTGGGCGGTGATATCGAAACTCTGCTTGAGCAACAGCGGCAAGACCACGGCGATCACGGCAAAGACCAGGAAAACTCGCTTCACCAGCTGCTTGTTGGCGAAGAAGATCCTGAAGAACTCATGCAGGTAGTTTTCCTTTGGATTCATTGGCCACCTGAGAGTTAGTTGCTGTTGTCGTCTTTGTTGTCGACGCGGTAGCTGAAGCTGAGGCCCATGCCCTGGAACAACACGACGTCCGCCAGTTGCCGCGCGAGCTCACCGGCGCTGGCCAGTTTGGTCTTGGGCACGTACAGCATGTCGTCCGCTTGCAGGTAGGCGATCTGGGTGGCGTCGCCGGACAAGGCTTTTTCCACGTCGTAACGATGCGCGACCACCTGGTTGCCGTTGCGCCGCATGATCATCACCGAGTCCAGGCGTGCCTTGACGTTGGAACCGCGGGCCAAGGTCAGGGCTTCGAGCACCGACACCGGGCGGCGGATCGGGTAGGAGCCCGGCTGGCCGACTTCACCCAGTACATAGATTTCGTTGCCGGCGGTGGACTTGAGCAGCACGTCCACTGTCATGCGCCCCGGCAGGGTGGCGTAGCGTTTATTGAGGTAGGCCTCCAGCTGGTTGATGGTCATGCCTTGCAGCGGTACGGCACCGATTTCCGGGAAGCTGGCGTAGCCGTCGGTGCCCACGGTGATTTCCCGACTCATGCCGGTGCCGGGGTGGTTGAGCACGGACTTGAGGTTCCACTCATTGGCCAGCGGGCTCACTACCATCACTGACAGCTGATTGCGGTTGGGCTGGAACAGCTGTTTGCGATCGTAGGCGCGCTGAATCGCGTCCCGTGCTTCATCGCGGGTCAGGCCCTCGATTTTCACCGTGGTGTGGGCCCCCGGCAGTTCGATGGTGCCATCGGGCAGCACCAACTGGTTGCCGTTGAACTGGCTGGCGGCGGTGAAGTTCAGCGCGATCGTGTCCCCGGACTGCACGCGATAGGCGGCCGAGCCACTGGTGCTGATGTGGAAGATCACGTCCAGCACATCCTGTGGGCGCAGGGTCTGCTCGACCTTGGGCACGTCAGTGGCCTGGGCGTTCGCCGGTGGGGCCGTGAGGATTTGCACCGGCATGCCTTGGGATTCGTCGGAGGAAGTGCTGGAGCAACCTGCAAGGGGCAGCAAAAGCAGGACAAGCATCTTGGCGTTCATGGCGTCATCCTTGTCTGACTGCTCACAGGTTTCTGTACAGCCATTCGGGCATGTAGTACTTGCGTCGGTTGAACACGCTGCCGACCAGCTTCGCTCCCGCCTGGCTCAAGCGCTGGGCCGCGGCCTGGGCCACCTCCCAGCGGGTGTCTTCCGAGCGCACGACCAGGACCACGCCGTCCACCTGGGTGCTGATGACCAGGGTGTCGGAGGCCGAATACACCGCGTCGCCGTCGATCACCACGAAGCGGTACCGGATGCCGAGTTGATCGAGCAGCGGGCTCAGGCGCTCGGGTGTCAGGTGTTCGTTGCCACGGGAGTAGCGGCCGAATGGCAGAACGTGAAAGGGCAGGCTGGAGACGTCCACCACGCAGTCCTGCAACAAGGGCGGGCTCTGGGTGTTGAACAACAAGTCGCGAAACCCCCGTTCCTTGCTCAGCCCCAACTGTTGCGTGAGGTTGGTCGCCGACTGGCTGGCATCCACCAGCAGCACCAGGCCGCTGCTCATCTTCGCCAGTTGACTGGCCAGCGCCAGCGCGCTGGTGGTGGTGCCTGCGCCGGGGTTGGCGGCGGTCAGGAAAAGGATCCGCAGGTTCTGGTCGAGCACGGTCGATGTCAGATTGGACTCGCTCGGGCTGGCAATGCTGAGGCTTTTAGCCGTTGAGCCGTCCATTTAACTCGCTCCCTGTCCGCTGAAAACTTTTAAAGGGGTTTTCAACAGAATCCTCAAATCAAGCAGCGGGCTCTGCTGGGAGATGTAGGTGAGATCCAACTCAACGCGCTGGTCGAAATCGATATTGCTGCGCCCGGAGATTTGCCACAGGCCGGTCATGCCGGGGTAGATGCTCAGGCGCACAAGGTGTTTGTTCTTGTAGCGGTAGGCATTGAACGAAGTCGGCCTGGGACCTACCAGGCGCATGTCGCCGGTCACCACGTTGAACAGGTTCGGCAGCTCATCGAGACTGGTGCGCCGCAGGAAGCCGCCGATACCGGTGATGCGCGGGTCCTTGTCGATCTTGAAATCGATGGCGTCGGTGCCGTGCTTGTTCAGGTGCCGCAGGGACTCCTTGAGTTCCTCGGCGTTGGTGACCATGGTGCGGAATTTGTACATGCCGAACATGCGGCCGCGGTAACCGGTGCGTTTTTGCACGAACATCACCGGCCCCGGGCTGGTGAGTTTGATGGCCAGCGCCAGCCCCAGCAGCACCGGGGAAATCAGCACCAGGATCAGCAGCGCGCCGAAGCAGGCCAGGACGCGGTTGGTGCGCGACAGGGTCCATGGCCGGCCACCTTCGCGACCGGTTATCCAGCCACAACCCTGCATGTGGATCGCGGCATCCATGCGCATGCGCTGTTCGGGGTCCAGGCGCTTTTCTCTACGCAAATTGCCAAGTGGCACACTTTTTTCGTGTTCAGACATAAATTCTCCGCAGAGTTCAGCCGTGTGCGGTATGGGGGACGCAGTCAGTAGTAAGAGCGGAACCAGGCAACGAAGCGCCTCAGTCCCTCGTCCAGTTCGATACGCGGTTGGAAATCGGTAGCGCGGGCCAGCTCACTGGCATCGGCGCAGGTGTTGAGGACATCGCCGGGTTGCAGGGGCAGCAGTTCGATCCGGACTTTTTGCCCCATGTGTTTTTCCAGCAATGCCAGATAGTCCTTGAGCTCTACCGGGTGCTGGCCGCCGATGTTGAAAATCCGCCAGGGTGCCATGCTCGTGGCCGGGTCTGGCTGTTCGCGGTCCCATTGAGCGTTGGCTTGCGGTGGGCGGTCGATCAGGCGTGTGATGCTCTCGATAATGTCGTCGATGTAGGTGAAGTCCCGCTGGTGCTTGCCGTAGTTGAACAGCTTCAGTGGCCGTTCTTCGGCGATGGCCCGGGCGAACTGGATCGGCGACATGTCAGGCCGTCCCCAGGGGCCGTACACCGTGAAAAAGCGCAGCCCGGTGCAGGGAATACCGAACAGGTGGCTGTAACTGTGGGCCATCAATTCGTTGGACTTCTTGGTCGCGGCGTACAGCGACAGCGGATGATCCACACCATCGTGCACCGAGTACGGTGTGTGCTGGTTGGCGCCATACACCGAACTGGACGAAGCGTAGATCAAGTGTTTGACCGGGTGGTTGCGGCAGCTTTCGAGGATGTTCAGGAACCCGCTCAAGTTGCTGTCCAGGTAGGCCCTGGGATTTTCCAGGGAATAACGCACCCCGGCCTGGGCCGCGAGGTGGATCACGATCTCCGGTTTTTCCCTGGCAAACAGTGCCTCGATGGCCGGTGTATCGGCCAGGTCAACCATTGAGAGCGGGAAAGGGCGTGCCTGCTCCTGCACCCAACGGACGCGATCGTGCTTGAGTTGCGGATCGTAGTAGCTGTTGAAGTTGTCGAGGCCGAACACCTGGTGTCCATCGCGCAACAGTCGCAGCACGCAATGGGCACCAATGAAGCCGGCTGCTCCGGTGACGAGAATCTTCATGGACGGACGGCCTCGGGCGTGATGCGGCGCAAGCCGATGCCACTGTAATGCAGGCCGGCGGCCGCCACCTGTTCCGGGCTGTACAGGTTGCGTCCGTCCACGATCACCCGTTTTCGCAGTTTGCTCGCCAGCCTGTCGAAGTCGACCACGCGAAAGTTCTTCCACTCGGTGCAGATCACCAGGGCATCGGCGTCTTCGAGTGTGTCATCGCGGGTGGCGCACAGATGCAGGTCGTCGCGGTAGCCGTAAATGCGCCGGCATTCGGACATGGCTTCCGGGTCGTAGGCTTGCACGCTCGCACCTTCGGCCCAGAGCGCCTCCATCAGGTTGCGGCTCGGTGCTTCGCGCATGTCATCGGTGTTGGGTTTGAACGCCAGGCCCCACACGGCGATGGACTTGCCGGCCAGTCCACCGGGAAATTGCGCCTTGAGTTTGCTGAACAGGATATGCCGCTGGTGGTCGTTGACGTCGGTCACGCTACGCAGCAACTTCAGGGACATTCCGGCGCGTTCGGCGGTGTGCAGCAGAGCGCGCAGGTCCTTGGGGAAGCAGGAACCGCCGAAGCCGCAACCGGGGTAGATGAAGTGGTAACCGATGCGCGGGTCCGAACCGATGCCTTTGCGCACGGCTTCGATATCTGCTCCCAGTAACTCGGTGAGGTTGGCCAGTTCGTTCATGAAACTGATGCGCGTGGCCAGCATCGCGTTCGCTGCGTACTTGGTCAACTCGGCGCTGCGGTTGTCCATGAACATCAATTTGTCGTGGTTGCGGCAGAACGGCGCGTAGAGCTCGCTCATCTGGCTGCGGGCTTCATCGTCAGCGGTGCCGACGATGATCCGGTCCGGGCGCATGCAATCGGCCAGGGCACTGCCTTCCTTGAGAAACTCCGGGTTGGACACCACCCGTATCTTCAGCGAGCCTTTGCCGCTGCGCTGCAACTCTTCAATGGCAGTGGCACTGACCTGGTCCGCCGTGCCTACCGGCACCGTGGATTTGATGATCAGGGTGCGGTCGGCCTTCATGAAACTGGCAATCTGCCGGGCCACGTTCAGCACATGGCTGAGGTCGGCCGAACCGTCTTCGTCGGCGGGCGTACCAACGGCGATGAAGATCAGCTCGGCGTGCTCTACCGCATCGCTGGCCTGGGTGGTGAAGAGCAGGCGACCGGCCTTGATGTTTTCTTCAAGGGTGCCGCAAAGCCCCGGCTCACTGATCGGTGGCACGGCCTGTTGCAGTTGTCGGATCTTGTTCGGATCGATGTCGACACACAGGACGCGATGTCCGACATCGGCCAATGCAGCTGCTTGTATCAGGCCAACATAGCCCGTACCAAATACGCTCACGTCCATATCAGCGTGCCTCGTAAAACGGTGGAGAGTTGCAAAACAAGACTGTCAAAAGGGGGTATAGACCAGCCTCGGCAAACCGTGTCAGCGAACCGGTATGTTAAAGGGGCAAGACGCCCCCAAATGTGGGGCTATTGCCATCACTATTGGGTTTCACCCCTCCCGATTTTGACTGTTTGGCGAAAATCCCAAGAAAGCAACAGCCTGCCGCAAGCCTTGAAATACAAGGGTTGTAGCTGCTTGGGGGTGTCAGGTTTGAGCCACCGGTTTAATGACGACTGTTCACCGCGTCTGACAGTTCTTACGCACAGATGGCGCAATGCGAATGTTAAAAAATGTCCAACAATCTATTGATCAAGTGCCTGTCGAGTCATAGCAGATTCAATGATGCTGTCTTTGTCAGCCAGCCGCCTGTGAGCGGCTACGGGCGTTCATTCAATGGGCCGCCTAGGGTTCGCACGCGTGTGGTTTTTTATCGACCTTGCCGGGTTCGCCAGGCACCCGGCGCGCACCCCAGCCACCGCAGGCAGGCACGATTGAAGCTTTGCACATCGCTGTAGCCCAGGCGGTCGGAAATCTCCACCAGCTCCAGGTCCGTTCCCTGCAAAAAGTCTTCGGCCCGGTAGCGACGGTATTCGTCGAGCAACTCTGAAAAACTCCAGCCCAACGCCTTCAAGCGTCGGGCGGCGGTGCGCTCGAGCACGTGCTGGGTGGTACAGAATTGCTGCCAGTTGGCTTCGGCGAGGTTGCCGATCAAATGGTCGCAGACTTGCTCCAGCAAGGTCGGTTCGCTGTTGCGTCGGGTCTGCTCCAACAGCTCGATCAGCGTGTGTTCCAGTTCATGATTGCCCGGCGTCAACGGGATGACGAACAGCTGTGGATCGAGGCGGATCGAGTGCTGCGCCTGCCCCCATTGCACCGGTGCGCGAAAGGCTTGTTGATGTTCCTGCGCATTGGTCGTGCAAGCACCGACCAGCCCGACGCCCAGAACCGGATCACGCTCCAGGCCGCTGGCGAGGAATTTGCGCCGCAACATGCTGCACAGGCTGATGAGTATGTAATCGGCGGTTGCCGCGCTGGTTTTCACACTGCCGCAATCGAGCAGGTGCAATTGGACGCTGTCGTCGCCGCGCACGATCCGCGCCTGGAAGTGCCCGTTGAAAAACGGAAAGAAACGCACGAAATACTGGCAGGCGCTGTCCAGTGAGTCGGCCACGTCGAACAGGTACGTCAGGCCATTGGTAGCGGTGGAAACGAAACGCCGGCCAGCCGCCAGGCCGATCAGCGGGTCGCCGGTCTGCTCCAGGGCAAACGCCCAGAAGCGCCGCGACATGAACAGCGGAATGCGCATGAACGGCGTGCGCAACTCGAACAGGCTGCGACGAAACAGGCCTTCGATACTGTCCCGGTCCACGCCACGGGCCAACAACTCTTCGATGGCCGGCAGCAGAGTCGGCGCATAGAACGCATTGGGTATCGATTGATCGCGCAGTGGCTGATCGCTTTTTGTCATGTAGGGCTCACAGCTTGTTCCGCAACACTGGTTAGGCTGCCCGACGTTAAGCGATTTGCCGGAGCAAGACCATGCTTGATTTACGCCAGCTCGATTTGAACCTGTTGCTTGCCTTCGATGCGATTTATCAGCAGCGCAGCGTCACCCGTGCGGCCGAGGTGATGTGCCTGTCGCAACCGGCCATGAGCAATGCGTTGCGTCGCCTGCGCGAGTTGTGCGGCGACCCGCTGTTCATCAAGAGTCGCCTGGGGGTGACGCCGACACTGGTCGCCCATCGTCTGGCCGACTACGTGCGTGCAGCGCTGGAGTCACTGCGCGATGGCTTGCGCATGATTCCCGCCGCGCGGCAGAACAATCCACTGCTGCGAATCAGTTGTCTGGATTGCCTGCAACCGGTGCTGCTCGATGCCTTGCTCGAGTCACCCCACGCCGATTGGCAGGTGCGTTATTTCCAGCCCCGGCGCCGCGACGCCTTGCAGGACCTGGCCAGCGGCAAGCTGGATATCCTGATCGACCTCGACCAACCGCTGGCCGGGCTTGCCGGCCTGCACAAACAGGCATTGCCCGCCGACCATTATGTGTTCGCCTATGGCGCCGCGCTCAAGGAGCCGCCGCGCACCCTGCAGGAGTATCTGGAGCAGCCGCAGATCCAGGTGTCGAGCCGCCGCGACGGGCTCAGCCCGGTGGACTTGCAGCTTGGCTTGAAAGGCCTGCGCCGGAATGTGGCGATGAGCACCCAAAGCACCCTGGCCGCGAAGCTGATCGCCGATCGCCAGCCGTTCGGCATCAGCCTGCCAAGCCGGGTCGCCAACGTGCTGGGCCTGCAACACGTGCCGCTGCCCCTGGACGAACCCGTGGAATTGAAACTGGCGCTGTACATCGAGTCGCGCTATCGCTTCGAGCGCAGCCGCGAGGAGGCGATGCACTGCCTGCTGCGCGCCCTCGGTGAGCCCCGGGCCTTGCAGTCGCTGGCGCGGCGTGCGTGATCTACCCCTGTAGGAGCGAGCTTGCTCGCGATGGAGTGTCATTCACCGCTGTGTCGACTGATACACCATCGCGAGCAAGCTCGCTCCTACAGGGATTTGTGTGTGTTTCAGATGCGCCTAGTTCGACGCCAGCAAACGTTGGTCGACCGTCAGCACAGCATCGACCATCGCCAGCGCGGCCGGTGTCAGGGAATGCCCGGCACGGCTGACGATGCCGTAATGCAATTGCAGGCCGGGATCCTCCTTGGGCACGTCGGTAAACTCCAGCAGCCGGATCAGGCCCTGGTCCACCAGTTCGGCCAAGGCCTCCATGGTGGCTATACCCACCGCATCGGAGCGCATCACCACGCGGCGGATCGCATCGAATTGCGCGCACTCCACGCTCGGGTTGAAGTCCGCCTCGCCCTGCACGTCGGCGAGGATCTTGCGGATCATCGGCGGTATTCGCGTGCCGACCACCGCGTAGTCGAGCAGGGCGCGCAGGGACAGGTTCTGCTGCTGCACCAAGGGATGTCCGACACGGCAAAAGAACCGCCCACGTCGAGGGCGCAACAGCTGAACCTGGTATTGCGGGTCGCCAGTGAAGTACCGCGCGTCGGCCACGAGGAATTCGATCTGCTGTTCGCGAAGCCAGACCGCCAGTTGCTCCCAGTCGCCCTGGTGGAAGCTGATGCGGATCGCCGGGTGAGCCTGGATGAATTCCGCCAGCGCCTCGGGCACCAGCACCTGGGCCGGGTACGGGCCGCAGCCGAAGTGCAACTCGCCACCGGTCAGGCCGTTGTATTGCGTCAGTTCGTTTTGCAGGGCCTGGCTGCCGGCGAGCAGGCGCCGGGCATGTTGCAGTACCAGTTCACCCTGGCCAGTCAGACGGAATTCGCGGCTGCTGCGTTCTACCAGCGCGCAGTCGAGGTCGCGCTCCAGGGTCTGGATGCTGCGACTGAAGGCGGGTTGGCTGAGGTTGATCGCCTCGGCGGCACGGCCGAAGTTGCGGTAATCGGCCAAGGCGACAAGGTGGCGGAGTTGTCGTAGGTCCATCATGCGTCTCCTGCATTTGTCGGATACTTTTAATGCATTGGATCGATACCACAGGGGCTGGCATAAGTACACGCCTGTCTTCTCGCCGTAACCTGCCATGACCAGCCAACCGTTCATTTCCAGCGCCTTCACCCGTACCATTCTCAGCCATGCCCGGCAGTCCGGACTGTGCCAGGACCAACTGCTGCAACGAGCCGGCATCTGCCAGTCGTTGCTCGAAGGGCAGGACCTGCACGTGCCCGCGCACCTGGTCGAACGCCTGTGGAATGAATGCGAACGTGCGGGCGCCGGGGTGTCGTTTGGCTGCGAACTGGTCAATGGCATGGCGACTACCACGTTACGGGGTTTGAACATTCTGCTGGACTCCGCCGCGACCCTTCGCGCGAGCCTGGCGTGTTTCACTGATTTCCTGCCGCGGGTGACCAACTACGTAGTGGCGGAACTGGAGGAGGGTGACGGGCAGGCTCGCTTGCATTTGCGCAGTGTTGACCAGCCGCCGCATTTTTTTGGTCTTGATGCGGCGACCCTGACGTTGGTGCGCAACATCGCCCGACGTTTGGGGCGCGCGCCGGCCGAGGTGTTCGTCGCGGTCCACTTGACGCCGCAACAGGCTGCCGGGCAGTGGTTGCGTAGCATGGGTGTCGAGGTGCTGGAGGGTTCACATCCGTGTCTGAGCCTGCCAGCGGCCAGTCTCGATGAGCCTTTGCTGGGGGCCAATGGGTTTTTGCATCAGAGTATGTTGCGGCACTGGCAGACCGCTGCGGCGCAACACACCCGTAGCGATAGCCTGGAGTTGGCGCGGCACTGGTTGACGGCGGGGGATCAGCCGATTGAGCGGATTGCCGAGCGGTTGGGGTATCGGCAGCCGAGCAATTTCATTCGGGCGTTTCGCAAGCAGTTCGGGATTACGCCTAAGCAGTTTCGCCTTGGTTTGTAGGTTGATGGGGTCTGAGTACATATCCGTTGCTGCGGTAACGGCGGCTTATGGTTTCGCCCTTACGGCGAGTCCCTTTTGTCAAACGACACAAAAGGAACCAAAAAGTCTCGCCCCTTACGTACGGCCCCTCGCTGAGGCTCGGGGTTCCTTCGCTCCGGCATTCATCCGGGGGCATCGCCCTCCGGTTGGCTTCGCTGGCACCTACATGCGATGTGTTCGACTGCGTCGAACGGCGCTGCGCGCCAATCCCCGGATGAACACCTCCACTCAGCCTGCCGAGGGGGCGGGTGGATCAAGATCAAGAGCTGCAGGCGAGCTAACGCTCGGCCTGATGAGTGGTGAGAAGCGAGGGTGTACGCCGCTCTGCCTTTGCTCTTCTGTAGGAGCGAGCCTGCTTGCGAAGGCGGCCTCACAGTCGACCGAAATCTTGCGGATGTACTCAGTACCTGTGGGAGCGAGCTTGCTCGCGAAAAACGTCCAGACACCGCGTTCATTCAGACAACAGGCGTTATCGTTGACGTCCTTCGCGAGCAAGCTCGCTCCCACAGGTGACCGCATCCGCAGAAACGGATATGTACGCCTTCAGAAATTAACCGAAGCCCCCCGCAGATCCCCCCGATGATTATTTTTTGTCGGCCATCGCTTGCGTGTCGGGGCCGATAGTTGGGCACCGTGTCCGGGCTGAGCAAACCTGACCGGAGCCTAATAATGATAAAAAAACGCTCGGCCACAGCCGGAGTCCGCCAACGGCTTCACCGGCTTGGCCACACTCGCCCGCAACCCCTTGCGCTGGCGATTCTTGCCGTACTGACGGGGCCAACCTACGCCACCACATTTGACCTCAACGAAGACTGGAGCCTGTCGACCAAGACCAGCCTGAGCCTGGGCAGCAGCTGGTCGACGCAAAACCCCGACAAAAGCCTGATGACCCGCGCCAACGCCTTGCAGGCCCAGGGTGTAAACGCCAATGGCACCAGCGTCAGCGCCGACGACAACCGGCTGAACTTCAAGAAGGGCGACCCCATTTCGCAACTCTTCAAGGGGCTCACCGATATCAGTCTCGATGGCCAGGGCCAGGGCGCGTTCATTCGCTTCAAGTACTGGTACGACCATGCCTATGAAACCGGCAATGGCCGCTTCAAGGATTTCGACGATTCGGGCTGGGACGACCTGTCAAAATTCAAGGGCTTCGAGGTGCTCGATGCCTACGTCTGGAAAGACTTCCAGGTGGCCGAACATCCGCTGAACGTAAAGGTCGGTAACCAGGTGTTGTCCTGGGGCGAAGCGCTGCTGATCCAGAACGGCATCAACGTGATCAACCCGTTGGACATCTCGGCGTTCAACCGTCCCGGCGTGGAGATCAAGGAAGGCCAGTTGCCGGTGGAGATGGTCTCCTTCAGCTTCGGCCTGACCGACACCACCAACCTCGAAGGTTTCTACCAGTACAACTGGCGCCCCAGCGTTCTCGACGGTTGCGGCACCTTCTTCGCCAGCAGTGATGTGATCCAGCCGGGTTGCGGGCCGCTGTACCTGAGCCAGGTGCAGACCGATCAACAGATGCAGGCCGCTGGTTTGTTCGCCACGTCCCGGGGCAACGAATCGCCGTCCGACAACGGCCAGTTCGGCTTCGCCTTGCGCCAGATGATCCCGGCGCTCAACGATGCGGAAGCGGCGATCTACTACATCAACTATCACTCGCGGTTGCCGTATTTCACCATTAACGCCAGGAACACCTCCGTGCCCGGTACCTTCCCCGGTGGTATCCAGGGGCCGAGTTATGCGGCGGCCTTCCCGGAAAATATTCGCCTGTACGGCATCAGCCTCAACGGCGTCGAGCCTGTCACCGGGATTTCCCTGGCCGGTGAGTTGAGCTACCGGCCGAACATGCCGATCGCGATCAACGCGCCCGACGTCAACGTTGCGGTGATTTCCGGACCGGGGGGCAGTTCCTGGTTGCAGTTGCCGCCCGGCTTCAGCACCACCAATGGCAGCCAGTTCGATGCGTGGGAGCGCAAGGGCGTCTGGCAGTTGACCGGTTCGGCCACCCAGGCCATCGACAACGTGCTGGGCGCCACGCGCCTGAGCCTGTTCGGTGAGGCCGGTGTCGTGCACATCGACGATCTCGGGGACGAGCGCCTGGGCCGTAACGCCGCGTTCGGCCGCAGCGCCCCGCGCAACGGCACGCTGTGCAACACGGTGGCTTCAGGTGTGACCAACCAATACTGCACCGACAAGGGCTTTGCCACCGATTGGTCGTGGGGGTATCGCCTGCGCGCCAGCCTCGAATACAGCGATGTGTTGCCAGGCATCAACCTGATTCCGGCCGTCAACTGGCGGCATGACGTCTCGGGCTATTCCTACGATCCGCAAGGGCCGTTCCAGGAAGGCCAGCAAGCGCTGGGCGTGAGCCTGACCGGCGTCTACATGAACGACTACAGCGTGGAACTGGCCTACAACACGTTCTTCGGTTCCAACGACTACAGCACCCTCGACGACCGCGATTTTGCATCCGTCAGCTTCAAGGCAGACTTCTAAGGAGAACCGTTATGCGTATGCAATTGTGCGTGCTGGCCCTGGCCTGCACCGTCGGACTGGCCCAGGCCAAAGGCACCGATTCGGCGGCACTGGGCAAGACCCTGACCCCCATGGGCTCGGAAATGGCGGCCAATGCCGACGGCAGCATTCCGGCCTGGACCGGTGGCCTGGCGAGCAACGCCGGCACCGTCGACAGCAAGGGCGGCTACAGCGATCCGTATGCCGCCGAGAAGCCGTTGTTCACCGTCACCGCGCAGAACCTGACGCAATACCAGAAATTTCTCAGCCCCGGGCAAATCGCGTTGTTCAAGCGTTTTCCCGACACCTACAAGATGAACATCTACCCGAGCCATCGCAGCGCCAACCTGCCCAAGGAGGTACTGGCGGCCAGTCGTGAGAACGTCGCCAAGACCAGCATGGCCGACGGCGGCAACGGCTTGCACGACTATGCCAGGGGCATTCCGTTTCCGTTGCCCACCGAAGGCCTGGAGGTGATGTGGAACCACATGACCCGTTATCGCGGCGGCAGTTACGAGCGCATCAGCAGCGCCGCGCTGGTGCGTGAAAATGGCGCCACCAGCTACGTGCGCAACCAGTCTTTGATCAACTTTGCCGACACCGTGGGCGGGCTGGAACCGGGCTCGAACATCCTGTTCATGTTCAAGAGCCGGGTGCTGGAACCGGCGCGTCTGTCCGGTGAGGCGGTGCTCGTGCACGAGCCGATTGACCAGGTCGCCGAGCCGCGTTCGGCCTGGCAGTACCTGCCGGGGCAACGTCGCGTGCGCCGTGCGCCGATGATCGCCTACGACAACAGCGCCCGTTACAGCAACGGCCTGATCACCGCCGACAACATCGATGGCTACAACGGCGCGCCGGACCGTTTCGACTGGAAACTGGTGGGCAAGCAAGAGCTGTTCATCCCTTACAACAGCTACAAGATCGGCAGCCGCGACCTCAAGTACGACACTGTGATCAAGCCCAACCACGTCAATCAGGACCTGGCCCGCTACGAGAAGCACCGCGTGTGGGTGGTCGAAGCGACCCTCAAGCCCGGTGCACGGCACATCTACGCCAAACGTCGCTTCTATGTGGACGAAGACAGCTGGCAGATCGCCCAGTCGGACCAGTACGACAGCCGCGGTGAACTGTGGCGCAGCGGTGAACTGCACGCGATCCAGCAGTACGACCACGGCTTCACCTACAACGTGCTGGAAACCTCCTATGACCTGATCTCCGGACGCTACTACGCCGGCGGCCTGGCCAACGAAGAGACCGAGCCGATGCGCGTGGGCTTCGCCGCCAAGACCGACGACTACACCCCGTCGGACCTGCGGCGTTGGGCCAAGTAAACCGGGAGGCACCGTAAATCCCTTGTGGGAGCGAGCTTGCTCGCGATGGCGGCGTGTCAGACGACATCAATGTTGGATGTTCCGGCTTCATCGCGAGCAAGCTCGCTCCCACAGGGATCAGTGTGTGTTGATATTTATCTACCAGGAAATCTGCCATGCGCTACTGGATATCCGCTCTGGCCCTGGGCGCGAGCCTGGGTACTGTTCACGCCGCAACCCTCGACCAACAGCAAGCCAAAGACCTGGCGCAGGAGGCCTACGTGTTCGCCTACGCCACCGTCGAACACGACAAAGTGCTCAGCGCCATCGCCGCGAAACTGCCGTTCAACCGTCTCTACAGCGAACCGCGCCTGCTCGGCCCGCAAGACAACAAAGTGGTGTCGCCCAACAACGACACTTTCTATTCCCGTGCCTTGCTGGACTTGCGCAGCGAACCTGTGGTGCTCGACGTACCGGCCGTGCAAGGTCGCTACTACAGTTTCCAGCTGGTGGACATGCGCACCGACAACCTCGACTACATCGGCACTCGCGCCACGGGTGACAAGGCGGGGCGCTACCTGATTGTCGGGCCGGACTGGAAGGGGCCCGCGCCTTCGGGGTTCAGCGCGGTGATTCGCTCACCGAGCCGGCTGGTCTTCCTGTTGGGACGGACCGAGGTCAAGGGCGAAGCGGATCAGAAAGACGCCGCGCAAGTGCTGAGGGGCTACGCCTTGCAACCGCTGTCCAAAGTCAATGGCAGCGCGCCCCCTGAACCCCTGGCACCGCTGCAACTGCCAGCTTACACGGACACCAGGCACGGGCCGGCGCAGGTGTTGTTCAGCACCTTCAACGCGCTGGCCCCCTTGCATCAATGGACCGCCAGCGAACAAAAGAAACTGGCCCGTTTCGCCGCCATCGGGGTGAAGCCGGGGGCCGGATTCCAGGCCCCGGCGGACTTGAACGAAGCCGTCGCACAGGGTGCCGAAGCCGGTCGCGAACAGGTCCGCGCAGCCTCCAGCCAACTATCGGTGGAACAGCAGGGCTGGTTGCCGTCGCCGCCCAACGTCGGCAAGTTTGGTGACGATGACCTGACCCGTGCCGCAGTCGCCTGGCGCTACATCTACGCCAACGATGCGGTGGAAGCGCTGTACCCGATGGCGTTGCACGATGCAAAGGGGCAGGAACTCAATGGCCAACACGCCTATCGCCTGCATTTTCCCGCCGGGCAATTGCCGCCGGTGAATGCGTTCTGGTCGCTGACCCTGTATGACGGCAAAACCCAGTTGCTGGTGGCCAACCCGATCCAGCGTTACGCCCTGGGCGACCGCAGCCCTGGTCTACAATACGATGCCGACGGCGGCTTGACCCTGATCCTGCAAGCCGATGCGCCCAAGGCTGCGCCGCAGGGCAACTGGCTGCCGACGCCGCAAGGTCCGTTCAACCTGCTGTTGCGCCTGTACCTGCCCAAGGGCGGGGCATTGGACGGGAGTTATCAGTTGCCGACGATTGCGAGGATCGAATCATGAACCTGATTTTCAGTCGCCGCCGGTTGCTGGGCGGCATGGGGGTGTTGGGAGCAAGTCTGATGTTTCCACGCCGGCTGCTGGCCGGTGATTCCGATGACCCTCGGCAGATTGCCAAAGAGGCGTGGATTTACGCGTACCCCATGCTCATGCATTACCAGACCATGGAAAAACAGGCGCTCAACCCGGCCGCGCCGGAGTACGTCGGCGGCTTCAACCGCTTTCGTCATTACAGCGAGTTGTTTACCCCGAACAACCGCGACATCGTCACGCCGAACAACGACACGCCGTACTCCTGGGCGTGGCTTGACCTGCGCAGCGAGCCGCAGGTGTTGAGCGTGCCGGCCGTGCCTGACGACCGCTATTACGTGCTTCAACTGGTCGACCAGTACACCCACAACTTTGCTTATGTCGGCGTGCTCAGCACCGGTCGCGATGCGGGGAATTACCTGATCGCCGGACCCCACTGGCAAGGCCCGACACCGGACGGCGTCAAGGCTGTGCTGCGCAGTGAAACCGAAATCGTCATGGTGCTTGGGAGAACGGGCCTGAAAAACGCCGGGGACCTGCCGGCGGTGCGTGCCTTGCAGCAGCAATACGGTTTGCGTTCGTTGCATGAATACATCGGCAGTGCGCCGCCTGTGGCTGCGCCAGCCATTGACTGGCGCCCCTGGGACAGCAAGACCGGGTTGGGGCTGGAGTTTATCCCGGCGCTGAACCAGATCCTCAGCCTGTGCCCCACGCAACCGTCCGAACAAGCCTTGCGCGCGCGCTTTGCACGGATCGGCATCGTGCCCGCCCAGGGTTTCGACCCGGCGACGTTGCCGCCAGCAACGCGCCAGGCACTGCTCGCCGGGATTGAAGACGCCCAGGCGCAACTGCAAACCGCAGTGAGCCAGGTACGCACCACCCTCGGGCTGTTCGGCACTCGCGAAGCGCTGAACGGCAATTATCTCAACCGCGCTGTCGCGGCGAATGTCGGCATCTACGGCAACAGCGTGGAAGAGGCCTTCTACACCGGCACTCGTCTGGATAATCAGGGGCAACCCTTGCAGGGTGGGCGAAGCTATCGCCTGCGTTTCGCAGCGGGTCAATTGCCGCCGGCCAGCGAGTTCTGGTCGCTGACGCTGTATGACTTGCCGGACCGGCAACTGGTGGCCAACCCGATCAATCGCTACTGCCTGAGCAGCCGGGATCAGTTGCAGGAAGATGCGGATGGTGGGTTGACGTTGATCCTGCAGAACGTCGCTCCGCCGGAGCAGAGCAACTGGTTGCCGACGCCTGCAAGCGGAGCGTTCACCCTGGTCCTGCGCCTGTATGGACCTGGGCAGCAGGTGGTCAATCAACGCTGGCGAATGCCGGTGGTTGAAGTGGTGTCTGCCTGAACCGCATCGCGAGCAAGCTCGCTCCCACAGAGGATCTGTGTCGTTCACAAATGCTGAGAACAACCCGGCCCCCTGTGGGAGCGAGCTTGCTCGCGATGGCGACCTGACAGTCAATCAGGTACTCACAGACGAACGAACCCGGCAAACAGGCCGGCCGGTAGTCCGCCTCGGGCGCTGTTGCGGTGCACGCCCCCTCGTGAGGCCGAGTGGAGGTTCTGCGCAGTGGGCAACCCGGCATGGATGCCGGGTTAGCCGCCCCCGGCCATGGATGGCCGATGGCGGCGGGCCCACGGAGCAGGACCGGAGCGAGGGCATGCCGAGCCTAGGCGAGGCACCGAACGTCAGGGGCAAGAGCCCTTGGTTACTTGGGGCTTTTCCAAGTGACCCGCCGTAAGGGCGGAACCCTAAGTGGCCGTTACCGCAGCAAGGGATATGTACACCCACAAAACAATCATCGCCTGACACAAAGCCATCGCGAGCAAGCTCGCTCCCACAGGGGATCGGGTTGTTCACAGCATTTGTGAATGGCACAGATCCAGTGTGGGAGCGAGCCTGCTCGCGATGAAGGCGACGCGGTTTCCCGCGTCATCCGGTCAAGGCGTGACGATATTGAACTGCGGCGCAAACGTATCGAGGCTGCTCATCAACTCCCCAAGCTTCTTGCCATTGCCTTGCAACTTGATCAGACCTTTCTGGATTGCCGTCGGAATATCCAGTTGCTTGAGGCTGATCTGTTCCAGGGTGGCCTTGCTCATGGTCACGCTGGCATCCGCCTGAGCATTGAGCCCGGCACGGTGGGTCAGCACGCCATTGCGCAGGGTCAGGTTGAAGTCCTTGCTCAGGTCATCGAAGGTCCAGTTCAGGGTCAGGTCATGGCCTACGGCCTTTTCACTGTCCAGGCGCACCGCCAGGAAGTCGAAAAACATCTGCGGACTCATCGCCCGCACCATGTCCACCGATACCGAAGTGCCCGCATGGGGTGGCACGCCGTTGCGCAGTTCCATGGCACCGGTCAGGTACATGTTGCGCCAGGTGGCGTTTTCACTTTGATAGCCCATTTGCTCCAACGCCTGGGCCTGGGCTTTGCGGGCGTCGCCGTTGTCCGGATTGGCGAACAGCACCTGATTGCCCAGTTGCGCGGCCCAGCGGTATTCACCCTTGGCCATCGCCGCCTGCATTTTCTCAAGCACTGCCGCTTCGCCGCCCATGGCCTCGACCGAACGCTTGGCCGTTTCTACCGGTGGCAGCGGATTGAGGTTGGCCGGGTTACCGTCATAGAAACCCATGTAGCGCTGATACACCGCCCGGGTGTTGAAACTCAGTGAGCCGTAGTAGCCACGGGTGTACCACTTCTGGTCGAGGTTGCCGGGCAGTTTCTTGATCGAATCGGCGATTTCCAGCGGCGTCAGGCCCTGGTTCAGCAGGTGCAGGGTGCGGTCATTGAGGAAGGCGTACATGTCGCGCTGGTCGGCGAGGAAGGTGCGGATGCGTTCGCCACCCCAGGTCGGCCAGTTGTGCTGGGCGAACAACACGTCGCTCTTGTCGCCGTAACGCGCCAGGCTGGCGTCGAGGTACTCGGCCCAGGCCTTGGCGTCACGCACTTGCGCGCCGCGAGGGGTAAGGATGTTGTGCATCATTTGCGTGGCGTTTTCCGCCATGCACAAGGCGCGCAATTGCGGCAGGTACAGGTTCATCTCTGCCGGCGCCTCGGTACCCGGGGTCAACTGGAACTCTACCTCGAGACCGGCGATGGTGCGGGTTTGCAGTTCCTTGTCGATCAGGTCGGTGGGCGGGATCAGGGTGACAGTGCCGCCGCTCGGTGTGCTCTTGCCCAGGCCGGCGTCGACCTGGCCTTTTTCGCCACGGGGCAGCAGGCTGCCGAACTGGAACTGTGCGCGGCGGCTCATGGCATTGCCGGCGTAGACGTTCTCGCTCATCACGTGTTCCATGAACCCGACGGGGGCGAACACCTTGACCTTGCCGGCCTTGACGTCGGCTTCGTCGATGACCCCGCGCACGCCACCGAAGTGGTCGACGTGGGTGTGGCTGTAGATCACCGCCACCACCGGTTTGCGCGGACGGTTCTGGTAGTACAGGTCCAGTGCCGCCTTGGCGGTTTCGGCCATGGTCAGCGGGTCGATGATGATCAGCCCGTCGTCGCCTTCGATGATGGTCATGTTGGCCAGGTCGAGGCCTCGCACCTGATACAGCCGTGGGCTGACTTCGAACAATCCGGCATGGGCGCTGAGTTGGGCCAGGCGCCAGAGGCTCGGGTTGACCGACTCCGGGGCCTGGTCTTTGGCGAGGAAGTCATAGGCCTGGATATCCCAGATGACCTTGCCCGAGGCGTCCTTGACCTGGCCCTTGAACGGCGCGATCAGACCCTTGGTGACCGACTCGTAGTCGGTGCGGTCGGTGAAGGGCAGTTGTTGCAGCACGGCGGCGTTACTGGCCGTGGTTTGCGGGCTGGCTGCGACCGGTTCATCGGCGGCGACCACCGATTGCGTCAGGCAGGCAGTGATCAGGCAAGCGAGCAGCCCACGAGGGCTCAAGGTGAAACGAGGCATGGCGTCTCCGTTTTTTATCGTTATGGTTAGACCAGCTTCGAGGGTAGGGCGGGGCTCGGGCGGGGCGATCATCAGCAACGGACAAAAAACATTCAGGGCCGCTATCCTTGAGCCACGCCTATCCAGCAGGTTGACCCATGCTTGAAGTCCATGGTGTTTTCAAAAGCTACGCCACACCGCAGGGGCCGCTGCCGGTGCTGCAAGGCGTCGACCTGACGCTCAGGCCCGGCAGCAGCCTGGCGCTGATGGGCGAGTCGGGCAGTGGCAAAAGCACCTTGCTGCACCTGATCGCCGGGCTGGACAAGGTCGATCGCGGCAGCATCCGCAGTGGTGCACATCGCCTGGAACAGATGAATGAAGGGCAGCTGGCAAACTGGCGCCGTACGGAAATCGGCCTGGTGTTCCAGCAGTTCAACCTGATCGGCAGCCTGCGGGTCGAAGACAACCTGGCGATTCAGGCGCGGCTGGCGGGGCGTCATGACCCACGCTGGCAGGCGCACCTGGTGCGACGCCTGGGCCTGGGCGAGCTGCTGCGGCGCTATCCCGAGCAACTGTCCGGCGGCCAGCAGCAACGGGTCGCGCTGGGCCGGGCGCTGGCGTCGCGTCCGCCATTGTTGCTGGCCGACGAGCCCACCGGCAGCCTCGATGAAACCACCGGTGCCGAGGTGTTGCAGTTGCTGCTGGAATTGCTCGACGACAGCCCCACCAGCCTGTTGATGGTCACCCACAGTCCCGGCGTCGCGGCACGGCTGGCGGAAAAAGCCCTGCTGTGCGGCGGTCGCCTGGCCGCTGCGGGCGAGCGCTGACATGCGCATCTTTGGCGAAACCCTGCGCGCACTGCTCAGCCACTGGCGGCAGCATCCGGTGCAGTTTTTCAGTGTGCTGACCGGGTTGTGGCTGGCCACCAGTCTGTTGACCGGCGTCCAGGCACTCAACAGCCAGGCCCGCGACAGCTATGCCCGCGCCAGTCAGTTGATCGGCGGCGAACCTCAGGCCAGCCTCGGTGCGCCCGGTGGCGGCACGTTCCCCCAGCAATGGTTTATCGATCTGCGGCGCGCGGGGTGGCCGGTGTCACCGGTGCTGCAAGGCCGGGTCACGCTCAAGGGGCACGAAGAGCAGCGCTTGCAGTTGATGGGCATCGAGCCGGTGTCGCTGCCGGCGGGCGCAGCGGTGGCCGGGCAGGCCTTGGCGATTGAACAGGTGGTCGGCTTTTTCAGTCCGCCGGGCAGTACCTGGATATCGTCGCAGACCTTGCAGGCACTGGGTTTGCGCGAGGGTGACCGGCCACTGAACCTGGCGGGCGTGGCCCTGCCGCCGCTGCATGTGCAGGCCGATATGGCGCCCGGCGTGCTGCTGGTGGACATCGGTTTTGCCCAGCAGATTCTGGGGTTGCCGCAGCAACTGTCGCGGCTGCTGTTACCGAAGGATTTCACCGCGCCGTTGCCGGAGCCGTTCAAGGGCCAGTTGCAACTCAAGCGCGCCGGCGAAGAAAACAACCTGAGGCGCCTGACCGAAAGCTTTCACCTGAACCTCGATGCCCTGGGGGTGCTGTCGTTCGTGGTCGGCCTGTTTATCGTGCACGCCGCCATCGGGCTGGCGCTGGAGCAACGGCGAAGCTTGCTCCGAACCCTGCGTGCCTGCGGTGTGAGTGCGCGGATGCTGATGGCCTGTCTTGCCGTCGAATTGGGTGGATTGGCCCTGATCGGTGGTATGGCCGGGGTGGTCAGCGGCTACCTGCTGGCCGGCGTGCTGTTACCCGATGTCGCCGCTAGCCTGCGTGGCTTGTATGGCGCCGAAGTGGCGGGGCAGTTGAGCCTTGGTCTGTCGTGGTGGTTCAGTGGTATCGGCTTGAGTCTGATCGGCGCGTTGCTGGCCGGGGCCAACAGCCTGCTGCGGGCGGCGCGTCTGCCGTTGCTGGCGCTGGCCGATCCGCAGGCCTGGCATCAAGCCCATGCGCGCTGGTTGCGACGCCAGGGTTGGGTGGCGGCCATGGCCGGGATGATCGCGTTGCTGGCGTTGATCTTTGGCGACAGCCTGATCAGTGGCTTCGTGTTGATGGCCGCGCTGTTGATCGGTGCCGCGCTGGCCTTGCCGGTGGTGCTCAGCGCGCTGCTCAGTCTCGTTTCGCAGCGCAGTCGCTCGGTGCTCGGCCAGTGGTTTGTTGCCGATTGCCGCCAGCAACTGCCGGCGTTGAGCCTGGCCTTGATGGCGCTGCTGTTGGCCATGGCGGCGAACATCGGTGCCGGCAGCATGACCGCAGGGTTTCGCCAGACCTTCAGTGACTGGCTCGAGCAACGGCTGACGGCCGAGCTTTACCTCAATCCACAGAACCCGGCCCAGGCTCGGGAGCTGCACAGCTGGCTCAATCAGCAGCCGCAACTGGCGGCCGTGCTGCCCAACTGGCAGGTTTCGATTCAATTGCAGGGCTGGCCGACGGACCTGTCCGGGATCATCGACCATCCGACCTACCGCCAGCACTGGCCACTGCTCGAAGCCTTGGGCGACAACCCTTGGGAGCGACTGGCCAAGGACGATGCGGTGATGCTCAGCGAACAACTGGCCCGGCGCCTGCGAGTGCAACTGGGCGATCACCTGACGCTGCAGACGCCCACCGGCCCGTGGTCGCCACGGATCGTCGGGATCTACGCTGACTACGGCAATCCCAAGGGCCACATTCTGGTGAACATCCGCCACCTGTTGCGCGGTTGGCCGCAACTGACTCCGAACCGCTTCAACCTGCGCATCGAACCGGCGTCGATCCCGGTGTTCGTCACGGCATTGCAGGCGCGATTTGCCCTGGACGACAGCCGCATCGTCGATCAGGAGCGGCTCAAGGGCTGGTCCACGCAAGTCTTCGAGCGCACCTTCGCTGCCACCGCCGCACTCAACAGCCTGACGCTGTGCGTAGCGGGGGTGGCGCTGTTCATCAGCCTGTTGACCCAAAGCCAGAGCCGTCTCGGGCAACTGGCGCCATTGTGGGCGTTGGGCGTGACGCGTCGGCATTTGATGTTGCTCAACCTCGGGCAAACCTGGCTGCTGGCGATATTGACCCTGGTGCTGGCGTTGCCGCTGGGCATCGCCCTGGCGTGGTGCCTGGATGCGGTGATCAACGTGCAGGCCTTTGGCTGGCGACTGCCGTTGCGAGTGTTTCCATTGCAACTGTTGCAATTGATGGGGCTGGCGCTGGTGGCGACGTTACTGGCCTCGGCCTGGCCGTTGTACCGTTTGTACCGCACGCAACCGGCGGACCTGCTGCGGACGTTTGCCCATGAAGATTAAAGTCGGCGTGTTGCTCCTGGCGCTGCTGACAAGCGGTTGCGATCAACCGGCACCGGTGGAAAAAGGCTTTGCCGGGTTGGGCAACCAGGCCGCTGCGTTCACCCCGGTGGTGCCCGGTCGGGTGTTCAGCTTCCCGGCGGATCACGGCCCGCACAACGGCTTTCGCATCGAATGGTGGTATGTCACGGCCAACCTGAAGGACGATCAGGGGCATGAGTTTGGCGCGCAATGGACCTTGTTCCGCAGTGCCTTGAAAGCCACCCCCGAGGTGCTGGGCTGGCAGAATCAGACGATCTGGCTCGGCCACGCGGCGGTGACATCGGCGACGGCGCATCACGCGGCCGAACGTTATGCCCGTGGCGGCGTCGGTCAAGCCGGTGTCAGCGTTGCGCCGTTCAACGCCTGGATCGACGACTGGCAATTGAGTAGCCAGGCGACTGCCGACGACCCGTTGGCCGACCTGCAGCTCAGTGCCAGCGACCGGCGTTTCAGCTACCGGCTGCGGTTGACTTCGACAGGTCCGCTGGTGCTTCAGGGGGACCGGGGCTTCAGCCAGAAATCCGAACAGGGTCAGGCCTCTTATTACTACAGCCAGCCGTTTTTCCAGGCCAGCGGCACCCTGGACATCGACGGCAAGACCTTTCAGGTCAGTGGCCCGGCCTGGCTCGACCGGGAATGGAGCAGCCAGCCCCTGACGAGCAACCAGACCGGTTGGGACTGGCTCGCCCTGCATCTGGACAGCGGCGAGCAGGTGATGCTGTATCGCATGCGGCAAAAGGACGGTGAGCCTTACCTCACCGGCACCTGGATCGACGCCCGGGGCCAGACACAATTGCTGCACGCCCGCGACATCAGCCTCACGCCGCAAGACACCGCCCGGGTTGCCGGGCGTGAGATGCCCATTCGCTGGTCGATCAAAATCCCTGCCAGACACCTCGATATAACCATTGCCGCGCTCAATCCCCAGGCCTGGATGGACTTGCGCATTCCGTACTGGGAAGGCCCGGTGCGCCTCAGTGGCAGCCATGCAGGGCAAGGCTATCTGGAAATGACCGGGTACTAGGCGCTCGTGTCAGGAAAATCACCGCTGCGGCGCGACCACTCGCTGAACAGCGTCTATGCTCACTCGCACACATGGCGTTGAGCACGGTTTCAACGCCGTCTGTTGCCATCTATCACAGGGAATGTTCTGCCTATGAAACGCCACGCACTGAGCAAAGCCATCACCCTCGCAACCTTGCTGTCTGTCGCCAGTTTTGGCGCGGTTGCCGCCGAACTCCCGTTGTCCGAAGTTGTGGTGGTTGACCAGGTCACCACCAAAGTCGTTTCGGTAGATACCGCGAACCATTCCGTGGTCCTTAAAGGCCCGCAGGGTAATGAGTTCCCTGTGCAGTTGACCGACAAGGCGAAAAACCTCGACAACCTCAAGGCGGGCGATACGGTCGACATCAGGGTTACCAGCGCCGTTGCAGCCTTCCTCGACACCGATGTCGACAAAGGCCTGCCCGGCACCGCCGAAGCCACCGGCGAAATGCGCACAGCGCCAGGTAGCCCCAACCCCGGCGGCGAAGCTTACCGTCAGGTGAAAGTGCAGCTGAAAATCACCAGCATTGACCTGAAGAAAAACCAGGTGACCTTCGAAAACCCGGAAGGCAAGTCCAAGACCGTCGACGTCAAACGACCTGAAGTCCAGGCCAAACTCAAAGACTTGAAAGTCGGACAAAGCGTCAACGTGGTTTATACCGACATATTGACGGTGACCAGCAAGCACTAATATTGAGTATTGGTGTTATACGGGCCGATTGTTTTTGTGCAAGTTTTGTATAGAAATAATCAGCTCGTAATGGTCGAACTGGTGAGTTTGAGATGCCGTGTTGCATAGTATTTAAATCGACATCTTGTTAAACATTGTGTCGATAAATTTCATTTTTGCGTACGGACATATTAATCCGCTTCTACTAAAATACGTTCCGTTCGCCCAGTGTCAGGGCTCTTTACCAGTGCATGGATTGCCGAGGCCATTGCACTGGGCGAACACTTTATTTGCTGTATATAACATTTCGGATATAAAAAAACGGGCGACCTGAAGGTCGCCCGTTTTTATTGAGTTGTGACAAATCATTCAGTCATGTTTTTTATTGACTTGAAGCAACATCGGCCAACGCGGCGAAACACTGTTCGATCGAACGCCGCTGGCTCTCGGCGTACAGTTCCAGCTCATCGATCGTCGAACGCCCCAGGGCCTGTTCGAACGCTTGCTGGTTGGCATGGGCGCCGTAACGGGTTTGCGCCGCGTCCCCCAGGTTTGACTGAAAAATCCCCGCCGCGCTGACGGGCAGGAAGTCTTCGTACACCAGGGGTTCTACCCGCAGGTAACCGTCGCTGAGCAGGTCTTCCAGGGGCGCGTTTTTCAGGTCGCCCGCCGCCAGGCCCTTTTCCGTCACGAAGTAGCGGAAGTAAGCCAGGCCCTGTTGGCGCATGCCTTCCCAGGTGTCAGGGAACTCGCTGAAATGCTGCGCCATGAGGGCGTTATAGCGCGCAGCGTTGGCTTCGTTGGGGAAGTCCTTGAGTTCGTCCCGCGCGGCATTGAGCAAACGGTCGTAGAGTGCGCGGCCTTTGGGCGTGAGGGCGGCACCGCGTTGTTCGATCTCGCCGAACCGGGCACTGTGGCTGCCGCGAGCCTCGCTTTGATCGGTGAAGGCAATCGGCTCGTCCAGGGCCTTGAAACTGGTCTGGCGCAGCAGGATCGGGCACTGGCGGCGAGGCGGGCCTTCGATCACCGCTTTGGGGGTGATGCCATGGGCCGGCATCTGCGCCTGGACGATGTCGATGTCCAGGGTCCGTGGTGTCAGGTGGTTGATGTGCGGGCCCTTGAACGCCACCACGTCGGCGATCAGACGATGCTGGGCGCTGAGCTGTTGATACTGTTCGGCGGTGACGGTGGCGCTGTGGTGCCAGCGAAACGTTTCCAGTGCCTGCTCGACGAAGTCCAGGGCTTGCTGCTCGGTCAGGCCACCCCGGGATTCGGCGAGTTCGATGAGCGTGAGGGCCGTGGGGGTGAAGATCGAACGCTGGTCGAGCATCGACTGGGCGAACGCTCGCAGCTCCAGGTCTTCGATCAATTCCAGGCGCAACAGCGACGTGAACACCCGGAACGGGCTGACCTGCAACGACGCTTCATGCACCGCGCGAAACGCCGTGGAATGCACCGGCACACCGGCCGGTGTCAGGTCGTAGTAACCCACCGGTTGCATGCCCATCACCGCGAACAGGCGGGCGAGGGTCGCCAGTTCATCGGTCGTACCGACGCGGATCGCCCCATGACGTTCCAGGTCCAGGCGTTCGATTTCGCCGGTGCTGGTGAGCTGCCGCAGGATTTGCGCATCGTTGTCCAGCACGTGACGGTTAGTCTGTTCCACCAGTTCCATCAACGCGCCGTACAACGGCACTTCCTCGCGGTACATGTCGGACATCGCTTTGGAGAAGCGTTGGCGGATCAGGTCAGGGCTGACGAAGTTCGGGTGGTTCATGAACAGGATTCCTGGCGCGGTGACGTAAAGGATGGACGAAAGATCGCAGCCTTCAGCGACGCCGACAAACGAAGTTTCTGACGAACTTCATTCTGTTAAGGACTGCTAGGGGGCGTTCTCAATTAGTTTCCCTACCGCGCCGGGTCTGCTGTTGTGCAGGGCAAGGCGCGAGAAGCGCAGTTTGGTCATTCCAAATCAGCTTCGAGCAACACAGCCCTGCACAACAGCAGACCCGGCCCTTCGGGTTGTGCCTTAAAGCTGGCCATGCTGCGTTGCAGGCCTTGGAAAGGGAACAACCATTCCCCGCGGCCTACGCCTTGCCTGGCCAGCTTTAAGGCGACAACGCGGTGGGGAAACTAATTGAGAACGCCCCCCCTAATGCAGTCGTTGATCCTGTGGGCTCTCCGAGCGCAGCGATGCCAAAAACTCGCGATACAGGCGCGCCGAACCGTATGGCGCTTCCACCATGGGCATGTGCCCGATGGCATCCCAGATATGCACGCGCAGGTCGGCGATGCCCTTGCTCCAGACCGCCACGCTGCTGACGTCGATCAGCCGGTCCTTGCGCCCCCACAGCAATAACGCCGGGGCGGTGATGTCGGGCAGGTGCGGTTCCATCGGCGGGCTGGCACGGAATTCGCGGAAGATTTCCTCCAGCTCTTCGCGGGACTGTTCATAGCGCTGGGCGACGGCATCGAGCACCAGCTTCGGTACCCAGGGTGGCGAAGCCATGGTCATGGCGTAGAAACGCCGGAATTCTTCGCGCGAGTGAATCAGAAACGGGTTGTGGCCCTTGGCCAAATGCCGCTCAAGGTCACTGGGCTCGGGGGCGGTGACCCCGGCCGGGTCGACCAAGGCCACGGACACAATGCGTTCCGGGTAAGTGGCCGCGAGCCACGCCGCCATGTAGCCGCCCATGGAGTTGCCGATGACATGGACTTTCTCCACCCCGCAAACGTCCAGCAGCTGGATCATGCGTTTGGCCTGCAGCGGGATGTCGTAGCCGCCGCCCGCCTTGAAGCCGGTTTCGCCATGGCCGGCGATGTCCGGGATGATCACCCGATGGCTGCCGACAAAGTGCCGGGCGAAACGCAGCCAGAGGTTTTTGTCGGCGCTGAAGCCATGGAGCATCAGCACACTGCTGGTGGCCTCGTACGGCCCGCCTTGCCAGGTCGAGACGGTCATTTCGGGGATGGGCACGACGATCTTGTGCAGCCGGTACAACTTGGCCTCGGCCGCCATGCTCAAGTCATAGAGCCAGTAGCCGATGGCCGGGTAGGTCAGCCAGCTCCAGGCAACGAACACTGCGAGAACGACGAACAACAAAAGCATCACGCGTCTCCCTTCTATCTGCTCAGGACAAAATGTGATCGGCGGGTTTCAGCGCTCGGGTCAAACGATGAAAGCTGAAGCTGAATCCCGGAAACATGGCAATCACATGACCGCTCTTGCTTTGATACCAACTGTGGCAACCACCGGATTTCCACACGGTGCGTTCCATTTCCCGGTGGATCATTTCAGTGTAGGTACGTTCCGCCTCATGGCGAACTTCGATGCTGCGTAAACCTTGAGTCTTCAAGGTGCGAATGCAATCGAGGATGTAATTCATCTGGGATTCGATGATGAACAGCGCCGAGGTGTGGCCAATCCCGGTGTTCGGTCCGGTGACGATGAACAGGTTGGGAAAGTCGGGCAGGGCGGTGCCGAGGTAGGCTCGTGGGTATTGCGCCCAGACCTCCTTGAGACGGGTGCCTTTTTTGCCCGTTACCGGGTAGGAAATCACCCCGTCGGTGGCATCGTAGCCAGTGGACCAGACGATCAGGTCCAGGTCGATGTGCTGGCCGTCCAGTGTAACGATACCGGTCTCGTCGATGGACGCGATGCCTTGCTCGCGGCTGTGCAGCGTCACGTTGTCGCGCGCCAGTGCCGGGTACAGCGTGCTGGACAGAATCACCCGTTTGCAGCCGATGGTGTAGTCCGGCGTCAGTTGGCGCCGCAGTTCGGCATCCGGCACCTGGCGTTTGAGAAAACGCAGGGCCTGGCGCTGGACCATGTGCACCGCCGGTTTCGAATACTTGAAGGCAATCACCCGGGTTTCGAATTGCCAGTAGATCCCCCAGCGCAGCAGCTTGTAGGCCGGCTTGAACCCCAGCAGCCAGCGCTGGAAACGGCCAAAGCTGCGGTCAGCCCGGGGCAGGACCCAGTGGGGCGTGCGCTGGAATACATGCAAGTGCCCGACGTCCGGGGCGATGGCCGGAATGACCTGGGCCGCACTGGCGCCGCTGCCGACGATAGCCACGCGTTTTTGCCGGTAGTCGTAGTGATGATCCCAGTTGTTGGTGTGAAACGCTTTACCTTGAAAACGCTCCTGTCCGTCGAAGCGCGGAACAACCGGTTGACTCAGTGGCCCGGTCGCGTTGATCAGGAACTGTGCGCAAAACGTGCCTTTGCCGGCGGTGTACACCGTCCAGCGTTTGTGGGTGTCGTCCCATTCGACGCGCTCGACATTGGCGCCCAGTTCCACTTTGTCCCGCAGGCCGAAGTGCTCCACCACGTGGCGGGTGTAACGGTGCAGTTCGGCCTGTTCGGCGAACATTTGCGTCCAGCGATACGGAGCAAAAGACAGGGAGTACAGCGGCGAGGGCACGTCGACTGCCGCGCCGGGGTAGGTGTTCTGGCACCAGGTGCCGCCGAAGAAATCACGCCGCTCCAGCAGGCGAAAATCATCGATGTCGGCCTTGAGCAAATTGATTGCTGCACATTGGCCGCCAAACCCGCTGCCGATGATCAATACTTGAAAGGTCTGCATGGGCCTCCTCTTATGGTCATTGATCAACCCCTTCTTTCATGTATAGCCGTTAATGGGGTGAGGCTTTTGCTTTTATGTGAGCCTGATGTCGCGATTTTCAGCCCGTTAGTCGGTGATGGCTATTTAATGCCACCCTGATAGACTCCAGCGCATAGGCACAGGCTGTAATCGCATTCCGTGGAGTGGCAAAGAGGTCCTATGGCAAAAGCGGGAGGAAAGGGATCTTCATTGGCCAGGAGGCTCTATACATCGCGGATCCTGGGGTTGGCCCTGGGGCTGGTGTGTGTGAGCGCGGCAATGTATCCACTCGATCCTGCACCTTGGGTCTGGGGCTTCATGTGGTTCAATGGCCTGGTCTGGCCGCACCTGGCTTACCAATGGGCGCGCCGGGCCAAGACGCCCTATCATGCCGAACACCGCAATCTGCTGATCGATGCCTTTCTCGGCGGCTTCTGGATTGCCGCGATGCAATTCAATCCACTGCCCAGCGCGACCACCATTTCCATGATGGCCATGAACAACGTGGCCATAGGCGGCTCGCGCTTTCTACTGGCCGGGACAGCCTCGCAAATCCTGGGCGTGGGCGTTGGCATGCTGATTTTCGCCCCGGCGTTCATTCCTGCCACCAGTGCGGTGCAGCTCTATGCCTGTTTGCCGTTGCTGTGCCTGTATCCGCTGGCGCTGGGCTGGATCTGCTTCCGCCAGGCTCATACTCTGGGCTGTCAGAAGCGTGAACTGCTGGCACTGAGCCGCACCGACAGCCTGACAGGCCTGCTGAACCATGGCACCTGGAAGGACCAACTGGAGATCGAGTTCCAGCGTTGCAATAGCCAGCAAAAAGGCGGAGCGATCGCCCTGATCGACATCGACCATTTCAAAGCCATCAACGACACCTACGGCCATGTTGCCGGCGACATCGTCTTGCGTCAGTTGAGCAAAATGCTCAAGCAGAACCTGCGAGCGACCGATGTGGCAGGGCGCTACGGCGGCGACGAGTTCTGCGTGATCCTTCCGGACCTGCCCCTGAACCGCGCCGCTGCCATCATGGATGCCCTGCGCGCTCGCTTCGCCATCTTGGGCTACGAGCAGAACCCGGCGCTGAAAGTCAGCCTGAGCATTGGCCTGGCGTCATTCAACCCGGCCCATGCCGACGCGATGCTTTGGCTCAATGATGCCGATCATGCGTTGTACGAAGCCAAGACCACCGGGCGTAATCGGGTGATCTGCTGCGGTAACGGGAAACCCCATCGCGAACTGCTCGACTCGGTGTGACCCTTCACCGCAAAACCTGTGGGAGCGAGCTCGCTCGCGATGGCGGCGGGTCAGGCGGCAGGGATGTTGGCTTTGACGGCCTCATCGCGAGCAAGCTCGCTCCCACAGTGGATTTCTGTTGAACACAAATCTTGTATTCACCCGGCATCCCAGTGGGAGCGAGCTTGCTCGCGATGGCGGCGGGTCGGTTTAAACCGTCATTCCTTCACGCTCATGAACTCCTCCGCGAAGCGGATGTATTCCTCGGGTTGCGTATAGGTGTGCGTCAGCTCGGTGGCGCTCAGGTCCGACGTCTGGGTGAGGATCTGGCGTTGTTCGCGCAGGCTGTCGTAGGTCGCCTTGATCGCGGCGAAGTACGCGCCATGGCCGTCGATGGTCACGCGCACACCCAGTTCGGCCAGGCGTTTGTCATCGCGCAGCAGCGGGTTGCCATAGGTCACCAGCATCAGCGGCACGCTCAGGTGCTCGGCGATCTGCTCCAGATGGTCGAAGTCTTTGATGCCCACCATGCAGATCCCGTCGGCGCCGGCGCTCTGGTATTGCCGGGTGCGGCTGATGATTTCCTGCACCGGCAGAATCCCGGCATGGGTGCGGGCGATGATTGCCATTTCCGAATCGCAGCGGGCTTCGAGCGCCGCGCGGATCTTGCCGACGCCTTCGGCGACCGTGATCAGGTCGGTGGATTTACGGCCGAACTGCGCGGGCAGCAGGGTGTCTTCGATGGTCAGCGCAGCCACGCCCGCACGTTCGAGTTCGACGATGGTGCGCATGACGTTGAGCGCGTTGCCGTAGCCGTGGTCGGCGTCGGCAATCACCGGCAATTGGGCGACACGGCCGATGCGGGTGGCCTGTTCAGCGAATTCGCTGAGGGTGATCAGGGCAAAGTCAGGGGCGCCAAGCACTTGCAGCGATGCGACCGAGCCCCCGAGGATCCCGACTTCGAAGCCCAGGTCGGCGGCGATGCGGGCCGACATCGGGTCGAAAACCGAGGCCGTGTGGTAGCAGGTGTTGGAGGCGAACAGTTGGCGAAAATTGCGGCGCAAATCTTGATGGGAAAGCCTGGACATATGAGTTCCACCAATGGAATGGAAGGGCTTGAGCAAAAGTGTCAACGCCGAAGGAATAAAAGGCTATCACGCGCGCAAGGGGAGAATGATGACGAATTTGCTGGGTCAGTCCGATTGACATCGCCGCGATGGAACTGATAGATCACGCCGCCACGGCCTGTTGCCGTTGGTCAAGCAGCGGCACGGCGCGCACCGAGTCTCCGGGTTGCAGTTGCAAGCGCTTGGCGGTCAGGCGATCAACCACCAGGCTGTTGCCCACCTGTCGGGCCGGGGCGCAGGTAATGCGACAGTTTTCCCGGCGGCGGTTGTGAATCAGCCAGAGGGGCGCTTTATCGTCCGGCGAGCCGATGGCCAGTGACAGCGGTCGGCTGTCGCGCACGGTGCGGATCCCGGAAACCGGGGCTTCGATGACCGGCCCGCCGTCGAAGATATCGATGTAACCCTGGTGGGCAAAGCCTTCGGCGCTGAGGATTTTCAGGGCCGGCTCGGTATTGGGGTGGGCCTTGCCGATCACCGCCTGGGCCTGTTCGGTGAGCAGGCAGGTGTACAGCGGCTGGCGCGGCATCAGTTCGGCGATGAACGATTTGTTGCCCAGCCCGGACAAGTGATCGGCGTGGCTGAAATCCATCTTGAAAAAGTGCCGGCCGAGGCTGTCCCAGAACGGCGAGCCGCCTCGTTCGTCGGCACTGCCGCGTAATTCGGCGATGAGCCGGTTGCCGAACAGCTGGGTAAACTCGGCCACGAACAACAAACGCCCGAGGGAAAGCAAACGGCCGTTGCTGCCCTGGCGCTGATCGGGGCGCAGGTACAACGAGCAGACTTCCGATTGCCCGGTCAATTCATTGCTCAGGAACAGGGTCTGGATCTGGCGCTGGATACCCAGGTCCGCCGAAGCGCTGACCGTCAGTCCGACCCGGTAGTTGTACCAGGGCTCGCGCAGACCGACGCCCCCCGTCAGGGCGCTGACGCCCACCACTTGCTGCTCGTCATCCTCGAGCACGAACAGGTAATCGGCATCGGCCCGGTCGACCTGTCCGGCGAAGGTGCGTTGAGCCCAGCGAATCCGGTAGGCCAGGCGTTCTTCATCGGCCGGCAGGCTGGTAAGCCCCGGAATGGCCTGCCGCACCAGCGTGAACAAGGCGGGCAGGTCGGTGATCTGGACCGGACGGACAATCATGGGGCGGTTCCTTGTGCGCGGGTGCTCGGGCGTTGAATCTGGCGGGTGTTCACAGGGCCACCAGCCTGACGGGGCTGCCCTCGGTCACCTTCAGCGCCGTGCAGATGGCTGCATCAAGGGTCACGGGTTGTCCGGGGATGTAATCAAGATCGGCGACGATGGCTCGGTAATCCTTCAAGGACTCGTTGCTCACCAGAAAGCTGCCGCGGGTGTCGATCACCGGGCCAGGCTGCGTTATGCCGCACTGGCTGTGGGCGATGGAGCGAATACCCGAGGTGCGCGCATAGAGCGTCGGGCCTCCATCGAACAGATCGATGTAACTGTTGGTTTCGAAGCCTTCCCGTTCGAGGATATCGAAGGCTTCCTGGCCATCGGGGTGGATGCTGCCGATGCAGTCCTGTGCCGCCTGGGGCAGCATGGGCACGTAGATCGGATACTGCGGCATCAGCTCGGCGAGAAAGGTGCGGCTCTGCAGACCGCAAAGCCGTTCGGCCTCGACGTAGGGCAAGTCGAAGAAATGCTTGCCCACGGCGTCCCAAAATGGCGAGTGGCCTTCATCACTGCTGTAGCCGACGATCTCGGTGATCACCGTTTCGGAAAAACGCCGGGCGTGGGCGGCGATGAACAACAGGCGCGCCCGCGACAGCAGTTCGGAATGCGCGCTGCGCACTCGCGCGGCATCGATATGAAAGCCCCGCAGCAAGGTGTGACCACTTAGGTCGTGACACAACGACAAGGCCGGTACACCGTGCTCGATGTTCAGTTCCCGCGAGGCACTGGTGAAGTGCCGGTTGCGCAGGCTGTAGAACGGCTCGTTGTAACCCGCCGTGGCGAGGATTTCCGAGCAGCCGGCCAGGTGCCGTGTCGTCAGGTCTTCGAGTACAAAGAAGTAGTTTTCCGGGCCATGAGCCTGCACGTCCTTTTCGAACGAGGCACAGGAATCGAGGATTTTTCCGCGCAACCGTTCGCTATCGTCGGGCAGGGACGTGACGCCCACGAGGCTTTCACGGGCCAGCCTCTGCAACTGGGGCAGGTCGGCCAACTCGACTGGACGCAAGACCAGCATGGAGACACTCCTGTATCAAACGATTCGGCGGCTTGAGCCGAACCTGACTATCACTGTCGGTTTTTCCACACATTAAATCGGTGGTCATCTGAACGTTGTCAGGCGCCACGCTTTTTCTTATCGGATGTTTCTTGGGATGGACCGCATTAAACGAGGAGCAGGCGGTTCGGTCGGAGGTGGTGCCTGGCCAGGCGCGTTGATCGGGTGTTCGAGTAAAGGCATCCGGGCTCCTGCTGGATGAGTGTGGCACGTGTTTTAACAATCCGTTGAAAGGAGTATTTAATCATCGCGTACTGCCTGTCTAGTGAATTTTCGCGTGGTTTGCTCGTGCCCGAAAAAGGTGCGAAGTGCCTGTACTACGGGGCTACGTCGATGTCGTAAAGTCTTGTAGGCGATTGCCTGCATTGCGGTCAGCCATGACAGAAAATCTGGCAGGAAATGACTGAAGGAATCCGTTTCAAACAGGAAAATTAAACACCACCCGGGCCTGCTTTCTTGCGGCACAATTGCGCGATGGCGGTCACCTGACGCCGTCGTTCCTTTCCATCCCTGGAGTGATTGCTGGTGCAGGCAACCCGTTTAACCCTGATTTGCCACGCTCGAACCGTCGCACAGAAATTGGCGCGTTTTCCTCTGGACGAGCCTCTGGAGATGGATTGGCAAGCGCTCAGGCTTTCCCGTCGCAATCAGTTCAAGGGCGCTCCGCGTCTTGTCTGTGGTCCGGAGTTGCGCACCCGGCAAACCGCTGAACTGTTCGGCAGCGCGCCGCAGATTGTCGACGCCTTGAGGGACTGCGATTTCGGGCGCTGGGGCGGTGAGCGCATCGGTGATCTGCAAAAAACCGAAGCCCAGGCGCTCCAGCATTGGCTGGACGACCCTGCTTCGGCCCCCCACGGTGGTGAGTCGCTGGTGCAACTGGGCGAGCGTGTGGGCGCCTGGCTGACAACCTTGCAATCGACGCCGGAGCACATCGTTGCCGTTACCCATCCCTTTGTCATCCGCGCCGCGCTGACGCAAGTGTTGCAGGGGGGCGCGTCCAACCTGATCGATGTCGAACCCCTGTCGGCCGTCGAGTTGAGGTTCCATGACCGCTGGCGGCTGCGCTTTCCGGGCATCGATCCCGAGGAGCTGTTGTGATGAAAAAACTCCTGGTCATCGGGATCGGTGCCGGCAACCCCGACTACATCACGATGCAGGCCGTGAAGGCGCTGAATCAGATCGATGTTTTTTTTCTCATGGACAAGGGCCAGAGCAAAGACAAACTCATCGATCTGCGCCGCGAAATCTGCGAGCGCTACATCACCGGCCACGACTACCGTTTTGTCGAAGCCCACAGCCCCGAGCGTGAGCGCGGTGAGGTGGACTACAAGACCAGTGTCGACGACTTGAACCTGGCCAAACAACAGACATTCGAACGGCTGATCAATGAAGAACTGTCCGACAGCCAGTGTGGTGGTTTTCTGGTGTGGGGCGACCCTGCGCTGTACGACAGCACCATCCGTATCCTTCAGGCGATCCAGGCCTCGGGTGCCTGTGGGTTCGAGTTCGAGGTGATTCCCGGGATTACCAGCGTCCAGGCATTGGCGGCACAACACAAGGTGCCGCTCAACCAGATTGGCCGCTCCGTTGAAATCACCACCGGCCGACGCCTGGCGGCAGGGCAGGTGAGCGATGCCGACAGCCTGGTGGTGATGCTCGATGCCCAGGATGCTTTCCATCAGGTTGTGGATCAGGACACCGAGATTTACTGGGGGGCCTATCTGGGGACGCCGGATGAAATCCTGATCAGCGGCAAGCTCAAGGATGTCGCGGATGAAATCGAACGGGTGCGCAAGGCGGCGCGGTTGGCCAATGGCTGGATCATGGATACCTATCTGCTGCGAAAACCCTGATCAGTCGGTGACCGGGCTGACGCCTTCGCGAGCAAGCCCGCTCCCACAGTGGATCTTCAGTGTTCACACCATCGGTGTGGGAGCGAGCCTGCTCGCGATTGCGCCTTGAAGGTCAACCGAAGGTAAAGTGTTACCCCCACGCCCAAACCGCTCCCGATACACCGAAGGCGGCACGCCAACCACCGTTCGAAAGGCCACCCGGAAGCTTTCCACCGAGCGATAACCACAGCGTTCGGCAATCTGCTCGGTGTTCTGGTGGCTGCTTTCCAGCAGTTCACGGGCGCGGCCCAGACGTTCGTGCTGCAACCAGGTTTTCGGTGACTGGCCGCTGGCTTCGGTGAAGCGGCGCAGGAAGGTGCGTTCGCTCATGGCGGCTTCGCTGGCCAGGTCGCGCACCTCCAGCGGCTCGTGCAAACGCTCACGTGCCCACTGCATGACGCGGGAAAGATCGTTGCGTGGTGCAGGACTGACCGGCGTCGGAATGAATTGCGCCTGACCACCGCTGCGTTGCGGCGACATGACCAGGCGCCGCGCCACGGAGTTGGCCACCTGGGTGCCGAAATCCCGCGCCACCAGGTGCAGGCAGGCATCGATGCCTGCCGCGCTGCCGGCGGAGGTGATCAATTGGCCGGAATCGACATACAGCACGTCCGGGTCCACGAGGATGCCGGGAAACCGCTCGGCCAGTTCCGAGGTATAGCGCCAGTGCGTGGTCGCACCGTGCCCGTCGAGCAACCCGGTGGCGGCGAGGACGAAAACACCGGAGCAGATCGACAGCAACCGCGCCCCCCGGGCATGGGCCTGGCGCAAAGCAGCGATCAGTTCTGCTGGCACCGTGGCGCTGCGGTCGCGCCAACCGGGAATGATGATGGTGCGGGCATCGGCGAGCAATTCCATGCCGCCATCGGCGAGTACCTGGATGCCGCCCATGGCCCGCATCGGACCTTGATCGACCGCGACGATACGATGCTCGTACCACGGAAAATCGAATTCAGGTCGTGGCAGGCCGAAGATCTCCACGGCAATGCCGAACTCGAACGTGCACAGGCCGTCGTAGGCCAGAATCGCGACCATTCCTGGGGTGGGTTGCATTTGGCGGAAAATTCCCGGTTAGTGTCTTGTACGCCACTGTAGCCGCAAGTGGCTGGCGGATAAAGTCTTTCCACACCCACCATCTCTTTGGAGTACAGCCCATGACCAGCCTGGTTCGCGAAATTCCCGCCGCCCCATCGGCCATCGCCCTGATGCATTTCAGTAACCGTCTGACGTTCGAAACCGATTGTTCCGACGTCTACGGCAGCCAGCAGGCTGGCGAAGTCGATTTCATTCTGGTGGATGTTCGGGGGCCGCTGGCGTTCGAGCGCGGGCATGTACCGGGAGCGATCAACATTCCCGGGCGCTTGCTGAGCGCCGAAGGTTTGGCGGGTTATCCGAAAAAGAGCCTGTTTGTGGTCTATTGCGCCGGGCCTCACTGCAACGGCGCCAACAAGGCGGCGGTGAAACTGGCGGCCTTGGGGTATCCGGTCAAGGAGATGATCGGCGGCGTGACAGGGTGGCTCGATGAAGGGTTTGAGTTGAGTGTCGGGGTGCCGCGGCCGGTGAATGCTGTGATCGGTTGTGAATGCTGATATCCAAACAGCATTGATCATTGTGGCGAGGGGGCTTGCCCCCGTTGGAGTGCGAAGCGCTCCCGACTATTTCAGAGGGTTGCTGCACAACCCGACGGGGCAAGCCCCCTCGCCACAGGTATGTATTTCAGCGAAAGGAAGCGGCCGCCCACCACTCATCCAGTGTCGCCTGCAACCACGCCAGCACATCGGCGTAGGCCGCATCGTCCTGCGGCCCTCGGGGCAACGGCGACTCATCGCCAAAATGCGCATTGAGCAGGGCCACCGACTCGGCGTTCCACTCCGGATGAAACTGCAGACCCAGCCGCGCCGGCCCGGCTCGGTACATCTGCTGCACACAGTGCTCGCTGCTGGCCAACAGCTGCGCGGCAGGCGGCAGGTCGATGGCGTCTTCGTGCCACTCCAGCACCTTCAGCGTTTTCCCATCGATAAAGGTCACGGTGGTCCATCCGGTTTCGGTCCGGTCCATCCGCCGTACATTCCCGCCCAGGCTCAGCGCCAGCAACTGTGCCCCCAGGCATATCGCGAACACGGCCGCGTCCTGATCCAGCGTGCCTCTGAGCCATTGCCGTTCGGCTTCCAGCCAGGCCGGGCCGGCATTGGATTCATAAGGCCCGCCCAACAGGATCACGGGTTCGGCGCTGACGGGCGGCAATTGGCCGAGGTCGGCGCGAAACACCTTCAGCGTCAGCCCTCGGGATTCGGCCCAGATGGCGATGGCGCCCGGACCTTCGGCGCAGTGGTGCTGGATCAGGTTCAACGTGGGCATCACGCTACTTTCGATGGGACGCAAGGGCGCTCAATGTGCCGCAAAACACCGGGCATCGCCAGCCGTCCCATTCTGTCGGATGGAGCCGGAAAACCTGTAGGTTTGCTCTGAAAACGCGGTATGTCTGACAGACTTTGCACCGTCATGGCGCGTTCACCTCGGTGCCTCTCTCCGGGTGCCACTTTTCTATAAATATTTGTCGCCTTGGCGTAATTTACCCTCCTGTAGCCGCTCTAGACTGCCGGCCACTTCGGTTTCCGCTCACGAAGCGATGACCGAACGCTGCCAATCGAAGCTGCCAATAAAAGCCTCCGCACACAGGAGTTATAAATGAAGAAGCTAGTGATGTTCGGTGCCCTGGCACTGTCGATGTTGTCCCTGACCGCCGTGGCCGAAGACGCCAAGCCGATTCGCATCGGTATCGAAGCCGGCTACCCGCCATTCTCGATGAAAACCCCTGACGGCAAACTCACCGGTTTCGACGTGGATATCGGCGATGCGCTGTGCGAGCAGATGAAAGCCAAGTGCACCTGGGTCGAACAAGAGTTCGACGGCCTGATCCCAGCGCTGAAGGTCAAGAAAATCGACGCCATCCTGTCGTCCATGACCATCACTGACGACCGCAAGAAGAACGTCGATTTCACCATCAAGTACTACCACACCCCGGCGCGCTTCGTGATGAAGGAAGGCAGCGACGTCAAGGACCCGCTGACCGAACTCAAGGGCAAGAAAGTCGGTGTGCTGCGCGCCAGTACCCACGACCGCTTCGCCACTGAAGTGCTGCAACCGGCCGGGATTGTCCTGGTGCGCTACGGCTCCCAGCAGGAAGCCAACCTGGACATGGTTTCCGGCCGCATTGATGCGCTGCTGGCCGACTCGGTCAACCTGGACGACGGTTTCCTGAAAACCGACGCCGGTAAAGGTTTTGCCTTCGTCGGTCCTGAGTACAACGATCCGAAATACTTCGGCGGCGGCGCAGGCATTGCCGTGCGCAAGGGCGATAAGGAACTGGCGGACAAATTCAACACCGCCATCACCGAAATCCGCGCCAACGGCAAGTACAAGCAAGTGCAGGACAAGTACTTCAAGTTTGACGTTTACGGCGAGTAAGCGAGCGGGCTGAAAAAATGGCAACCGTCAGACGCGGTTGCCATTTTTTTTGTGCAATTTTTTCAGCGAAGAAGATACCTGTGGGAGCGAGCTTGCTCGCGATAGCGGTGGGTCAGGCAAAATGGCTTCGACTGAATGAACGCCATCGCGAGCAAGCTCGCTCCCACAGGTTTCTCTGTTTTCAGGAGTTTATATGCAACGCATCGACCACAAACTGCCCTGGAGCCACCTGGGCAGCGAGCGCACCCTCAGCGTGTTTCGTTATGGCGCGGGCACGCGCAAGGTGTACATCCAGGCCAGCCTGCACGCCGACGAATTGCCGGGCATGCGCACCGCCTGGGAGTTGAAAAAACGCCTGGCCGAACTTGAACAACAGGGACAATTGAAGGGTGTGATCGAACTGGTGCCGGTGGCCAATCCCATTGGCCTCGACCAGCACTTGCAAGGCAGCCACATGGGGCGTTTCGAGCTGGGCAGCGGCAAGAATTTCAACCGCTCGTTCGTCGAACTCAGTGCGCCGGTGGCCGCGTTGATCGGTGATCGTCTCGGCAGCGATGCCCAGGCCAACATTGCGTTGATTCGCCAGACCATGGGCCAGGTCCTCGACAGCTTGCCGGCAGCGGCATCGCAGCTGGAAGCCATGCACCGCCTGTTGCTGCGCCATGCCTGCGACGCCGACATCACCCTCGACCTGCATTGCGATTTCGATGCGGCGATCCACATCTACGCGTTGCCGCAGCACTGGCCGCAGTGGCAATCCCTGGCGGCGCGTTTGCAGGCCAGCGTGGCGTTGTTGTGTGAAGACTCCGGCGGCAGCTCGTTCGATGAGTCCTGTTCTTCGCCATGGTTGCGCCTGGCCAGGGCGTTCCCGGCGGCAGCGATTCCACCGGCCAACCTGGCGACCACCCTGGAACTGGGCAGCATGGGAGACACCCGAGTCAATCAGGCCCTGGCCAATTGCGAGGCCATTCTCGGGTTCCTCGCCGAGCAGGGATTCATCTCCGGCACCTGGCCGGCGGCACCGGCCGAATGCTGTGAAGGCATGCCATTCGAAGGCACCCAATACCTGTTCGCCCCGCATCACGGCGTGGTCAGCTTCCTGCGCGAGGCTGGGGAGTGGGTGGAGAAGGGCGATGCACTGTTCGAGGTGGTCGACCCGTTGAACGACAAGGTCACCACCGTGCAGGCCGGCACCAGTGGTGTGCTGTTTGCCATCGACCGTGGGCGCTACACCCAGCCAGGCAGCTGGCAGGCGAAGGTCGCCGGGCGTGAGCCGATTCGGGTGGGCAAGTTGATCAACGACTGAGCCAGGTACTTCGCCGTCTGTTCTGGCCTCTTCGCGAGCAAGCCCGCTCCCACAGGGTTTACGCGTTCCCTGTGGGAGCGGGCTTGCTCGCGAAGGCGGCATCGGCCACGCCTGAGATGTTCCTGTCTACTGCACAGTGTTAGGCTCTTGCGCGAATCCTGCATTCAGTGAAGGAAGACCCATGTTGAAGATTCTCGCGCTGCTTACGCTCCTGGTATCCACCGCTGTCCACGCCCAAACTCCGCTGCAAACCGACTTGCCGCTCAAGTATCTGGAGCAGGCCAACGCCGATTCGAACCATCAACCCCTGGTGATTTTCCTCCACGGTTACGGCAGTAACGAGCAGGACCTGTTCGGCATCAAGGATGACTTGCCCGCGTCCTACACCTACCTGTCGGTGCGGGCACCCTTGGTGATGGAGGCGGGGAGCTATCAGTGGTTTCGCAAGAAGGGCGAAGGGGCCTACAACGGCGAGACCGATGATCTGAAGTCCAGCGGCCAGTTGTTGCTGGATTTCGTCGCACAGGCCACGAAGAAATATCACACCGAACCGGAGAAGGTGTTCCTGGTCGGCTTCAGCCAGGGCGCGATCATGACCTACGAAACAGGCCTGCGGCATCCCGAGGCGCTAGGCGGGATCGCTGCGTTGAGCGGACGGATTCTGCCGGTGCTCAAGTCCGAGCTCCAGCCGGATGAAAAACGCCAGTCGCTGGCTATTTTCATCGGGCATGGCGAGCAGGACAAACGCCTTCCCTACAGCGACGGTACTGAAGCCAACAGCCTGCTGCAGAGCGTGTCACTCGAACCCGAGTTCCACGGCTACCCAGGTGTCGGTCACAGCATCAGCGCCGACGAGATACAGGACTTGAGCGCCTGGTTGCAGCGTCTCAACCCCTGACATTCATTTTCCGCTGACGATCTGCTTGACCAGGGTTTCGTGGGCCGCCATGTCGCCGGGGCGGGAAATCACCTGGATTACCGCCATGCGAGTGCCGGATGCGGCCATCAGCGTGGTGGTGAGGGTCATGCCACCGCCTTGCGTGGCAGTGCCGTCGATCTGGCGCAGGCCCAGCCCGGTTTTCTGGGTCAGGGCTTTCTCGCTGAGCTTGTTGTAGTCGGGCAGGGATTTGTGTTGCGCCGCATCGAAATCGGCCACGGTGCCGTCGAGGAACCCGCCGTCGTTGTCCTTGACGCTGATACCGTTGGGTAGAGTGTTTTCAGCGGCGATCACCACGGTCTTGGTGGTTTCATTGCTGTAGAGGGTGCCGCTGGCACCGTCCGGGCTGGCCGGCAGCGGGTTGGCGACGAAACCCTTGGGCAGGTTGAAGGTGAACTTGCTGCCGAGCATGGAGACTTTATGGGCGGGCGCATCGCTGGAAGTGGACTTGGCGGCCTGCGCATTCAAAGCCCCAAGGCCGGTAGCGGCTGCCAGCAGCAGTACAAGGGCTTTTTTACTCAACAATGACATCGGAATCTCCAGGGATGTGCGCGCGGTGGGGCGCGATCATCCCATGGAGGTTGCGATGCATTCCAGCGTGCTCTACCCAGCGGTCACCTTGGCTGAACACCCACCTATGCTCAGGGCCGCTCGATGAGCTGATGCAGCTTAGCGTTTGATGGCTGCTCTTTGAGTGTCAGTCGCCGGGCTGGCTGGCCGCGCCAGCAGGCGTTTGGTCACGCCCAACATGGCCACCGACACCGCGACGCCCAGCACAAAAGCGTTCATTCCCATCGTCGGCAGGGCCAGGGCCAACACCAGGCAGAAGGCGGCGAACGAGTACATGCCGGTGGCAGTGGCGCGCAGCAGCGCGGCGGTAAAGGCCGGGCCACGGGTTTGCTGGGAGAACACCGCCATCACGCTGCCCAATACGGGGAACACTGCCAGCAGGCCGCTCCAGCGGTCACCGACGGTGCTGGCCAGCAGTGTCACCACCAGGGTGAGCAATGCACCGGCCACCATGCGCAACAGGAGCTTGTCGGATTTCGGCACCGGGCCACTGAGCACGGGTTGCACAGTGGGGAACAGGTACGGTGCGGCGAGCAGCGCGGTGGCGGCGGCGCACACCGAAAACACCAGGGAGGCCGGGATCAACGACAGGACAACCGCCACCAGTGCCCAGACCGACAGCGAGATCAACAGCGCCAGCGGCCATCCGGCCCGTTGTGCGACCTGGGCGTAGCTCACGCAAAACGCAATCATCGCGAACATGGCTGACAGCGCGGCGGTGGCCGATTGCGCAGCGAACGACTGGCCTTGTTCGAGGGCGAGGAACAACAGGATCGGCCCGACCACCACCGGCAACCCCGACAACCAACCGGCCACGCTCGGCCCCCAGCGTTTGCCAGCCAGGGAAATCAGCAGCAGGAAGCCTGGGATCACCAGCAGTTTGAGGATCAACACGCGCACGTCTCCGACCTTGTGAGGTGGCAACGGTAACATTGCAGCGGGTAGATTGCTTTATGTGCATGTAAGTTTTGTATACAAAAATAGAGATTTTATCGAGTTCTACGAAAGGCTCTTTTGCGCAAACGTTTTATCAAGGCATCCCACGATGAGGACAGCTCACCTTGAAACGCCAACGTTCACCCCTGCGCCATGGTCTGTGGCTGCTTGTCTTGCTGAGCTGCCAGGCCCTGGCCAATTGGCAGGACTCGCTGCCCGGCGCGCAAATCCTCGGCAGTGGTGAGTTTCGCAAGTACGGCTTCGATGTCTACAGCGCACGGCTCTGGAGTACTTCGCGACCCCTGGCGAACGATCAGCCGTTCGCCCTGGAGCTGATCTACCAGCGCAGCATTTCCCGTGATGACCTGGTGAATGCCAGCGTCAGGGAAATCAAGCGACTCGCCGGCACCTCGGTCAGTGCCGAGCAACTGGCGTCCTGGCACGTGCAGATGCAACAGTCGTTCGTCGACGTACAGGCCGGCACGCGGCTGACCGGTGTCTATCTGCCGGGGCAGGGCGCGCGGTTCTTTCTCGGCCAGCAGCTGTTGCGTGATGTGAAGGACCTGCAATTCGCCAAGGCGTTTTTTGCCATCTGGCTCGATCCGCGTACCGGCAACCCCGAGTTGCGTCAGCAGTTGTTGGGCGTGGCGCCGTAAACTTTACGATGATCCGGGCCTCATCGCGAGCAAGCTCGCTCCCACAGTGTTTGGCGGTGTGGCTCCATTTTGTGAACAGTACAAAAACCTGTGGGAGCGAGCTCGCTCGCGATGAACGATGACGCGGTCCATCTGAAAAAAAGCAGGCAAAAAAGAACCCGGTGCGACTTGCATCGCACCGGGTGTTTTTCCAGGCGGTCACGGATCTTCGTGGGTCCCCGCGCCGTCTGTTGAACGCTGTTGGCTTAAGCCCGTTCGAGCGCCAGTGCCACGCCCTGACCACCACCGATACACAGGGTGGCGAGGCCTTTCTTGGCGTCACGCTTGAGCATTTCATGCAGCAGGGTCACCAGCACGCGGCAACCCGAGGCACCGATCGGGTGACCCAGGGCGATGGCGCCGCCGTTGACGTTGACCTTGTTCAAGTCCCATTCCAGGTCCTTGGCCACGGCCAGCGATTGCGCGGCGAAGGCTTCGTTGGCTTCGATCAGGTCCAACTGGTCGATGGACCAGCCGGCCTTGTCCAGGCAGCGGCGGGTGGCCGACACCGGGCCGATGCCCATGATCGCCGGGTCGACGCCTGCGTTGGCGTAGGCGGCGATTTTTGCAAGGACTGGCAGACCCAGGGCCTTGGCCTTTTCGGCGCTCATCAGGATCACGGCCGCGGCACCGTCGTTCAGCGACGAAGCGTTACCGGCGGTCACCGAACCGTCCTTCTTGAAGGCGGCTTTGAGTTTACCCAGGGATTCGGCGGTGGTGCCGGCCCGAGGTTGTTCGTCGGTGGCGAAGGACAGCGGATCGCCCTTGCGCTGCGGGATCAGGATCGGCGTGATTTCATCGACGAAGCGCCCGGCTTCGATGGCGGCCACGGCTTTCTGCTGCGAGGCGGCGGCGAAGGCGTCCTGCTGCTCGCGGCTCAGGCTGTATTTCTCGGCCAGGTTCTCGGCGGTGATACCCATGTGGTAATCGTTGAACGCATCCCACAGGCCATCGCTGATCATGGTGTCGACGATTTGCGCGTGACCCATGCGCAGGCCGGTGCGGGCACCGGGCATGACGTAGTTGGCCAGGCTCATGTTTTCCTGGCCACCGGTGATGATCACCTCGGCATCGCCGCAGCGAATCGCCTGGGCACCCAGGTGCAGGGCCTTGAGACCGGAGCCGCAGACCTTGTTCAGGGTCATGGCCGGCACGGCGAAGGGCAGGCCGGCCTTGATGGCGGCCTGGCGCGCAGGGTTTTGCCCGGCGCCGGCGGTCAGCACCTGGCCCATGATCACTTCATCGACTTGCGCAGGATCCAGGCCGGTTTGCGCCAGCAATTGGCGGATCACCGCAGCGCCCAGGTCGACGGCGGACACATTGGCCAGCGCCCCCTGGAAACTGCCGATCGCGGTGCGCGTGGCGGCAACAATGACGACTTCTTGCATGGAATGATTCCTCACTGGGCAGCGAACTGCATTTCCGGCACGTGGTCCGGCACGATCAGTTTACCTGCGGTCTTGGCGACGATCTCCTCGACGCTGACGCCCGGCGCACGTTCTTTCAGGATGAACGCGCCGTTTTCGATTTCCAGGTAGGCCAGGTCGGTCAGTACACGCTTGATGCACCCGGCGCCGGTCAGCGGCAGGCTGCATTGGGACAGCAGCTTGGACTCACCGTCCTTGGATGCGTGGGTCATGATGACGATGATGTTGTCTGCGCCGGCGACCAGGTCCATCGCGCCGCCCATGCCCTTGACCAGTTTGCCGGGGATCATCCACGAGGCGATGTTGCCTTGCACGTCCACTTCAAAGGCGCCCAGCACGGTCAGGTCGACATGACCACCGCGGATCATCGCGAAGGACTCGGCCGAGGAAAAGATCGAAGCACCGATACGTGCGGTCACGGTTTGCTTGCCGGCGTTGATCATGTCGGCATCGATGGTGTCTTCAGTAGGAAAAGGACCCATGCCCAGCAAGCCGTTTTCCGACTGCAGCATGACTTCCATGCCTTCGGGGATGTAGTTGGCGACCAGGGTCGGAATGCCGATGCCCAGGTTCACGTAGAAGCCGTCCTGCATTTCGCGGGCGACGCGTTGAGCCATTTGTTCGCGGGAAAGTGCCATTGTTTTTATTCCTTCATTCGGTCCGGGGGCAGGGGATCACTTACGCACGGTGCGCTGTTCGATGCGCTTCTCGAACGTGCCGCAGATGATCCGGTCGACGTAGATGCCAGGGGTGTGGATCTGCGCCGGGTCCAGCTCGCCGGGTTCGACGATTTCTTCGACTTCGACCACGGTGATCTTGCCGGCGGTGGCCGCCAGCGGGTTGAAGTTCTGGGCGGTGTGGCGATAGATCACGTTACCGAAATGGTCGGCTTTCCAGCCTTTGACGATGGCGAAGTCGCCGGTGATGGATTCTTCCATCAGGTACTTGCGACCATGGAATTCGCGGACTTCCTTGCCGTCGGCGACAGGCGTGCCAACGCCGGTGGCGGTGAAGAACGCCGGGATGCCGGCACCGCCTGCGCGCATTTTTTCAGCGAGAGTGCCTTGCGGGGTCAGGGTGACTTCGATTTCGCCCTTGAGCAGTTGCTCTTCGAACAGCTTGTTTTCGCCGACGTAGGACGCGACCACTTTGCTGATCTGGCGGTCGGTCAGCAGTACGCCAAGGCCGAAACCGTCGACGCCGCAGTTGTTGGAAACCACGGTGAGATCGCGGGTGCCCTTGCGCTTGATCTCGTTGATCAGGTTTTCCGGGATCCCGCACAGGCCGAAGCCGCCGGCGATCACGGTCATGCCGTCTTCAAGACCTGCCAGAGCTTCCTCGTAGGAACTCACGCGCTTGTCGAAACCTGCCATATGCACCTCTTTTATTCTTTGTGGGCGGCTGGCTAGCCGAATGGGATGGAGTGTCTCGCTGTCAGATTAATTTGTTAAGTTGTTTTTTAGAGCGGATTGATTGATAAAGCTCAATAATGTGCTGTCCAGTCTCTTGCAGCTTAGAACCTGTAGCTTACAACCGGAGCGTTGCCCCATGACCGTCAAGCAGATCCGCGCCTTTCTGGCCGTGGCCCAGAGCCTGAGCTTTGCCGTGGCCTGCGAGCGCCTGCACCTGTCGCAATCGGCCCTGAGCCTGACCATCAAGGCGCTGGAGGAGGGCCTGGGCGGGCGCTTGTTCACCCGCAACACGCGCAACGTGGCGCTCACCGCCGAAGGCGAATCCCTGGTGCCGCTGGCGCGCCGGTTGATCGCCGACTGGGACAATGCCGAGGATGAACTGCGTCAACGCTTCACCCTGCAGCGCGGTCGCGTGACCCTGGCGGCGATGCCATCGTTCGCCGGCAACCTGCTGCCGCCGATCCTCAAGACCTTCCGCGCCCGTTATCCGAATGTCAACGTCACGGTCAATGACGTGATCAACGAGCAGGTGCTGGAAATGGTCCGTGACCGCCAGGTGGAGCTGGGAGTGGCCTTTGAACCGACCCAGAGTTCGTCGCTGCAATTCACGCCGTTGTACATCGACCGTTTCGTCGCGGTGGTGCCTCTGGATTCGGCACTGGCCGGGCTCGATGACATCGACTGGCAGACCCTGCTCAAGGAGCCGTTCATTACCTTGCAGCGTCCGTCCACTGTGCGAGTAATGCTTGAAGAGCATCTGCAGGCCCGCGGGATGAAGCTGCCGGTGGAGTTTGAAAGCCATCAACTGGCGACGGTCGGGCGCATGGTCGCCAGTGGCCTGGGCGTGAGCGCGGTGCCGGCCTTGTGCGCGGGGCAGATGCGTGAACTGGGGGCGCGTTGCATCACCTTGCGCGACCCGGTGGTGGAGCGGGCGCTGGGGGTGTTGACGTTGCCGGGGGGCGAGCTGTCGGCGGCGGCGCAGGCGATGTTTGATGTGCTGAAAGCGGAAAACCTTGGGCAGCGATTTTCGTGAGTTGTATGGGTGACCTTGTGGGAGCGAGCTTGCTCGCGATGAGGCCAGCACATCCAGACAGTTTATTGGCTGATCCACCGTCATCGCGAGCAAGCTCGCTCCCACAGGGATCGGGTTTCGTCAGTTGCCAAGTAGCTTCGCCAATATTGGTAACAGCTGCTCGCATGACCCCTCGATCTTCAAGTCCAGAATCTCGTCCGCCCGGGTCTTGCCCAGGTTGATCGCAATCAACGGCTTGCCCTGATCCACCACCGCCCGGCACAAGCGAAACGCCGAGTAAGCCATCAGCGACGAGCCGACCACCAACAGCCCGGCAGCCTGTTCGACGGCGGCCATCGCTTTCGCCGCCGTGGCCTGTGCGACGTTCTCGCCAAAAAACACCACATCCGGCTTCATCCGTTCCCCGGCGCAATGCGGGCAGTGCGGGACCTGGAAGCGTGCCTCGAAGGCCGGGTCGAGCAAGGTGTCGCCGTCCGGCGCTTGCACCGCGTCGACGCCGGCCAGGTAGGGGTTCTGTGTTTCCATCAAGTGCTGGATCGAATCGCGCTCGCTGTGCCGGCCGCAATCCAGGCACAACACCCGATGCAGACTGCCGTGGAGTTCGATCACGTCACGGCTGCCGGCCTGGTCGTGCAGGGTGTCGACGTTCTGGGTGATCAGCCCTCTGATCTGCCGCGTGCCTTGCAAGCGCGCCAGGGTGTCGTGGGCTTCGTTCGGCTGCGCCAGACGCACCCTCGGCCAGCCGAGCATCGCCCGCGCCCAGTAGCGTCGCCGGGACTCCGGGGCCGAGAGAAACTCCTGGTACATCATCGGCTGCCGGCCCCGTCGCACGCCCTGGCTGTCGCGATAATCCGGGATGCCCGAAGGCGTGCTGATACCGGCCCCGGTCAGCACGGCAAACGGCTGATCCGCCATGAGCTGATGGAGGCGATCGAGTTGGTCATGGATCAGATTGTCGAACATGCTGTGCAGGCCTGTAGGAGCGAGCTTGCTCGCGATGGTCGTCAACGATAACACTGTAAACCTGACACCCCGCGGCGTGATCGCGTTTATCGCGAGCAAGCTCGCTCCTACAAAAAGCAGACAGTATTTATTTACGCGCCTCCAGGATCAGGTTGAACGGTGTTTCCGTGGCCCGCCGGAAACGGGTGAAACCGGCCTCGCTGAACACCTTGCGCAAACGCGCCTCACCGGCCTGGGCACCGAGGCCGAGGCCGACTTCCTGGGACAGCGAATTGGGCGTGCAGATGAAGGTCGACGCCGCGTAGAACAGGCGTCCGATCGGGTTGACGTTGTCGTCGAGCAAATCGTTGGCGTAGGGCTCGACCAGCAGCACCGTGCCGTCGTCCTTCAACGACTCATAGGCATGCTTGGCCGCGCCCACCGGGTCGCCCATGTCATGCAGGCAATCGAAGTAGCAGATCAGGTCGTAGTCGCTGCCGGGGTAGCTTTTGGCCGTGCCCTGGAAGAACCTGGCCCGACTGGATACGCCCCCTTCTTCGGCCCGTTGGGTGGCAACGGTAACGGACGGCGCGTGGTAGTCGAAACCGACGAAGCGCGAATCCGGAAACGCCTGGGCCATGATCACCGTCGAGGCACCATGGCCGCAGCCGATGTCCGCCACTTTGGCCCCGGCTTCCAGTTTGGCCACCACGCCGTCGAGGGCCGGCAACCATTCGGCGACCAGATGGGCTTTGTAGCCGGGGCGGAAGAAGCGTTCGGTCCCGCTGAACATGCACGGATGGTGATCGCCCCAGGGCAGGGCGCCGTTGCCGCGCATGGCGTTGACCAGTTTGTCCTTGTCATGGAAAAACGACGCGACCACGCCGATCCCGCCCGCCACATAAACCGGTGAGTCTTCTTTTGCCAAAGCCATGGCTTGTTCTTCGGGCAGGCGGAACTGGCCGTCCTGGTGTTCCATGTAGCCTGAGGCGGCGTGAGCACTGAGCCATTCGCGCAGCAGGCGGGTGTTGCAGCCGGTTTTCTCGGCAAGGGTTTCAGGGGTGATGGGCTGACTGTCGGCCATCGCCCGGTACAGGCCGAGTTCTTCGCCGAGGATGACGTTGGCGAGCATCGCCGCGCCGCCCATGTCATTAACCAGTTTGCCCATGAAATCGTTGAGTCTGGCCTCGTCCATCATGTGTGCTCCTTCAGCAGGATCACGGTCCAGAGGCGTTGTCTGGCGAGGGGATCGCCACTGGGCGGTGGTCGTGGGAATGTACAGGGCACCAAGCGGGCCCTGTGTGCAGTAAGTTTAGTTCGGGCCTTGTACCGCGCGGTCTGGCGCGACGAAAGCAACGTTTTTTCTGCCGGTACACGACCCTGTGGGAGCGGGCGTGTATCCCACTGTATCCAGACCCCTTTTCGACACAGTGACCTCTAATTCCGGCCCCAGCCGAACACAGTCCTGATACACCCCTTCGATTAACTCTGTCTCATGGCGGGCACCGGCTCGCGTCCTTGAACATCTTGTGAGATCGACACCATGCAGACCTCCATTCCCCCCGTAGCCAAGGCCAGCGCAGGGCTTGGCCTGCGTCGCGGTTTACTCAAAGACCTCCAGGCCGCACCAGCAGGCGATTTCGACTTTCTGGAAATCGCACCGGAAAACTGGATCGGCATCGGCGGTGCCCACGGCGCGGCATTGCGGGCCCTGGCGGAACGCTATCCATTGTCCTGTCACGGTTTGTCCCTGTCCCTCGGTGGGCCGTCGGCGCTGGACGTCGGTTTTTTGCAGGAAGTCCGGGGTTTTCTCGATCACTACAACGTGCCGCTGTACAGCGAGCATTTGAGCTATTGCAGCGATGACGGTCACCTGTACGACCTGTTGCCGTTGCCTTTTACCGAAGAGGCGGTGCACCACGTCGCCGCGCGTATCCGTCAGGCCCAGGACATTCTCGGGCGACGCCTGGCGGTGGAAAACGTCTCTTACTATGCCGCGCCTCAACAGGACATGGACGAGGTGACCTTCACCAATGCCGTGCTGCGCGAGGCCGATTGCGACCTGTTGCTGGACGTCAACAACGTGTACGTCAATTCGATCAACCACGGCTTCGATCCGCAGGTGTTCCTGGCTGGCATCGATTCGGGGCGGGTGGTGGCGATGCACATTGCCGGGCATTTCGATGAGTCTGACACCTTGAAGATCGACACCCATGGCGCTTCGGTCAAACCGGCGGTGTGGTCGTTGCTGGCCCAGGCTTATGCCCGGTTCGGTGCGCAACCGACCTTGCTGGAGCGGGATTTCAACTTTCCCGTCTTCGCTGAACTGGTGGCGGAATTGCAGACCATTCGCCGCCTGCAACAGGAGGGCGTGAACCGTGGGTAAGTCGAGTCTTTTGCATCAGCAAACCACCATGGGCCTGTACCTGCGCGACCCTGAACGCAACGGCCCCCCCACCGAAATGGACCCGGCGCGGGCCCTGGTTTATCGCGATCTGGTGTTCGCCAACCTGTCTTCACTGCTCAGTGGCACCTTTCCGGTGTTGGTGAAGATTCTGGGTGACGAGCACTGGCGTTCGCTGGTGCGGATCTTTCTACGGGACTACCGCGCCCGCACGCCGAAATTCGGTGAGATCGCCCAGGAGTTTGTCGAGTTTCTCGCGGCCGGGCCTCAGGCGTTGAGTGATGGGCCGTGGCCGCCGTTCATGGTGGAGCTGGCGCATTACGAGTGGGTGGAAATGGCGTTGCAACAGTCTGACGCCGAGCTTCTGGTGGGTGGTGATGCCGCGTTGCTGCTGGATCGGCCCTTGCGGGTGTCGCCGCTGGCCTGGCCGTTGGCGTATGCCTGGCCGGTGCAAAGGGTGGGGCCGGATTACCAGCCTGATGTGGCGCCTGCTCAGCCGACCTTGTTGCTGGTGCGTCGCGCCGAGGACTGGAGTGTGAGGTTTTCTGAATTGAGTCCGTTGGCGTGGCGGTTGTTGCTGCGAATTGGCGAGTTTCCCGAGTTGACCGGGCGTGAGCAGTTGCAAGGACTGGCGATCGAGGCGGGGGCGGTGGGGGCTTCGGAGTTTCTGGAGGGTGGGTTGGTGTTGTTGCGGCAGATGCATGGGGAGGGGGTTGTTGGTGTTGGTTGATATTCTTTGACCTTGGCGGCCTTTGGGCCGACCAGGTTCTTGGTTGATTGAGTACATATCCGTTGCTGCGGTAACGGCGGCTGGCGGTTTCGCCCTTACGGCGAGTCCCTTTTGGCAAACGCCCCAAAAGGAACCAAAAGGTCTCGCCCCTTACGTACGGCCCCTCGCCAAGGCTCGGGGTTCTTTCGCTCCGGCATTCATCCGGGGGCATCGCCCTCCGGTTGGCTTCGCTGGCACCTACATGCGATGTGTTCGACTGCGTCGAACGGCGCTGCGCGCCAATCCCCGGATAAACGCCTCCACTCAGCCTGCCGAGGGGGCGGGTGGATCAAGATCAAAAGCTGCAGGCGAGCTAACGCTCGGCCTGATGAGTGGTGAGAAGCGTCTGTGTACGCCGATCTGTTTTTGCTCTTCTGTGGGAGCGAGCTTGCTCGCGAAGGCGGCCAACCAGCCGACCGAAATCTTGCAGATGTACTCGATACCTGTGGGAGCGAGCTTGCTCGCGATGACGGCCTGACAGCTGACCAATGTCTCAAAGGTGCACCCGATCCCCTGTGGGAGGCTCGCTCCCACAATGAATCGCTTTTCAGGGTTGGCTGCCACTGCCACTCACGCGTGGTTGCTCGTTTGTTGCATTCACCCCCTTGTCCCAAAGAGCAACCAACCCACCGAAAGTCCCGACATAGGCCGTGCCGTCCGGCGCCAGTGTGATCGGCGACCAGTTGTTGTCGAAGGCCTGGCCGACCCCGCTCAGCGCCTTGAATCGGGTCTGGCCGCTGTCGAAATCCAGCGCCATCAGGTACCAGGCGTTCTCGCCGTCGGGCTGCGGCTCGAAGGTGTAGAAGTACAGCAGGCCGTTGCTCACCGAGAGTTTGGGGACCACCGATGGCGAACGTTCCTTCGATTCCCAGATCCGGTCGCAGCCCGACTCATCGGTGCGGATGTCGATGCGGCTGATGCCGCCGTGCACGGCCTGCCAGTCCTTCTGCGCGAAGGCGCTGGTGTAGCCGGCGTTGTTCTCGAGGATGATCGAGCGACCCCAGCCGATGGCCGAGTTGTCGGTGGCCGAGGCGTTGTTGTCGAACACCGGCAGCTTGCAGATCAGGCGATTGCCGGCGTAGTCCTGCTCGCGACGGTAGACCAGCAGGTTGATGCGTCCGTCGCTGTTGTCGGTGATGGTGACGTAGCGCTCGCCGAGCAGGGTCGGGGTGGTACCGCTGCCCTGATTGATCGCGCCGACCTTGCGCGCGGTGCCGCGGTCATAGACTTCGCGCCAGCCTTGCACGGGCTTGCCCTCGGCATCGGCGACGAAGCGGTACATGGCGTGGTCGGACACCAGATAGACACCATCGGCCGCCACCGACATGCCGTTCTGGATTTCTTCGTGGGCCAGTTGAATGCCCTGGACCTTGCCGGTGTCGGGGTTCAGGGTGCCGATGCGGCCGCGCCGGGTGATCCACCAGATCAAGCCCCGGTGATCGGGCATTACCCCGGTGACGGGGTCGCATTCGCCTTTGGGGAACCAGTTGGCAGGCTTCACACAATCGTGGGGGACCTTGTCGCTCAGGTCCCAGTTGTCGACCGCTTCGAACGACCACGCACCGGACTCATCCTGACGATGCACGACGCGCTGGATGTGCTGCTCGGCATCGGCGATGACCACGCGATTCTGTTCGTCGACATAGAAATAGGCGCCGGAGGTGTCGGCCATGATCTTGTCCGGGTCCAGGGTAATCAGCGCGTGGAAAGTCGACGGACGCGGCGGGAGCGGATAGCGGGCCAGCAGCTTGAGGGTGCGTGGTTCGAGCAATTGCAGTTCGAACTGCATCAGGTTGGCGCACAACACCACCAGGCGACCCTGCTGATCGAAGGTATGGATCGGGCACATGCCGCCGGGCTTGCGGCTGCCATCGCGACTGTTCACCTGAACATCCCGGCCCAGCGGACCTGGTCCCGGGTGCGTGTCGGAGCTGTAGCCATCGGAATGCATGTAGCTGCTGCCGTTGCTGGTCATGTAGGGGTTGGCGGGAATCGTACCGTTCAGCGGTTGCGCGACTGCGGCGCTACCGATCAAGGGTGCGGCGCTGCCGTTGCTGGCCAGCGGTTGCGGTTCATAGGGTTCGGAACAGGCACTGAGCAGGCCGAGCAGGGGCAGGGCAAGCAGGAGTGGAGCACGCATCGAAGCCTCGCGATCTTGTTATTGGTGTGTTGCGCAATAAGCAGCAACGAGGCTGCCCGGGCATCGGCTGTTTGGACTAACCTCGGTGAAAGGCCTCGCACCGCTGATCAAAGCGGACATGTATTTTGGCCATTTCGATCTCCTTTTGGCCTGCCTCACGCTATGAACCGGCGACGCCGTCAGCAAGAATCAGACGCGGGTGGCTGAGTCGGCAACCCAAGGTGAAAACCACAACCAGACGCTTCACTTCCTTGCCCTTGGCTGTTTTCAAGGCTGCTGCCGTGTACAGAACATAAAAACCATCGAACTCACGCCACACTTGGGGAAATGATCCATGGACTCAATGAAACGCATACTGGGCGCCACCGTTTGCGGACTGTCGCTGCTGGCCAGCGCGGTGCATGCCGAACAGCGCGAATTGCGGGTGTACAACTGGGCGGACTACATCCTGCCGTCCGTGCCCAAGGATTTCGCCAAGGACACCGGGATCAAGGTGACCTGGGATACCTTCGACACCAACGAGTCCCTGGAAGCCAAGCTGCTGACCGGCAACTCGGGCTACGACCTGGTGGTGCCGTCGAACCAGTTCATCGAAACCCAGATCAAGGCGGGCGTGTTCCAGAAGCTCGACAAGTCCAGGTTGCCGAACTGGTCGCACCAGGACCCTGCATTGCTCAAGCTGCTGGACAAGAACGACCCGGGCAACCAGTACGGCGTGCCCTACATGTATGGCACCGTGTTGATCGGTTTCAACCCGGCCAAGGTCAAGGCGGCGCTGGGCGAGAATGCGCCGGTGGACAGCTGGGACCTGGTGTTCAAGCCCGAGAACATGGAGAAGCTCAAGGCCTGTGGCGTAGCGATGCTCGACTCTCCGTCGGAGATCCTGCCGCTGGCCCTGCATTACCTGGGGCTGGATCCGAACAGCCAGAACCCCGATGACTACGAAAAAGCCAAGGCATTGATGCTCAAGGTTCGCCCCTACGTCACCTACTTCAACTCCGCCAAGTACATGACCGACATCGCCAACGGCGATATCTGCGTGGCCATCGGTTACTCCGGCAGCTTCTATCAATTCGGCAATCGCGCCAAAGAGGCGGGCAACGGCGTGGTCGTCGACTGGCGCCTGCCGAAAGAAGGCGCGCCGATCTGGTTCGACACCTTCGCCATCCCGAAAAGCGCGAAGAACGTCGCCGAGGCCCACGAATTCCTCAACCACCTGCTGGACCCGAAAGTCATCGCGCCAATCAGCGACTTCCTCGGTTACCCGAATGCCAACAAGGACTCGCTGGCGCTGATCAACAAGGACATCACCGGCAACCCGAACCTGACACCGACCAGCGAGGCATTGAAGACGCTGTACGTCGTGCAGCCACTGCCGCAAAAGCTTGAGCGGGTCCGTACCCGGGTCTGGACCAGTATCAAGTCCGATCAGTAACACCGGGATATTTATGTGAAATCCCTGTAGGAGCGAGCCTGCTCGCGATAGCGACCTGACAGTCAATGCAGGTGTCGACTGACCCGGCGCCATCGCGAGCAAGCTCGCTCCACAGATTTTTATGTCGAGCACAGGTTTTGTGTATACCCATGGCCCCTGTGGGAGCGAGCTTGCTCGCGATGGCGGACTGACAGGCAACAGAGGTGTACGGTGTTGGACTCAGCGAAAAAACTCCCCCGGTGTTTCGCCGAACTGCTGGCGGAAGGCAGCGATAAACGCTGACGTCGAATCGTAGCCACAGGCCAACGCGACGTCGGTCACTCGCTCGCCCTGTTCCAGTGGCGTCAGGGCGCCGAGCAGGCGCAAGCGCTGGCGCCAGGCGCGAAAGGTCAGGCCGGTGTCGCGCAGGAACAGGCGACTGAGGGTTTTCTCGGTGACGCCGAATTGGTCGCTCCAGTGGCTGAGCGTGGTCTGTTGCTCCGGGTGTGACTCCAGGCTTTGCGCGATTTGCCGCAATCGGCTGTCCTGGGGCAGCGGCAGCATCAAGTCGATCTGTGGCGCCTCGGCCAACTGATCCAGAATCACCTGGGCCAACCGACCATGCGGACCGCTCTGATCGTATTCCACCGGAACCTGACTGAAGGCGCGGATCAACTCGCGCAACAAATCACTGACCCCCAGTACATGACAGCCCGGCGGTGCCCACGTCGAGACGCTGCAATCGATGTACAGGCTGCGCATTTCCGTGCGCGGCGAACTGAACACCCGGTGCGGCATGCCCGCCGGAATCCACACGGCACGCTCCGGCGGGGCCACGAAACGCCCGACGCCGGTCTGTATTTCGAGCACGCCCGCAATCGCATAGGAAAGCTGCACCCACGGGTGGCTGTGGCGTCGGGTCAGTGCGCGATTGGGCAGCGATTCGGTGCGGCCGTAGAGCGGTCGTGGCAGGCTGGACAGCCCGGGAATACTGCGTCGAACACTCTTGTCATGTCCTTTAGGCGGCATCAGCTGGCTCATCGGCGTTAGTCGGTAATTATCAGGCACGTTAGAGTCACTTTCATGTACTGGCAACCCCCGGATGATCAACCCCATGACTCGCCCCCGTTTGTTACCCGACAACTTCACCTTGACCCTGATCGGCGTAGTGACGCTCGCCAGCCTGCTGCCCGTCAGCGGCCAGGTCGCGCTCGGTTTTGGCTGGCTGACCAACATCGCCATTGCGCTGCTGTTTTTCCTGCATGGCGCCAAGCTGTCCCGCGAGTCGATCATAGCCGGTGCCGGGCACTGGCGCCTGCATTTGCTGGTGTTCAGCCTGACCTTTGTGCTGTTTCCATTGCTCGGTCTGGCGCTCAAGCCGCTGCTGTCACCGTTGATCGGCAATGACCTGTACATGGGCATGCTCTACCTGTGCGCGCTGCCCGCCACGGTGCAATCGGCAATTGCCTTTACTTCGCTGGCGCGGGGCAACATCCCGGCGGCGATTTGCAGCGCGGCGGCGTCCAGCCTGTTCGGGATTTTCCTCACGCCGTTGCTGGTGACCCTGCTGCTGAATGTCCACGGCGAAGGCGCCTCGACCCTCGACGCCATCCTCAAGATCAGCGTGCAGTTGCTGCTGCCGTTCATTGCCGGGCAGATCGCGCGGCGCTGGATCGGCAACTGGGTGGCGCGCAACAAGAGCTGGTTGAAATTCGTCGACCAGGGTTCGATTCTGCTGGTGGTCTACGGCGCGTTCAGCGAAGCGGTGATCGAAGGCATCTGGCAGCAGATTCCGTTGTTGGATCTGCTTGGGCTGGTGCTGGTCTGCTGCATCGTTCTGGCGCTGGTGTTGGTGGCTTCGACCGTACTGGGCAAGGCATTCGGCTTCAACCAGGAGGACCGCATCACCATTCTCTTTTGCGGTTCGAAGAAAAGCCTGGCGACCGGCGTGCCGATGGCGCAGGTGCTGTTTGCCGGTAGCACCATTGGCTTGCTGATCTTGCCGCTGATGTTGTTCCACCAGATTCAACTGATGGTCTGTGCGGTGCTGGCACAGCGTTATGCCAAGCGGCCGGAATCGATTCCCGAACTGATGGCCCAGGTTGATCCCTGATTTGCCAGCCATGGCGGCTCGAGTGAGCCGCCATGGTTTACGGGTCAGCGCTTGTCAGCGACCAATGGCGGGGTACGCGGCGGGATCATGCGTTTGCTTCCGGTCGATTCGAACGCCGACGCCAGGTGCAGCAGCGACGAGTCGTCATAGGCACGCCCGGCAAACGTCAGGCCGACCGGCATGCCGATGTCCGGCATCACGCCCATCGGTACGGTGACCGTCGGCACACCGAGATGACGGATGGCGAGGTTGCCATTGGCGACCCATACGCCGTTGCTCCAGGCGATATCCGCCGATTGCGGATCGACATCGGCATTCGCCGGACCCACATCGGCCACCGTCGGGAACAGCACCGCGTCGAGGTCCAGGCGATCCATCCAGTCTTCCAGATCGATCTTGCGGGTCTTTTCCAGGCCGCGCAGGCCGTCCGGCACCGTGCTGATCTGATCCCACGGCGTGATGCCGCGTTCGGCCATGCGCACGTATTCGTCCATGCCGGCGGCCAGGTCACCCTCGCGATTGGGCAGGGTGCCCGGGTCATGAGGGAAGATCTGCGGGCCGTCGACATCGACGAGGCGATTCAGTTTGGGATCGCCGTTCGCTTGCAGGAAATCATCGAAGGCCCAGGCGGACAGGTCCCACAGTTCATGGTGTAAAAATTCCTTGGAGACGATGCCGCGATTGAACACGGTCGGCGCACCAGGACGATCGCCCTCGCAATTGGAGACCAGCGGGAAGTCGACTTCGAGCACTTCGGCGCCCGCGGCTTCGAGGGCCTTGCGCGCCTGTTCCCAGAGCCCGATCACCGAAGGACGGGTGTTGATGCGTTGGCCAGTCGGGCCACCGATGCCCGGTGCTTCGGAGGTGCCGGCTTCAGGGTCGGCGTTGATGTACATGCGCGGGATGCCGAATTTCTTGCCTTTGAGCGCATCGCTATTCGCGGCCAGCGCGGCATAGGACTCAGGGCGTACCTCAGACGATTTCGGGATCGGTACCCAGGGCTGCAGGCGCCACAGGTCGCCACGGGTGTCCGGGTCATCGGCCACGACCACGTCGAGCACTTCGAGCAGGTCGGCCATGGTCCGGGCAAACGGCACGACCACGTCCATGGTCGGGGTCAACGGCCAGTTGCCGCGCACCGAGATCACGCCGCGCGAAGGGGTGTAGGCACACAAGCCATTGTTCGAGGCCGGTCCACGGCCGCTCGACCAGGTTTCTTCCGCCAGGCCGAAGGCCGAGAAACTGGCCGCGGTCGCCGTGCCGGCACCGTTCGACGAGCCGGAGGCGAAAGGGGCCGTGAGGTAGTCAGCGTTGTACGGGCTCTCGGCGCGGCCGTAGACACCACGCTGCATCCCGCCGTTGGCCATTGGCGGCATGTTGGTCTTGCCCAGGCAGATGGCCCCGGCGGCGCGCAGGCGTTCGATGGTGAACGCATCGCGATAGGCGACCAGGTCCTTGAAGGCCGGGCTGCCGGAAGCGGCGGTGAGGCCCTTGACCAGATAGCTGTCCTTGGCGGTGTAGGGGATCCCGTCCAGAGCTCCCAGCGTCTGGCCCTTGGCGCGACGAGCGTCGGACGCCTGGGCTTCGGCGAGCGCCTCGGGGTTGCGAACCACGACCGCGTTCAGCGCGGTAGGCGTTTCGGGGCCGTCAAAGGCGTCGATCCGCGCAAGATAAGCCTGGACCAGTTCAACCGAGGTGGTCTGGCCGGATTCGAGCGCGGCGCGCAGCTCGGCAATGGAAACTTCGGTAACTTCGATCATGCTGCCACCGCCGCTTGCAGGTGGAGGGTCCCAAACACTTCACTTTTCTCGAAATGGACTTTCATATCGTTATTCTCGTTGCACTGTGTGGCACGACAGGGTCGGGTGTTAAAAATACTGAGCACTATTTAGCATTAAACCGTGATTTTAGGAATCAGTTGTCCAATTTATCTTACAGATGACAGAAAAAAGGTCCTTCATGCAATCTCGGGGGGAAACTGTAGGAGCCGGCTTGCCGGCGATGGACTCAAGTGCGCCGCGTTTATCCATCTCACACGCGTTATCGTTAACGACCATCACTGGCAAGCCAGCTCCTACAAGAGACCGCGTCAAGGTCGAAAATGATCTGAACTCCAAACCAGAGAAAGAACCAGAAAAAAGGCCACCACAACCCGACGTTGTGGTGGCCCGAGGGTGACTCATTATAGTGGCCCGCGCGCGCAGGCCAATGGATCAGTGAGCGCCGGCGGCCTTGTTCAGGTCGCTTTCGGCCCATTCGGTGTAGACGCAGGCATCCGCGGTAGCCCAGCGCACCCGCACCGGGTCACCGGACTTGAGCGGCATGCCGGCGGCGGACAGCGCCTTGACCGTCATCGAGGTGCCGCCAGCGGTGACCACGCTGCACGTCTGGCTTTCACCCAGAAACAGCACTTCCACGACCTTGGCCGAGACTTCGTTCCAGCCGGCAGCCAAGGGTTCGGCAACGGCCTGTTCATTGCTCAGGGCCAGTGCTTTTTCCGGACGCACCATCAGCAACACGTTCTGATCAGTTTGCAGGCCGGCCGTGAGTCGGATCGACAGCGGTTGCCCCTCGAAGGTCGCCACCGCATTACCCTGGGCCTTGAGTTTGAGGAAGTTGGAGTTGCCAAGGAACGAGGCGACAAAAGCATTCGGCGGATTCTGGTACAGGTCAAAGCCGCTGCCCAGGCCGACGATCTTGCCGTGGCTGAAAATCGCGATGCGCTGGGACAGGCGCATGGCTTCTTCCTGATCGTGGGTCACGTAGACGATGGTGATGCCCAGGCGCCGATGCAGCTGACGCAGTTCGTCCTGCAAGTCTTCGCGCAGTTTCTTGTCCAGTGCACCGAGGGGTTCGTCCATCAGCAGGATGCGTGGCTCATAAACCAGCGCCCGTGCAATGGCGACTCGTTGCTGCTGGCCACCGGACAGTTGCGAAGGGCGGCGATGGGCAAACTGCTCAAGCTGCACCAGCTTGAGCATCGCATCGACCCGGCGTTCGCGTTCGGCGGCGGCCAGTTTGCGGATGGCCAACGGGAAGGCGATGTTGTCGCGTACCGACAGGTGCGGAAACAGCGAATAGCGCTGGAACACCATGCCGATATCGCGTTTGTGCGGCGGCACATTCACCAGCGACTGGCCGTTGACCAGGATCTCGCCGCTGCTCGGGGTTTCGAAACCGGCGAGCATCGACAGCGTGGTGCTTTTGCCCGAGCCGCTGGAACCGAGGAAGGTGAGGAATTCACCGTCCTTGATGTCCAGAGAGATGTCGTCCACGGCGGCAAAGTCGCCGTAGTATTTGTTCAGGTTGCGCAGGCTCACCAGGGGCTTGTCATTTTGCTGCGCGGAATCTTTGATCACTGCACTCATGTCGTACTCCTGCGCGCTCAGGCGCTGATTTCATTGCGCCGGCGCAGTGCGGCGGCGATCACCATGACCAATACCGAGAGGCCGATCAGCAGCGTCGAGGCGACGGCGATCACGGGCGTCAGGTCCTGGCGCAGGGTGGTCCACATTTTTACGGGAAGGGTTTGCAGGGTCGGGCTGGCCATCATCACGCTCAGCACCACTTCATCCCAGGAGACGAGGAAGGCGAAGAGGGCGCCGGCCACCATGCCCGGACGAATCGCCGGGAAGGTCACCTTGAACACCGCTTGCAGGCGCGAGGCGCCGCAGATCACCGCTGCATCCTCGATCGACTGATCGAACAGCTTCAGCGAATTGATGATCGAGATGATGGTGAACGGCAGCGCGACGATGACGTGGCTGACCACGAACGCGAACATGGTCCCGGTGTAGCCCAGTTTCAGGAACAGCGCGTACACCGCCACGGCGATGATCACCAGCGGCACGATCATTGGCAGAGTGAACAGACCGTAGAGCATTTCCCGGCCGGGGAAGCGGCCACGCACCAGGGCGAAAGCCGTGGGCAGACCCAGCGCGACGGCGAAGAACGTGGTCAGCACCGCGACCTTGAGGCTGGCCATGGCCGCGCTCATCCAGTCGGCGTTGGAGAAGAACTGGCCGTACCATTTCAGCGTCCAGCCCGGTGGCGGGAACACCAGCCATTGCGACGAGCCGAACGACAGCAGCACGATGAACACAATCGGCAGCAGCAGGAACAGACCGATCAGCCCGGTGGTGGCATACAGGCCGAAGCGCATGCGCCGGCTCATGGCATTGGGGGTCAGGAGCATGACGGCTTACCTCGCGTTGCTGGCGCCAACCGGGGATTCCGGCTGGAGCTTCAGGTAGAAGTAGAACAACACCAGCGTGATCACGATCAGCAACGCGGCGCCGGCGCTGGCCAGGCCCCAGTTGAGGAACGACTGCACCTGCTGAATGATGAACTCGGGCAGCATCATGTTCTGCGCACCGCCCAGCAGCGCCGGGGTCACGTAGTAACCGAGGGACATCACGAACACCATCAGGCCGCCGGAGAACAGCCCCGGCCGACACAGCGGCAGGAACACCCGGAAGAAGTTGGTCCACGGACTGGCGCCGCAGATCGAGCCGGCCTGCAGGATCATCGGGTCGATGGCCTGCATGGTCGCCTGCAACGGCAGCACGATGAACGGGATCATGATGTAGCTCATGCCGATCACCACGCCGGTGAGGTTGTGCACCATCTCCAGCGGTTGATCGATGATGCCCATGGCCATCAACGCCTTGTTGATCACCCCGGAGGCTTGCAGCAACACCAGCCAGGAGTAGGTGCGGGCGAGCAGGCTGGTCCACATCGACAGCAGCACGATGTTCAGGATCCAGCGACCCCAGCCGCGCGGCACCAGGGTGATCGCCCAAGCCAGTGGGAAGCCCAGCAACAGGCTGAACAGCGTCACCAGGCCGGCCACTGAGAAGGTGTTGAGCAACACCCGCGCATAGGCCGAGTTGGCGAACAGTTGCTCATAGTTGCCCAGGCCCGGCACCGGTTCCAGCACGCCGCGCAACAGCAGGCCAATCAGCGGCGCGAGAAAGAACAGGCCGAGGAACAGCAGGGCGGGGATCAGGTTGCTCGATCCGCGCCAGCGTTGCGCCAGGGTAGGGGATTGCGTCATCGCAGCCGCCTTGCCGACAGCGCCGGAGGCGCTCCCGACTGGCGTGGATGGACGGGAGGCGGTTACCGCCATTTTCATTTGACCAGCCATTCGTTCCACCGTGTCGCGATGGCTGGACCGTTCTTGGCCCAGTACGCGAAATCAAGAGTGATCTGATCCTTTGCGTAGGCGGTCGGCAGGTTAGGGGCCAGCGCCGAATCCAGGCGGGCCACACTGTCGACGTTGACCGGGGCGTAGGCGGTCAGGTTGGAGAAGTCCGCCTGTCCTTTGGCGCTGCTGGCATTGGCCAGGAACTTCATCGCCGCGTCCTTGTTTTTCGAACCCTTGGGGATGACCAGGATGTCGGCCATGACCAGGTTCTGCTTCCAGCTTACGCCGACCGGCGCGCCGTCTTCCTGCAGGGCATGGATCCGGCCGTTCCAGAACTGGCCCATGCTCGCCTCACCGGAGGCCAGCAGTTGCTGCGACTGCGCGCCGCCGCCCCACCAGACGATGTCTTTCTTGATGGTGTCGAGTTTCTTGAAGGCGCGGTCCAGGTCCAGCGGATAGAGCTTGTCCGCCGCTACACCGTCGGCCAGCAACGCCAGTTCAAGCACGCCTGGGCTTGGCCATTTGTAGAGGGCGCGTTTGCCGGGGTAGGTCTTGGTGTCGAACAGTGCGGACCAGTCCTGAGGCTTGTTGGCGCCGAGCTTGCCTTCGTTGTAGCCGAGGACGAAGGAGAAGAAGAACGAGCCGACGCCGTGATCGCTGACGAAGCGCGGGTCGATCTTGTCGCGTTCAATGACTTTGAAATCGAGGGGTTCGAGCAAGCCTTCGGCGGCGGCGCGCAAGGCGAAGTCGGCTTCGACGTCGACCACGTCCCACTGCACGTTGCCGCTCTCGACCATGGCCTTGAGTTTGCCGTAGTCGGTCGGGCCATCCTGCACGACGGTAATGCCGCTGGCCTTGCTGAACGGGTCGGCCCAGGCCTGCTTCTGCGCATCCTGGGTGCTGCCGCCCCAACTCACGAAGTTGACGCTTTCAGCCGCCAGCAATGCCTGGCTGGTCACGCTCAGCAGTCCCGCAAAAAGAACTGCGGTCGCACGTTTGTTCAACACCATTTTCACGCCCTCATTGTTGTGTTTATGAGCGGGGCTTTGGAGTGCCCGCCTATCGGGAGCAGTAGGTCCGTCGAGTCAGTGCTGACTGTCCGGTCTATGGAATATCATATTATGGTATTCCAAACTTTGTGCAAGCATTTTGCCGTACCGGCTATCAGCCAAACGTGGTTTTTCAGTGGCTCCGAAGATTGCCCGGCGACGCAGTCCCTTGTGGGAGCGAGCTTGCTCGCGATGAGGGCGTGTCAGTCGATATCAATGTTGACTGACATACCGCTATCGCGAGCAAGCTCGCTCCCACAGGGGATGTGTCAACCCGTGAAAGGAATACTCTCCACCACTTCCAGGTCATACCCGGTCAAACCGGCATATTTCAGCGGCGGCCCGAGATGGCGCAGCTTGCCGACACCCAGGTTCTGCAGGATCTGCGCACCGGTGCCCACCTCCGAATAAATCCGCGACTGCGAACGGATGAACTGTCGGGGCGTCTGGGTCAATTGCGGTACACGTTCGAGCAACGCCTGGGAGGATTCGTGATTGGCCAGCACCACCACCACGCCGTGACCTTCGGCGGCGACACGCTGCAAGGCGGCCCACAAGGTCCAGTTGGTCGGCCCGCTGTACTCGGCACCGACCAGATCGCGCAACGGGTCAATCACATGCACGCGCACCAGCGTCGGCTCATCACGGCGCAGATCGCCCATGACCATGGCCATGTGGACACCGACTTCGATGTGATCCTCAAAGGTGATCAGACGAAAGGTGCCGTGTACGGTGGGCAGATCACGTTCACCGATGCGCACGATGGTGTGTTCGGTGCTAAGGCGGTAGTGGATCAGGTCGGCGATGGTGCCGATCTTGATCCCGTGTTTGCGCGCAAATACTTCCAGGTCAGGGCGCCGGGCCATGGTGCCGTCGTCGTTCATCACTTCGACGATCACCGAGGCCGGGGTATGGCCGGCCAGGCGGGCCAGGTCGCAACCGGCCTCGGTATGACCGGCGCGGGTCAGCACGCCGCCTTCCCGGGCACGCAACGGGAAGATATGGCCGGGTTGCACGATGTCGGCAGGGCCGGCGTTGGCAGCGACGGCGGCGGCCACGGTGCAGGCACGATCGGCGGCGGAGATACCGGTGGTCACCCCGACGGCGGCCTCGATGGACACGGTGAAGGCGGTGCTGAACACGCTGCCGTTGCTCGGCACCATCTGCTCCAGGCACAGGCGTTTGCAGTGCTCGTCGGTCAAGGTCAGGCAGATCAGGCCACGGGCTTCGCGGGCCATGAAGCTGATCGCCTCGGGTGTGCAGCAGTCGGCGGCCAGCAACAGGTCGCCTTCGTTTTCTCGGTCTTCGTCGTCGACCAGCAGGACCATTTTGCCGAGGCGGTAATCTTCGATGATTTCTTCGATGCTGTTGAAGGCCATGCTGGAGTCTCAGTGTTTGTTGGATGGGTATTGTGGTATACCATAATACAAAACAAACCGAGAGGTCACTATGAAGGCGTACTGGATTGCTCACGTGGACATCACCGACCCCGATCAATACAGCCAATACACCCAGCGGGCGCCGAAGGCGTTTGCCCTGTATGGCGGTCGGATTCTCGCGCGGGGCGGGCGCAGCGAGGCGATGGAAGGCCGGCCTACGCCGCAACGCAGCGTGGTGATCGAGTTTGATTCCTATGAGCAGGCGGTGGCTTGCTATTACTCGGCGTTGTATCAGGAGGCCAGGGGACATCGCGAAGGCGTGGCGAAGGCAGAGGTCATTATCGTCGAGGGCATGGCGCCGCTCTGACCGGCACCGCTTGACCCTGTAGGAGCGAGCCTGCTCGCGAAAAACGTTAGAGCAACGCGTTCGGTCAGTCAGCACGCGTCATCGTTGACGACCATCGCGAGCAGACTCGCTCCTACAGGGGGAATGGGGTTTTTCAGCGAATAAAGTGAATCTTCCCGCTGTCGTCATTGCCCATGTAGATGCCATAAACCCCGGCCTGACGCTCCTCGATATAGCGCTCAAGGATCTGCCGGATCGCCGGATAGTAGATGCTGTCCCAGGGAATGTCCTCGGGCGCGAAGAACTTGTAGTCAAGGGTTTCCGGGCCGTACTGCCCGGTAATCTCCAGCGCGATGGCGCGGAAGATGATGTACACCTCGCTGATCTTCGGCACGCTGAAGATCGAATAGGGCGAGACGATTTCGGCACGCACGCCGCTTTCTTCCCAGACTTCGCGCAAGGCCGCCTGTTCGGTGGTCTCGCCACTTTCCATGAAGCCTGCCGGCAGGGTCCAGGTGCCCGGACGCGGCGGAATCGCGCGCTGGCACAGCAAATACTTGCCGTCCTGCTCGATGATGCAGCCGGCAATGATTTTCGGATTGATGTAATGGATGTAGCCGCAACCGCGGCACATCAGGCGCTCGTGCGTATCGCCCGGCGGCAACTGTGACCTGAGGTCTGCGCTGCCGCACTTGGGGCAAAAGCTCGGGCTGAACATTTCAGCGACCTATGCGCGGTTCTTTCAGCGCGATGGGCAAGGTAATCGCCGGGATATCGCCGGTTTCTTCCTGCTTGCGCTTGAGGTAGTCCAGGGCCACGGCAGCGGCCGCACGCACGTGGTCGACGCAAGCCTGGTGAGCGGCCAGCGGATCACCGCCCTTGATCGCCTCGACCATGCGTTCCATTTCCTGGTTACTGGCGCCGCGACGGTTTTCCTGGGACACCGAGGTCGCGCGCAGGTAGCTGATGCGTGCCTGCAACTGGCGCAATTGAGTGGCCGCGACATGGTTGCCCGAACCTTCGAGCAGCACATCGTAGAAACCTTGCACCGAGTCGATGACCTGTTGCAGCTCACCGTCCTTGAGCGCCTTGCGATTTTCTTCGAGGGCTTTTTCCAGGGCCTTGATGTCCTTGGCCTTGGCGCGCAGGGTGAACAGTTGCACGATCAGCCCTTCGAGTACGCAGCGCAACTCGTAGATGTCCACGGCATCGGCCAGGGTGATGATCGCGACACGCGGGCCCTTGGCGTCGGCGAATTCCACCAGGCCTTCGGATTCCAGGTGACGCAAGGCTTCGCGCACGGAGGTACGGCTGACGCCCAGGCGATCGCACAGATCGCGTTCGACCAGACGGTCTCCCGGCAGGAGCTGGAAGTTCATGATGGCGCTTCGCAGTTTATCCAGCACGATTTCGCGCAGGGTAACGGGGTTGCGATTGACCTTGAAGCTGTCGTCGAGTGGCAGGCGTTTCATGGGGTCCGCTCTGATTGTGGCTGTCCATGCAAAAAAGAGCACTTCGATTACAGGAATCTGGGTGCCCGGTCAGATCAAACAGCCAAGGGTTAACTGGAGGCCTCGGCATCGGCTTCGGCGAAGGCTTCACGGGCGAGCCGGAAACTGTCTACGGCAGCGGGAACACCGCAATAAATGCCGACCTGAAGCAATATTTCGCGTATTTGCTCACGACTCAGGCCGTTACGCAAGGCGCCGCGCACATGCAGTTTGAGTTCATGGGGCCGGTTGAGGGCCGAGATCATCGCCAGGTTGATCATGCTGCGCTCCTTGAGCGACAAACCCTCACGACCCCAGACATGCCCCCAACAATACTCGGTGACCATTTCCTGCAACGGTCGGGTGAAGTCGTCGGCGTTCTCGATGGAACGATTGACGTAGGCCTCACCCAGCACCTGGGTACGGATCTTCAGGCCTTTTTCATACTTTTCGTTGTTCATTTACGTAGCTCCCGCGGGCTCAAAGGCCGCCCATCAAGGTGTATTTGAGTTCCAGGTAATCCTCGATGCCGTACTTCGACCCTTCACGGCCCAGCCCCGAGGACTTGATCCCGCCGAATGGCGCGACCTCAGTGGAAATCAGCCCTTCGTTGATCCCGACCATGCCGTACTCCAGCGCCTCGCTCATGCGCCAGGCGCGGCCCAGGTCGCGGGTGTAGCAGTAGGCGGCGAGGCCGAATTCGGTGTCGTTGGCCATCTCGACGGCCTGGGCCTCGGTGTCGAAACGGAACACGGCGGCCAACGGGCCAAAGGTTTCATCCCGGGCGACTTTCATCCGGGTGGTGACGCCGATGAGCACGGTCGGCTGGAAGAATCCATTGCCCAGCGCATGGCGTTCGCCGCCGCACAACAGTTGTGCTCCGTGGGCCAGAGCGTCTTGCACGTGTTCTTCGACCTTGGCCACGGCGCGCTCGTTGATCAGTGGCCCTTGGGTGACGCCATCATCGAAACCGCTGCCGACCTTGAGTTGCGAAACCCGCTCGGCCAGGCGTGCGACAAAGGCGTCGTGGATGCCGGCCTGCACCAGGAAGCGATTGACGCAGACGCAGGTCTGCCCGGCGTTGCGGAATTTGGCGATCAGCGCGCCGTCAACAGCGCGTTCCAGATCGGCATCGTCGAAGACAATGAACGGCGCGTTGCCGCCCAGTTCCAGCGAGACTTTTTTCAGGGTCGGCGCGCACTGGGCCATCAGCAGTTTGCCGATGGCGGTGGAGCCGGTGAACGACAGTTTGCGCACAAGGCTGCTGCCGGTCAGCTCGCCACCGATGGCGATGGCATCGCCGGTGATCACGTTGAAAATGCCGGCTGGAATCCCGGCCTGTTCCGCCAGCGCAGCCATGGCCAGTGCCGAGAACGGTGTTTCCGGGGCTGGCTTGACGATGCACGGGCAACCGGCCGCCAGTGCCGGGCCGGCCTTGCGGGTGATCATCGCCGCCGGGAAGTTCCACGGCGTGATGGCCGCGACGACGCCAATCGGCTCCTTGCTGACCACGATGCGCGCATCGCCCTTGTGGCTGGGAATGGTGTCGCCGTAGATGCGTTTGGCCTCTTCAGCGAACCACTCGATGAAGCTTGCGGCGTAGAGGATTTCGCCTTTGGCTTCGGCCAGTGGCTTGCCTTGTTCGAGAGTGAGGATTTGTGCCAGGGCGTCGGCGTTTTCCAGCATCAGCGCGTGCCAGCGCTTGAGCGTATTGCTGCGCTCCTTGGCGGTCAGTGCGCGCCAGGCCGGCCAGGCCTTGTTGGCGGCCTCGATAGCCTGGCGCGCATGCTCGGCGCCGAGGTTCGGCACCTGGCCGATCAGTTCACCGGTGGCCGGGTTGAAGATGTCCTGACAGGCGCCATCCGGCGCGTCCAGCCACTGGCCATTGATGTAGGCCTGCTGACGGAACAGTTGCGAGGCTGCTGGGCTCATGCCGGCTCCTGGAAAGAATGAAGACTTAACTGTCTGGTGCAGTACCTGTGGGAGCGAGCTTGCTCGCGATAGCGGACTGACATTCAACATCTATGTCGACTGATACACCGTCATCGCGAGCAAGCTCGCTCCCACAGAAAAGCAGTGTCAGGCCAGGGTGGGCAGGGGGCCCAGCTTGCCTTTGTGGTAGATCATCGGCGTGACCGGTTGCGCGGGCAGGATCAGGTTCTTCACCGCGCCGACGATGATCGCGTGATCGCCGCCGTCGTATTCGCGCCACAGTTCGCACTCGATGATCGCCGTGGCCTTGGCCAGGATCGGGTTACCCCGTTCGCTCAAGTGCCACTCGATTCCTTTGGCCTTGTCCTTGCCTTTACCGGCGAAGGCATAGGCCTCGGCGGTCTGGTCGGCGGACAGCAGGTGAATCGCGAACTGCTTGCTGTCGCGCAACACCGGGTAGGTGTCGGAGCCGTAGTTGGGGCAGAACAGCACCAGTGCCGGGTCGATCGACAGCGCACTGAAGGCGCTGGCGGTGATGCCGACGATGCCGCCGTCCGGGTCCAGGGTGGTGACCACCGTGACCCCGGACGGGAACGAGCTCATCACGTCTTTGTAAATGCCGGGTTCGATCATTTTCCAGGACTCCTAGCGCATCACGAAGGGATCAGGCATCGGTGCCTGGGACAGGTTGATCCACACCGTTTTCAGCTCGGTGTAGGCCAGCACCGAATCGATGCCGCTTTCGCGTCCATAGCCGCTGTTCTTGAAGCCGCCGATCGGAGCCATGGCCGAGACCGCGCGGTAGGTGTTGACCCAGATGATCCCCGAACGCACGTCCCGGGCCAGGCGATGGGCGCGGCCCAGGTCGCGGGTCCAGATGCCGGCGGCGAGGCCGAACTGCGAGTCGTTGGCAATCGCCAGCGCTTGGGCTTCGTCCTTGAAACGGATGACCGAAGCCACCGGACCAAAGACTTCTTCCTGCATGATCTTCATCGAATTGCGGTCGCACTCGAACAGCGTCGGTTCGTAGAACCAGCCGTCACCCAGATTCTCTGGACGCTTGCCGCCCAGGCGCAGGCGCGCGCCTTCGGCGATGGCATCGGCCACCAGGCCTTCGACCACGGCCAGTTGCTGCGCGGTGGCCATCGGGCCCATTTCGCTGCTGTCGTCCTGCGGGTTGCCAATGCGGATGCGCTTGGCGCGTTCCACCAGACGACCGACGAACTCATCGTAGATTTCGTCCTGCACCAGCAAGCGCGAACCGGAGACGCAGCTTTGCCCGGAGGCGGCATAGATCCCGGCGATGGCGCCGTTGATCGCGCTGTCGAGGTCGGCGTCGGCGAAGATGATGTTCGGCGATTTGCCGCCCAGCTCCAGCGACAGCTTGGCGAAGTTCTCCGCACTGCTGCGCACCACATGCCGCGCCGTCGCCGCGCCGCCGGTAAAAGCGATCTTGCGGATCAGCGGATGGCGGGTGAGGGCGGCGCCGGTGCTCGGGCCATAGCCGGTGATGACGTTGACCACCCCCGGCGGAATCCCGGCTTGCAGCGCCAGGCGCGCCAGTTCGAGGATGGTCGCCGAAGCGTGTTCCGACGGTTTGATCACGATGGTGTTGCCCGCGGCAAGCGCCGGGGCGAGTTTGATCGCGGTCAGGTACAGCGGGCTGTTCCACGGAATGATCGCGGCAACCACACCCATGGCTTCGTGCACGGTGTAGGCAAACAGGTCCGGCTTGTCCAGCGGCAGGGTGCCGCCTTCGAGCTTGTCCGCCAGGCCTGCGGTGTAGTGGAAGAACTCCGGCAGATAGCCGACCTGGCCGCGGGTTTCGCGGATCAGCTTGCCGTTGTCACGGCTTTCGAGCTGCGCCAGTTGTTCTTTGTTCTCGGCGATCAGGTCGCCCAGGCGTCGCAGCAATTTGCCGCGAGCGGTAGCCGTCAAACCGCGCCATGCCGGGCTGTCGAAAGCCGTCTGCGCAGCCTGCACGGCACGCTCGACATCGGCCTCGTCGGCATCGGGCAGTTCAGCCCAGGGTTCGGCCAACGCCGGGTTGAGGCTTTCGAAGGTCTTGCCGGACAGGGCATCGACCCATTCACCGCCGATGCACATCTGGAAGCGTGCGAGTGTCATGCAACGATCCCCTTGATCTGGTTTTGTTTGGAGTGCGCGGTCTGCAGAAACTCCAGCAACAGCTGGTTGACCAGGCGTGGCGACTCTACCGGCATCATATGCCGTTGCTCGGCGAGTACGGCAACGGTCGCGCCGGGAATGCGTTCGGCCAGTTGCCGGGCCATTTCCGGGGTTGAGCCGGGGTCCAGTTCGCCGGTGGCGATCAGCGTCGGCACCTGGATGCTGGCCAGGTCGTCGGCGCGGTACATGTCCTGGGTGGCGAACAGTTCATAAGTGGTCAGGTAGCCCTGAGGGTCATTGCCGGCCAGGGTCTGGCGAATCGCGGCGATCTGCGCCGGGTTCGCGGCCTGGTATTCACGGCTGAACCAGCGCGACAGCGCGGCTTCGGCATTGGCGTCCGGCCCGTGTTCGGCAGCCTGGCTGGTGCGGGCGATGACCCCGGCACGCTGTTCGGCACTGCGGTTGAACACGCTGTTGAGCACCACCAGGCCTTCCAGGCGTTGCGGGTAGTGCAGGGCAAAGGCCCGCGCCACCAGCCCGCCCATGGAAAAACCGATCACCGTTGCCTTGGGCAATTGCAGGTGGTCGAGCAGCTCCAGCAACTGGTCGGCATAGCCGAGCAGTTGCGTACCGTTCTCCGGTCGCGGGCTGGCGCCATGGCCGAGCATGTCGTAGGCGATGACGCGGTACTTCGTGGCCAGGCCAACGATCTGGCCGCCCCACATTTCTTTGTTCAGGCCCACGCCGTGGATCAAGACCACGGGCTGGCCTTGGCCGGTCGCCAGGTAACTGGTGCCAGCCGGGGTGAGTTCAGCGGTGAGCCGAATCATGGAGCGCTCCTGCAATGCCTTCTTGTTGTCGTTCTGCTGGCCGGTTACTGGGCTTTTTCGGCGGCCAGTTCTTCCAGGTCGATGTAGCGGTTGCCGATGCGCGGGTGCAGGCGGCCGCCGTCGGCGCAACCCAGGACCACGACGATTTCGTCGGCACGCGGCGCGTCTTCGATCTGCATTTCCAGGGTGATGTAGTGCGAGCGCAGGCCTTCGTCGTCCTTGTGCATCATCGGGATCTGGATCGAGGTGCCCGGGCCGCCGCGCTTGTTGGTGAAGCTCAGGTAGCTCTTGGCCTTGACCGCCTCGCGGTAATGGTTGCCGAAGCGCAGGGTGTGGATCACCGCCGAAGCGTGTTCGATTTCGCCATCGGCGCCGACCACCGCAGCCTTGCCGTACGCCTCGATTTTCTCGGCGCCGCCAATGATGCCCACCAGACGCTCGACCATCAGTGCGCCGAGGTCGGAGCAGTTGGCGCGGATCTGTGGTTTCAGGTCTTCGACGAAACCGTTGCCCAGCCAGGGGTTCTTCATCACCACGGCCAGACCGACCATGGTCACGGGCTTATCGGTGGCTTTGCCGCCTTCAATAAAGGTTTCTTCGACATAGCTGACGATCTTGCGGATTTCGAAACTCATGAGCTGCTCCGTAGAGGTTTGGGTGTCTGTGCGTCTGATGGTATACCATAATACCGGAAGCACAAGTCCCCGAACGGAGTTTCTGGCTGGATGGCGATAAAAGGGGGGCGGGCGAGGCGCTATGCGTGGCGGGAAGGACTTATAAAAGACGTAAAAAAACCCGGCTGATGAGGCCGGGTTTTTCGTCGAGTCCTGCGGTAAAGCACTGCATTCAGACAGCGCGGCTTTCGATCAGACGATCCGAACCGCCTTCGGCTACACGGTTTTGCAGCAGTTTGTCGGAACCGCCTTCAGCGACGCGGTTTTGGATCAGTTTGTCCGAGCCACCTTCGGCAACGCGGTTTTGCATCAGTTTGTCGGAGCCATCGGCGGCGACGCGGTTTTCGATCAGGCGATCCGAACCACCTTCGGCGACACGATTCTCGATCAGGCGATCGGAACCACCCTCGGCCACACGGCTTTCAATCAGACGATCCGAGCCGCCTTCAGCGACCACAGGTTGAGCGGCGGTAGCGGCGAAAGCGTTAACTGCGAAAACCGAGAAAGCGATGCCGAGAAGGGTTTGGCGTTTCATGATGGTGTGCTCCGGGGTGCTGATGGGTTGGTATGGAGCAGATGTTACGCCGTGGATTTTTTAAGAGAACTTCATTGAATCAATGGTGACTATCGACGCAGTCAATGGTGGATTCGATGCCCCTTGTGGGAGCGGGCTTGCTCGCGAAGGCGTCGGCATTGCCAGCAATGTTGTCGACTGACACAACGCCTTCGCGAGCAAGCCCGCTCCCACAGGTTTTTGCAGTGAACACAGGGTTCGCGGTGTTAGCGGGAAATAAGCCCATGATCGATCGCGTACTTGACCAGCGCCGCCGGCTTGTCGATGTTGAGCTTGCGCCGGATGCTCAAGCGGTGTGTCTCCACCGTGCGCACGCTGATGTCCAGTTCCCGGGCCATTTCCTTGTTGTTCAACCCCTGCGCCATCTTCGACAGCACCTGGCTTTCCCTAGGGGTCAGTTCGTTGTCGGTGTTCCTGTCGGCGATCAGCCGCTGGGCGATTTCGGCGCTGTAGAAGGTTCCCCCGCTGGTGATGGCCTCGATGGCGGCGATGATTTCCCGTGACGGGGCGTTCTTCAGCACGTAGCCGCTGGCGCCGGAGCGCACCGATTCACTGACGTATTCGTAATTGTCGTACATGCTCAGCACCAGCACCTTGAGCGATGGGTACTGGCTGCGCAGCACGCGGGTCAGTTCCAGGCCGTTCATGTCCGGCAGGCTGATGTCGACCAGCAGCAGGTCCGGCTGGCAACGTCCAACCATCTCGATGGCCGCGGCGCCGTTTTCCGCTTCGCCGACCATTTCCAGGGGCGACATCACGGCCAGCAGCGCCTTGATTCCGTCGCGGACCAGGGAGTGATCGTCGACCAGGGCGACGCGGATCGGGGAGGGCAGGTTCATCGCAGCTATTCACTCTTGTAGTTTTGGGCCGGGTCAGCGTTATGCGTCTGGTTTCATTGGCAACAGTACGTCCAGCTCACTTCTGCCCGGCATCGAGATCAAATCGAAGCGCCCGCCAAAATGTTCGACGCGCTCGCGGATGTTACGCAAGCCAATGCCGGCCTGGCGACGTTCTACCTGGGCTACGTTGAAACCAATGCCGTCATCGACCACCGTCAGCCGCACCGACTGTTCGCAGCCGCGCAGTGTAATGGACACGTTCTTCGCCTGGGCGTGGCGTTCAATATTGGTCAGGCCTTCCTGGACGATGCGGAACAGCGAAACAGCCGCGCCGTCGACCAATTGACAGTCGAATTCATTTTCGTCATAGGTCACGGTCAGCCCGCTGCGCTGCTCGAATTCGGCAGCCAATTGGCCGATGGCCGCCGGCAGGCCGAGGGTGTCGAGCAGGGATGAGCGCAGGTCGTGGGAGAGGCTGCGGACTTCGCCGATGGCATCGCCCAGGCGCTCGGTGGCGTCTTTCAGCGTGCTCAAGCCCTTGTCGTGGGCCTGTCCGCGTTCCAGCAGATGGCTGGCCAGTTCGAACTGGAACTTGATCGAGACCAGCACCTGGCTGATGCCGTCGTGCAACTCGCGGGACACCCGTGATCGTTCCTCTTCCTGCAGGCTGACGATGCGCTGGGTCAGGCGCTGCAGTTTCTTGTCCGCCAGCCGATGTTCGCTGACGTTGAGGGTCATGCCGGTGGCGAATACGAACAGCACCGCGACGAGGGCGACCACGGCAATCGCCATCATGGTCTTGCGGATGCCCATGGCCACTTCGGCACGGGCCTGCTGGGTGGCGCGTTCGACGTCTTCGAGGTAGATGCCGGTACCGAGCATCCAGCCCCAGCGATCGAGCATCACCACGTAGGCGAGCTTGTCGGTCACCTGGCCGGAGGAGGGTTTGCTCCAGGCATAGCGTTGAAAACCTTCCCCCGATTGCGCGCTTTTGAGCAGCGCCTGGATCACCGGCAGGCCGTGGGGATCTTTCATGTCCCACAGGTATTGGCCCACCAGTTCCGACTGGCGCGCATGCATCAGGCTGCGGCCTTCGTGGTCGTAGACGAAGAAGTAGCCGTTGATGCCAAAGCTGAGCTTGCGCAGTTCTTCCAGCACTTGTTGTTGGGCACGGGCATCGCCGTGGCCGTCGTCGTACAGGGGCGCGATCAGGCTCTGGGCCATTTCCACGTAGTTTTTCAGCTCCGCGCGCTTGCTCGCCAGAATGCTGTCTTCGATCAGTTGTGCCTGTTGATCGCCCAATTGGCGATTGAGGGAAATCACCAGCGCGCAGATGACGGCAATGGCTAGCACCAGCGGCAGAATCCCGAGGGCGACGATCTTGTGTTTGAGCTGCATGTTGACTCCTGCCCGCGCGAAGGCTCGGGATCATATGCCAAAGAGGTATTCGGCCAGTAGCGTTGCTGGACGGAATGACCGGCGGCCGGGATGCCATTCAGTTGAAATACAGAACCTGTGGGAGCGAGCTTGCGCGCGATGAGGGCGGCACATTCAACATTGATGTGTCTGACAGCCCGCTATCGCGAGCAAGCTCGCTCCCACATTTGATCGGGGATGGCCCCCGGGTCCGGTGGTGAATCCACATGAGATCGGCGTCATCTACGTAGAACTACGTAGACGCCGCGTACGTAGTAACGCGGATTTATTTGTGGACGACATGCGCAGATATTGGGCCAGCTCCGCACTGCGGACACAATTATAAAAATTACCGCCGCAGTCACTGGCTGTCGGCAGGAGACACGCTATGCCCCGTCTGGCTAAACACCTCGCCTGGTTTGCCGTGGCTGTCCTGGGAGCGATTGCGCTGAGTGTCGTGGCCCTGCGCCGCGGCGAAGCGATCAACGCCCTGTGGATCGTAGTCGCAGCCGTCGCCATCTACCTCGTTGCCTACCGCTACTACAGCCTGTTCATCGCCAACAAAGTGATGCAACTCGACCCCAATCGAGCCACTCCGGCTGTGCTCAATAACGATGGTCTGGACTACGTGCCGACCAACAAACATGTCCTGTTCGGTCACCACTTCGCGGCCATTGCCGGTGCAGGTCCGCTGGTCGGCCCGGTGTTGGCGGCGCAGATGGGCTACCTGCCCGGCACGCTGTGGTTGATCGCCGGCGTAGTGCTGGCCGGTGCGGTGCAGGACTTCATGGTCCTGTTCATGTCCACCCGCCGCAACGGTCGTTCCCTGGGCGACATGGTCCGTGAGGAAATGGGCCGCATCCCCGGCACCATCGCGCTGTTCGGCTGCTTCCTGATCATGGTCATCATCCTCGCGGTGCTGGCGCTGATCGTGGTGAAGGCCTTGGCCGAAAGCCCTTGGGGCATTTTCACGGTGATGGCGACCATCCCGATCGCGATGTTCATGGGCATCTACATGCGCTACATCCGCCCGGGTCGCATTGGTGAAATCTCGGTGATCGGCGTGCTGTTGCTGCTGGGCTCGATCTGGCTCGGCGGGCAGATTGCCGCGGATCCAGTGTGGGCCAAAGCCTTTACCTTTACCGGTATCCAGATCACCTGGATGCTGATCGGTTACGGTTTTGTCGCGGCGGTATTGCCGGTGTGGCTGATCCTGGCACCCCGTGACTACCTCTCCACCTTCCTGAAAATCGGCACCATCGTCGCCCTGGCGATTGGCATCCTGGTGACCATGCCCGAGCTGAGAATGCCGGCCCTGACCCAGTTCGTCGACGGCACCGGTCCGGTTTGGAAGGGCGGTCTGTTCCCGTTCCTGTTCATCACCATCGCCTGTGGCGCGGTCTCCGGTTTCCACTCGCTGATTGCTTCCGGCACCACGCCCAAGCTGCTCGCCAGTGAGGGGCATGCCCGTTACATCGGTTACGGCGGCATGCTGATGGAGTCGTTCGTGGCGATCATGGCCATGGTCGCGGCTTCGGTCATCGATCCGGGTGTGTACTTCGCCATGAACAGCCCGGCCGCCGTAGTCGGTGCCGATGCGGTCGCGGTTGCACAAACCGTCAGCAGCTGGGGCTTTGCCATTACCCCGGAAGCCCTGCAAGCGGTCGCCCATGACATCGGTGAAACCACCATCCTGGCCCGTGCCGGCGGTGCGCCGACCCTGGCGGTCGGGATCGCGCAGATCCTGCACCAGCTTCTGCCGGGTGAAAACACCATGGCGTTCTGGTACCACTTCGCGATCCTGTTCGAAGCGCTGTTCATCCTCACCGCAGTCGACGCCGGTACCCGTGCCGGTCGCTTCATGCTCCAGGACTTGCTCGGCTCTTTCGTGCCGGCGCTCAAACGCACCGAATCCTGGACCGCCAACCTGGTGGCCACCGCCGGTTGCGTGGCCATGTGGGGTTATCTGTTGTACCAGGGCGTGATCGATCCACTGGGTGGCATCAACACCTTGTGGCCGCTGTTCGGTATCTCCAACCAGATGCTGGCCGGTATCGCGCTGATGCTCGGCACCGTGGTGCTGATCAAGATGAAGCACCAGCGTTATGTGTGGGTGACCTTGCTGCCGGCCGTATGGCTGCTGATCTGCACCACGACAGCGGGCTTCATCAAGCTGTTCGACGCCAACCCGGCGATCGGCTTCCTGGCCCTGGCGAAGAAGTACAGCGATGCGCTGGCCAATGGTCAGGTGCTGGCCCCGGCCAAGAGCATCGACCAGATGCAGCATGTGATCTTCAACGCCTACACCAACGCGACCCTGACTGCGCTGTTCCTGTTCGTGGTGTTCAGCATCCTGTTCTTTGCGCTCAAGGTCGGTATCGCTGCCTGGGGCACCAAGGAACGCACGGATAAAGAAGCGCCATATCAAGCGCTGCCGGATGCCTGATCATGTTCAATGACCTGAGTCGCCTCGGTAAATACCTCGGTCAGGCCGCGCGCCTGATGGTCGGCATGCCCGACTACGACAACTACGTCGAGCATATGCAGACCAAGCACCCGGACAAACCGGTGATGGACTACGAGGCGTTCTTCCGCGAGCGCCAGGAGGCCCGTTACGGCAGTAAAGCCGGACCGAAGTGCTGTTGAGTGACATAAAAACCGGCTGAAAGGCCGGTTTTTTATTGAATACAGGAATGCCCTGATGACAACGTCCTTGCAGCCAATGCTGCTCATCCACTGTGCAACTCGTTACTGATTTGAACTGTTTATCAGCTATCTCCAAAGATGAAGCGACAGTTTCCCCGACCGGGACTTTAATGGAGGGTCTGGAGCGACTGATCGCGGGGCTGTCATAGCCTCAAGGCTATGGATCCCATACCGAAAAGCTATTTCATCAATCGGTGATCCGGAGCCACGCTCAAAGGTGGTTAGCTGAAAACAAAATCAAGAGGAGATGCCATGTCAACTGAATCGAAATGCCCGTTCAATCACGCCGCTGGCGGTGGCACGACGAACCGCGATTGGTGGCCGAACCAACTGAACCTGAAGATCTTGAGTCAACACTCGCCCAAGTCTGACCCGCTGGGAAGCGACTTCAACTACGCCGAAGCCTTCAAGAGCCTGGACTTCCAGGCGCTGAAAAACGACCTGACTGCGCTGATGACCGATTCCCAGGATTGGTGGCCGGCGGACTTCGGTCACTATGGGCCTTTCTTTATCCGCATGTCCTGGCACGCCGCAGGCACCTATCGCACCGGTGACGGCCGGGGTGGCGCCGGCTCCGGCCAGCAACGTTTTGCGCCGCTCAACAGCTGGCCGGACAACGTCAGCCTCGACAAGGCCCGTCGGCTGCTCTGGCCGGTCAAGCAAAAGTACGGCAACAAAATCTCCTGGGCCGACCTGATCGTCCTCGCCGGCAACGTCGCACTGGAATCCATGGGCTTCAAGACCTTTGGTTTTTCCGCTGGCCGCCCCGATGTCTGGGAACCGGACGAAGACGTCTACTGGGGGGCTGAAGGCAAGTGGTTGGGTGGCGACGTGCGTTATGGCAAGGATGCCGGGCAAAATCCCGTAGAGCGCACTCTGGAAACCCCCCTCGCAGCCGTGCAGATGGGCCTGATCTACGTAAACCCGGAGGGCCCTGAAGGCAACTCCGATCCGGTTTCCGCCGGGATAGATATCCGTGAAACCTTTGCGCGCATGGCAATGAACGATGAGGAAACCGTCGCGCTGATCGCGGGCGGTCACGCCTTCGGCAAAACCCACGGTGCAGGTCCCGTCGATCATGTCGGACCTGAGCCCGAAGCCGCCGGCCTCGAACTGCAGGGCCTGGGCTGGAAGAGCACGTTCGGTACAGGTAAAGGTGGCGACACCATCTCCAGCGGCCTGGAAGTCACCTGGACCACCACGCCAACCCAGTGGAGCAACAACTACCTGGAGAACCTGTTCGGTTACGAATGGGAACTGACCAAGAGCCCGGCGGGGGCAAACCAGTGGAAGCCGAAAAACGGCGCGGGTGCCGGCACCATTCCGGATGCACACGATCCGTCCAAACGGCGCGATCCGACCATGCTGACCACGGACCTGTCGCTACGCTTCGACCCGATCTATGAACCGATTTCGCGGCGCTTCCTGGCCAATCCAGACCAGTTGGCCGACGCCTTCGCCCGTGCCTGGTACAAGCTGATTCACCGTGACATGGGTCCGCTCTCACGCTACTTCGGCCCGGAAATGCCGAACGAAGAACTGCTGTGGCAAGACCCGATCCCTGCCGTCGATCATCCGCTGGTCAATGACAGTGACGTGGCGGGCCTGAAAAGCAAGGTGCTGGCGTCCGGCCTGTCGGTCTCGCAGCTTGTATCTACAGCTTGGGCGGCGGCTTCCAGCTTCCGTGGCTCCGACAAGCGCGGCGGTGCCAACGGCGGGCGTCTGCGCCTGGCACCGCAAAAGTCCTGGGAGGCCAACCAGCCAGAGCAACTGGCCAATGTGCTGGCCAAACTCGAAGGCATCCAGAACGAGTTCAATAGCGCGCAAACCGATGGCAAGAAAATCTCCCTGGCCGACCTGATCGTGCTCGCCGGTGGCGCGGGTGTCGAACAGGCTGCGAAAAACGCCGGCCACAGTGTGACGGTGCCGTTCAGCCCGGGACGCATGGACGCCAGCCAGGAACAGACCGATGTCGAGTCCTTTGGTTTCCTTGAACCGATTGCCGACGGCTTCCGTAATTACCTGAAGCAACAGTACCGTGTACCGGCCGAAAAATTGCTGATCGACAAGGCACAACTGCTGACGCTCAGTGCGCCGGAAATGACGGTATTGCTGGGTGGCCTGCGCGGGTTGGACATCAATGTCGGCCAGAGCAAACACGGTGTGTTCACCACGCGTCCGGAAGCCTTGACCAACGACTTCTTCACCAACCTGCTGGATATGGGCGTGGAGTGGAAGCCCGTGTCGGATGCCCAGCAAGAGTATGAAGGGCGTGATCGCAAAACCGGTGCAGTGAAGTGGACGGGGACGCGGGTTGACCTGGTCTTTGGTTCCAATGCGCAGTTGCGTGCGTTGGCTGAAGTCTATGCCTGCGCCGATGCGCAGCAGAAGTTCGTCAAGGACTTCGTCGCTGCGTGGACCAAAGTGATGAACCTGGACCGATTCGACTTAAACCGCACTGTCTAGAGGGGATGTTGTCATAACGCTGGTTGTTGATGTTTGGTGGGCTGGCATGGGTAGTTTTAATGTGGTTCCTGCAAGCTATGATCGATACACACACTCAACACAAAAACCCGGCCACCGTGCCGGGTTTTTTGTTGCCCGTTCATCTGCTCGAATGCACCCTGCAATCCACACAGCTTCAAACCAATACGACTTGCGCTGTGACAAGACGCCCGGTGGGATCGATCGGCGAGCCAAGTAAGTCGCGACACGTTTCGCGAATCGCAAGCGTCTGGCCAAGGCATGATGGTCACCTTCCGACAAGAGAAAGCGAGCTCTCTCCTGTCAGTCCCTTTCCTACATTGGAGCTTGTCAGCGCTTGGCAAAGCTGTGCCCGAATGATCGTGCCCTGTGATTTACGATAATGGCGGGATTACTTCTCGACCAGTATTTTCGGGTTGGCGCTGCCCCAGACGGTATAGAGGTCGGCCAGTAGCGCACCGTTGATCTCTTCGACTTCAGCCTGGCTGACTTCGCTTGCGCCTTGTTTGCCAAACAGCACTACTTCATCACCCGCCTTGACGTCGGGTGCATCCGTGACATCGACCATCACGGTGTTCATCGAAACCTTGCCCACCACCGGCACGCGATGACCATTGATCAACACCACGCCTTTATTGGTGAACACGCGGCGATAACCATCGGAGTAACCGACCGTGATGTTGGCCAGTTTCGAATCACGTGACAGGGTGAATGTACGGTCGTAACCCACGGTGTTTCCAGCGGGATAGCTATTGACCGAGGCCACATGCGACTTGAACTGCATCACGCGCCGATACTCAGTGCGCGAGATGACGGTATCGCCAAACAACGCGCCGCCCGTGCGCACCATGTCCAGGCGCGATTCGGGTACTTCCAGGGTGGCGAAGGAGTTGGCCGCGTGCAGGGTGATTTTCTTGCGATCGAGCTGGGCCACGTCCATCAGCCAGGCCGCTTGTTCGTTGAAGGTTGCCAGGCCCTTGCGTACGTCGTCCTTATCCTCCACGGCGAAGTGGGTCATGATCGCAACCACTTCGACATTTGGCAGTTTGGTGATCGCCAGCGCGTCTTGTTTACCCTGCTCGGTAGCCATTTCCACGCCGTTACGGCTCATGCCGCTTGAGTTGAGACCGATGTGCACCTGCAGTTTGCGACCGTGTTTATGTGCAAGATCGGCCGCTTGGCGGGCGAAATCGAGGTTGCCAACCAGTTCCTCGATGTTGTACTGCAGAGCATTTTCCAGCTCCCCCAGGGAGGCGGTGCGAACACGGATTAACTGGCCTTTAAAGCCGCTTTCGCGAACCACTCGCGCCTCTTCGTTACTGGCGACCGCCACACACGGTACACCCAGCGCGATCACTGAAGGCATCACCAACCCGATACCATGACCATAAGCGTCGGCTTTCAGTACCGCACAGAGTTTCGACTTGCCGGCGAGCTCGGCTTGCAGGGTACGGATATTGTGCTCTAACGCGGTCTTATTGATTTCTATCCAGGCATTACTGATTTGCGCAGTCAGCTCGGAGTTGCCGTTAGCGAGCGACAGCGGCGCCGCTGCCTGGGCATTGCTCTGTAAAAAAACCAGGCCGAGGGACAACGCTAGAACAGTACGGGTAAAGGGCATCTGAAACTCTCCATGTAATCGGTCTTTTTATTATTCCGGTGCCGATTATTGGAAGGCGATGTAAGTTGCCGTTGTACGCCGGGTTCGAAGATGTAAAAACATGTAAGGAATTTGTTCGCGCTCAGCTTGACCCCAAGCGATGGCATCAGGAAGGTTTGTTGCCGGAACGGTTACCGCACAACAGAAATTCATGTCGCGACATTGGAGAGGGCATGACCAACGTCACTCGCCTGCACGCTCAGGTGCAGACCAACATCATGGTGAAGTGAACTGTTCAATGCTGTGGATTCATCTGCCTGCACCAGCTACTTTGAGATTTCACGCAAGGAGTTCGGACATGGCAGATAAATATGTTGGAAAAATAGTTGGGGTTGGCACAGATAACCTGGAATACGTGATTAACATCTATCAGGACGAGACCATTGAGCGCTCGCCAAACGGCATGGTTCGACATGAAGGTCTGAAGCATTTCGAAATGCAATTTGGTGGTGCCGTGAATAAAATTTCCGAAACTGAGTACGAGATTGTCGCTACGGGAGTTAGGGTCACTGTGCATGATGGTGAAAGCTAAGAGGGTCGGCCTCTCATGCCTGACGGTGAATGAGTTCGGCTTCAGCATTGCCTGGTCATTCGCAACGGCTGGCTTCATCGGCGTGCTCGGCGTAGAGCAGGCTCGTCAGCTTGGCAAGCGCTGGGCTGAGCGAAAGGCAGACGAGAGCTAATTCGCGACACGATTCGCGAATTAGCAAATTGTGTCGCGGATACCGGGAAGGCTCGAGTGATGTTCGCGAAGCTATCTGCCATCAATCGAATACTTGCCAGGACCAGTAATGCCCAGCAGCAGCAAACCGCCCATGATACTGAGGTTCTTGAAATATTGGGTCATGTTGGCTGCGCGCTCTGGGTCAACCATAGTCCAAAAGTGATGTCCGATTAGAGCAGTACCGAGTACGAACAAGACGAAGAGAAATGCGAGTGGGCGGGTGTAGAAACCCACGACTATCGCTATAGCGACAAAGAACTCCATGACGACCGCAATCCCCGCAGCGACCATGGGCATGGGCACGCCGAGAGAGCTCATGTAAGTAGCGGTACCGTCAAAGTTGGTCAGTTTGCTCCAGCCGGAAATGATGAAAAGGATCATCAGAAGGATGCGCGCGAGCAGGATGATCTCGTTTCTCTGATTCTCGAACAGGTTGTATCTCATGACTACCTTCCTTTTGTGATGGGCAGTTTTATATTAGCTGCCGCCTGGAAGTTCGCCTGGGCACGACAACGCACTCTCTTCTGGTAGGAATCTGAAGGATTCCCATGACAACCAAGCAACCCGACTGGGAGGCAATTGAACGTGCCTCCCGGGCCGGATTGCTTTCCACCCGTGAGATCGCATCTGCCCAGGGCATCACCCACGGTGCAATCAATAAGCGCGCCAAGCGTGATGGGTGGGAGCGAGACCTCAAGGTGCCGGTCAACTGCATCACTCACCTGCCTGTGCCAGCGCGGCAACCAGTTCATCGGTGGTCAGGATGGCGTGAGCGAAGGTCGGACCGTTCAGCTCATGGGCCGAATGCATCATCTCCGGCATGAAGGCCGCGGTCGCATCCCGCACCAGGGTGACGTGATAGCCGAGTTCCTGAGCGTAACGGGCGGTTGCCTCGATGCAGGTATTGGCCAGCAGGCCGACGATGATCACGTGGGTAATGCCCTTTTGCTTGAGGCGAAAATCGAGGTCTGTATTGGCAAAACCGCTGGAGCCCCAATGTTCCTGCACGACGATGTCACCGTCCTTCGGCGCGAAGTCGGGGTGCCATTCGCCGCCCCATTCACCCCGTGCGAAGTGATGCATATGCATGACCTTGCACTGGGTGGGGCTTGGGTGATCCCAGTTTTCGTAGTCGCCTTTTTCCCAGCGGCGGTGCGGTACGATGACCACCGGGATGTTGAGCGCGCGAATGGTGCGATCAAGCGTGCGCAGGTTGTCGAGCAGGCCGACTTGCTTGGCCATTGGCTCGATCAAGGGGTAGATCTTTCCGCCCTCCGACAGAAAGTCGTTGTAGGGGTCGACCAGCAGATAGGCAGTCCGGTCAAGAGGGTAGGTGGCGTTGGGCATGACGGTTCTCCGCAAAACAATCCGTGGATGGTGAAGTGTAGTTGCTCAGAATCTACGTTAATATGATAATCATAGTAACTAGGAAAGAGGCAATACCGCATGTCGGTGAAAACAACCGTTTCTGAAACCCTGTGTCCGATTTCCCGGGCCGAAGCCATCGTTGGCGACCGCTGGACGGTGCTGGTGTTGCGGGAGTTGTTCATGGGTAGCCATCGCTTTGATGACATCCAGGCGCAGACCGGCGCTACGCCGCAAATGGTCGCGGCGCGCTTGAAGAGCATGGAGGCCGACGGGCTCGTAGAGCGCCGCGCTTACAGTGAGCGGCCAAAACGCTACGAATATCACCTCACGGAAAAAGGCGACGCGTTCTACTCGGTGGTCCTGGCGTTGCGGGCCTGGGGTGAAACCTGGTGCAAGTCGCCCGAGGAAGGCCTGGCGGTGGTCTATACCCACCGCAGTTGCGGCGAGCCGGCCGGGCTCGGACCGATGTGCGCCCATTGCGGGCAGCCCTTGCGCCGCGCAGACCTGGTCAGTGAGCCGAGTGCCGCCTATGTCGCCGAACGCAGCGCCCGGAGCGACGCTTTCAAGGGCAGTCGCGGGGCGGCGGGGGAATAAGACCAACGACGTGCCCGCAGCTGCGGGTTTGTATCCGCAGGTATCCGCAACGCCCGCCGTTACCGGGGCATACAAAACCGCCGTTTCCCGACACCCGGGCGATACACGGCGGCCTTCAAATGGAACCACCGGCACCGCGCCACTTTCGGCGCGGCCTGGCGTGGTTCAATTGGAGGAAAGACAATGTTGCGTACCCACACCCGTCACACCCTCGGCAAGCTTGGTCTGGCTCTGGCCGCCGCAGGACTCGCCACTGTAGCGAGTCTCTCTCAAGCCCAGGAAACACAGCCGGCCCCTGCGATGAAAAGCTGGCAGCAGGGCCTGCATCGCACCGACCTGGTACGCGAAGACCTGGGCGCCGCCGATCGCGAAGTCCTTCAGGTGCTCGTGGACTTCGATCCGGGCGTGACTTCGCCCAAACATGCTCACCCGGGCGTAGAGGTGGCGCACGTGATCAGCGGTACCTTTGAGTATCAACTGGAAGGTCGGGCACCGGTGACGCTCAAGGCCGGTGATTCGTTGTACATCCCTGACGGCGTCGCCCATGTAGCGAAGAACGTGGGTGGAGGCAAGGCCTCGGAACTGGCGACCTACATCGTGAAGAAAGGCGAACCGCTGCTGATCCTGAAGGAGTAGTAGGAGCGAGCTTGCTCGCGATGGTCGTTAACGAAAACGCGCGCTTGCTGGCTATGCGCGGCGCTCTTGAGACCATCGCGAGCGAGCTCGCTCCTACACCTACAGCAATTGCGGTGCTCAAAAAGCCTGGCCTGACCGGTATCAAGACGTCAGGCCAGGCTTTTCTGCATCGGTCAAACCAGATTGATTTCGACGTCGATGTTGCCGCGGGTCGCTTTGGAGTACGGGCAAGTCTGATGCGCCATTTCCACCACCTTGCGTGCGATGGTCGGGTCCAGGCCCGGCAGGCTGACATTCAGACGGGCTTGAAGGAAGAAAGCGTTTTCGGACTTGCCCAGATCGATTTCGGCATCCACCGCAACGTCGTTCGGCAAGGCCACTTTCAGCGCGACGGATGCCTTGCCCATCGCCCCGATGAAACAAGCCGACCAACCCGCCGCCAGCATTTGCTCAGGATTGGTGCCGGCACCTGAAGAGCCGGGAGGCGAAAGCTTGATGTCCAGACGTCCGTCGGTGCTGCGCGCCTGACCGTCGCGGCCGCCGGTGGTGTGGGTCTTGCCGGTGTACAGCACGGTATCGATTGCATTGATCATGGTGGTTTTTCCTGTCAGTGGGTCGCTGGAATGCTCGGAAAACCTGCGCTTTCCGATGCGCCACACTTTTTCATTTCCATGTACTGCACATATGTCCTGAACCTGGCGGATTTGTATCGCTGTGTAAGGTGTCCGGGGGGAAGTACAGTTCGATACAAACCGCTTGAATGCCTTCGACTGGGGAGGGTGTGGCGGTCAAGCTTGGCGTTCCACACTCAGTGTCCCGGTGGTGTTATTGACTGCAAACCTCCCACACGCACCCGCGTAGCCAGCGATGCGCCGGGTCGGCGTCCATGCGCGGGTGCCACAGCATCGAAACCGTGATCGCCGGCGTGGGGAACGGCAGGGCAAAGCAATGCATTCCCTGGCACAGGTTGCCGACGTGCCGCTGCGGTACGCTGGCGACCAGGTCCGAAGCCCGCGCCAATGCAATCGCCGAAGAGAAGCCAGCGACAATGGTGGCGATGTCGCGCGTCAGTTCCAGCTCATTCAAGGCATCGTCCATGACGCCTTTTTCGTGGCCCCGACGCGAGACCAGGATGTGCCGGGCGGCGGCATAACGAACCGCTGTCATCTCGCCTCGAGCCAGTGGATGACCCTTACGCACGACGCCAATGAACCGGTCGCGAAACAGCATCCGGGTCCGCACTTCCGGGCTGGTCGATTCGCCGATCACACCGGTTTCCAGGTCCACCGAGCCGTCGCGCAGCAGGGTGCTGTCCTTGTTCAGCTTCTGCACAAAATTCAGGCGGACACCGGGTGCTTCCTGGTGGAGGCGGGCGATCAGTGGTGGTCCGAAATTTTCCACGAAGCCATCGCTGGTGCGCAGGGTGAAGGTGCGCGCCAGTTGATTGAGATCCAGTGCCTCGGCGGGGCGCAGGACGGCTTCGGCGTCCTGCACGAGCGCGCCGACGCGTTCACGCAGCTCCAGCGCCCGGGGCGTGGGAACCAGTCCGCGACCGGCCCGCACCAGCAGCGGATCACCCGTGGTTTCGCGCAACCGCGCCAGCGCCCGGCTCATGGCTGAGGGGCTCAGGCGCAACCGCTGCGCAGCGCGGGCCACGCTGCCTTCTTCGAGCAACACGTTCAGGGTGATCAACAGATTCAGGTCTGGCATCGAATCAATTCCTGTGGGAGCGAGCCCTGTGGCGAGGGGGCTTGCCCCCGTTGGGTTGCGAAGCAGCCCCAAAATCTCTGATGCACCAAAGATCTTGTGAGTGCTACGCACTCAAACGGGGGCAAGCCCCCTCGCCACAGGGCTCGCTCCCACATTTTCGAGTGTGGCGTTGTATGCACGTATAAAGTGCAAATGCTGCGTCTTCCGCCATGTTAGGTGCGGGCTTAGGCTCGAGACAACCTATTTGCGGAGTCACGAGAAAATGAAGTCCATATCGATTCGGGGCGCCTTGGCCAGCCTGTCGTTATCCATGTTGCTGTCGTCCCTGGGCACCAGCATTGCCAACGTTGGTTTACCGACACTGGCCGCAGCGCTCTCGGCCTCCTTCCAGCAAGTGCAATGGGTGGTGCTCGCTTACCTACTGGCGATCACGGCGCTGATCGTGAGCGTCGGCCGGCTCGGCGACATCATTGGCCGTCGGCGATTGCTGCTGATCGGCATTGCGGTGTTCACCGTCGCCTCGTTCCTGTGCGCCCTGGCGGCCAGTCTGTGGTTGCTGATTGCCGCAAGGGCATTACAGGGCATCGGCGCGGCCATCATGATGGCGTTGACCATGGCGCTGGTGAGCGAGGCAGTGCCCAAGGCAAAAATGGGCAGCGCGATGGGCCTGCTCGGCACCATGTCGGCGATTGGCACGTCGCTCGGCCCGACCCTCGGCGGTTTTTTGATTGCCAATCTGGGGTGGCAGGCGATTTTTCTGGTCAATGTGCCGTTGGGTGTTTTGGCGATTGGGCTCGCGCATCGTTTTTTACCGAAAGATTGCCGTGAGAAGAGGGTGGATCGAGCGGGTTTCGATGTCCTCGGCACCTTGGTACTGGTCTTGACACTGCTGGCCTATGCGCTGGCGATGACCCTCGGGCGTGGCGGTTTTGGTCCGCTGAACACGGCACTGTTGCTGGTGGCGATGGTCGGGGCGGGCGTGTTTGTGTTCGTCGAGCGCACAGCCGAGTCACCGCTGGTTCGACTGACGATGTTCCGCAATCCGCAGCTGAGCGCAGGTTTCGCCATGAGCATGCTGGTGACAACCGTGGTCATGGCCACCCTGGTGGTGGGGCCGTTTTATCTCACCGGCGCACTGGCGTTGAATGCAGCGAGCGTTGGTCTGGTGATGTCGACGGGACCGTTGGTCGCCGCACTGGCCGGGGTGCCGGCGGGTCGATGGGTCGACGGATTGGGCGCACATCGATCCAGCATGCTCGGATTGATTGCCATGTTGACCGGCGCTTGCATCCTGCCCGCCGTGCCGACGGGCTTTGGTGCGCTCGGCTACATCGTGCCACTGGCGGTCATTACCGCCGGTTACGCGCTGTTCCAGGCGGCCAACAATACCGCCGTCATGTCGAATATTGCGACGCCGCAGCGTGGCGTGGTGTCCGGTTTGCTCGGGTTGTCGCGCAATCTTGGCTTGATCACCGGCGCTAGCGTGATGGGCGCAGTGTTCGCCTTCGGTTCGGCCAGCAACGATGTTTTGCAAGCGCAACCCGAAGCCATCGCACAGGGAATGCGGCTGACGTTCGTGGTCGCCGCCGGGCTGATCCTCGTCGCCCTGGTGATTGGCGCAATCAGCAAAATCGTTTCACGTCGCCTGATCGCGCCGTGCTGAAAAACGGCGCGACTGTCGTGAAAACGACCTGTTTGCGCTGAACGCGAAGCCTCGCGAGTTTTCTGTTGAACGAGTGTTCAGTCTGGACTATGTTGAGGGCCACCTTCCCCCGGCTGGTTGCGGGCTTGCGTTTCTTCAATTCGAACGAGGCACTGGCATGCGGTTTTCACCCTTTGTTGAACGGATCAGTGGCCAAGGCGTTGCTGCCTGGGATATCCACTACGCGGCCAACGCTGCGCAGCGCAATGGCGAGGACGTGATCATCCTCAGCGTCGGCGACCCGGATTTCCCCACTCCCGATTTCATTACCGATGCCGCCATCCACGCCCTGCGCGAAGGGGATACCCACTACACCGAAATCGCCGGTCGCCAGGCCCTGCGCGAGGCCATTGCCGGCCGCTACAGCCAATTGATCGACCGCGAACTGCAGGCGACCAACGTCATTCTCACGGCAGGTGCGCAGAACGCCTTGTTCGCCACCTCGATGTGCCTGCTCGGTGCCGGCGACGAAGTGATTGCCTTCGATCCGATGTACGTCACCTACGAAGCGACCCTCAAGGCGTCCGGCGCCACGCTGGTGCGGGTGCCTTGTGCGGCGGACTCGGGTTTCCGCCTCGATGCCGCCGTGTTGGCCAAGGCCATTACCCCGCGCACCCGGGCGATTTTCTTCTCCAACCCGAACAACCCCACCGGCGTGGTGCTGGGTCGTGAAGAGCTGCAAGCCATCGCCGACCTCGCCATTGCCCATGACCTGTGGGTGGTGGTGGACGAGGTCTACGAGAGCCTCGCCTATGAGCGTGAACACCTCAGCCTGGCAGCGTTGCCGGGCATGGCCGAGCGCTGCGTGGTGATCGGCAGCCTGTCCAAATCCCATGCCATGACCGGTTGGCGCATCGGCTGGGTCGTGGCCGATCAAGCCCTGGTCAACCATGTCGAAACCCTGGTGTTGAGCATGCTGTACGGCTTGCCCGGGTTTGTCATGGAAGCGGCGCTCAAGGCCGTGCAGTCCCATGACGAAGTCACCCACGGCATGCGCGAGATCTATCGTCGGCGCCGCGATCTGGTGGTGTCCGGATTGGCGGATTGCCCGGGCATCAGCGTGCTCAATCCCGATGCCGGCATGTTCGTGCTGGTGGATGTGCGCGGCACCGGCCTGACCTCGCTGGAGTTCGCCTGGCGCCTGCTGCGCGAAGCCGGTGTCTCGGTGCTGGATGCCGCGGCATTCGGTGAGCCGGCCCAAGGGTTTGTGCGGCTTTCATTCACCCTGAGTGATGAGCGACTGGCCCAGGCCTGCCAGCGTATTCGCGGCTTTGTCCAGGTACTCAATGGTGAAGCGCCCAGGCCGGTGATCGGCACGGTGACCAGCACCGCGACCGTCGAACCGGCCGCGGCCAGGACCATGATCGAGGTCGATGGCCTGCACAAACGCTTCGGCAATATCGAAGTGCTCAAGGGTGTTTCCCTGACCGCCCGCGAGGGCGAAGTGATCTCCCTGATCGGTGCCAGCGGCTCGGGCAAAAGTACCTTGCTGCGCTGCATCAACATGCTCGAAGTGCCGGACCAGGGCCGCATCCTGGTCGATGGCGAAAGCATTCACCTTAACCAGAACCGTCCCGGCGCACCGCTGGTGTCGGACGCCAAACAGCTTGTGCGCATCCGTTCCAGCCTGGGCATGGTGTTCCAGAACTTCAACCTCTGGCCCCATCGCACGGTGCTGGAAAACCTCATCGAAGCGCCGACCCAGGTCCTGCGTGAAAGCCGTGCGGAGGCCACTGAACGGGCCGAAGCCCTGCTCGAACGCGTCGGGCTGGCGGCCAAGCGCAACGAGTACCCGGCGTTTCTCTCCGGGGGACAGCAACAACGGGTGGCCATCGCCCGGGCCCTGGCCATGCGGCCCAAGGTCATGCTGTTCGATGAACCCACCTCGGCACTCGACCCGGAACTGGTCGGGGAAGTGCTGCGGGTGATCCGCTCCCTCGCCGAAGAAGGCCGGACCATGATCCTGGTGACTCATGAAATGGCTTTCGCACGCGATGTCTCTTCCAAAGTCGCCTTTTTGCACCAAGGGCTGATCGAGGAAACCGGTTCGCCGGACGAAGTGTTCGTACACCCACGCAGCGAGCGTTGCCGACAATTCGTCAACGCTCATCAGACTCGCTAACTCATCATAAAAAGACGGGAAAACAACATGGGAAATCGACGTTTTGCAAACTGGTTGACCGGTGCGGCCTGCGTATTGCTGGCCGGCATGAGCGCGGCCCAAGCGCAACCGATCAGGTTCGCGGTGGCAGCCGAACCCTATCCGCCATACACCGAAAAACAGGCCAATGGTGAGTGGAAGGGCTTTGAAGTCGACCTGATCCACAAGCTGTGCAGCGAAATGAAAGCCGATTGCGAAATCAAGGAAGTAGCGTGGGACGGCATCATTCCGTCGCTGCTGGCGAAGAAGATCGACGTGATCTTTTCCTCGATGTCGGTGACCGAAGAACGCGAGAAACAGATCGCCTTCAGCAAGGCCTACTACGATTCGGCGATTGCCGTCGTCGGCCCGAAAGAGGCTTCGGTGAAGAAGTACCCGGATGACCTCAAGGGCAAGATCATCGGTGTGCAGAACTCGACCGTGAGCGCCAGCTACCTGAAGACCTACTACGAAAAAATTGCCGACATTAAGTACTACGACACCCAGGACTCGGCCAACGCCGACCTGATTGCCGGGCGCATCGACCTGATGATGGCCGACGGCACCGCCATGGCCGCATTCATCAAGACCCCGGATGCCAAGGACCTGGCCTACCTCGGCACCGTGCCTTATGACCCGATCTTCGGCAAAGGCGTGGGTGCCGGCCTGCGCAAGGACGACACCGAACTCAAGGCCAAACTGGACAAGGCCATCCAGGAGCTGCTGGCGAGCAAGGACTACGACGACCTCTCCCAAAGCTACTTCGGCACCAGCGTGAAGCCTGCGTTCTGACAGCCAGGTCGAACGCGAACCCTTGGAAAACGCAAATCCTTGTGGGAGCGAGCTTGCTCGCGATGAGGGCATGACAGTCAACATCCAAGTTGACTGAACCACCGCTATCGCGAGCAAGCTCGCTCCCACAGGGTCTGGCGGTGCTTTCTAACCGCCAACTGGAGACTGAAATGCCGGCAATGTTCGATCTGATCAATTTCACTGAGCAGGGATGGGGCAGTGCGCTGTTGAAGGGGCTCTGGATGACCCTGCAGATTTCCGCCGGGGCCTTTGTCCTCGGGCTGGCTATCGGACTGGTGGTGGCGTGTCTCAAGCTCGGCGCGCCGAAGCCGATTGCAGCGCTGATGCGCGGCTACACCACGTTGTTCCGGGCGGTTCCGGAATTGCTGCTGATTCTGCTGCTGTACTACGTCGGCTCCATGCTCCTCAATTCGCTGATGACCCGGCTCGGCTACGGCGTGGTCAATGTCAGCGGCCCGCTGGCGGCCATCGTGGTGCTTGGGCTGGTGCAGGGCGCCTATGCCTCGGAGATTTTCCGCGCGGCGATCCAGGCGATTCCCTTCGGCCAGATCGAAGCGGCCAAGGCGTTCGGCCTCAACGGTTTTGGGCTGTTTCGCCGGGTTACGCTGCCGATCATGGCGCCGTATGCGATGGCCGGGATGGCCAACCTGTGGATCAACCTGATCAAGGACAGTGCGCTGATCAGCGTGGTCGGCACCAATGAGCTGCTGTACACCGCCAAGCAAGGCGCGGGGTCGACGCGCCACTATCTGTTGTTCTACCTCACGGCTGCCGCGTTGTATTACGCGGTGACGCTGGCGTCGAACTATCTGTCGGGTCGGCTTGAGCGACGTATTCGTCGCTGGATGCCTTTGGCTGAGTGATTGAAATGATTCCAGCGTGGATAGTTGAATACGCGGCACTGTTGGGCCGGGGGCTGCAAACCACCCTCGTCATTCTGTTGGTATCGAGTGTGTTCGGTTACCTGCTGGCGGTGCTGGTGGCGCTGGCACGGATTTCGAAAAACAAGGTGATCGCCAAGGTCAGCCTGTTCTACACCAGCGTGACGCGCGGCACGCCGTTGCTGATCCAGATCTACATCTACTACTACGGGCTGGGCAGCCTGTTTGCCCAGTTCCCGCTGATTCGTGGCAGCTTTCTCTGGCCGTACCTGCGTGATGGCTACTGGTACATCGTGTTCGCCCTGGTGGTGTCGATGGGGGCCTATGTCGGCGAAGTGATTCGCGGTGGCCTGCTGGCGGTGCCCAAGGGTGAGATGGAAGCCGCGTCGGCCTTTGGCATGACGGCGCGCCAATCGTTGTTGCGAGTGCGCTTGCCCCGAGCCCTGCGCCTGCTGTTGCCGACCCTGGCCGGGGAAACCGTGATGCTGCTCAAGTCCACGGCACTGGCCTCGACCATCGCCGTGATCGACCTGCTCGGCGCCGCCAACGTGGTCCGCGCGCAGACCCTGCAAGTGTACGAACCCTTGTTGCTGGTGGCCGCCGTCTACGTCTGCCTGACGTTCCTGATCGAAGCGCTGTTTGCCTTTGCCGAACGGCGCGGGACGCCCGTGCGCAGGTCAGCCTGATGAGTTCGCCAACGGTTGACCGCTCGCTGCAGGGCATTGGCCTGTGCACCCTGGGCTACGCGTTCCTGGCCTTGCAGGACGCGGTCATCAAATGGCTGGTGGCCGATTATTCGGTGGTGACCATCCTGTTCTGGCGCAGCCTGGTGGTGGTCGCCGCGGTGTTGCTGGCGGGGCGCCTGCGCCTGATCCAGCGGGCCTGGCGTTCACCGAGCCGGCGCTTGCTGGTGGTGCGCGGTTTGCTGTCGATCGTCGCCTGGGTGCTGTACTACACGGCGGCCAGGGACCTGACCCTGGCCGAGATGACCACCCTGTATTTTTCCGCGCCGATCATGGTCACGGTGCTGGCGGCGGTGATCCTCAAGGAGCGCGCCAGCGGTTGGCAGTGGTTCAGCCTGATCATCGGTTTTGTCGGGGTGGTCATTGCCTGTCGCCCCGACAACATGACCGATCCGTTGCCGATCGTCCTGACCCTGCTGGCGGCGATGTGCTGGGCGTTCACCTACATCCAGTTGCGTCAGGTGGATGAGCAGACCTCAGTGCTGGAGCAGATGCTGATCACCAACGTGGTGTTCGTGATTTGCATGGCGGTTGCCCTGCCGTGGACCCACACGCCATCACCGACGCCCGCCTGGCTGGGCATGCTCGGCGCCGGCCTGGTGGGTGGCATCGGCCAGTTCCTGTTGTTCGCCAGTTTCCGCCGCGCCACCGCGACCCTGCTCGCGCCGTTCGAATACACCGGGCTGATCTGGGCGTTTGCGCTGTCGAGCCTGGTCTGGGGCACGCTGATGGACATGTCGCTGATGATCGGCGCCGGGCTGATCGCCGTCAGTGGCACCCTGGCGATGATCTTCGGCCGGCATTCTTCACAGGATGTCGTCGGTGCTGAATGCTCCGTGACGCAGCCCCTTTATCCAGCAACGGCAGATGTGGAGTCCGTTGGCGGCGCTGAAGGTCTCGGGGTTCAGGCACCACTCGAGCCAGAGCCCGTCGAGCATCGCCGATAAGCCGATGGCGGCCAGGCGCGTGTCGTGAATCACGAAGCCTTCGCTGGCGGCCAGCCCGTCGAGCAACTGGCGGATCAGGTCGAGGTAGGCGCGGTAACTTTTTTCGTGGGACTGGCTGACGTGTTCGGAGTGACGGATCAGGCTCCAGAACACCACCCACACGCCGAGCAGTTTCGGGTCCATGACCCTGGGCGAGAACGAGCCTTCCAGGAAGGCATCGATCTTTTGCGCGGGTGTCTGGGCCTGCTCGATTTCCTGGAGCAGGGCGGTGGTCAGTTCGCTCGCGAGCCGCTGATAGGTGTCGGCGATCAGTGCCTCGATGCTGCCGAAATGGTGGTTGAGCAACCCCACGGACACGCCGGCTTCGGTGGCAATGCGCCGTACGGAAATCCCGGCGTGACCGTCGCGGCCCAGGCAACGCAGAGTGGCGGCCACCAGCATTTCGCGACGGTCATCGGGTTCGGCGCGGCGGTTTTTCGGGGCATCGGTTGTCACAGGGTTGTCCTTGGGTGAGGTTCCACGATTCCGAGCTTAGTTGAACGTCTGTTCAATCACCAGCTACAGCAGCGATACCACGTTTTTCAGCATTCATGACGGGAGGGAAGCCAATGCCGCAGGATATTTCGTTCAGTGTTCGCAACAACAATGGCGATGCCGTGCGGGTCGGTGCCTGGCGTTATGCAGGCGACGGCAGCGGGCCAAACGTGCATCTGCAAGCCGGCGTACACGCCGATGAAATCGCCGGGATGCTGGTCCTGCACTTGCTGATGCAACGACTGCACACCGCCGAAACCCAGGGCCGGCTCAAAGGCAACATCACCGTGGTGCCGCAGGCCAATCCGCTGGGCATCGGGCAGTTTCGCCAGGGGCGGATCCTTGGTCGTTATCACGACGCCACCGGGCATAACTTCAATCGCTCGTTCGACCAGTCGACGGCCATGGAGCGACCTTCGACCTGCGTTCAGCAATGGCAAAAGAAACTGGTGCAACTGGCCGCCCCGGCCGATGTGATGCTTGACCTGCACACCGACGACGAGGCGCTACCGTACCTGTACGTGCACCGCAGTTTCTGGCCCCGTGGCCGCGAACTGGCGGCGGCGATGAAGATGGACGTGGCGATCATCTGGGATGACGGCGGCGATGGCTCCTTCGAGGAAACCATTATTGCCCCATGGATACGCGACGGAGTCACAGCGGGGCGCATGGCTGCGACCCTGGAGCTGCGCGGGCAGGGCGATGTCAGCGACCGTTTTGCCGAACAGGATGCCGCAGGGCTGTACAACTGGCTGTGCGGTTGCGGTGTCATCGATGAGTCAGTGGCGCCTGCAGAATGGCCCGTCGAAGCCGTGGAAATGGGCCACATGGAAACCATCCTCGCCCCGCAACCCGGGGTGCTGATCTTCGAAAAAGAGCTGGGGGATTTCGTCGAAGAAGGCCAGCGCTTTGCGCGGATTCTCGGGCGCCCGGGCGATCCGTCTTCCGAAGTGGTGTTGCACGCCGAACAAGCGGGGCGCCTGGTGACGCGCTATCGCGACCGCCTGATACCCCAGGGCATGGGCGTGGCGAAATTCACCGGCAGCCGGGTGTCGCGTAACTGGAGCGGCGGGTTGCTGGACCCGAACTAAGCCTCACCTTCGCAATAGTAGTGTCATGACATTTGTGGCGAGGGGGCTTGTCGGAACGCCGCACCGCCCCGTTCGGCGGCGAAGCCGTCGCAAAACCTGCCTGCACTATCTGACTGAAGAAAAGCGGGGGCCGCTTCGCAGCCCAACGGGGGCAAGCCCCCTCGCCACAGGTTCGGTGTAAGCCTCAGCCAACATCAGCCCGGCTCAGTTGTCAGGGAATGCTGAGGGTAATCAGGTAGCTCCCCGAGCGGACAGGGGAGCCTGCATCATCCACCAACGCATACTGCTGATCGAAATAGCGACCTTCCCGACCACTGTCAGCGAGCAGTTTGACGTTGACGCTGGATTGACCGACAGCGCTCACACTGGCGGTTGGCGCGATGGTGTTTGCCTCAATCCCCATCGCGCGACTCTGGGCCGGGCATTGGTAAAGTTCGAATGTGCCATGCGTACCCACGCGTGACTGACAGCCCGGCTCGACAATGCTGCCTTGAAACCTGATGGTGCCCGGCGCCGCCAGGCACGCACCACTGAGTGCGAACAAAAGACTCAATCCCGCTGCTATACGTTTGCCGTTCATGCTTAACGCTCCTTGAGTTGTAAGGTCTAGGTCGTCAATGAACTCTAGAAGCTTGAGGCTTTTGTTGTATCGCCGTGTATCAGGGCGCCACATCTTCGTACAGCCATACAAAACCAGCTCCCCACGGATACAGCCCGGATACACCACTGGGGCCAAATGGACCTGCCAAAGCGAGAGGCACAACGCAGCTCGCAACCAGGTTTATCAACCCTTGTGGCACGACCAATAGTGGTCCAGCCGCGCAAATGATCCGGAGTATCAACATGTCTCGTATCCAGTCGAACAAAACCCGTATTGGCCTGCTCGCTGTTGCACTGGTCGGCGGTATCAACTTCGCTTCCACTGCGTTTTCCGCTGAAGCCTTGCCTCAGGGCTATCAACTGGCCTCTGCGGAAAAGACCAGCGAAGGCAAGTGTGGCGAAGGCAAGTGCGGTGCCAGCGAAGCCGGCGCGCAAAAGACCCAGGCCGAGGGCAAGTGCGGTGAAGGCAAGTGCGGCGATGCTTCTTTCGCGCGCACCGACACCGATGATGACGGCCGCGTGTCGCTCAAGGAACTGCTGGCGGTGGCGCCCAAGGGCACTGAGGAATTCAAGGCGATGGACACCAACAGCGATGGTTTCCTGTCCGAGGGTGAGGTGTACAAGTTCCGCACTAACCAGTTCACTTCCAACGGCAAGAAAGTACCGACGGAACTGTTCACCAAGTTGAGCCAGGCTAAAGACTGATCGGTCGCAAACAAAAAACCCTTCCTGTGTTGAAACGCAGGAAGGGTTTTTTGCGTGGGCAGTACTGTATGGGAGAACGTTGTGAAAGTTCACTCAAGGAAGACTTATGTGTTTCTCGATATTTCATTACTTCACCGGGCAATAACCGCTTTTCAACCCCTCCTGCCCTGGAACTCTGGAGCTAGCCATGTTGCAGCGGTGGAGGGTTGGCGAATGCTACAGGGCTCATCAACACGCGGCTGCATTCGCGATAAACGGTCAGGTCAAAGTGGCGCACTTGCGATCCCTTGGAGTTGTCTAATTAACCTCAACCCGCTGTAACGCAGTTCACGCTTACCATCTCCATCAACGGAGGGTAGAACCATGGCTATTATCCCTGGCACCCTGGGTGATGACTTTCTGCTCGGCACCGAGGAAGACGACCAAATAACCGGCCTGGCCGGCAACGACAGCGTGTTTGCCCTTGGCGGCAACGACATTGTCGACGGCGGTGACGGCAACGATGACCTCTTCGGCGACCTCGGCAACGACACACTTCTCGGAGGCAACGACAACGATACTCTCGACGGCGGATCAGGCGCCGATATCCTCACCGGCGGTGCCGGCATCGACAGCTACTTCTGGACCGTGGAAACCGGTAACGAGTCCAGCTCCCTGAGCCAGGACCGCGTCACCGACTTCGAAGGTGCAGGTCAGGTCGGCGGCGACATCCTGCGGCTCTCCAGCTTCCCCAACCGCCTGGTCTTCCAGGGCGCTCGCAACGACGTACCCACGGTGGGAACCAGCCTCGGTTTCGGCAATAACGGCTTCACCGAAGTCTTCTTCGCCCTCGGTGCCGCCAGCACCCTGCTGTTCGCCGACTCCAACGACAACGGCATCTTCGACGCCACTGACTTCGCTGTGCAGCTGGACGGCATCCACAACCTGACCAGGAGCGACTTCGGCACCACCGCCTTCGTCCTGCGCGGTACTGAAGGCGGCGACGTGATCAATGGCACCAACGATCCTGACACCATCTTCGGCCTGGGCGGCGGCGATGTGATCAACGGCAATGGCGGCAACGACATCATCAATGGCGGCGACGGTAACGATACCCTGAACGGTGACGCGGGCATCGACCGGATCTCCGGTGGCACCGGCAATGACATTATCAATGGTGGCGCCGACCGCGACCTTCTGACCGGCAATGAGGGCAACGACATCATCAACGGTGGCGCCGGCAACGACACCACTCTGTCCGGCGGCGCAGGCAACGACGTCGTCAATGGCGGCGAAGGCAACGACACCCTCGACGGCGACGACGGCAACGACGTCCTCAATGGCGGCGTGGGCAACGACGACTTCTTCGGCGGCGACGGCAATGACCAGATCTTCGGCGAAGACGGCAACGACGAACTGTTCGCCGGCCCCGGCAACGACATGCTCAATGGCGGCGCCGGCAACGACCTGATCATGGGTGAAGGTGGCCAGGACAGTCTCACCGGTGGCGCCGGCGACGACGAGTTCGAGTTCTTCACCGGCTTCAACCCCAGCTCGCCCTTCGCCACCTTCGACACCCTGGTCGACTTCCAGGGCGCAGGCGTAGTGGGCGGCGACACCCTGGAACTCAACAATGAGTTCTTCTTCCGCGGCCAGGTCAATGTCAATCCGCAACTGGGCGCCGTGCTGGTGGGTGGTGGCAACGGCGTGACCGACCTGTTCTACAGCCTGCGCCCTGGCAACACCTGGCTGATCGCCGACGAAAACGACGACGGTGTGCTCGACAGCCTCGACTTCACCCTGCGCCTGCAGGGCACGCACAACCTGACGGCGGGCGACTTCGGTCGTAACACGAGCCTCATCACCGCCGGCACCGAGGGGAATGATGTGCTCACCGGCACCGATGGCGACGATCGCATCTTCGGCCTGGGCGGTAATGACCAGATCTTCGGCCTGGAAGGAGCCGACTTCCTCGACGGCGGCAGCGGTGACGACGTCATCGATAGCGGCCTGGGCTTCGACGAGCTGCTCGGCGGTTCCGGCAACGACACCCTGATCGTCCAGGAATTCGCCAATGCCAGTGGCGGCGATGGCGACGACCAGCTGTTCGGGGGCGACGACCCCTTCGGCTTCCAGTCCAACCTCGACGGTGACGCCGGCAACGACACCCTGACCGCGGGCGCCAGCGGCGCCGTCATGGAAGGCGGCGTAGGCGCCGACGTATTGGTGGGCAGCAGCGTCGACGACTTCATGGTCGGTGACGTTTTCTTCGAGCCGAGCCTCGGTGCGGACAAGTTCCAGTTCGGTGCGGTGTGGGGAACGGACACCATCTTCGACTTCGAGGACGGCACTGACCTGATCGACCTGAGCACTAGCGGTTTCACCTTCGCGAGTCTCGATATTGGAGAACAGTTCGGTGAGGCATTCATTACCGTCACTGGCCAGCCGGATGTGGGAAGCATCACCTTGACCGGCGTCCCACAGGCCGCGATCACCGAGGCGGACTTCGCCTTTACCTGAGTGATCGGCGCATGCTCACGCCGGGGGATGGCGTGAGCATGCCGCGTCGCGAAACCAGAAGGGGAAAGGGGACTGATTTATTTTTTTACTCCGAATGTCGGGTCGATTTCAGCCGGTCGAGGAAGGCAGAAGTCGGCCAGAAGCGTTCGGGAATGGCGGCTAACGATCCGAAACGGGCATGAAACTTCGAAGCTGAAACGTTTCGGCCTATCGGGAGAACCTTCAGATCCGGCCAGGTTGCGAGCCAGTTTTTTGAGCGCAGGCGGTTCAGATAGACCTGCCGTTTATCTGCTCGGAACTTCACCGTAGGTCGGACGACAAGGTTAAAGAGATCGTCTAGGCCGAGTGGTGCCGCGACCTCGACCACACCCTCTACTCCAAGCCGTACAGCTACCTTGAAACCTCAGGGTCAGGTCTTGTCTTTTGCGATCGCTATTATGCAAAAGGCAAGACCTGACCCCGCATTGCTTTGAGAAATACGAAAACCCCTGATTTCGAAAGAGATCGGGGGTTTTTGCTTTCTGGCTCCCCGGGGCCGTGTCGAAAAAGTATCGAAGCCCCTAGAGCGCCCCAAGTGGATTGAGCCTTACCGCATCCTGCATCCAACGCCGGCTCGCCAAACTGCGAGCCGCGCACTCAAGCAATACATGAGGACGGAAGGTTGAACCGCGGCTGTGTGTCGGTAACCGGCGTCGTCTAGGCTCAATTTCTCGGTCATATTCCATCTTGGAGGCCGTGTTCCCGCAGGAGGACTGCACATGCACATCACGACTTTCACTCTCACCTTACCGACTGCCCTGTTGGCAATAGCCTGCAGTTTCGCCAGTCAGGCCCAGCAAACGGACATGACCTTCTTTGTCACTAGCCTCGGCATGGGCAAGGGCGCCGATCTAGGTGGTCTGAGCGGCGCCGATAGGCACTGCCAGACGCTGGCCTCCGCCGTCGGGGCGGGCCAGCACACCTGGCGTGCTTACCTCAGCACCAGTGCCGTCGGCAGTGCGGGGGCGGTCAATGCCCGTGATCGCATCGGCCAGGGCCCTTGGCAAAACGCCAAGGGGGTCGTCATCGCCCGCGACGTCGCGCAACTGCACGGCGACAACCAACTGACCAAGGAAATGGCCCTGGACGAACACGGGGCGCTGGTTAAGGGGCGCGGCGACACGCCGAACATGCACGACATCCTCACCGGCTCGCAGGCGGACGGAACTGCGTTCGCCGGTAGCGATGACCATACCTGCAGCAACTGGACCAGCAGCGGCGAAGGGACGGCCCAGGTCGGTCATCATGACCGAATAGGACTGCGTGACGATGCGGCGGCACGCTCGTGGAACTCCTCGCACCCCTCGCGTGGCTGCAGCAGCGAAGCCCTGGCCGGCTCGGGCGGGGCGGGGCTGCTGTACTGCTTTGCCGCAGAATGACGGGCGATGCCGCTGCGGGGTCGCAAGTTGCAAGCGGGCCGGGCCGAGTAGAGTGGCCGGGGTCGCCGCATTCCTAGGCACGGCGGATCAGTGCAGAAAGTCTGTGAAACCTCAGGGTCAGGTCTTGTCTTTTGCCATCGCTATTATGCAAAAGGCAAGACCTGACCCCGTATTGCTATCCTTGCACCAGACGGAGTATCCGCCATCGATGACGTATTCAGTACCAGTAATGGAGCTTGCAAGCGGCGAGACGAGGAATGTGATGAGATCGGCTACTTCCCTTGGTTTAGCGGGTCGTCCGATCGGGATGCCTCCCATTGAGCCCATTACGATTTGGCGGCCACCCTCATAATCGGTGCCGTTCTGCCTCGCAATCTCCTCTACAAAGGCGACTGATGCCTCAGTCTCCACTCATCCCGGTGAAACCCTGGCTGACTCAACTACGCTTTAAGTGAAAGTTGCAGGCTGCCGAACCGGCAACTGGGAGGGGCCGTGAACAGTCACTGGTGGTGCCGCCTGCTCTTGCTGATGATACTGGTCGGATTACCGACGGGTTCGGCGAAGGCTGCGGGCAGTGTCGTGGTCCTGACCGTCAACGATGCCATTGGTCCAGCCAATGCCGACTACGTGGTGCGCGGCCTGACGCGTGCGGTGACCGAGGGCGCACAGTTGGTGGTCATCAACCTCGACACTCCCGGTGGGCTGGACACTTCGATGCGCTTGATCATCAAGGCGATTCTGGCCAGCCCCCTGCCAGTGGCCAGTTTCGTCGCCCCCAGTGGCGCACGCGCGGCCAGCGCCGGCACCTATATCCTGTATGCCAGCCACATTGCCGCCATGACCCCGGGCACCAACCTGGGCGCCGCTTCGCCGGTGCAGATCGGCGGCCTGCCCGGAACCGCGCCCGAACCGCCGCGCCCAACTACCACCGACAAGAACTCCCCGCCCGAGCCGCTGGACACCCTGACTCGCAAACAGATCAACGATGCGGCGGCTTACATCCGTGGTCTTGCGCAATTGCGCGGACGCAATGCCGACTGGGCCGAACAAGCGGTACGCGAAGCGGCCAGCCTGTCTGCCGACGAAGCACTCAGACTCAAGGTGGTCGATTATGTGGCCAATGACGTGGCGGACCTGCTCAAGCAACTGGACGGCAAGAGCCTGAATGTCGCCGGTCAAACGCTGAAACTGAGCACCGCCGGGGCTACTCTCATCGACCTTGCGCCTGATTGGCGCACGCAACTGCTGGCGGTGATCACCAACCCCAGTGTGGCCTTGCTGCTGATCATGATCGGGGTCTATGGCCTGATGTTCGAATTCATGAACCCGGGGTCGGGCGTCGGTGGGGTACTCGGTGGCATCTGTCTGTTGCTGGGGCTGTATGCCCTGCAACTGTTGCCGGTGAATTACGCCGGGGTCGGGCTCATTCTGCTGGGGCTGGCCTTTATGATCGCCGAGGCGTTTCTACCGAGTTTCGGTGTAATCGGCTTCGGTGGGGTGGTTGCCTTTGTAGTCGGCGCAGTGATTTTGATGGACACCGATGTGCCGGGCTTCGGCATTCCGTTGACGCTGATCATCGGCATGGCACTGACTAGTGCCCTGTTGCTGATGACGCTGGTCGGTATGGCGCTTAAGGCCCGACGCCGCGCCCTGGTCAGCGGCGATGCGGGTCTGGTCGGCAGCCTGGCCACGGTGACGGGGCTGCTGCCGGGCCTGCCGATGAGTGGCTGGGTGCAACTGCAGGGCGAAAAATGGCAAGTGCGGAGTAACTCGCCCCTGCGCCTGGGCCAACAGGTCCGGGTGGTGGCGCGCAAGGGCGTGCTGCTGGACGTCACTGTGCAGGATGAAACTCCACCGCTAGAAGATTAATCATGTTTGGCGAATTGGGTTTTGGCGCGCTGATAGCGCTGTTCCACGTGTTGGTGGTCTCGGCCTTCCGGATTCTGCGCGACTACGAGCGCGAGGTAGTGTGTACCAACTCGCCAATTCGGGTGCTTCTGGCAGGTCAAGGGGCCGGGATTGATTCTGCTGATTCCGATGGGGCAACAGATGGTTCGCGTGGCTGGCCGGGGGAGCGACAACTAGCCAGACATGGAGGGAAAGTGAAAAAAGTAAGTCCGTGCCCTATTGCTTGAGCGTCCGCAATGGGTCGGTTGCAGCCCCTAGCGACAGGCAGGAACAGGCCAAAATCACTGTTTGTTCAGCTCTAATCAAAAATCCGCCCTATTAATACGAAAACTGCTGCTAACAAGAACGAAACCGGCACAGGCAATATCGCCTGTACCGCATTCAAACGCCTACCCGTTCGCCGAGTGAACATCCTTGCCGCGCCAACGACCAATACGAAACTTAGAACGAGTGCCCATCCAAAATCACTCATGAAAATCACCTGCCCCTACTTCATTGGAGTCCAACACTAGCACCCTAGACAGTGCCGGGAAAACACTGATGATTCTCCTCTGTTTTTACGAATGTAAAGACCGACAGCTATGGGTCGTTCTCTGCCGGTCGCCGATCCTGATCCCTCTATGCAGTCTGTGCGCGTGGGCTACACTCAAAGGTGCGCCGATTTAATCCTACTTGCGGGGGCGCTTGAGAAATACTCGCTAAAGCGGAGTAGCTACCATGCCTACTCTTTCGATTGATTCACACACCCGTCTGCTTATCGCCAAAGCCATCATCTCGACCACAGGTGAAGCCGAAGCTATTCGTATCGTCCCGCTGCCGGACGGCGGTCAACTATTGCTGATGTTCAACTGCGGGCATGTCGCCGTCGATCTCGTATCGGATCAGGACGATCTGTTCGACAACCACCGCCTCGTGTTCGACGTATCTGCACAGGTCATTGCCGACATGGAAAGCCATCGCGGCGAATAGTTCGGGTTGTTTTTTGCTGCGAAAACCATGGTCGACTTTTTTAACAGAATCAACCGATTTCTGCCTGTCGCCACCGTCAGCTTTGGGTCGTTTTCTGTCGGTCATAGCCATAAAACGCGGTAGTCAAATCCATACAACTGGTTGCTCAAATCGAATGCAATCAGGTGAGCAAATCCATGCAGTTCCCCATCACGCCTTGACCCAGCGCTGGCGACTCCAGCTGCTCAGCCCGTCGACGGCAAACACCAGCACCAACATCGCCAGGATCACAGTACTAGCCTGGGCTTCCTGGAACAGGCTGAGGCTGACATAAAGCATCTGCCCCAAACCACCGGCACCGACGAAACCGAGCACGCTGGCCATGCGGATGTTGTTTTCCCAGCGATACAGGATGTACGCCAACAGCTGCGGAAACAGGTTGGGCAGGGTGCCGTAACAGAAGGCCCAGACGACGTTGCCGCCCTGCAGACGGATGGCTTCGGCGGGTTGCAGCGGGGTGTTTTCCAGTGCTTCGGCGAACAATCGACCCAGCACCCCGGTGGTGTGCATCGCCAATGCCAGGGTCCCGGCGTTGGGGCCGAGTCCGGCTGCCAGCACCATCAGCGCGGCCCACACCAGTTCGGGAATGGCGCGCAGGGCGTTAAGCACGAGGCGCGACGCACTCTGCAGCGGCCAACCGAAACGACCGGCCGCCGGCAAAGCCAGCACCAGGCCGAATACCGCCGCGAGCAGGGTGCCGAGGGCCGACATGGCCATGGTTTCCACGGCGCCACGGCCGATGGCTTGCAGATGGCCGGTGCTCAGGTCCGGGCTGAGAAAACGCAGCACGTAGGCACCCATCTGCTTCAGGTTACCGCTGCCCGTCAGTTCGCCGAGGTCGATGCCCAGGTAGCTGAACGATGCGACGACCGCTGCACCAATGCACAGGATCAGCAGCAGGTTGAAAAGGCGATTCATGCGAACCTCCAGCGCAACAGGCGGCTGATCTGATCGGCGAACAGCACCAGGACGAAAAAGGTCAGCAACATGCTCGCCACTTCACCGCCGGCGAACATGCGCAACGACAAATCGATCTGCTGGCCCAGCCCGCCGGCGCCGACGAAGCCCATCACCACCGACGCGCGGATCGCGCATTCCCAGCGATATACCGTGTACGACAGCAGCTCCGCCGCGACATTGGGCAGGATGCCGTAGCAGAACGCCGCCAACCGGCCGCTGCCGGCTTGCATCAGTGAGTGGGCTGGGCGCTGGTCGACCGACTCGAAAATTTCCGCGTAGACCTTGCCCAGCATGCCGCTGTAGGTGATGGCAATGGCCAGCACCCCGGCCGTCGGGCCAAGGCCGACGGCGCGCACGAACAGCAAGGCCCAGACGATTTCCGGCACGCTGCGCAGGAAGATCAGCAACCCGCGCACCGGCCAGCGCAACAACCGGCCCAAGGCGCTCGGGCGACCGCTGCGCGAAGCCGCCGACAACGAGAGCGCCCGGCTGGCCAGCAGGCTGGCAGGGATGGCCAATAGCAAGGCCAGGGCCATGCCGGCGGTGGCGATAGCCAGGGTTTGCAACGTGGCTTGCCACAGCAGCTGGAGGAACTCTTCGCCATGGGCCGGTGGCCAGAAGGCCGAGACAAACCGGCCCATTTCACTTTGGCTGTCAGCCTGGAGCAGCACACCCAGGTCCAGTTCGCTGAAATGAATACCGGGCCACAACAGGGCAAGCGCCAACAAACTGAGCAACAGGCGGGGCAGGGTGGCCGGGTCTCGTGTATCGCGGGTCAGCATCGTGGAATCTGCAGGCTCAAGGGCGCCACCGGCGCGGGCGGCGACAGCAGTTGCTCGTTGGCGTAGAGCTTGTCGAGCAAATCGTGGTCGACGTCGCTGGCGGGAAGATCGAACAGGATCTGCCCTTCACGCAATCCGATGATGCGCGAGAAGTGCGCCAGGGCCAGTTCCACCGCATGCAGGCTGGCGACCAGCGTCACCTGGTGTTCCCGGGCATGGCGGCAGAGAACTGACAGGGTGTGCCCGGCTAGCACAGGGTCCATCGCCGACACCGGCTCATCGGCCAGCAGCACTTCTGGCGCCTGGTACAGCACCCGGGCAATGCCCACGCGCTGCAGTTGGCCGCCGGACAATTGCTGGCACTGGGCGAACAGCTTGTCACCCAGGTCCAGCTTGAGCAGTGCCGCCCGCGCGCCTGGAACATCCACCGGATGCAACAGGCTCAACAGGCTTTTGGCAAAACCCCATTGCCCCAGCTTTCCGGCCAGCACCGCCGTGACCACCCGTTGCCGGGGGGGCAGGGGGGGGGCCTGATGCACCAGGCCGATGCGCGCCCGCAACTGCTGACGCCGACGCGCGCCGAGCTGCCAGGCGTGTTCGCCGAGCACCTCGACCGCGCCGTTGTCCGGGCGCAGGGCGGTGGCCATCACGTTGAGCAGGCTCGACTTGCCGGCACCGGACGGGCCGATGATTGCGACTTGCTCACCGGCGCCGATGTGCAGGTCGACCTCATGCAGCGCACGCACGCCGTTGCCGTGGGTGAGGCTGACCCGGTTCAGGTGCAAGGTCATTTCAACAGGTCGGCAGCGCGCGCGGCTTCCTCGATGCCCTTGTAGTTCTCAGGCTTGGTCTCGATGAAGCGGCTGGCGGCTTGCAGATCCAGAATCGCTTTTTGCTCCGGGTTGGCCGGGTCGAGCGCGAGGAAGGCCGCCTTGATTTTGCCAGCCAGGGCCGGGTCGAGGGTGCCGCGCACGGTCCAGTTGTAGTCGAAGTAGGCCGGTGTGGTGGCGAAGACCTTGACCTTGTCGGTGTCGACCTTGCCGGCCTTGACCAGTTTTTCCCAGACGCTGGCATTGAGTACGCCGGCGTCCACTTTGCCAGCCTGAACCCAGGCGACCGTGGCGTCGTGGGCGCCCGAGTAACCGACGCGACTGAAATAGGTTTCCGGCTTGATGCCGTCCTGCAGCATGAAGTAGCGCGGCATCAGACTGCCCGACGTCGATGAGACCGAACCGAAGGCAAAGGACTTGCCCTTGAGGTCGGCCAGCGACTTGACGGCCGGGTCGGCGGTGATGAATTTGCTGGTGAACTGGGCGTCCTGCTCACGCTGTACCAGTGGAATGGCATTGCCGGTTTTCAGTCGCGCCTGCACGAAGGTGAAGCCGCCCAGCCAGGCCATGTCGATACGGTCTGTGGCCAGCGCCTCGACCACCGCCGGGTAGTCGGACACCGGCACGAACTCGACCTTCATGCCCAGTTGCTTCTCCAGATACTCGCCCAGGGGCTTGAACTTGCGCAGCAATTCGGTGGGGGCTTCATCAGGAATGGCGCTGACCTTGAGGGTATCGGCGGCCTGTGCCAGCAGGGCGGAAAAGGATAGGGTCAGGCCGACGGCCAATGCCAGGGTACGTTTGAGCATGGAAGTTCTCCGGTTCAATAGCGGAAAAATGTCGATGCGCCCCGCACAAGCTGATTGCTGCACGACGCTTCGTGAGGGTAGACGAAAATGGCGCGATTATAGGGGCTCTTGCGTGCTTGACCAGCGTTGCAACAGGGCTTCAGGCAAAAATGAAACTGTAGGAGCGAACTCGCTCGCGATGGTCGTTAACGATACCGCGTGTTTACTGACTGAACGCGACGGTCTTGAGTCCATCGCGAGCGAGCTCGCTCCTACAGGTTTTGCAGTGTCCCACCATTCAGGTGATTTACATCCTTGCCAACGCCTGCGCCAGATCGGCCCGCAAGTCCTCGACATCCTCGACGCCCACCGACAACCGCACCAACCCATCGCCAATTCCCAGTTCCGCGCGGGTATCGGGCGGGATGGTGGCGTGGGTCATGATTGCCGGGTGTTCGATCAGGCTTTCCACGCCGCCCAGGCTTTCGGCCAGGGCGAAGATCTGCACGCTTTCAAGGAAGCGTTTGGTACCGGCCAGGTCACTGTTGAGGTCGAGGGCGATCATCCCGCCGAAACCGCGCATTTGCCGCTGGGCCAGTTCGTGTTGCGGGTGCGACGGCAGGCCAGGGTAGTAGACCCGTGAGACTTGTGGCTGGCGCTCCAGCCACTGCGCCAGCTCCAGTGCGTTGCTGCAATGTCGCTCCATGCGCAGCGCCAGGGTCTTCACGCCGCGCAGGGTAAGGAACGCATCGAACGGGCCGGCGATGGCGCCGACGGCGTTTTGCAGGAAGCCCAGGCGCTCGGCCAGTTCGGCGTTCTGCCCGACCACGGCGATACCGCCGATCACGTCGGAGTGACCGTTGAGGTATTTGGTGGTCGAGTGCAGCACGATGTCGAAGCCAAGCTCCAGCGGGCGCTGGATCCACGGGCTGGCGAAGGTGTTGTCGGCCACGCAGATGATGCCGCGGGCGCGGCAGGTGCGGGCGATGGCGGAGAGGTCGGTGAGGCGCAGCAGCGGATTGCTCGGGGTCTCGACCATGACCATGCGTGTGTCGTCTTGCAGGGACGCCTCGAACGCCGCCAGGTCGGTCAGGTCGACGAAGCTGAAGCGGTGCCCGGCGCTGCGCTGGCGCACCTTGTCGAACAGGCGGAAGGTGCCGCCGTACAGGTCGTTGCCCGAAACGATGTGCGAGCCGGCGTCGAGCAGTTCGAGCACCGTGGAAATGGTCGCCAGCCCCGAGGCGAAGGCAAAGCCCCGGGTGCCGCCTTCGAGGTCGGCCACGCAGCGTTCCAGCGCCCAGCGCGTCGGGTTGTGCGAGCGCCCGTAGTCCAGGCCCTTGTGCACCCCGGGGCTCTGTTGCAGGTAGGTGGAGTTGGCGTAGATCGGCGGCATCAACGCCCCGGTCGAAGGGTCCGGCGCTTGCCCGGCGTGGATCACCCGGGTGGCGAAGCCCTGTGGCGGGGCGTTTTTATCCTGTTGACTCATGGCAGGGATCTCCGCAAATGGTTGAGCATGTCGGTTCGGGTAATCAGGCCGTGAAAGCCCGAGGCATCCTGGATGATCGCCACCAGTCCACGGCCCAGCTCGGCTTCCAGTTCAGCCAGCGTGGCATCGGGGGACAGGGTTTGCAGTTTGTCGGTCATGGCGCTGGAGACGGCCCTGCGAAAGTGCGCAACGTCTTCATGCACGCCCAGCAGGATGTCGGACTCGTCGATCACGCCGACCAGTTGCTGCCCCTTCACCAGCACCGGCAGCTGCGAGACATCCGCCAGGCGCATGCGCTGGAAAGCCGTCAGTAGCGTGTCATCCGGGCCGACGCTGATCACTCGGCCATCCTCGAAGCGCCGCGCGATCAGGTCGCGCAGGTCGCCGTAGTGCTTGCGTTGCAGCAGGCCCTGATCGTTCATCCACTGGTCGTTGTAGACCTTCGACAGGTAACGCGTACCGGTGTCGCAGACGAAGCTGACCACCCGTTTCGGCTGGGTCTGTTCGCGGCAGTAACGCAACGCCGCCGCCAGCAAGGTGCCGGTCGACGAACCGCCGAGAATCCCTTCGGCGCGCAGCAGTTGGCGGGCGTGATCAAAGCTTTCTTCGTCGCTGATCGAATAGGCGTGGCGCACGCTGGACAGGTCGGCAATCGACGGGATGAAGTCTTCGCCAATGCCTTCCACCGCCCAGGAACCGGGGGTGGGGAGGGTGCCACCGCGGCTGTATTCGGCCATCACCGAACCGACCGGGTCGGCCAGGACCATTTCCAGGTCCGGCTGTACTCGTTTGAAGAAACGGGTCAGCCCGGTGAGGGTGCCGGCCGAACCGACGCCGACGACGATGGCGTCCACATCATGCTGGGTTTGTGCCCAGATCTCTGGCGCGGTGCTGCATTCGTGGGCCAGCGGGTTGGCCGGGTTGTTGAACTGGTCGGCGAAGAACGCATCGGGAATTTCCGCTGCCAGCCGTGCGGCGACGTCCTGGTAATACTCGGGATGGCCCTTGCCGACGTCGGAGCGGGTGATGTGCACCTCGGCGCCCATGGCCTTGAGGTGCAAGACCTTCTCGGTGGACATCTTGTCCGGCACCACCAGCACCACTCGGTAACCCTTGGCGCGGCCGACCAGGGCCAGGCCGAGGCCGGTGTTGCCGGCGGTGGCTTCGACGATGGTGCCGCCGGGGCGCAGGCGGCCATCGCGTTCGGCGGTGTCGATCATCGCCAGACCGATGCGGTCCTTGATCGAGCCGCCGGGATTCTGGGATTCGAGTTTGAGAAACAGCGTACACGGGCCGGTATCGAATCGGCTGACGCGTACCAGAGGTGTATTGCCGATCAGTTCGAGCACGGCAGGGCGGGAGTTGTCAGTCATGTCGTCACTTCCTTGCGCTATTCGCACTGGGTGGACATCGACCGGCGCTGTGCCATCAGGCGTCAATCGCCGGCATTGCATCGCTAGGACCATAGGCCGGGATCAGGCCTCCCGCAACCTTGCACAGCCGACCGGTCGGCTCGACGCTTTTTCCTCGCCAGCAACCACAAAAAACATAATTTCGCTATTTCCCGGCTCCGAACAGAATGCGGCCAACACCCTGACACCGATAGCCGCAGCAGAAGAACAACAGTGATCAGAATCGAGGCGGCAGCCATGACCGACCTGAATCAAACCACCTTTCAGAAGTGCACAGCCATGACAGTTGATAAAACCGAAATTGATACGCTTGTTGTTGGCGCCGGCCAGGCCGGCGTGGCCATGAGTGAACACCTGAGCAAGCTCGGTGTGCCTCACCTCGTTGTGGAGCGCAATCGTATCGCCGAAGCCTGGCGCACCGGTCGCTGGGATTCGCTGGTAGCCAACGGCCCGGCCTGGCACGACCGCTTCCCGGGGCTGGAATTCGACGGTCTGGACCCGGATGCCTTCGCCGGGAAAGAGCAGGTGGCTCAGTACTTCGAAGCCTATGCCCGCAAGTTCAACGCGCCGATTCGTACCGGCGTGGACGTGAAGAAAGTCGAACGTAACATCGACCGTCCCGGTTTCACCGTTGAAACCTCTGATGGCGTGATCGAGGCCCGGCATGTGGTGGTCGCCACCGGTCCGTTCCAGCGTCCGGCCATTCCGCCGATTGCCCCACAAATCGCCGGCATCGCGCAGATTCACTCCGCCCAATACTACAACCCGCAGCAACTGGCCGAAGGCGCGGTGCTGGTGGTGGGTGCAGGTTCCTCGGGCGTGCAGATCGCCGATGAACTGCAACGTTCCGGCAAGCAGGTCTACCTGTCGGTGGGCGCCCACGATCGTCCGCCGCGTGCCTATCGCAACCGTGATTTCTGCTGGTGGCTGGGGGTGCTTGGCGAGTGGGATGCCGAAGCCATGCAACCGGGCAAGGAACACGTGACCATCGCCGTGAGCGGTGCCCGTGGCGGCCATACCGTGGACTTCCGCCGGCTGGCTCACCAAGGCATGACCCTGGTTGGCCTGACCCAAGCGTTTAACGGCGCCATGGTGAGTTTCGAAAACAACCTCGCTGACAACATCCAGCGCGGCGATGAAAACTACTTGGCGTTGCTCGACAAGGCCGACGCCTACATCGAACGCAATGGCCTGGACCTGCCACTGGAACCCGAAGCCCGGGCCATGCTGGCGGACCCGGATTGCGTGACCAATCCAATCCTGGAGCTGGATCTGCTCAATGCCGGTGTCACCACGATTATCTGGGCCACTGGTTACTCCACCGATTACAGCTGGCTGAAGGTCGATGCCTTCAAGGAAAACGGCAAGCCGCAGCACCAGCGCGGTGTGTCGGCCGAGCCGGGGGTGTATTTCGTGGGGTTGCCTTGGCAGTCCCGTCGTGGCTCCGCGTTTATCTGGGGCGTTTGGCACGACGCCAAGCACATCGCCGATCACATCGTTAAACAGCACACCTATCTCAACTACCGGGATGCGACCCAGCGTCAAGCCGAAGCCGCCCGTGCACCTATTCACAAAGCCAGCCTCATGGGAGTTCGTTAATGCCTACTCATACCCGCATCCGCATGTTCAACACCAAAGACACCTACCCGAACCAGACGCTGGACAACGATTTGTGCCAGGCCGTGCGCGCCGGCAACACCGTGTATGTGCGTGGTCAGGTCGGTACCGATTTCAACGGCCAACTGGTGGGCCTCGGTGATCCGCGCGCCCAGGCCGAGCAGGCCATGCGCAATGTCAAGCAACTGCTGGAAGAGGCGGGCAGCGACCTGAGCCACATCGTCAAGACCACCACCTACCTGATCGACCCGCGCTATCGCGAGCCGGTGTACCAGGAGGTCGGCAAGTGGCTCAAGGGCGTGTTCCCGATTTCCACGGGCCTTGTGGTCAGCGCCCTCGGCCAGCCGCAGTGGCTGATGGAAATTGATGTGATCGCCGTCATCCCTGAATAAGGAATTCGCCATGACTTTTTCCATCGTGGGTCGCTGCGCCGAGACCGGCCAGCTGGGCATTGCCATCAGCTCTTCGAGCATTGCCGTCGGTGCGCGCTGCCCGTGGCTGCGGGCCGGTGTCGGCGCGGTGTCGAGCCAGAACATCACGCTGCCGGCCCTCGGCCCGCAGATCCTCGATGAACTGGCCAACGGCTCGGCGCCGCCCCAGGCGCTGGACCACTCATTGACCCGCAACGGCTACAGCCAATACCGCCAGGTGGCGGTGGTGGATGCCCACGGGCGCACGGCGGTGTTCAGTGGCAACCATGCCCTGGGCATCAATAACGCTGTGGCCGGTGACCAATGCGTGGCGGCCGGCAACCTGCTGGCCAACAGTGGGGTGATCGAGGCGATGGTCGCGGCGTTCGAAAACAGCGAAGGCTGTCTCGCCACCCGGCTGATGAGCGCGTTGCAGGCCGGGCAGGACGCTGGCGGCGAAGCCGGCGCGGTGCACTCGGCAGCGTTGTCGGTGGTCGGTGACCTGACCTGGCCGATTGTCGACCTTCGGGTGGACTGGGCCGAGGAAAACCCGATTGGCGAGCTGGGCAAACTGTGGACGGCCTACGAGCCGCAATTGCAGGACTACCTGACCCGCGCCCTCAATCCGACCCTGGCCCCCGCGTATGGAGTGCCAGGCGATGAGTGAGTTGCGCAGCCGCGCCATGCTCGCGCGATTGATCGGGTTCGCCACGGTCAGCCGCGATTCGAACCTGGAGCTGATCGAGTTCGTGCGCGACTACCTGCACGAACTGGGCGTGGATTGCGAACTGATCTACAACGCCGAGCGGACCAAGGCCAATCTGTTGGCCACGGTCGGACCGTGTGTGGCCGGCGGCATCGTGTTGTCCGGGCACACCGACGTGGTGCCGGTGGACGGCCAGGCCTGGACGGTCGAACCGTTCTGCCTGAGCGAGGCGCACGGCAAGCTTTACGGTCGCGGCAGCGCGGACATGAAGGGCTATCTGGCTTCTGTGCTGGCCGCTGTGCCGATGTTTCTCTCCAGCCCTTTAAAGCGCCCGGTGCATTTGGCGTTTTCCTATGACGAAGAAGTCGGTTGCCTCGGCGTGCGCGGCTTGCTGGAGGTGCTGCCCCAACGCATCCCGGCACCGGCGCTGTGTTTGATCGGCGAGCCGACCGAACTCAAGCCGGTGCTCGGTCACAAGGGCAAACTGGCGATGCGGTGTCACGTGCGCGGCGCCGCCTGTCATTCGGCCTACGCACCTTACGGGGTCAATGCCATCGAGCAGGCCGCGCGCCTGATCGGTCGGCTGGGGGACATCGGCGCCACCCTGGCCCGGCCGCCATTGCACGACAAGCGCTTCGATCCTGCGTTCTCGACCGTGCAGGTCGGAGTGATCCAGGGCGGTACGGCGCTGAACATCGTTCCAGCGGACTGTCGTTTCGATTTCGAGATCCGCGCCTTGCCGGACTTCGCCCCGCAAGTGGTCGTCGATGAGTTGCAGGACTACGCCGAGCAGACGTTGCTGCCGGCCATGCAGGCCGTGGACACCGATACCGGTATCCGCTTTGAAAAAATCTCGGCCTATCCCGGCCTGGCGACACCCGCCGACAGTGCAGCGGCCCGCCTCATTGCCCAGCTGTGCGGCAGCGACGAGTTCAGCACCGTGGCCTTTGGCACCGAAGGCGGGCTGTTCGATCAGGCCGGCATTCCGTCGGTGGTCTGTGGTCCCGGCAGCATGGACCAGGGGCACAAGCCCGATGAATTTGTCAGCGTTGATCAGATGGCGGCCTGTGACCGCTTGATGGATCGCCTGGCGGCTTACTTGAGTGAATCCGAACACCCATAACAACAACGGGCCGACAAGCCCCGAGGAAGCGATCCATGTCCAGATCCTTGCGTTGCAGTGTTCCGTTTGCCCTGGCGTTGTTGAGTGCCAGTGTGTGGGCGGCCCCCCAGGACCTCACCGTGATTTCCTTCGGTGGTGCTACCAAACAGGCCCAGGATAAGGCCTACTTCCAGCCCTTCAACGCCAGCGGCGCGGGCAACATCATCGCCGGGGAGTACAACGGCGAGCTGTCGAAGATCAAGGCCATGGTTTCCGCCGGTCACACCAGCTGGGACGTGGTGGAAGTCGAAAGCCCCGAGCTGTTGCGTGGCTGCGAAGAGGGCCTGTTCGAGAAGCTCGATGCGGGACGCTTCGGTGATTCGGCGAACTTCGTGCCGGGTGCGCTGACCGAGTGCGGTGTCGCAACCTATGTCTGGTCGATGGTCATGGCCTACGACCAGAGCAAGCAGGCCAAGGCGCCGCAGTCCTGGGCCGACTTCTGGAACGTCGCCGACTTCCCGGGCAAGCGCGGCTTGCGCAAGAGCGCCAAGTACACCCTGGAAATCGCGTTGCTCGCCGACGGCGTCAAGGCGGACGACGTGTACAAGGTCTTGAAAACCCCGCAAGGCGTGACGCGGGCTTTTGCCAAGCTCGACCAGATCAAGCCGAACATCCAGTGGTGGGAGGCGGGCGCGCAGCCGGCGCAATGGCTGGTGGCCGGTGACGTGGTGATGAGCGCGGCCTACAACGGCCGGATCGCTTCGGCGCAGAAGGAAGGCATGAAACTGAGCATCGTCTGGCCGCAGAGCCTGTACGACCCGGAATACTGGGCGGTGGTCAAAGGCACGCCGAACAAGGCGCTGGCGGAAAACTTCATCGCCTTTGCCAGCCAGCCGCAGACGCAAAAAGTCTTCTCGGAAACCATCCCCTACGGGCCGGTGCATCGCCAGACCCTGCCATTGCTGCCCAAGGATGTGCAGGACCAACTGCCGACCGCCGAGGCCAACCTGGCCGGCGCGCGGGCCGTGGACGCGGAGTTCTGGGTTGACCATGGCGAGGAACTTGAACAGCGCTTCAATGCCTGGGCTGCGCGCTAACACAGGCACCACATAACCCCTGTGGGAGCGGGCTTGCTCGCGAAAGCGGTATGTCAGTCACATCGATGTTGGATGTGCCACCGTCTTCGCGAGCAAGCCCGCTCCCACAAAAAGCACAGTGCAATACCTCGGGTTCATGCTTTGCCGTCTTCGCGCAGTGGTGATGGCAGTCAATTCGGATGCAGGACCCTGTGGGAGCGAGCTTGCTCGCGATGAGGCCGTCAGATTCAACATCGCCGTTGACTGACTCTCCGCCATCGCGAGCAAGCTCGCTCCCACAGGGATTTCGTCGTTCAGTTGTCATGGCGTTCTGATCAATATTTTATTTTTATTGGTTATTTCTGCCGGTTATTCCGGAAAACCACGCAATCTTTTTTAAGGTTTAAAGGCACAAATTAACTAATTTTCCTCCTCTCGCTCTTTGTCCATGATCGCCTCCAACAAGAAATGCGCAGGTATGCCCGCGCACACCGAAGTACGAACACGTACTCATCCTTGCCTTGGAGTTCGTCATGTCCACCACCGCTTCATCCGCCCCGCTCATCGAGAAACACACGATCGGGTACGTCCCCCCTGAGGATCGCCACGGAAAGGTCAAAGATCTGTTCACCCTGTGGTTCGGCGGCAATATCGCGCCGTTGCCCATCGTTACCGGCGCGCTTGGCGTGCAGTTGTTTCACCTGAACCTGGTCTGGGGCATCGTCGCGATCATTGTCGGCCACCTGGTCGGCGGTGTGCTGATGGCGCTGCACTCGGCGCAAGGCCCGCAGATGGGCATTCCGCAGATGATCCAGAGTCGCGCTCAGTTCGGTTCGCTGGGCGCGTTGCTGGTGGTGGTGATTGCCGGCGTGATGTACATCGGTTTCTTCGCTTCCAACATCGTCCTGGCCGGCAAGTCGCTGCATGGCGTGGTCGAGAGCGTGCCGGTGTCGGTCGGCATCGTCCTTGGCGGCCTTGGCTCGGGGATCATCGGCATCATTGGCTACCGCTTCATCCACGTGCTCAATCGCATCGGCACCTGGGTGCTGGGCCTCGGCATCGTGCTCGGTTTCGGCTACATCCTGACCCACGTGCAGACCGATGACTTCCTGACCCGTGGCAGTTTCAACATTTCCGGCTGGCTGGCCACGGTGTCGCTGGCGGCGCTGTGGCAGATCGCATTCGCGCCCTACGTGTCCGACTACTCGCGCTACCTGCCCAAAGACGTGAAAGTCAGTTCGACGTTCTGGGCGACCTACCTCGGCTCCTCGCTGGGTTCAATCCTGTCCTTCGTGTTCGGCGCCGTCGCCGTGCTGGCCACGCCGGTGGGCATGGACACCATGGACGCGGTGAAACTCGCGACCGGCGCCATCGGCCCGCTGATGCTGGTGCTGTTCCTGCTCAGTGTGATCAGCCACAACGCCCTGAATCTGTATGGCGCCGTGCTGTCGGTGATCACCTTGCTGCAAACCTTCGCCCACCGCTGGATTCCGACTGCTTCGAGCCGGGCGGTACTGTCGCTGATCATCCTCGCCGGTTGCTGCGTGGCGGCCATCGGCGCCTCGGCGGATTTCATCGGGCATTTCGTTGACCTGGTACTGGCGTTGCTGGTGGTGCTGGTGCCGTGGACCGCGATCAACCTCATCGACTTCTACGCGATCCACAAGGGCGAGTACGACATCGCCTCGATCTTCCGCATCGACGGCGGCATCTATGGCCGCTTCAACCCGCAGGCGTTGTTGGCCTACGCCATCGGCATCGTGGTGCAGATCCCGTTCATGAACACGCCGATCTACACCGGTCCCGTGGCCGTGCACATTGATGGTGCGGATTTATCCTGGTTGGTCGGGCTGGTGGTCACCACACCGCTGTACTACTGGCTGGCGAACCGTGATACGGCTTATCGTCGGCGCCAGAACATGGCCAGTCTGATGCCGACCAACAGTTGAGCGGGCCTGTGGCACAGGCGTACCGGGTTGAAATGATTGTGTAATTCGGGATGGTCGTTTGCCGGGCGTATGGCTATGCTCAGCAAGTTTGCCAAACGCCAATGATAACAATCACAGTGAAACCATGAGCCAATCAGACACGCGTGCGACTGTTCTAGCGCTGTATCCAGAAGACTCCCGCGAGGCGGCGGCATTGCTCAAGCAGGCAGTGCCGCTGATGGTTCGTCACAACATTCCGCCCAACCCGGTGCACTACGCGCTCTGGTACACCTACAGCAAGGGCCAGGAGCCGGAGCTCAATCGGCACCTGGACCGGGTGGTCAACGACTTCGACTACTTCCCGCCGGAGTCGGCCGCCAAGCTGTTTCGCGAGTACATCATCCGCGATGAACTGGCGGACGCCCGCTCCGGGCAGCAGGACGCGATCAATCTGGTCGACGACATGGAGCGCGATGTGTCGCGCAGCGTGAAGGGTAACCAGGATTTCCAGGCCAGCCTCGGCCAATACCTGCAGATGCTTGAAGAGCCCGCCAGCGAGCGCTTGCCGAGCATCCTGACCCAACTGCAACAGAGCACCCGGCTGATGCAGGGGCAGCAGGAACACTTCCTCGCCCAGTTGCAATCGGCACAGCATGAAATCAAAAGCCTGCGTGACAAGCTGGAGCGCGCCCAACTGGCCGCGACCCTCGATGGCCTGACCGAATTGCTCAACCGCACCACCTTCAACCGCCAGCTTGAACAGGCCTTGAGCAACGTGGCGACGGGCGTGGCGCTGGTCATGCTGGATATCGACCACTTCAAGCAATTCAACGACCAGTACGGCCACCCCTTGGGCGACCGCGTGCTTCAACATGTCGCCCGGGTGTTGCGCGATTCGCTGCCTGGCGAAGCGTTCGCGGCGCGTTACGGCGGCGAGGAATTTTGCGTGGTGCTCAAGGATTGTCCGGACCTGGCCGCCGCGGGCGCTTTTGCCGAACGCCTGCGTTTGAAAATCCAGTCGCTGCGGGTCAAGGCCCGGGGCACCGACACGGTGCTGGACACCATCACCGCCTCGTTCGGCGTGGCCCATGCACAACCCGGCGATACACCGGAAAGCCTGGTGACCCGCGCAGACGACGCGCTGTACCAGGCCAAGCGCAACGGGCGCAATCAGGTGCGTCAGCAGCCTGACGTAGCGGTCGGGTCGTAGATTTCAGTTTCACGGGGGGCAAGGTCGCTGGCAAAAGTCTACGCTGCTTCCTGGGCATGGGTTAGCGACATACCCATCAGGGTGCAGAACAGCACATCCCGGTGACACGCCACTCAACTCAGAGCCAGTACTCCCAAAGGCGCGCCATCTGCTCCTTGGCTTTCACACCGAGCGAGCGGCTCTGCCACTTTTCCATCTTGATTTCGTTCGACTTGGCCAGATCGGCCAGGAATGCCGCCTGCATTTTTTTTCCAAACCCGGCGCCCAGCACAACAACGTTGACTTCATCGTTATGCAGGAAGCTACGCCAGTCGAGGTTGGTGGAGCCGACAGTCGACCACACGCCATCGATTACTGCTGTCTTGACGTGGAGTAGCGCGTCTTTGCGTTCGTAAAGCTTGACGTTGGCTTTCAGCAGCTCGCTGTAGTAGGCGCGTCCAGCATGGAACACCAGCCACGAATCGGTGCTGCTGGGCAGCACCAGCTTGACGTCGACGCCACGTGCTGCAGCCTCCTTGAGTGCCGCCAGCAACTGCGGGTCGGGAATAAAGTAGGCGTTAGTCAGCCATATCTCGGATTGCGCGCTACGCAGCGCCGAAATCAGCGTGGCATAGATCAGGCTGAACGGCTCATTTGGCGAGCTTCCGATGGCCCGCACCACCTCGGTGCCTTTGCGCTCCGGTGGCGGAAAGTAGTGGCGAGCCGCGAGTGGTTCGCCTTTCTGGGTAGCCCAGGTTCCGATGAACAGCTTCTGGAGTTCCGCAACCACAGGCCCCTCGATGCGCAAGTCGGTATCGCGCCAGGGCAAATCACCATTTGGGCGAGTCTTTGAGTAAGAGTTGAACGAGCTCCCCGAATAGACGCTGCTGATGTTGATCCCGCCGAGAAAGGCAATACGGCCGTCCACGATCAGCAGTTTTCGGTGGTCGCGCTGGTTCACGTCCCAGCCCGCTTTGGCCGTCACCGGATTGACTGGGTTGTACTCCAGCACCTTGACGCCCGCGTCGGTCAATTGAGAGAAAAACGCTGATGATGTTTTAAGGGTTCCGACGCTGTCACGGATCAGATTGACCTGTACGCCTTGCCGTTGCCGAGCGATCAGCGCGGTGGCGAAGCGCTGGCCGACTTCATCATCGTCGAGGATGTAGGTCTCCATGTTGATGTGGTCGCGCGCTGCTTCCACGGCTTTGATCATCGACTGGTAGGTGGTGGGGCCGTCCTGCAGCAAGTCGACCTTGTTTCCTTCCGTCAGCGGGCTGCCGACGATGGACTCTTCGATTGCGAGGTGCACGTCGAAGATGTCGGTCTCTGCGCCGGTTGGCTCGAGTCGCTCGAGAATGGCCTTGCTGCGCTCGGCTGACAGAGGCCCGTGTACCCCGTCGAGCTGCACTGGCGCAGAGGGCGCGCGAGCCATATCGGGCACTATCCTGGGCAATGTACTGCAGGAAACCACAAATGCCAGGAGCACAGCCATGCACAGAGCCAGAGGAACACACACACCCTTACATGTGGCAAAAAGATTCATCAGGCCCCCTCTTTGTGAGGACGGTGATAGCGAGTGGCGATGCCGTCACTTGCTTTGACTACTGCGTAAGGGCAGGGTTCGTCGTCAGAGAGTGCTTTTGGCCGATTGTTGCTTTTCGGGAATGGGTCGATTGCTGCCGAACAAACAAGACCGCCAGTGCGATCTTGCCAGTTCCTTACATCTCCACCTGTGTGCCCAGTTCTATCACCCGATTCAACGGCAACTTGAAGTACTTAAGGTTGCTGTTGGCGTTCTTGAGTAAAAAGGCGAAAAGGCTTTCTCGCCAACGGGCCATACCGATGCGCTTGGTCGGGATCACCGTTTCCCGGCTCAGGAAATAGGTGGTGCGCATCGGGCTGAAGTCCAGCTCGGCCAAGTGACAGAGACTCAGCGCCAAGGGGACATCGGGCTCTTCGATAAAGCCAAAGTGCAGACTGACCCGGAAGAACCCTTCGCCATACGCTTCAACCTCAAACCGTCTATCAGCACTCACACGAGGGCTGTCTTCAGACACCACCGTAAGCAATACCACTTGCTCATGCAAAACCTGGTTATGCAGCAGGTTGTGCAGCAGCGCATGCGGAACGGCATCGGACCTGGCTGTCAGAAATACCGCCGTACCTTGTACCCGATGAGGGGGCTGCGTGCGGATGCTACCGATAAACAGTGGTAGCGGCAGCGCGGTTTCGTCCAGCCGTTCAACAATGATCTTGCGGCCACGTTTCCAGGTGGTCATCAAAATGAACAGACCAATGCCAGCAATCACCGGGAACGCACCGCCCTGGAAGATCTTCGGAGCATTGGCCGCGAAGTACAGGCTGTCTACCAGCAGAAAACCGAGCAGCATCGGAACGGCCAGCCAGCGCGGGGTTTTCCATAGCAGCAGGACGACGGCCGAGGACAGGATGGTGGTGATCAGCATGGTGCCCGTTACAGCGACCCCATAAGCGGCGGCCAAAGCACTGGACGACTCGAAACCAAGTACCAGCAGCACAACACCGACCATCAACGCCCAGTTAACGGTACCGATGTAAATCTGTCCCTGCTCCTGGCTGGAGGTATGCTGGATAAACATGCGAGGGACATACCCAAGCTGGATGGCCTGGTGTGTCAGGGAAAATGCGCCGGAGATCACGGCTTGAGAAGCGATGATGGTTGCCAGTGTAGAGAGTGCGACCATCGGCAGCAGTGCCCAGCCCGGCGCTAGCAAATAAAATGGATTGCGCACCGCCTCAGGGTTTTCCAGGATCAAGGCACCTTGGCCAAAATAATTGAGTACCAGTCCTGGCAATACCAAAATGAACCAGGCGCGGGCAATGGGTTTGCGACCGAAGTGCCCCATGTCTGCATACAGTGCTTCGGCGCCCGTCAGCGCGAGTACCACTGCCCCGAGGATGGCCACACCGATTCCCGGATGAGCGATGAAAAAATGCGCTCCCCAGTATGGATTGAGCGCTTGCAGCACTTCCGGCCGCTGTAAAATGCCATAGACCCCCAGCGCACCCAGCACGACAAACCACAGCACCATCACAGGTCCGAACAGAATGCCGATGCGAGCCGTGCCGTGTTTCTGTATCAAGAACAGCGCCACCAGCACGATCACTGACAAAGGCACGACCCAGTGTTCAATCCCGTCAAACGCCAGCTGTAGCCCTTCAACCGCAGAGAGCACCGAAATAGCCGGGGTGATCATGCTGTCCCCGTAAAAAAGTGCCGCACCAAACAGGCCAAGCAGTACGAGTATTTTACTCATGCGCGGATAAGGGGCGGCTGCGCGGCGAGCCAAAGCCGTCAACGCCATGATGCCGCCTTCACCCTGGTTGTCGGCACGCAGGATGAACAGCACATATTTGATCGAGACGACCCAAATCAGTGACCAGAAGACCAACGACAGAATACCCAGCACGCCGTCGTGGTTGGCCTGAACTCCGTAGTGGCCAGAAAATACTTCTTTCAGCGTGTAGAGGGGGCTGGTGCCAATGTCCCCGTAAACCACTCCGACCGCGGCGACGAGCAAGCCCACTCCTGACGCTTTGGATTGCGAGTTTTCATGTGCTCCGATTGCTGTTTCACTCAAGGGTCGCTTCTCTCGAATTACGGGGAGGAAATACATGCCATCCTTGGGCAAAACGATGCGCCTGGGCCACTGAAGCTTCAAGGCGCATGGACGATCTAAAAAGTCGCGGCCAGTATCTTTGAGGGCGCAAACAGCAGTCGTAAAGAAAGCGTAAAAAATTTACGGCAGATACTCGAAACATCAGATCCAGTGGCTTGGGCCTGTCACGCCCCGGCCCGACGCGTCGTGCGAGCAATCAGACCTGCGTCTCGCCCGGGAACGTCGGCAGCCCGTACGTCAACGCAAGTTCCAAGACCGGTTACAAGGGGTATAACTATCAGAACAAAAGGGGGGTCACCCAGAATAGGCCCTCCAAAGGCAGCGCCCGGTCCGGGCGCCCCAGGCCTGATCGGCGCCTGCGGTGCGGAGCGATGTGATGAGTTCCAGAGCATGGCGATGGGCTCGCAAGAGCTTTCTTGGCTGCATCGAGCTGGCCGTGCTGGTCACTCCACTGTGCGCCAGCGCCATGTTCAAGTGCCAAGCCAGGGACGGAGCGATCAGCTACACCAGCCAAGCCATCGCCGGCGCCCGCTGCACTCGCCTCAATGGCATGGCGGGCGCCGGTGTCGGCGCCAAGGCAATGGCCCTGCCACGGGTTGTGCGGGACGACACCCCAGGCGCGGTGCGGATCCGGGTGTGGACTTTCATCCACAAGGGTAATCGTCAATATGTGAGCCGGCGCCCCGTCGGGATCTCCGCACGGGTCGATGTCCTTGAGCTCTATTACATCAAGGGCTGCTATCTGTGCATGGCGCCGAAGGATTTCAAGGTCGCCTCACTGCGACTGGACACCCATTCCTATCGGCGGGAGATCGAAGCCGCTTCGGGTCATTATGGTGTCGACAGGGCGCTGGTCCGCGCAGTGATACATGCCGAATCGGCGTTTCGCCCCAACGTCATTTCCGAAGCCGGCGCCCAGGGGCTGATGCAGTTGATGCCCGCCACCGCCGAACGCTTCGCCGTGGACGATCCGTTCGACGCACGACAGAACATTCGTGGCGGCGTGCGCTACCTGGCCTGGCTGCTCAAGCGCTTTAACGGCAACCAGATGCTGGCGTTGGCAGGTTACAACGCCGGCGAAGCGTCCGTGGTCCAGTACAACGGGGTGCCTCCCTACGCCGAGACGCAATCCTACGTCACCCTCGTGCAGTCCTTGACCGAACGCTATCGCAACCATAACGGCCGTCCGTGAGGGGCAGAAACCGGCCAGGAGCGGACCTCGAACACATCACCTGATCGGCTGTTTTTATAGGACGAAGCGGTCACCCGTGTTCCGCTGCCAACATTGACCTGAACTGCGAAATGATCTCTGAAGATAACCCGGCAGCTTCGAACACTGCGCAGGTAAAGCTAACGGGAGCAGGACCTGGAGCAGTTATGATGCGGTCGGCAACCACCGCTACTTGACTGCTTCGATAAAGCGTGGCCCCGTCATAACCTACGGCATTCTGTTGTAAGAAGTCAGCGCTGTTCGAAGTATGAGGGACCGTGTCGAGAAGCCCGGCCCTCGCAAGTGCCAGCGTCCCCCCACAGATACCGGCAATTGTCGCTCCACTTGAACGACTAGCATGAAGAAAGTCCCGAATATCCGGTGCATCTGCACGCTCCCAGATCATTCCACCGATGACGACAACAACGTCCGGCTTCCAGTCCAGGCATTGTTGCAAGCTGCTATCCACAGTTACAGCCAATCCGCCCTGCGAGTGGAACTGCCCCGTAGTAGAGGTGAAAAACCTGACGTCGATCCCGTAAAACGGGGATGCGGTTCCTGCAATGAAAGCGTATTCCCAGTCCGCAAAACCGGGTGTCAGTATCAAGCCCAAGCGTGCCATCAGTCCGAATCCTCCATGAAAACGAACAACATAAAGCGACAACAAACAGATCTCAACGTCGGCTTCGAGTCTATTGTGTTGAAAAAAATCCCAACGCCATCCTGACTGTTACTGGACTTGAGAAAAAATCAATGAAGTTGCCGTTGCCTCTGTAGTTCCCTCTGCAACCAGGTGCTTGCCGGTTCTTCGCCTGCCCTCCATCCACATCCGCATGATTGATCCTCGTCCTGAAAGTGAAATGAATGGAGCTACCTCCAACAGATACCATAGAGGACAACCACTGACACGCCTCTGGCCGATTGATGCAGGGAAATGGGATGACTGGAAAAACGGTGGGCAAGTCTGTGCAATCACCCAGCCGGTGGAACTGCAAACCATTCTGGCAATCGAAACCTTAAAGGGCGAGGCGGGCGTAGTATGGGTTACGCATTCGCATTGAACGCCCTGTAGGGCTGTAAAGCCGGGAGGGTTGCGTGGAAAGGGACGCGATGTTCAGGTTCCTCGCGGGCTACCTGTTGATGTGTGCCCTGCTGGCATGGGGGGTGATCCAGGCGTCTCACTGGATTGCTTCTCGCCTGCTGCTGTATTGGATTATTTAGCGCCGACCCTCGCTGCTTCGCTCCTCCTTGTCGATTCTTCCAGTACCACATTGGTGCGATCCACTGTCTGGCCTTCTCCCTCTGACCCTCAGCCTGCTCGATCAGTCGCTGCAATAACAACGCGATCAGGCCGGTTCGCTGAGCCGGCAACTGGCCCCATTCAAGGATTGAGCCAGTTGCCGGTGCTGCCAGGTTAGTGGAACGGAAAGATGTAATTCATCCATGCCGCCATGCGCAGAAGGATTTTGCGCATCATCGCGATGTGGTGGAAATGCTGGCTGTACAACGCCGCCTGGCCGTAGGCGCCGCCGGGCATCTGGTCGGCGTACTGGGCATAGTCGGGATCGGTGATCTCAATGATCACCGGAACCCGGCCGGCCGGTGGTGAACCGGTAAAGCTGATCAGTGTGCCTGACGGTTGGATCTGGCCTTCGGCGATGACCGAAACGACGGTCTTGACCTTGCCTTCGAAAACCTTGCCTGGAATGCCGTCGAAAGCGACCTCGGCCTCGTCGCCCTCGGTCAGGCGCAACAGGCTGTTCTGGCGCATCCACGCGGAGAAGTAATGCCCTTCGGCGGGAATGAAGACCATTGAAGGGCGCAGCGGCAACTTGGTCGCCATCATGCCCGGACGCAGTGAAACATGGGTGACGAAGCCTTTGCTCGGCGCACGGACGGTGGTGTTGTCGAGTTCGTACTGCGCGTTGTCCAGTTGTGCCTTCAGGTCGTCACTGCGAGCGACCACCATATCCAGTTCCCGTTGGGTACTGAAGTTACGCTTGATCAACTCGGTGATCCGGGCGCGATCGGCCTGGGCGGCAATCAGCTGTGCCTTGAGGGATTTCACCCGGTATTCGAAAGGTGCAGGGTCGATGCGAAACAGCACATCGCCTTTTTCCAGGGGCTGGTTGGTCTTCACCGATACATCGATCACCTGGCCGCTGACCACGGGTATCACTGGAACCGATACGAAATAGGACCGCGCCACCTCGGAGTAGGGGTGGTTGTAGTTCATCGTGAAAATCAGCGTGCCGATAATCACGATCCCGCCCAGCACCGCCGTGGGCACCGTCCATTTGTTCAGGGGGATGCGGAAGATCTTGAAGATGGCTACGCAGAGAGCGGCATACGTCAGAATGAGTAAGAGATCCATGGCTCAAATGCCCTCGCCGAGATTGTCCGTTGGCACACGGTTCTGTGCCGTACCCATCGCTGACTCCAGGCGCTCGATCCGGCCTTGCAGCTCGGCGACCTGTTGTTCGAGGTGAACCACATGACTTTTGGGTGAGTGTCCGTCACTGAAACCCCAGCCCCGGTCCTCCCGATAGGCCATCGCCCAGATCCACAGGAACGGCCAGAGTGCGTGCAAGGTGAAGAGGCTGACCCAGCCGGTGGCGTGGATCGCATCCTGGTGAGGGTGGTTGCGGTGGACGGCAATTTCATAGGGGATGTCGTGGAGCAGGATGATCCCGTAGAACAAGAAGAGTCCTACAAATATCAGTACGCCCAGGGCGAAGTATTCAAGCATGAACCAGTCCTCTTGAAGCAGATAGCGTGTGCGCCTGAGTGTAGCCGTTCAATCTACACTTGACGGGGATGCGGATATCCAGCCGGAACAACCGGTACCTGACCGACGAGGTGAGTTCATGCCAACCAATGCTCAATTCGAGAGGGCGCCTGTACTTGACCCTGTCGAGCGCATTACCGAGGTGATCTTCGGCCTGCTGATGGCCATGACGTTCACCGGCACCATCAGCGTGGCCACGGCAGACCAGGCCGCCGAACGCACGATGATGATTGCCGCGCTCGGCTGCAATCTCGCCTGGGGACTGGCCGATGCGGTCATGTACCTGTTGCGCGCACTGGTCGAGCGCACGCGCAGGATCAAGCTGTACATGGCCTTGCGTAATGGCACGGACGCCGCGGTCGGTCAGGCGCTCGTTGCGCAAGTGTTGCCGTTGCAGTTCGCGACGGCGGCCGGCAGTGAGGGCCTGGAGTTGTTGCGCCGTCGGCTGCTCGAGCAGCCCCCCTTGCCGATCAGGGCCGGCCTCGGCTGGAGCGACTTCAGGGGCGCCCTCGGTGTTTTCCTGTTGGTCGTGTGCTCGACATTTCCGTTGGTGGTGCCGTTCATACTGCTCGATCAGACGGCGCTCGCCATCCGCCTGTCCAACCTGATCGGACTCGTGGTGCTGTTCATCGCAGGCTGGCTGCTCGCCAGATACGCTGGCGCCACGCAATGGCAGGGTGGGGTGATCATGGCCGCCACGGGGGGCGTGCTGATCCTTGCAATCATTGCGCTGGGTGGATAAAAACCGGGCATCATTCAACACACTAAAGACTCGTTCTCATTTACAATTGCCCTTCCATTTACGTCGGGCAGCCTGGCATGGATGTTTTCGCCGCAATCCATCTTCATTTATCCCAGTGGGTGATCGAGCCGGTCACCCGGCAGTTCCTGGGCATTTTCGACTTCAACGGCAGACTCGGTCTAGCCTTTCTCTGCATGTCTTACAGCGTCGCCTATTGCCTGTTCCGCTACCGCAAATCCCGGGGCTTGACCGACGCGCGCTCATTCGGGCAGTTCATCGGCGGCTGCCGGGTGTACCTGCATCGCTCGGCGCTGCTCGACTACCGCTACTACTTCGTACTCGCCATCCTCAAGGTTGCCCTGGTGCTGCCCATCGTCGGCCTGGTCGATCCGTACGTCTTGCGTTCAGCGGACTACATCGCGTTCTTCACCCAGCTGTGGGGCGCGCGTACGCAAGTGGAAGAGAACCTGGCGCTGACCCTGCTCTATGGGCTGGGGGTATTTCTGGTCAAGGATTTCAGCCATTACTGGGGCCATCGCGCTTTCCATTCGCGGTATCTGTGGGCCTTCCACAAAGTCCATCATTCGGCGCCCGTGCTGGTGCCGGCGACGGCCAGCCGCGTGCACTTTCTGGAAGAAGTGGTTGAAAAGCTCACGGATATCATCTGCGTCGGTGCATTTGCCGGGGTCTTCTGGTACGCCTGCGGCGGGGAGATCAGCCGCTATACCTTGTTTGGCGTGACCTACATGGTGTTCATCTTCAATGGCCTGGCGGCCAACCTGCGTCACAGCCATGTCTGGTTATCCTTCGGGCCGGTGCTGGAACGGATGCTGAGCAGCCCGGCGCAACACCAGATTCATCACAGCGATGCGCCGCGACACTTCAACAAGAACTTCGGCATCAATCTGTCACTGTGGGACTGGATGTTCGGCACGCTCTACGTCACCCGGTCCACACCCGAGGCCATTCACTTCGGCACCGGTGAACAGGATCACGAGCGTTACCTGACGCTGCAGGGGTTGATCGTCACGCCTTTCGTGGACATCGCCCGCAAACTCCTTCCGGGAAAACCCCCGAAAGCACAGCCTGAAAACGGATCTGATCCGTATTTTTCAGCGCAATCTGCCTCTGTAACGGATACAGCCGCCAGCCCACAATAAGTCTTCGGTACGCCGCTCGGGCAGCACACGCCGCCCCTGTACCGCCAATTCATAGTGTGGGAGGCCCCATGGCCAAGATGACGATTTTTCTCGGCGGTTTTCTGCTGTTGACCATCCTGATCGGTATGCTGGCGACGATTCCGCCGACTTGATTACACCCGTTGCCAATCAGGAACTCTGCCGATCAATATCGCGCCGCAGAACGACAGCGGTGGTGATGTCTTCAACGATTTCGTGACTGGCTACTGCATCTCTGACTCGATTCAGATCATCAATAGTTCGCGATTCGACCTCAATGACCAGATCGAGTTGGCCACTGACCGAGGAGACTCGTCGTACCTGCGAGTTTTGGGCAAGCAGGTCCAGCAAGCTGATTGCGGGTGTGCGTTTCAGGCATACAAGAAGGATTGCGCGAATCACGTTGGCATCGATTTCGCCGATATCAGCTCGGTAGCCTCTGATCACACCATTGCGTTCAAGGTTGATGACTCGCTCGCTGGTAGCACTTCTTGAAAGCCCGATTCTTGCTGCCAAGGCCTTCAGGGCAATTCGAGCCTCTTTGGAAAGAATTTCGAGTATTTCGCGATCTTTCGTGTCCAGGTCGCGCATCAGAACTCCCTAATTTTGCTACCGAAATTGTGCCGGTCGATTCCGACAATATGCAGGCTGAAGCCGACCGTATACCTACTGCCGTCCAAGGCTTTGCGTGCCAAGCTATCTGAAAAAAATGGCTTGGAAAACAATTACCATGACAAATCTTTCCCATCCTGCCCCCCAGTTCTCGACAGGGGATGCCGAAAAACTGAGTGAGCAGCTTTTCAACGTTATCGGTACGGCCACGCCTCTGGATGGCGAGCGCGACCGCAACTACCGGTTGAATACAGGAACCGATGCCGGATGGATTCTGAAAGTTGTTAACTCGACTGAACCTCGAGTTGAAAGCGAGTTTCAGACAGCCATTCTCAGTCACCTCGCCACGCACAGTCCCGAGCTTACCGTGCCTTTTCTCAAGAAAAGCCTTGCCGGTGAATACCTGGCCTCTGCGGTAGCGCCCTCCGGCGAAACCCATGCGGTCCGCCTGGTCAGCTGGTTGCACGGAACACCGCTTGCCGAGGTCGAGCGCACGTTCGAATTGATGCGCAGCCTTGGCCAATCGTTCGGTGAGATAGATCGTGCACTTCAGGGCTTCATGCATCCAGGCGCGGTACGTGATCTCGACTGGGATTTGCGTCACGCCGCACGTTCGAGTTCACGCCTGCATTTCGTGAAAGATCCTGGCAGAAGGGCCATTCTGGAACGCTTCATTGAACGTTTCGAAAAAACCGTTCAACCGAAGCTTTCGCGACTGCGTGCACAAGTCATTCACAATGACGGCAACGACTGGAACATCCTCGTCGATTCCCGCAATCATCAGAAAGTCTCGGGCATCATCGATTTTGGCGATGCGGTCCATACGATTCTGATTGCCGAAGTCGCCATCACCTGCGCCTATTCCATTCTCGACACGGAAGATCCAATCGGCGCGGCTGCCGCCCTCACGGCCGGTTTCCATGAGAAGTACCCTCTGCAGCCGGAGGAGCTTGACGTCCTCTTCAATCTCATTGCGATGCGCCTGGTCACGAGCGTCACCTTGTCGGCATCGCGATACGACCGAACGCAAGACAATCCCTACCTTGGCATCAGCGAAGCGCCGGCCTGGCGCCTTCTGGAAAGGATGGATCGCATGAACCCTCGTCTGGCGACTGCGATCTTGCGTAAAGCCTGTGGTTTTGACGCGATCGAAGGCGCTGGTGCGGTTCGCCGCTGGGTGGCCGAAAACAGCAAGTCCTTCGCGGATATCGTGCGTCCATCCGCTGCGACGATGAACAAGGTCATTGCTCCGTTCGGAGACGCTTCGCATGTGATGACTATCGCTTCAGCCGAGCAACGTCCAGCGCAGGCAACGAAGTGGTGGAACGATTTTTCTGCCGAACACAAGGTGCCGCTCGGTATCGGGCCATGGGGCGAGGAAAGGACCATCTACACCGACACGGCGTTTGAATCACGATTCATTGAAGGGCAGCGTCGGATCCTTCACGTCGGTGTCGACTTGATCATGCCCGCTGGAACGCCTCTCTATACGCCCGTTGCCGGTGTGGTGCAGAGCGTCGAGGTCGAGCATGAGCCGCTTGGTTATGGTGGTTTGATCATGCTCGAGCACTCGCCTGAAGGTTGCCCGCCATTCCTGACGCTGTGGGGGCATATGGCTCATGAAGCCTTGGCGCGGCTCAAGCCCGGTGACCGCCTGGAGGCTGGCGCGCTTGTGGGATACATGGGAGCGGATACGGAAAATGGCGGATGGATTCCCCATGTGCATTTTCAAATGTCCACGGACACAGCGTTGAAAGCGAGCGAATTCATCGGCGTAGGTGAACGGGCTTATCTTGAGGTATGGGCCGACATTTTTCCCGATGCATCGACACTCGCGGGGATTCCTCCGGAAACCTACAGCCAGGACGGACGCACCAAGGCAGAGATTGTTGCGAAGCGTAAGGAGTTGTTGCTTCCAAACCTGTCGATTTCCTATTCAGATCCGATCAAGTTCGTTCGCGGTGACGGGGTCTGGTTGATCGACAACTTTGGTCGGGCGTATCTGGACTGCTTCAATAACGTGTGCCATCTCGGCCACTCCCACCCAGATGTGGTGCAAGCGCTTTCGCGGCAGGCATCACGCCTGAACACGAACACGCGTTATCTGCACGATAATATCGTTGAGTATGCAGAGCGGCTCACGGCTACCTTGCCTGAAGGTCTGGCGGTCGCTTCCTTCGGGTGTTCGGGAAGTGAAGCAAACAGCCTCATGCTGCGTATGGCGCGCAATCACACGGGGCGTAACGATGCAATTGTGCTGGATTGGGCTTACCACGGCACTACGCAGGAACTGATCGACCTCAGCCCTTACAAGTACAAGCGTAAAGCCGGTAAAGGGCGTGCAGATCATGTGTTTGAGGCGGCCGTCCCGGATGCCTACCGTGGTGTGGATCACTGGTCGTTCGAGGAACTTGGCAAGCGTTTCGCTGAAAGCGTGGCGGATCAGATTGAACTCATGCGCAAGCAGGGCAGATCCCCGGCGTTCTTTTTGGCGGAGTCCATTCCAAGTGTGGCCGGGCAACTTTTCTTCCCGGAAAACTACTTGAAAGAAGTCTATGCAATGGTTCGTGCAGAGGGCGGTCTTTGCCTGGCTGACGAAGTCCAGGTCGGCTTTGGTCGCGTAGGTAGCCATTGGTGGGCTTTTGAAACCCAGGGTGTCGTTCCCGATGCAGTGTCCATGGGCAAACCCATTGGCAATGGGCATCCCATGTCGGCGGTTGTGACCACGCGAGAAATTGCAGACAGCTTCAACAATGGCATGGAGTACTTCAATACCTTCGCCGGCAGTCCGGTTTCATGTGCTGTAGGGCTCTCGGTGCTCGATGTAATTGAGCGCGATAACCTGAAACTCAACGCACTTACCGTTGGCAACTATCTGCTTGACGGCTTCCGTAAGTTGCAGCAGCGATACGATGCAATAGGCGATGTGCGCGGGTTGGGTCTTTTTCTCGGGATAGAACTTGTCACGGACCGCAAAACGAAAGTTCCAGCCACGGAGCTGGCCAGGAAAGTAGCCGATGGTGCCAGGGAGCGAGGTATTTTGATCGGTACTGAAGGCCCCCATGACAATGTTCTGAAAATGCGCCCATCGATGATTTTCAGTCAGACAAACGCTGATTTTCTGCTTGAGGTCCTGGACGAAAGCTTTAAGGCCGCACTCCGGTAGATCGCAGAGGGCGGGGCGTGCGACAAGACACCAGGTTGGACGATGTGGCTCCCCGACATAGTGTCGGCCAACTCCGGCAATGTGTCAGGTTGGCTGACACCTTGCCGGGTGCTTTCCAGAAGTGCCTATGCAAGACTTTTCATGAAGGCCGGGTGAATAACCCCAAGAAAATAATAAACAATTCTTCCAAGGTGCCATCCATGCTAACTAAAAAGCTCAAGGGTTTGATTGTCGCTTCTACCGTGGCGGCAGCGGCGCTAATTTCCACCTCAGCTGTTCATGCTGATGATTTGAAGTCGATCCAGGATTCCAAAGAGATCCGTATCGCGATGAGCGGTCAATACTCTCCCTTCAGCTTTGCAAACGAGCAGAACCAGATCGTCGGATTCGACGCCTCCATCAGCGAGGCGCTGGCTGAGCGGATGGGGGTAAAGGTGACGATCATCACGACGCCATTCGACGGGATAATTGCAGGACTTCTCGCGAAGAAATATGACGCCATCATCGCTTCGATGACCATTACCCCGGAACGCCAGAAAGCAGTGGATTTTGTTGGGCCTTATTACCACGCTGGCCGAACGATCGTAGTGAAGGACAACTCTTCGATCAAAAGTCTTGATGATCTTAAAGATGTTGTTGTCGGCGTTACCCTTGGGGATGCACACGATAAATGGGCCAGGGCCCGCGGCAACCTGAAGGTGAGAACGTACAAAGGTCTTCCCGAAATGCTTGTCGACCTGGAGGCCGGGCGCATCGATGCGATAGTGATGGACAGTGTTCCGGTGTTGGTCGCTGTCAAAGAAACAGGGCAGAAGGTTCGCATCATTACTCCACCGGATAGCGATGGTGGCATTGAAGGCATGGGCATTGCCCTGCGCAAGAATAACCCTGAGCTCAAGGCGACCATGCAGAAGGCGCTTGAAGACATGCTCGCCGATGGCACCTACGAAAAGATCTCGATGAAGTGGATTGGCAACGATATCCGCTGATTCATGTTCAGCATGGCCCGACCTGTCGTCGGGCCAGCCAATCCGACTTTTCCGAGCGTTCCCATGGATCTGACTCTCATACAACGCACATTCCCGTTTTTCCTGGAGGCGGCCTGGATTACGGTGCAAATCTCTGTACTTGCTCTTCTGCTTGGTTTTCTGGTCGCAATCGTGCTGGTTGCTGCCCGGTTGTCCACTGTTCTCGCATTTCGATACCTTGCAAGACTCTACATCAGCGTTTTTCGCGGCACTCCCTGCCTGGTTCAGCTGTTCATCATTTACTTTGGTGGGCCGCAGATCGGAATTGAACTGGAGCCGTTTGCCGCAGGGGTAATCGGCTTGGGCCTGAACATCGCTGCCTACATGGCGGAATCCATTCGTGGCGCTATCACCAACGTTGACCCAGGCCAGGAAGAAGCTGCACGTTCGATTGGTTTCGGGCGTGGCCAGACCTTATGGTTTATCACGCTGCCACAAGCTGCAAAGTTGATGATCAGGCCGCTGGGAGTGAACGCTGTCGCTCTTATCAAAGGTTCTGCACTGGTGTCGACGATCTCTGTTGTTGAGCTTTCATATACAGCGCAACGCTTTATCAGTTCAACGTACAAACCTTTTGAGATTTTCATGGTGTCGGCACTGCTTTACATCGTGATGGTCTACTCGGTCAGATTTGTTGTTGACTATCTCGATAATCGCTTCGCGGCAAGGTGAGAGCATTCAGATGCAAAGCCTGGATCTTAGTATAGTTACACCCTATTCCGAGCTACTTGCGACCGGTCTTTGGTGGACGGTTGTGATGTTTGTAAGTTCCAGCATATTGAGTTTGATGGCAGGGGTAGCCTTTGCACTCATCGTTCTTTATGCGCCCAGGATCCTGGCGCTGCCCGTGCGTTTTATGACGTGGTTGCTCATGGGCACTCCACTGCTTCTTCAGTTGTACTTGATTTATTATGGTCTTGTACAAGTGGGGATTGATATTCCTGCCCTGGTGGCAGGCATCATAGGCCTCAGTTTGCACTTTGCCGTCTACAATGCCGACGTTATTCGTGCCGGTGTGGTATCGGTGGACCCTGGTCAAATTGAAGGTGCCCGCTCCATTGGTCTCAGTCGCGGACAGACTCAGCGTTACATCATCGTACCGCAGGCGCTTCGCAGGACTATTGCGCCGCTGGGAAACAATCTGATTGTCCTGTTGAAGGACACCTCTCTGGTTTCCATAATCGGTATTGCCGAGTTGGTGTACAGCGCGCAACTTGCCGTGAGCGAGACCTATAGCCCGTTTGAGTTTTATCTGACTGTCGCGGTTATTTATTATGCAGCCAATCTAGTTCTCGAAGCCGGTCTGCATCTTCTCGAAAACAAGGTAGAGATGTCACGATGATCAGCAAGGAATTCATGGTTGAGGTGAAGGGCGCTCGCAAGGCTTACGGAGCACTTGAAGTACTCAAGGGAATCGATCTTTCCATATCTCGCGGACAAATTGTCGCCATCATCGGCCCAAGTGGATCTGGCAAAAGCACGCTTCTGCGGTCAATCAACCACCTGGAGGTGCTTGACGATGGCGAGATATGGTTAGAGGGTGAGCAAGTCAATCGGCCATTGAAAGGTCGTGCGTTTGAACAGCATATAAATGCTGTGCGTCAGCAGATGGGTATGGTATTTCAACACTTCAATCTATTTCCGCATTTGACCGTGTATGAAAACATCGCTCTTGGTCCGATAAAACTCAAGGGCCTTACAAAAAAGGCATCTCGTGAGTTGGCAATGGAATACTTGTCAAAAGTTGGCTTGGCCAACAAGTTCGATGAGTATCCTTCTCGCCTGTCAGGCGGACAGAAACAGCGCGTTGCCATAGCAAGGGCACTGGCGATGCAACCAAAAGTCATGTTGTTCGATGAGGCTACATCGGCACTGGACCCTGAGCTTGTCGAAGAGGTCAACCTGGTCATGAAGCAACTCGCTGCGGAGCACATGACGATGTTGATCGTCACTCATGAAATGCGCTTTGCCGGCGAAGTGGCAGACCGGATTGTCTTTATGGACGGCGGGGTTGTAGTAGAGGAGGGGGCGCCGCAAGAGATCCTGCAAAACCCTGTCCAGGAACGAACCCGGTCATTCTTGAAAAAACATCTGCACGATAGATAAGTTGCGCCTTCCCACAAATCTTGCGTGATCTTGCAAAACCTAGTCTCGCAGACCAAGCCTGCGCTGGTGGACAAACTGGCGGACGTTTTCATCGGCGGTCAGCGACACCGCTGGCGCTCACCGGTACTCATCATGCCGACGCCACCAAGGCCCCGTTTCATTGCGGCCCTTGGGCGCGCGGTCGAGCCATTGGTACATGCTCCACAATCCGTCCAGGCCCCGCGCGTAGGTGGAGTAGGTGTGATAAATCTCGCCGTCCTCCAGCACAAACGTACTCAACCCCGGCCGGTCGCGGGTATAGGTCGGCGCATCGGTGCCACAGGTCGCGGCGAACTGTTTCACCGGTTCCGGGATCTGGCTGGCGTCCATGGCATGGCCGCCACGCTGGTAGTTGTATTCGATCAAGCCTTCGCGCTGCTGCGCTTCGGTGAAGTAGACATTGAAGTCGGCGGTGAAGTCGCTATCGGCGGCCGAGGCCCAGGGGAAGGTCCAGCCCATTCGGCGCTTGTAGGCCTGCAGTTTCGCCAAGGGTGCGCGGGATATCGCCATCAGGGTCACGTCGTGGTTCGCCAGGTGGACGACGATGGGGTCGAAGCCATCGGCGATGGCTGAGCAGGAAGGGCAGCCGGCCGTGTAGTCGGGGCCGAACATGAAGTGGTAGACCAGCAGTTGCGAGCGCCCTTGAAAGAGTTCGGCCAGGGTGGCGCTGCCGTTGTCGGTATCGAAGCGGTACGTCTTGTCGAGGCGAAACCATGGCAATGCCTGGCGTTGCCTGGCCACATCATCGCTGCGTCGGGTCAGTGCCTTTTCCGCTTCAAGCAGTTGCAAACGTGCCGCCAGCCACTGTTCCCGGGTCGCGGTTTTGTGGGTGTTCATCGTTGTACGCTCCTGGTGAAAGGTCGTGATTTAGACTAAACCCGGGTATCGAATGATGGGAGTGACAAGCGTGGCGGGATTACGATGGACTCGATGATCACGGCAGCTGCACAGGCGCTGGCGGCGGGCAATCCGCTGGGCGCACTGGACCGCGTGGCCTTGCGCGACGATGCGCCGGCCCTGGCCCTGCGCGGTATCGCCATGGCGCAACTGGGCGATCTGGTGCGGGCCAGGGCGCTGGTCAAGCGGGCGCAACGGGCCTTTGCGCCCAAGGAAGTGCTGGCCCGGGCGCGCTGTGTGGTGGCCGAGGCCGAAATCGCCCTGGCTTCGCGGGAGCTCGGGTGGCCGGTCAAGGCGCTCGAAACGGCGCGGGTCACCCTTGAACACCACGGTGACCGGGTCAATGCCGCCCATGCGCGATATCTGCAAATCCGCCGTTTGCTGCTGATCGGCCAGCTCGATGAGGCACAGCAGTTGCTGGCCGGACTCGACCCCGGCCCATTGCCACCGGCCTTGCGGGCAACCCATGAACTGGTACTGGCGGGGATTGCCATTCGGCGCCTGCAATCGCACGCGGCGCGGGAAGCGTTGAACAGGGCCGGGCAGGCTGCCGGTCGAGCCGGGATTGCCGCGCTGATGGCTGAGGTCCAACACGCTGTGTATCTGCTCGATGCCCCCGCGGCACGCCTGATTGCCCAGGGTGAAGTACGGCCGCTGTTGCTCGATGATGTTGAAGCATTGTTCTGTTCAACGTCACTGGTGGTGGACGCCTGCCGGTACGTTGTGCGCGGTTGTGGCATGTCGGTGTCGCTCGCGACGCGGCCAATCCTGTTCGTGCTCGCCCGTGTGTTGGCTGAGGCGTGGCCCGCCGACGTTGAGCGGGAAGTGTTGATCGCCCGGGCGTTCCGTCTGAAGCTTTCGGATGAATCCCATCGCGCCCGGCTTCGCGTGGAAATCGGCAGGCTGCGTAAAGCACTCAAGCCGTTGGCCGGCGTCATCGCGACAGCGCGCGGTTATGCCCTGCAATCGCCGGTGTGTACGCAAGTGGTGACGCTGGCGCAACCGGTCGAGGAAAAATTTGCCGCGGTGTTTGCCTGCCTCGCCGATGGCGAGTCGTGGTCCAGTTCCGCCCTGGCACTGGCGCTGGGTACCAGCCAGCGCACGGTGCAACGGGCGCTCGATGCGCTGGCGGAGCAGGGCAAGGTGCAGTGGTTTGGCCGTGGTCGCGCGCGGCGCTGGATGACGCCGCCCGTGCCGGGATTCGCGACGACCTTGTTACTCCCGGCGCCGCTGCCCGGTGGTTAGGATGAACGGCACCAAACCCCATCGAGGAATGCCAGATGAAACACGCAACTGCTGAAATCATTCGTGAATATGGCCCGTTTGCCGATGTCGACCACGTGTGCGGCGTCACCTGGGATGGCGAAAAGGTCTGGTTCGCATGCAACAGCAAAATCAACGCCCTGGACCCGGAAAGCGGCAAGTTGCTGAGCTCGATCGATGTCGCTGCCCATGCCGGCACCGCGTTTGACGGGGAGCACCTGTTCCAGATCGCCGAAGACCGCATCCACAAGATCGACCCCCGCACCGGTCGCATCCTCTCGACGATTCCTGCTCCCGGCGCAGGCGCCGATTCGGGGCTGACCTGGGCCGAAGGGACGTTGTGGGTGGGCCAGTACCGCGAACGCAAGATCCACCAGATCGACCCCGAGAATGGCAAGATCCTGCGCACCATCGAATCCAACCGTTTCGTCACCGGCGTGACCTGGGTGGACGGCGCGCTGTGGCACGGTACGTGGGAAGGCGATGAAAGCGAGCTGCGCCGGATCGATCCGCAAACGGGCGAAGTGCTGCAGAGCCTGAAAATGCCCGAAGGCGTGGGCGTGTCGGGGCTGGAGTCCGATGGTGGCGAGCGGTTGTTCTGCGGTGGCGGCGATAGCGGCAAGGTGAGGGTGGTGCGCCGGCCTGCATGAGTGTGGCCGGGTTACCAAGTGCAACCTGTGTGGGAGCGAGCTTGCTCGCGAATGCAGGGTGTCAGGCAACATCGATGTTGACTGATTTGACGCCATCGCGAGCAAGCTCGCTCCCACAGGGTTAGTGGATGTACGCAAAATCTGCGAGCAACCGAAATCACTGTGGGAGCGAGCTTGCTCGCGATAGCGGTGGGTCAGTCGATATCAATGTTGAATGTGCTGACCTCATCGCGAGCAAGCTGGCTCCAGTCACTCAGTCCGTTCGTGGATGCTGATCGTTGATGTCGTACCAATCCGCTTTCGAGCTGACAAAAACATGTTTTTGCTTGTTTGGCCGGAACGGCGTATCCAGCGTACCGAGGGCAATCGAAATCCACTCGGAAAACGCTCCTGTCGAGTCAGACCAGAACAGTGAAGATCCGCAGTGAGAACAGAACTGCCGTGTGACACCCCTGGACGATTCATACGCCTTCAGCGAATCTGCACCGGTCATGATGCCAAGCGCCGAGGCGGGTGCGCTGGCATAGGTTGCAAATGCAGCCCCATGGCCCTTTCGGCATTGGCTGCAATGGCAATGGGTGACGGCTTTCAGCTCGGTCGACAAGCGATATTTGACGGCGCCGCAGAGGCAACTGCCGTGGTGAAACTCATCCATGTAAAGTCATCCGTGGATCGATAGTATTTTTCCGTCCTGCCATGTTTTCTGCTGGTCGAAATCGGTCTAAAAGCCCGGTTGGCAAATGTGTCTGTTTTGCTATCCTCAAAACTGTAGGTGAAGACGCAGACTGATGCGCAAAAGGATAGCAAGGAGACGTGGGGCGCGTTCCGAAGGGTACACGGTTAGAAAGATCCCCGCGCTGGGATCCAGCCCTTATGCCGTGTGAAGCAGAAGAGTTCCATTACAGTTTCACGACTCTTTTGTGGGAGGCCTGATAAACCTTGTAAGCCGGAGACCAGCACCGGCCACCTACTTGTTACATTCACCCACAAAGCCCGCTCAGTGCGGGCTTTTTAATGCCCGCAAGGTGAGTCCGGTCAGCGGCTCAAGGCGCGCCAAACAGCATCGTCCAGTAAACACCGTTGTCGCTGCGCGCGTTGGCGGCGTAAGCGGCGCCGACCTGGGTGAACATCGGGTTCATCAGGTTGGCGCAGTGCCCGGGGCTGGCGAGCCAGCCGGCCATGGCCTTGCTGGGTGAACCTTGCCCGGCGGCGATGTTTTCACCGATCTGCCGGCCACGGTAGCCAGCGGCCCTGGCGCGGTCGGAGGGCATGTCACCGTCGGCGTCCTGGTGGGCGAAATAGTTGCCGTAGGCCATATCCTTGCTGTGGCTTTGTGCCGCGGAGCCCAAGGCTGCACTCCAGGACAGCGGCCGTGCGGCGGCGAAACGCTGGCGACCACACAGTCGCGGTTTGGCCCGGGCTGCGTTTACCTGCGCCAGCAACGCCTGAGCGGCGCTGCGTGGATCGCCGGTTTTCCCGTCGAGCACCGGCCGTGCCAGCACCACTTGCCACTCACTTCCGGCGCGGCTGACGCCGATGTCGGCGTATTGATTGTCGAGCAGTGCCGCGCAGTGCTCGTCCTGGAACATATCGAAGGCTTCTTCGGCATCCCGTGCACCCACCACGCGGATGGACCGCACCATGGTGGCCTGATAGCCGGAAGCCTTTAACCGGTCCCGCAACCCACCGCCATAGCCAACGGGCAGGGCCAGGTTCGACTTGAGCGTCAGGGGTGATAAGCGTTGCGTCGGCCGCCGGTCGCAGCGTTGCGGATGGGCGCGATAGTCATTGATGGCGTCTACCAGTTGCCGTTGCCCATCGGCGTGGGCGGGGCTTGCAAAAACAGGGAGCAGGGAAAACAGGCACAGCGAAGAAAAGCGCAAGGCAACGACAGTTTGGCGCATGGACGGACAACTCTGATGAGATGACAACGAAGAAAGTGGGGAAAAACGCTGGGCTATGACTGGTGCCTTGAAACAAGGTTCACGGCGGGCACCTGTCTATTTACGGGCGAAGCCATGAGTCCGACGAAGGGTGTCAGGTCGTCGGAAACCGGCAGCAACGGTTGTCACGCCAGCGCTAGGCTGGCTGATCGGTATTGCCTGAAGCAGGCTCTGTCGCGACGTCCGGGGTTTCGCTCGGACGCAGCCTGAAGCGACAGACATGCCCGCCGCGCACCATGCACTCGCTGTGCTCGACTTCACCGCCGCCCAACGCGCCAATCAAGGCCAGGTCCAGTTCGCAGACCACCGGGTGGGCAGCGGCCAGGCGATGGAACACGCAGTTATGCGCGACGATTTCCGGGGTGCCGCCTGAGCGAAAAAACACCTCGGCTTCGTAGCCTGCCTGGTTCATGTGCTGCACGATCCTGGCTTCATCCACGACCTGCTGTTCACGGTCCGAAGCCAGTTTGCGGCCCATGCTGCGCATCAGTGAAGCCAGGGCTTCAGGGCCGATGATGGCAGCGACTTCATCAATCAATACGCTGGCCAGTAGCTGATAATGGCGAGGGAACTGCTCCCGCGCGTGGTCGGTGAGCTGATACAACTGCTCAGGGCGGCGGCCCGTCGGCCGGGTTTCGCCGCGCAGCACCAGAGCGTCACGCTCCAGCGCCGCCAGGTGTTGGCGGATCGCCGTGCGCGTGACTGCCAGGTGCTCAGCCAACTCGTCAATGCTCATGCCGCCCCCATGGTGCAGCAGTGCGTTGAGCAGGTCCTGCTGTGTTCGGCCCAGTCCTTCCAGCATGGTGTGCCCTCGCGCGATATCAGAACTTGTCCGGGAATTGCTTGACCAGCGCGCCGGTCAAGGCATCGGCCAGGGCCAGGATGTGCGTGCGCATCATCGCCCAGGTGCGGGCTTCACCGGTGTAATCGTGTGCCGAGAATTCATCGATCTGGGCGACGTGGTGACCGCCATGGGCCGACAACATGTTGACCAGCGTGGCTTCAGGCAGATTGGGGTTGGCGGTGGCCAGGAAAGCCGCAATCGCCTTGGCATTGCCGGTCAACTCGGTGACGGCAGCCTGCTTGCCTTTCGCGTCTTTCGCGACGGTGGCATCGCTGTAGTGTTTCACCGCGCCCCAATGACCGGCAAGCAGCTTGAGCAACTGATCGGCTGCCGGTTGGCCGTAGAGCGGGGCGATGCTGTTGGCGATTTTGGTGGCGTTGTCGACCACCTGGTCCGCCGCCACTTTGGCTTGCTTCTGGTCGGCGGATTGATTGGCCAGCGCGTAGTTTCTGATCCAGAAAATGTGTTCGACCCAAAGGTCGCGAAGGGCCAGGCGTGTGCTCAGCGCGGGGCTGTCGGCAGCGGCAGGTGAGGCGGCAGGCGTCTGGCTCCAGACCGGTTGCGCACAGAAAGCCAGCAGGAGCAAAGCCAGGATCTTGATATTCATGACGGCACCCTCTGAGAGTGGGAATGTTCGACAATATCAATATAAGCATAAAAATATGTTTTTAATGGGCGTGAGTGAACTCTCGGATTAACGGTCGTATTTCGTCATGGGAAAGGCATGTTGCACTCAGGTTTTACAACCCTTCACGCAGACGTTTGAGGTAGTCGGGGCTGTCACTGATCGAGTTATGGCCCGTCCCCGCAATGACCTGCAATGACGCCACACCACGGGTGAAGTGACTCAACAGGCGCTCGGTGCTTGAGCGCGCAATCACCTCGTCATGCTCGGCCGCGATCAACAATGTCGGCACGGTGATGCGGGCGGCGTACCGCCAGGACTGAAACTTGTCCTTCAACAACCAGCGCACCGGAAACCAGCGGAACTGACGGGCGGCGAGCCCTTCGAGGCTGTTGTAGGGCGTGATCAGCACCAGTCGCGCCGCCGGACGCTCGCTGGCCAGGCGCACGGCCACCCCGGAACCCAGGCTGCGTCCGACCACTGCCACATGCGGATGGCTGGCATGTACCTGGTCGAACAAGGTGATGGCATCGCGGGCAATGGCCTCTTCGGAAGGCGAGCCGGAACTCCCGCCATAACCCCGGTAATGCAGCAGATACAGGGCGTAGTCAGGGAACGCTTGGGAGAACCCGGGCAGGTTGCGCGAGACGTCTTCGGCATTGCCGCCAAAATAAATCAGCGCGTTGGGTCCCTTGTGCGGTCGGATGGACACCAGCACCTGTGCGTCGGCAGTCGGCAGGGTGAGCAGCGTCGCGTCTGTACCGACGGCGCGCGGTTGCGGGTAGTAAATCAGCGCTCGCTGGAAAACGAACAGCGCCACGCACAGCGCCAGGTACAACGCAGCGACGAAGACGACGAGTAACAACAGGGTGCGCGACATTCGACTAACGTTAGTGGGCGGCATTGACTGCTCGGGGTTTGAAAATGGCTGGCGCCACAAGGCTTTCTGAGTGTAGTCAATCGACCCTTTGCGAGGGTTATCCGTATTGTCGGCGCAACAGGCCGGACCCTGGCGACTGGTGAGAAGCGTTTTATGAGCCATCCTGTGGGGTACACCCGTCGAGCAATACTCACGCTGGCTGCCGGTGCTTCGGCGGTCTTCACGTTCGGTCAGGCGGGGGCACAACCCGTGCCGTCGACGGGAACAGGAGGCAAGACCATGCAGACCCGCGCCATTCCTTCCAGCAACGAGTCCTTGCCGATCGTAGGGTTGGGCACTTATCGCGGATTCGATGTCGAGCCTTCGCAACCGGCCTACAAGGACTTGCCCGCGGTGCTGGACGCGTTGTTCGAGAAGGGTGGCAAGCTGATCGACAGCTCGCCGATGTACGGTCGCGCCGAACAGACCACCGGCGAACTGCTGTCGATCCATGAGCCGCGCTCGCCGGCCTTTCTGGCCACCAAGGTGTGGACCCGGGGCCGCGAAGAAGGCATCGCGCAGATGGAACAATCCTTCGCCCTGTTGCAGACCGACCGGATCGACCTGATGCAGATCCACAACCTGTTGGACTGGCGGACGCACCTGCCGACCCTGCGCCACTGGAAGGAAGCTGGGCGCATCCGCTACATCGGCATCACCCATTACACGGCGTCGGCCTATGAAGAAGTGGAAGCGGTACTCAAGGCCGAGCCAGTGGATTTCTTGCAGATCAACTACGCCCTGGATGATCGCGGCGTCGAGAAACGCCTGCTGCCGTTGTGCCGCGAGCGGGGAGTGGCGGTGATCTGCAACCGGCCGTTTGGCGGTGGCGGCTTGCTGGCCAAACTGAAAGATAAGCCGCTGCCAGGCTGGGCGGCGCAAGTCGGAGTCAAGAGTTGGCCGCAACTGGCACTGAAGTACCTGCTGTCACATTCGGCGGTGACCTGCGTGATTCCCGGCACCGGCAACCCGCGCTACATGGCGGAAAATGTCCGGGCCGGTTTCGGCCCGATGCTCACCGATGCCCAGCGTCAGCAACTGATTGCGCTGGTGGGCTAGCGACGTGTTCAACCCGTTGCGGCGAGTCGCCGAACCTCTCCTATACTGAGTCGCGTCCATGCCGTTGAAAGCGCATTCGCTGCCCTGACGGCGTCCCTGTCCATCACTGCAAGGAGATCGAACATGGCTATCCGCATTGGCGACGAAGCACCGGATTTCACCGCCGACACCACCGAAGGCACCCTCAACTTTCACCAATGGATCGGCGATGGCTGGGCCATCCTGTTTTCCCATCCCAAGGATTTCACCCCGGTGTGCACCACCGAACTGGGTTACCTGGCCAAACTCAAACCGGAATTCGACAAGCGCAACACCAAGGTCCTGGGCCTCAGCGTCGACCCTGTCAGTGACCACAACCGTTGGGTCGGTGACATCGCCGAGACCCAGGGCACGGCGGTGAACTACCCGCTGATCGGCGACGAAAACCTGGTGGTGGCCAAGCTCTACGACATGATCCACCCCAATGCCAGCGGCGGCGCGCGCACGGCAGTGGACAACGCCACGGTGCGTTCGGTGTTCATCGTCGGCCCGGACAAGAAGGTCAAGGCCATGCTGATCTACCCAATGAGCGCCGGGCGCAATTTCGATGAAGTGCTGCGTCTGCTTGATTCCCTGCAACTCAATGCCAAACACACCGTCGCCACGCCAGTGAACTGGCGGCCGGGTGAAGACGTAATCATCCCGACCTCAGTGTCCGATGAAGACGCGAAGAAGAAATACCCGGATGGCTTCAAGACCCTGAAGCCGTATCTGCGGACCGTGGCTCAGCCGAAGTAGTCCCAACAGTCATACCGCCATCGCGAGCAAGCTCGCTCCCACAGGGATCTTTGGTGAACACAAAATCTGTGTACTACAGAGATCCAATGTGGGAGCGAGCTTGCTCGCGATGAGGCCAGTCCTGCCTGCCTCAACTTCTGGTCAAACCAGATACTTGCGAAACCACCCCAACGTCCGCTCCCACGCCAGCTTGGCCGCCGCCTCGTCGAAGCGCGGCGTCGAATCATTGTGAAAGCCATGATTGCAGCCCGGATAAATGTAGGCCTCATAGGTCTTGCCCCCGGCCTTCAACGCTTGCTCATAGGCGGGCCAGCCTTCGTTGATCCGCGTGTCCAGTTCGCCGTAGTGCAGCATCACCGGGGCCTTGATCCGGGGCACTTCCTCGGCCGTTGGCTGACGGCCATAAAACGACACGGCGGCCCCCAGTTCCGGGTAGGCCACCGCGGCGGCGTTGGTCACGCCACCGCCGTAGCAGAATCCGGTGATGCCGACTTTTCCCGTAGCGGCAGGGTGTTTCATCATCCATTCGACGGCGGCGAAAAAGTCGTTCATCAGCTTTTCCGGGTCGACCTTGGCCTGAAGCTCGCGGCCCTTGTCGTCATTGCCCGGATAACCGCCGACCGAACTCAGGCCGTCCGGGGCGAGGGCGATGAAACCGGACTTGGCCAGCCGCCGGGCCACATCTTCGATGTACGGGTTGAGCCCGCGGTTTTCGTGCACGACCACCACTGCTGGTACTTTGCCGGTGGCTTTGGCCGGACGCACCAGATAACCGCGAACTTGGCCGTGGCCCTTGGGCGAGGGGTAGGTGATGTACTCGGCAATAATCTCCGGATCGGTGAAGGAGACCTGCTCGGCCAGCGCATAGTTGGGGCTTAGCGCGGCGAGCAGGGCTCCAGCGGTCAAACCGCCGAAGGTAAACAGCGCCGCACGGTCGAGAAACTCCCGGCGGTTGATCTTGCCGTGGGCGTAGTAGTCGTACAGTTCCAGCAGTTGCGGGGAAAAGTCTTTGGCAGTTAGACGGGTCATTGCTGCAACTCCTCATGACTGGCTTAACACGGACCCTGTGGGAGCGAGCTTGCTCGCGATGGCGGAATGTCATTCAACATAGATGTCGACTGGTCTGCCACTATCGCGAGCAAGCTCGCTCCCACAGGGGGAAGTGGTGATGCCAAAACCTCATTTCACGCTCTGCGCCCCGGCCTTCGCTACCTGCGCATCCTGTTCAGGCTTGACCCCCGACACCCCGACAGCGCCTATCACCTGCCCATCGAAAACAATCGGTACGCCACCCTCAAGCGAAGTCAGCAAGGGTGCCGAGAGGAAAGCGTAGCGCCCGGCGTTGACCATGTCCTCATAGCTTTTCGATTCGCGTCGCCCGAGGGCTGAGGTGCGTGCCTTTTCGGTAGCGATATACACGCTGGCAGGTGCGCAGCCGTCGAGGCGTTCGAGGGCCAGCGGGTGGCCGCCGTCATCGACCACCACTATGGTCACGGCCCATTGATTGGCCTGTGCTTCGGCGCGGGCGGCTTTGATGATCTGGCCGACTTCGGCCTGGCTCAGGACAGCTTTGCGGTTCATGGGCATCTCCAGGGTTCGGTTAAGGCAAGTTGGCTTCGACCAGTTCGATCCAGTGCCGCACCGGGGTTCGCCCTGCGCCGTCGAGGTGCGACTGGCAGCCGATGTTGGCCGTGACAATGACCTCGGGATGGCCGCTTTCCAGGGCGTCGAGCTTGTTGTCTCGCAGTTGTCGCGACAGTTCGGGCTGGGTCAGCGAATAGGTGCCCGCCGAACCGCAGCACAGGTGCCCGTCGGGGACGGACGTCAGGTTGAAACCGAGTCCGGTCAGCAGCGCTTCCACGGCACCGCCGAGTTTCTGCCCGTGCTGCAAGGTGCACGGGCAATGGAAAGCCAGACGTTGCGAGGCGTGGATGCCGAGTTGCTCCAGCGGTTCGTCGCGCAACACTTCCACCAGATCCCTGGCCAGCGCACTGACCTTTTTCGCCTTGTCGGCATAGGCCGGGTCGCTGGCGAGCAGGTGGCCGTAATCCTTGATGAAGGCGCCGCAACCGCTGGCGGTCTGCACAATCGCCTCGGCGCCTTTTTCCAGGCTCGGCCACCACGCGTCGATGTTGCGCCGGGCACGATCGAGGCCGGCGGCCTGGGCGTCCAGGTGGTAGTCCACGGCGCCGCAGCAACCGGCTTCGCGGCTCGCGATGACGCTGATCCCCAAGCGGTCCAGCACCCGCGCCGCCGCGGCATTGGTGTTGGGTGACAGACTGGGCTGCACGCAACCTTCGAGCATCAGCACCTGACGCTCGCGCAGGGTCATGGGTCGCGGTTTGGCCGGGTATGCACTGCGCGGCAATTTGCTTTGCAGGGAGTCGGGCAGCAGTGCGCGGAACACTTGGCCGCCATTGATCAGGCTTTTAAACAAATCTGGATGCGGCACGGTCTGCCGCAACCCTTCGCGCAACAGGCGCTGACCGAGGGGGCGTGGCACTGCCGCATCGACCACCGCCCGCCCGATGTCCAGCAGGTTGTGGTAGTCGACGCCCGACGGACAGGTGGTTTCGCAGTTGCGGCACGACAGGCAGCGGTCCAGGTGCTGCTGGGTCTTTTGCGTGACGTCGTTGCCTTCCAGCACCTGCTTGATCAGGTAAATGCGACCCCGTGGTCCGTCCAGTTCATCGCCGAGCAATTGATAGGTCGGGCACGTGGCATTGCAGAACCCGCAGTGCACGCAGGTGCGCAGGATGCTTTCGGCTTCTGCGGCGCGGGGCAATTTGCTGGCGCGTTCACTCAAGGTCGTCTGCATGGTTCAAAGCTCCGCGTACAGACGTCCGGGGTTGAAGATACCCCGTGGATCGAGCTGTTGTTTCAGGTTGCGGTGATAGCGCATCAGGGCCGGGGGCAGAGGCTGGAATGGAGTGTCGGTCAGGCCGTGGCTGAAGCAGGTGGCATGGCCACCGACCTCGTCGACGACCTGGCGGATGTACGCCGCTTCGGCATCGGATTTCAGCCAGCGCTGGGCGCCCCCCCAGTCGATCAACTGGCGCCCCGGCAACGACAGAAGCGGCGTGTTGTGCGGCAGTGACAGGCGCCAAAGCGGTTGGTCTTCATCGAAGAAACTCAAGCGCTGTTCGTTGAGATCGTCCCACCAGCAAGATTCCAGCCGTTCGCCCCCGAGGCGCTCATGGGCCGCCGATACCGAACCTTCACCGCCCTCAAGCCGCAGGTGCAGGCGTGAACCGTCGTGACATGCCGCGCTGATCGGCAACGGCTGCTGGCCCCATTCCGCCAGGCGCAACAAGGCCCGTTCGGCGTCCATTTCCAGGCTGATACTGAGGCACTGCCGGGGTTTGGGCAGCACTTTGAGGGAAACTTCGGTAATCAGCCCTAGGCTGCCGTAACTGCCGGCCATCAGGCGCGACAGGTCGTAGCCGGCGACGTTTTTCATCACCTCGCCACCGAAGCGCAACAGCTTGCCTTGCCCTGTGATGACCCGCGTGCCGAGCACGAAATCGCGCACCGAACCGGACCACGGGCGCCGTGGCCCGGACAGCCCGCAGGCGATCATGCCGCCGACGGTGGCGCCGTCGCCGAAGGACGGTGGTTCGCAGGGCAGCATCTGTTGCGCGGCGTCCAGTACCTGCGTCAGTTGCGACAACGGTGTGCCGCAACGGGCGGTGATCACCAGTTCAGTCGGGTCGTAACTGACGATACCCCGGTGCGAGCGGGTGTCGAGAATCTCCCCGGCCGTGGTGCGGCCGAGAAAGGCTTTGCTGTTGGAACCCTGGATGCGCAAGGGCGTGGCGTTTTCCAGCGCCTGATTGACCTGTTCCAGCAGCGACTGGCTGTCATCGAAATCTTCAGGGCCGTGCATCAGAAGCGCTCCAGCTCGGGGAAGGGCAATTGACCGCCATGTATGTGCATGGCGCCGAATTCGGCGCAGCGGTGCAGGGTCGGAATGTTCTTGCCGGGGTTGAGCAGGCCGCTGGGATCGAAGGCGGCCTTGATGGCATGGAACAGGGTCAGCTCATCGCTGTTGAACTGCGCGCACATCTGGTTGATCTTCTCGCGGCCCACGCCGTGTTCACCGGTGATGCTGCCGCCGACCTTCACGCACAACTCCAGAATCTTGCCCCCCAGGGCTTCGGCTCGATCAAGTTCACCGGGTTGATTGGCATCGAACAGGATCAGCGGGTGCATGTTGCCGTCGCCGGCATGGAACACGTTGGCCACCCGCAGGCCGTATTCGTTCGAAAGCTCGGCGATGGCGTGCAGTACGCCGGGCAGTTCGCGACGGGGAATGGTGCCGTCCATGCAGTAGTAGTCCGGCGAGAGGCGACCCACCGCCGGGAAGGCATTCTTGCGCCCGGCCCAGAACAGCACGCGCTCGGCTTCGTCCTTGGCCTGGCGTAACTCGGTGGCGCCGGCCTGTTGCAGTACCTGGCGCACCCGGTCGCAGTCATCTGAGACATCGGCTTCAACACCATCGAGCTCGCACAGCAGAATGGCCTGGGCATCCACCGGATAACCGGCGTGGATGAAGTCCTCGGCGGCGCGGATGGCCAGGTTGTCCATCATTTCCAGGCCTCCGGGGAGGATACCGGCGGCAATGATGTCGCCGACGGCGCGCCCGGCTTTTTCCACGGAATCGAACGCCGCCAGCAGCACTTTGGCGGTCTGCGGCTTGGGCAGCAGCTTGACCGTGACTTCGGTGATCACCCCGAGCAGCCCTTCGGAGCCGGTGAACAGCGCCAGCAGGTCGAAACCGGGGGCGTCGAGGGCGTTGGAGCCCAGGCTCAGGTGCTCGCCATCGACGGTGAGGATGTCGACCTTGAGCACGTTGTGCACGGTCAGGCCGTACTTAAGGCAGTGCACGCCACCGGCATTTTCCGCGACGTTGCCGCCGATCGAACAGGCGATTTGCGAGGATGGATCCGGCGCGTAATACAGGCCGAAGGGTGCCGCTGCCTGGGAAATCGCCAGATTGCGTACGCCGGGCTGAACCCGTGCGGTACGGGCGGCTGGATCGATGTGCAGGATGTTGTTGAAGCGCGCCATCACCAGCAGCACACCTTTCTCCAGGGGCAACGCGCCGCCGGACAACCCGGTGCCCGCGCCACGGGCCACGACGGGGACGCGCAGTTCATGGCAGACCCGCAGCACCCCCTGGACTTCGTCGATGGATCGGGGCAGCACCACCAGCATCGGCGTGGTGCGATAGGCCGACAGCCCGTCGCATTCGTAGGGCTTGGTTTCCTCGCGCTGATGCAGGATCTCAAGAGCTGGCAAGCGGGTTTTCAGGGCGTGCAACAGCGCCTGTTTGTCGACGTCGGGCAAGGCGCCGTCAACGCGTTCATCGTAGAGAATGTTCATCGGCGCTCGACACTCGTTTTGTTGATGCGTGAGGTCTGTTTTCGCGGTCCACTGTCTTAATCATTGGCCCGTCAGGCTCAGCTGTCCATGGGATCGTTGTCTGCTCGACGTACCACCATCCATAGATGTGGGAGCGAGCTTGCTCGCGATAGCGGCAGACCAGTCGACATCTATGTTGAATGACACTCCGCCATCGCGAGCAAGCTCGCTCCCACAGGGATCAATGTCCGCCCACCACCATATGGCTGAACGGTGCGACGTAGGCCTGCAGCGTCACCAGGCCACCGACCAGGATCGCCAGCACAATCGAGTGGAAGAACACGTAGCGCAGGATTTCCCCTTCATGGCCGTACCAGCGGGTGGCGGTGGAGGCGACCACGATCGACTGGGCGTCGACCATCTTGCCCATGACCCCGCCGGAACTGTTGGCTGCAGCCATCAACACCGGGCTGATACCCAACTGCTCGGACGTCACCCGTTGCAGGCCGCCGAACAGCACGTTGGACGCGGTGTCCGAACCTGTCAACGCCACGCCGAGCCAGCCGAGCAGGGTGCCGAACATCGGGTAGAAAATGCCCGTCGCGGCGAAAGCCAGGCCCATGGTCGCATCCAGGCCCGAGTAGCGCGTGAGGAAGCCCAGCGCGAGCATCGCCACTATGGTGATCAGCGAATAACGCACCACCCACAAAGTGCGCAGGTACTGGTGAATCAGTTGCGGGATCGAGTACCCCATCAGCAAACCGCCGACAATCGCCGCCAGCAGAATGCCGCTGCCGGTGGCGGTGAACCATGTGAACTTGTACACCGCTTCTTCGGTTTTCGGCGCGGCCACCACGGGCGGGACTTTCTCGACCTGCAAGTGCAGGGTGGTGAAGGTCACGACCGGCGCAAACAGCGGGTTCGCCTCGCGCATCGGCTTGCCCTGAGGATCGAGCTTGGCGGCACTGGTTTGCGGGTCGATGGCGGGGCGGGTGTCGAAGGTGTTCTTGAAGCCCTGGGTGCCCCAGATGAACACGAAGACCGTGAGGATGAGCCACGGCATCCACGCCCGCATCACTGCCGGTTTTGCTTCATTGGCAAAGGTTGCAGTGGGTACAGGCTTTTCGTCGTGCTCGGCATCGATCTTCGAGTTGTCGACCCGGCCGGACAGGGCGGCGGAGGTATGCACGGTGGCCGGTTTCCACACCTTGAGGAAACCGGTCAGGCAGGCCATGGAAATCAGTGCGGCGATCACGTCCACCAGCATCGGCCCGTGATAGTTGGACACCAGGAACTGCGGCACGGCAAAACTGACCCCGGCCACCAGGATCGCCGGCCAGATTTCCACCATCTTGCGCCAGCCGGCAAAGGCCCAGATCAACCAGAACGGCACCAGCACCGAGAAGAACGGCAACTGCCGGCCGACCATCATCGACAGCTCCATTTCATCCAGTCCGGTGACCTTGGCCAGGGTGATGATCGGTGTGCCGAGGGCGCCGAACGCCACGGGGGCGGTGTTGGCGATCAGTGCCAGCCCTGAAGCGGCGAGCGGCGAAAACCCCAGCCCGATCAGAATCGCCCCGGTCACCGCCACCGGCGTACCGAAACCGGCCGCGCCCTCGAAAAACGCCCCGAAGCAGAAGGCGATCAGCAGCAATTGCAGGCGCCGGTCATCGGTGATGCGCGCCAGGGAGTCTTGCAGCACCTTGAACGAACCGTTCTCGGTGGTCAGGCGATGCAGGAAGATGATGTTCAACACGATCCAGCCAATCGGCAGCAGGCCGTTGGCCGCACCGAACAGCGCCGCGGAACCGGCCATGCTCGCCGGCATGCCGAAGGCGAAGATCGAGATCAGCAAGGCCGAGACCAGGGCGAGCAACGCCGCCAGGTGCGCCTTGATATGAAAAAAAGCGAGGGCCGCCAGCATCACCACCACCGGCACAGCCGCCATGAGCGTTGAAAGCACCGGGTTACCGAACGGATCGTAGACTTGCTGCCAGACCATGTTCCACCTCTGCTTTTTATTGTTGGACGTGCAGATCCCCAGGGGGGAGGTGGCCTTGAGTATAGGTGGCGTTGCGCCGCTGTCAGGGCCGGCCTCCGGTCCTGCCAATCGGCGCATTCCGGAGGGCTGAGCTAGCATGGCCAGTAGGGTTTGAATTCAGTCAGGGGAGCAATGCAGTCATGACCGAGCGCCATATGGAGCACAAGGAAACGCTATCGAACGGATGCAACATCAAAGTCAAGGCAGAGATATTGAAGGACGGTTCGTTGGGCATGTTCATCGGTGTCTATCGGCCGGACGGCTCGGCCATCGATGAGAACCACGACCCGCGGCCGCACATGCTGGACATGGAGGCGGCGATGGATTGGGGGATTGATATTGCCAAGGGGATCGGCAATAGCCAGCGAACGTTGTGAGCGGTTGCCGTCCGTGCCCGGGCGACCGGCGGTCGCTGTCAGAACCCGAACGAACGGGCCGAGCCTTTTGCCAGTTCGACGTCCAGCAGATGCTCGACCAGCACGTCATTCAAAAAACGGAACTGATCATTGAGCCCGACCACTTCGTTGCTGAAGTGATGATCGGCTGCCGGGATCAGCAACGCCTCGAACTTCTCGTCGAACAGAAGAGTCAACTCTTTACGTGACTCGAACTCCTGCGCGTAGAAATTGTTGCCGAACACCGGAAAACGTACGGCGAGGGTGACAGTGTGAATCATGATGTTTGTTCCTCGCTCAGGACGTACCAGGCAAACACACTCAATGTGAACGCCGTCAGGGCCAGGCAGGTCAGCAGATGGATCAGCATGAGGTTCCCCTCCGATTCGGGGTTTCGTGTTGGCTTGGAATTGATCCTACGCTGACGGCGTTCAAGCGGAAGGCAATCGCGGCGATGGTGAATATCGACGCAAGTGATGGTGGTTTTTGTGTTGTTGATGCGGACCCCTTCGCGAGCAAGCCCGCTCCCACAGGTTCACCGCCGACCAGGGTGGGAGCGGGCTTGCTCGCGAAGGCGGCCTCAAGGGCACCGCCACCTATACTTAAACCGATGGTTTCGAGTGTCGGGCATTTCGTCCGGTGCACACTGCGGGAAGTCGCAATCTTGAGCCTGCGTTCGCTGATCGTCGCCGTGCTGGTGGTGTTGGCGGGGTGCGCCACACCGCCGCGTGCGCCGGTGGAAGTGGTGCCGGTCATCGTCTCAACGAGCACCTGGCAGCAAGTGGACCGGGAGATCGTCGCTGCGTCGCAGTCAGCCACCGAGCAAACCAGAATCTACGCCCGCGGCGCCATGGAGTACTGGCGCACACGGGTCTATGAGTTGACCGAACAGAATTTCATTCCGTGGTTCAGCAGCTACTGGACCCAGGAATGGCTGTCGGTGAAGGTCAGCTGGTACACCCTCAGCGCCAAGGGTGAGCAGGACGCATCGGAAAAACGCCTGGCGGCGTACCTGCTCGAAGCCTATCAGGAGAAGGTCCTGGCCCCGGCGGCATTGGAAGTCGATCCCGATGCGATTCTCGGTCTGGCAGCGGCGTTCTACGTCGACATCCTCAAGGAAGAGCTGCAGAAAATCTCCACCCGCCACGGCGTGCCGATGGCCCAGCTCAACGGGCGCATCCAGAAAATCCCGGCCATCGCCCTCGGGCCGCCGCCGGCGCGGGACGCCTCGTTGTACCAGATCGTGCACACCGAATCGCTGATCACCTTGCCGGCCTTCGCCGCGCTGGTCGACAAAATCCACAAGGCCGGTGGCGACAAGGGGGTGGGCTCGACCGACACCGCGATGGCGCCGGTGGCCAGGCGCGCCAGCCGGCGGATGGAAGCCGAGATGGCCCCGCGCGGGGCCGCCAGCGCCGTGGCCGCGGCGGCCGGGAGACTCGCCGGTGGCTTGATCACGGTAGGGGTGGCGGGCATTCGCGCACTGATTCAGGCCAATGACCGGCCCGACAGCGAGGCGCTGATCCGCAGCAGCCTGGGCAATACCTTCGACAAGGCCTGGCTCAAACTGGTGCAGAACCCGACCACCGGCGTCATGGCTGGCACGCTTTACATGGCGGGGCAGATCGAAGGCAGCCTGGCGGTGCGTACCGAACCGCCGGTCGGTTTGAGTACCGGCACTGTCGATTGGACGCCAGCGCAATCGACTACCCAGCAGAACACCCCATGACCCAAGGAGAAATACTCATGTCTTATGTCGATGGTTTTATCGCTGCCGTACCCACCGCCAACCGTGAGCAATACATCAAACACGCCGAAATCGCCGCCTCGATTTTCAAGGAAAACGGTGCCTTGAGCGTGGTCGAATGCTGGGGCGAGGATGTCCCGGAAGGCAAGGTCACCTCGTTTCCAATGTCGGTGAAGCTCAAGGAAGGCGAAACCGTTGCCTTTGGCTGGATCGTCTGGCCGGACAAGGCCAGGCGCAATGCCGGAATGGACAAGATGATGCAGGACCCGCGCATGAAGCCGGACGTCAATCCGATGCCCTTCGATGGCCAGCGCATGGTGTACGGCGGGTTCGAATTGCTCCTCCAGGCCTGACGCCTTACGCGGGATCACTCCGGCGTCGGGGTGATCCTGCAACTCTTGCGCTGGCGGATCTCGTCGTCCGTCGGCCGCTCGCGGATGAACTCGAAGCGCGGCTCGCCTTCGCTGTAGTGCACCAGCCAGCCCCATTCCAGCTTGAGTTCATCCTGGCCGGGCTCGGGCGGTCTGGCCCACCATGGTTCCTTGCTGATGATCTGTCGCATGGCCCCCTCCGGTTTTTCGGGATGCTAAAACTATAACGCGCCTGCCCCACGATGCCAGAAATGCGCTGGTCGGCAGGCGGGTGTTGAGTACACTCAGGCAGTCTTCCCAGGAGGTGTCCGGCATGAACGACGAATCCCGCGAGCCGTTCAAGCGTCTGTTCTTTGCGCTGAACTGCGCCCCGGCCCAGCGCCGGGAGATAGCGCAGTGGCGCAGTGCGCTGCAACTGCGCAACGGACGGCCGGTGCCGGCGGAAAACTTTCACCTGACGCTGAAGTTTTTGGGGGCGGTGGGCGCGGCGCAGATTGCTGATATCTGTACCGCTGCGGCGGCGATCCGTACACCGGGCGAACGCTTGACGGTGGTGCTGGATCGGCTGGACGTGTGGCGCAGGACAGGGGCGCTGGTGCTCGCACCGGAGCAGGCGCCCCCGGCATTGTTGCGCCTGGTGTATGCCCTGGAACAGGCGATGTTGCCGTTCGGGCTGGAGGAAGCGCCAAGGGAATACCGTCCGCATCTGACCCTGGCACGGCAGTATCGGGCACCGGTGCCGGAGTCCGCAACGGCGCCGGAATTCCTCCTGCGTGCCGACCGGTTCACCCTGTTCGAATCCCACAAGGGCCGCTATCGGGCACTGGCCGAATGGCCTTTGATCGATCCCCAATAAAAAAGGCGCCCGAGGGCGCCAAAATTCACCTGAACCGAGGGAGCCAGGTGAGGCCGTTCTACTTGCAGGAGAGGCAGCGGTGGTAAGGCGCTGCGTGAACGGAAATGGGTAAAGCTGAAATGTGTGCTGGCTGTTCTGGCCTCATCGCGAGCAAGCTCGCTCCCACAGGGGGGTAGCGTCGTTCGCACATCATTGGTTCAACACGGACCACTGTGGGAGCGAGCTTGCTCGCGATGGCAATGTCAGGCTCAGCAGATCAACTGAGTGAATTACTGGCCCAACTTCACCTTGGTCCAGCCACGGGTCATGATCCGCTGGACGGCAATCGGCTGGTCCGGCACGGCATAGAGCGTGGCCATCACCGCTTCCGGCGGGTAGGAGCCCGGATCGTTGCGGATCGCTTCATCGACCAGTGGCGTGGCCGCAGCGTTCGCGTTGCTGTAGCCGATGTTGTTGGTGATGTCGGCAATCACGTCGGGGCGCATCAGGAAGTTCATGAACAGGTACGCGTTCTCGACGTTGGCGGCATCGCGCGGGATGGCGAGCATGTCGTAGAAACTGGCGGCGCCTTCTTTCGGGATGCTGTAGTCGATCTTCACCTTGTCCCCGGCTTCCTGGGCGCGGGCCTTGGCCTGCAGCACGTCGCCGGAGTAACCGACGGCCACGCAGATGTTGCCGTTGGCCAGGTCCGAGATGTATTTCGACGAATGGAAGTACGCCACGTTCGGGCGAATCTTCATGAACAGCGCCTCGGCTTCGGCAATGTGCTGTTTGTTCTGATCGTTCACCGGGTAGCCCAGGTAGTGCAGGGCGGTCGGGATCATTTCAGTCGGCGAATCGAGGAAACTGATGCCGCAGGCTTTTAGCTTCTCGGCGTTTTCCGGTTTGAACAGCAGGTCCCAGGAGTTGGTCGGGGCGTTGGCGCCGAGCACTTCCTTGACCTTCTGGGGGTTGAAGCCGATGCCGATCGAACCCCACATGTACGGGATGGCGTGGGCGTTGTCGGGATCGCTCGCGGAGGCGTTTTTCAGCAGCACCGGGTTGAGGTTTTTCCAGTTCGACAGCTTCGACTTGTCCAGTTCCTGATAGACACCGGCCTTGATCTGCTTGGCCAGGAAGCTGTTGGACGGTACGACGATGTCGTAGCCGGATTTGCCCGCCAGCAGGCGTGCCTCAAGGGTTTCGTTGCTGTCGAAGACATCGTAGGTGACCTGGATGCCAGTCTCGTCCTCGAACTTCTTGACGGTATCCGGGCCTATGTAATCCGACCAGTTATAGACGCGCAGAACCTTGTCATTGGCCTGGGCGCCGGTGGCGATTGCGCCCAATAAGGACAGTGTCAGCAGAGTCCTGCCAAACATTTTCATCGGTACAACTCCATTTTTTTTCAAGATCACACGGCAAACATTTGTGGCTGGAACGCTTGCGCGCTCCCTTGTAGGAGCGAGCTCGCTCGCGAAAAACTCAAGGACGCCGCGTTAATTCGGGTAGCCCGCGTCATCGTTGACGTCCATCGCGAGCGAGCTCGCTCCTACAGGGGCGGCCTCAGGCCGTCGCTTCTGCCATTTGCTTTTTCGGTTGCTGCCAGGATTCGCTGGCGGTCTGGTCCATGGCTTCCTGGATCGCGCGCTTGCGGGTGGCTTCGGCACGGCGGCTGAAGTACCAGACCATGAAGGTCACGATCGACACTGCCAACAGGATCAGGCTGGCCACGGCGTTGATCTCGGGCTTGACGCCCAGACGCACCGCCGAGAACACCTCCATCGGCAGGGTCGTGGAACCCGGGCCGGACACGAAACTCGCCAGCACCAGGTCATCCAGCGACAGGGCGAACGACATCATGCCGCCGGCCGCCAGTGACGGCGCGATCATCGGAATGGTGATCAGGAAAAACACCTTGAACGGCTTCGCACCCAGGTCCATGGCCGCTTCTTCGATGGACAGGTCCAGTTCGCGAAGGCGGGCGGAGACTACCACTGCCACATAGGCGGCACAAAACGTGGTGTGGGCGATCCAGATCGTGACGATGCCACGCTCCATCGGCCAGCCGATCAACTGCGCCATGGCCACGAACAGCAGCAACAGCGACAGGCCGGTGATCACTTCAGGCATCACCAGCGGCGCGGTGACCAGGCCACCGAACAGCGTGCGGCCCTTGAAGCGTGTGACGCGGGTCAGGACGAACGCGGCCAGCGTCCCTAGTGCGACTGCCGCAATCGCGGTGTAGCAGGCGATTTCCAGCGAGCGCAGCACCGAACCCATCAACTGGCTGTTGTCGAGCAAACCGGCGTACCACTTGATCGACCAGCCACCCCACACCGTCACCAGCTTGGAGGCGTTGAACGAGTAGATCACCAGAATCAGCATCGGCAGGTAGATAAACGACAGGCCGAAAATCAGCATGAACTTTGAAAATCCGAAGCGTTTCATCCCCGTGCCTCCATCTCTTTGGCCTGGCTGCGGTTGAACAGCAGAATCGGCACAATCAGGATCAACAGCATTACCACCGCCAGGGCGGACGCCACTGGCCAGTCGCGGTTGTTGAAGAACTCTTGCCACAACACACGGCCGATCATCAGGGTTTCCGGGCCGCCCAGCAGTTCCGGAATCACGAACTCACCGACCACCGGAATGAACACCAGCATGCAACCGGCGATGATGCCGTTCTTGGCCAAAGGCACGGTGATTTTCCAGAAGCTGTTGAAGGTGCTCGAACCCAGGTCCGATGCGGCCTCCAGCAGGCTCTGGTCATGTTTGACCAGGTTGGCGTACAGCGGCAGCACCATGAACGGCAGGTATGCATAGACGACGCCTATGTAGACGGCGATGTTGGTGTTGAGGATCTCGATCGGGTGCGAGGTCAGCCCGGTCCACATCAGGAACCCGTTGAGCAGGCCGTTGTTGCTGAGGATGCCCATCCACGCATAAACGCGGATCAGGATCGCGGTCCAGGTCGGCATCATGATCAGCAGCATCAGCACGTTCTGCGCTTCCTTGCTGGCCTTGGTGATGGCGTAGGCCATCGGGAAACCGATCACCAGGCACATCACGGTGCTGAAAAACGCCACCTTCAACGAACCCAGGTAGGCGGACAGGTACAGCTCATCCTCGCCCAGCAGGGTGTAGTTGCCGATGTTGAGCAACAGCTGGAATTTCTGCTCGGCGAAGGTGTAGATCTCCGAGTAGGGCGGAATGGCCAGGGCCGCTTCCGAGAAGCTGATCTTCATCACCAGGAAGAACGGCAACATGAAGAACAGGAACAGCCAGATGAACGGAATCCCGATGACGAACTTGCGCCCGCTGGGGACCCACCTCAGGAATTGCTGATTGAAGGTTTTCATGCGCGCAGTACCACGCCGCTGTCGTCTTCCCACCACACGTAGACCTGATCGTCCCAGGTCGGACGCGCACCACGGCGCTCGGCGTTGGCCATGAACGATTGGACGATCTTGCCCCCAGGCAGTTCGACGTAGAACACCGAGTGCCCGCCCAGGTAGGCGATGTCATGCACTTTGCCAGCGGACCAGTTGTAGCGGTTATCCGGCTTGACGGTGCTGACCAGCAGTTTTTCCGGGCGGATCGCGTAGGTGATCGACTTGTCCTGCACCGAAGTACTGACGCCGTGACCGACGTAGATCTTCTGCTCCAGGTCCGGGCTGTGGATGATCGCGTGACCTTCCAGGTCCTCGACCACGGTGCCGTCGAAGGCGTTCACGTTGCCGATGAATTCGCAGACCATGCGGCTGACCGGTGCTTCATAAATGTCCACCGGGCTGCCGATCTGGGCGATCCAGCCCAGGTGCATGATCGCGATACGCTGGGCCATGGTCATGGCCTCTTCCTGGTCGTGGGTCACCATCACGCAGGTCACGCCCACGCGCTCGATGATCTCCACCAGCTCCAATTGCATCTGCGAACGCAGCTTTTTATCCAGTGCGCCCATCGGTTCGTCGAGCAGCAGCAGCTTCGGACGCTTGGCCAGGGAACGGGCCAGGGCCACGCGCTGACGCTGGCCGCCGGACAGTTGGTGCGGCTTGCGCTTGGCGTACTGGGTCATGTGCACCAGGCGCAGCATCTCCTGCACCCGGGCGTCGATTTCGGCCGCTGGCAAACGGTCCTGCTTGAGGCCGAAGGCGATGTTCTGCGCTACCGTCATGTGCGGGAACAGCGCGTAGGACTGGAACATCATGTTGATCGGTCGTTCGTACGGCGGCATGTCGGTGATGTCGACACCGTCGAGCAGAATCCGGCCTTCGGTCGGGCGCTCGAAACCGGCGAGCATGCGCAGCAGGGTCGATTTGCCGGAACCGGAACCACCGAGCAGGGCGAAGATTTCACCCTGGTGGATTTCCAGGGACACATCGTCCACAGCGATGGTTTCGTCGAACTTCTTGGTGACGCGATCGATTTTCACCAACACCTTTTTCGGTGCCTGGTGACCCTCAAGAGCCTTCCTGTAGATGCTGGAGGCGTTTGCCATGTGAAACTCCCAACAGGTTTCAGTCGCCCGGCCAACACGGCCCGGCTTAATAGTGGATTGCAAACCCGTATCGGGGACTTCGGTCAGAACGCAGACCCTGTGGGAGCGAGCTTGCTCGCGATGAGGCCGGCACAATCGACATTGATGTCACCTGACACATCGCTATCGCGAGCAAGCTCGCTCCCACAGGGATTTGCGTTTGCTGATCGAACTCACCCATACCGCTCGGGTTTATTCGGCGCCGCCATCCTGGCTGCCTTTCGTACTTGTTGTTATTGCAGTGTGTTGTTGTCGCGGGTGACGGGCGCGCAAAGGCACGCCCGCCTGACCCACGGGGGCAGAAAATCGTTTGTTCGTGTTTTTACGTCAGCTCGAGTGACGCAGCGCCGCCCGTTGCCGGCAGGCTTCGCCGAACGCCTGGAAAATACTCAAATAAGGAGGGTTGTTCAGCACTTGCCATTCCGGGTGCCATTGCACGCCGAGGGCAAAGGCCTTGCTGTGCTCGACGGAGATCGCCTCGATCAGGCCATCGGGCGCGACGGCTTCTGCGCGCAGGCCGGGCGCGAGGCGGTCGATGCCCTGGCTGTGAATCGAGTTCACCTGGAACACCGCAGGCAGCTCCAGCGCTTCGAACACACCGCCGGGCTGCACATTCACCTCATGGGCGGGGGCGTATTGCACGGCCAGGTCCGGATGGTCGGCCTCGCGATGGTCGAGCAAGCCAGGCAGCTCATGGACCTTCTGATGCAGGCTGCCACCGAACGCCACGTTCATTTCCTGGAAACCACGGCAGATGCCGAGCACCGGCACGCCCGCTGCAATAGCGGCGCGGATCAGGGGAAGGGTGGTGGCATCCCGCGCCGGATCATGATCCGTGCCGGGGGCGCTGTCGGGGCCTTGATAGTGGAAGGGTTCCACGTTCGACGGCGAGCCGGTCAGCAACAGACCGTCGAGCTGCGGCAGCAGGTCATCGATTTCGGTCAGGTCGCCTAAGGAAGGAATAACGACAGGCAGCCCCCGCGCCGCAACGCTGACAGCACGCAAGTACTTGTCACCGCTGATGTGGTAGGGGTGCAGGCCAATCTGTTTGACGCACGCAGTAACGCCGATCAATGGCTTGAGTGCCATTTTTATCACCTCGAAGTTTCACACTTGAACGAGCTTTTCCGGAGCTTAGCCTTGTTGATTTTAATTAACAACTCTCATGTAAAAAATTCTAAACGCCGCACGTCCGATCTTCAGGGTTTACGCGTGTTTGAGGGCGTATCTGGCACTCTCGTCCCCCTGAGAGGCCCGAAAATAAACGTTGAAAGGCCAGGTGTTCGCTATTGACTTCACTTTGCCTTTCGGATTGACTGGGCTCGTGAAAGGGCGGTGAACATAATAATTAACAGTAAAAAATAGGTGCATCATGTCGGTCCCTCTGCGTGCCGTTCAACTCAACGAAGCAAACGCATTCCTTAAGAAACATCCTGAGGTTTTGTACGTCGACCTTCTGATTGCGGATATGAACGGTGTGGTGCGCGGCAAGCGCATCGAGCGCACCAGTCTTCATAAGGTTTACGAGAAAGGCATCAACCTGCCGGCCTCTCTGTTTGCTCTGGACATCAATGGTTCCACGGTGGAAAGCACCGGCCTGGGTCTGGACATCGGCGATGCCGACCGGATCTGCTACCCGATCCCCGGCACCCTCAGCATCGAGCCATGGCAGAAGCGCCCGACCGCGCAACTGTTGATGACCATGCACGAAATCGAAGGCGAGCCATTCTTCGCCGACCCGCGTGAAGTGCTGGCCAATATCGTGCGCAAGTTCGACGACATGGGCCTGACCATCTGCGCCGCGTTCGAACTGGAGTTCTACCTGATCGACCAGGACAACGTGAACGGTCGTCCGCAATCGCCACGTTCGCCGGTGTCCGGCAAGCGTCCGATGTCGACCCAGGTGTACCTGATCGACGACCTCGACGAATACGTCGATTGCCTGCAAGACATCCTCGAAGGCGCGAAAGAGCAGGGCATCCCGGCTGACGCCATCGTCAAGGAAAGCGCCCCGGCGCAATTCGAAGTCAACCTGCATCACGTGGCTGACCCGATCAAGGCCTGCGACTACGCGGTCCTGCTCAAGCGTCTGGTGAAGAACATCGCCTACGACCACGAGATGGACACCACCTTCATGGCCAAGCCGTATCCGGGCCAGGCAGGTAACGGTCTGCACGTGCACATTTCGATTCTCGACAAAGAAGGCAACAACATCTTTGCCAGCGAGGATCCCGAGCAGAACGCCGCGCTGCGACACGCGATCGGCGGTGTGCTCGAGACCCTGCCGGCGCAGATGGCGTTCCTTTGCCCGAACGTTAACTCGTACCGTCGTTTCGGCGCACAGTTCTATGTACCGAACTCGCCGAGCTGGGGCATCGATAACCGCACCGTGGCCGTGCGTGTACCGACCGGCTCCAAGGACGCCGTGCGCATCGAGCATCGTGTAGCCGGTGCCGACGCCAACCCGTACCTGCTGATGGCATCGGTATTGGCCGGTGTTCACCACGGTCTGACCAACCAGATCGAACCGGGTGCACCGGTGGAAGGCAACAGCTACGAGCAGAACGAGCAGAGCCTGCCGAACAACCTGCGCGACGCACTGCGCGAGCTGGACGACAGCGAAGTCATGGCGCGCTACATCGACCCGATGTACATCGACGTGTTCGTGGCGTGCAAGGAAAGCGAGCTGGCCGAGTTCGAGAACTCCATCTCGGACCTTGAGTACAACTGGTACCTGCACACTGTCTGACGGCGTTGGCGGCACACACAAATCCTGTGTGCACCGCCAAACCCTGTGGGAGCGAGCTTGCTCGCGATGAGGCCATCACATTCAACATGGATGGTCTCTGACCCACCGCTATCGCGAGCAAGCTCGCTCCCACAGGGATTGCGGTTCTTTTCAGATTCTTATTCCCCTGCGTCGAGTCACAACCATGACAAACACTCGCAGCGATTGGGAGCAGCGCTTCCAGTCCCTAACCATCGAAGGTCGCGCATTCATTGACGGCCAATACTGCGCGGCCGCCAGCGGCGCGACGTTCGAATGCATCAGCCCCGTGGATGGTCGTTTCCTGGCGAACGTCGCCAGCACCGACGAAGCCGATGCCAATGCAGCGGTCGCCGTGGCGCGCCGCACCTTCGAATCCGGCGTGTGGGCCAACCTGGCCCCGGCTGAGCGCAAGCGCATCCTGATCCGTTTCGCCGACCTGATCCTGGCGAACCAGGAAGAACTGGCCCTGCTCGAAACCCTCGACATGGGCAAGCCGATCAGCGACTCCATGAGCATCGACATTCCGGCGACCGCCAACGCGATCCGCTGGACCGCCGAAGCCATCGACAAGATCTACGACGAAGTCGCCGCCACGCCCCAGGATCAACTGGGCCTGGTGACCCGCGAAGCGGCCGGCGTGGTCGCGGCCATCGTGCCGTGGAACTTCCCGTTGATCATGGCCAGCTGGAAATTCGCCCCGGCTCTGGCGATGGGCAACTCGTTCATCCTCAAGCCTTCGGAAAAGTCCCCGCTGACCGCGATCCGCATCGCGCAGCTGGCGCTGGATGCCGGCATCCCGAAAGGTGTGTTCAACGTCCTGCCGGGCTACGGCCACACCGTTGGCAAGGCGCTGGCGTTGCACATGGACGTCGACGTGCTGGCCTTCACCGGCTCCACGGCGATTGCCAAGCAGCTGATGGTCTACGCCGGGCAGAGCAACATGAAACGCGTCTGGGCCGAAGCCGGGGGCAAGAGCCCGAACGTGGTGTTCGCCGACGCGCCGGATCTGCGCGCGGCAGCACAGGCGGCGGCCAGTGGCATCGCCTTCAACCAGGGTGAAGTCTGCACTGCCGGTTCTCGCTTGCTGGTGGAACGTTCGATTCGCGAGCAATTCATTCCATTGTTGGTGGAAGCCCTGCAAGCCTGGAAACCGGGCCACGCCCTCGACCCTGCGACCACCGTCGGCGCGGTCGTCGACCAGCGTCAACTGGACAACGTACTGCGCTACATCGGCATCGGCAAAGAGCAGGGCGCCGAACTGATCGCCGGCGGCAACCGCACCCTCGAAGACACCGGTGGCCAGTACGTGGAACCGACGATTTTCGACGGCGTGACCAACGCCATGACCATCGCCCGGGAAGAAATCTTCGGCCCGGTGCTGTCGGTCATCACCTTCGACACCTTCGATGAAGCCCTGGCGATTGCCAACGACAGCATCTTCGGCCTGGCCGCCGGTGTATGGACCAGCAACCTGAGCAAGGCCCACACCTTCGCCCGTGGCCTGCGTGCCGGCAGCGTCTGGGTCAACCAGTACGACGGCGGCGACATGACCGCGCCGTTCGGCGGGTTCAAGCAGTCGGGTAACGGTCGGGACAAATCGCTGCACGCGTTCGACAAGTACACCGAACTCAAGGCGACCTGGATCAAGCTCTGATAACAATAAAGCGACGGTCGCCGGCTCTGTCGGCAGCCATCGGAGAACTGTATGAAACAAGCACATGTAAACAGCTACTACGCCGCCACCCGCAACTTCACCGGTGATTTCCCGGTGCTGGAAGGGGCGGTGGACTGCGACGTCTGCGTGATCGGCGCCGGCTACACCGGCCTGTCCTCGGCCCTGTTCCTCGCTGAAGCGGGCTACAGCGTGACCGTGCTCGAAGCGGCCAAAGTCGGCTTCGGCGCCAGCGGTCGCAACGGTGGTCAACTGGTCAACTCCTATAGCCGCGACGTCGATGTCATCGAAGAGCGCTACGGCGACAAGACTGCCGAAGTCCTCGGCAGCATGATCTTCGAAGGCGCCGACATCATCCGTCAGCGCATACAGCACTACGACATCCAGTGCGACTACCGCCCCGGCGGCATCTTCGCGGCGATGAACAAAAAGCAACTCAAGGGCCTGGCCGAACAGAAGAAGAGCTGGGAACGTTACGGCAACAAGAACCTGAAAATGCTCGACGCGGCCGACATCAAGCGCGAAGTGGGTTCCGATGCCTACGTCGGCGGCCTGCTGGACATGCAGGGCGGCCACATTCACCCACTGAACCTGGCCCTGGGCGAGGCCTCGGCCATCATCGGCCTGGGCGGCAAGATCTACGAGCAGTCGGCGGCGGTGGAAATCACCTACGGCGAGCCCATCACCGTGCGCACCGCCAAAGGCGTGGTGAAGGCCAAGTACCTGCTGATCGCCGGTAACGCCTACCTGCCGCAGGGCCTGGACAACCGCGTGACCAGCAAGAGCATGCCGTGCGGTTCGCAGATCGTCGTCACCGAGCCGTTGTCTGAAAAGCAGGCCCGGAGCCTGATCACCAACAACTACTGCGTGGAAGACTGCAACTACCTGCTCGACTACTACCGCCTGACCGCCGACAACCGCCTGCTGTACGGCGGCGGCGTGGTCTACGGTGCACGCGAGCCGGACGACATCGAACAACTGATCCGCCCGAAGATCCTCAAGACCTTCCCGCAATTGAAGGACGTGAAGATCGACTACCGCTGGACCGGCAATTTCCTGCTGACCATGTCGCGCATGCCGCAATTCGGCCGTATCGAGAAAAACGCCTACTACATGCAGGGCTACAGCGGCCACGGCGTCACCTGTTCGCACCTGGCCGGCAAACTGATCTCGGAAATGATCCGTGGCGACGCCGAGCGCTTCGATGCGTTTGCCTCGCTGCCGCACATGCCGATGATCGGCGGGCGTACCTTCTCGGCGCCGTTGACCGCCCTCGGCGCGGTGTACTACTCGCTGCGTGACCGTTTCGGCATCTAGGTTTTACCTCACCGGCGGCTGCCCCAAAAAGGTGCCGCCGGTTTTTTATTTCAGCAACACAGCAAATCCCCCTGTGGGAGCGAGCTAGCTCGCGATAGCGGTCTGATATTCGACATTGATGTTGACTGACCCACCACCATCGCGAGCAAGCTCGCTCCCACAGGTCTTGTGTCTTGACTCAGAATTATCATCAACAGGTTCTTTTTTTCTGCCGTTTATCGAACCTGCTGAGCATTACGAACAAACGTGATTTAATAGCCGCCTTTCACGTTTCCGGGACCGGAAAACGGCGTGATCCGCGCCTGCACTCCACCCCTCCATTATCCCTGTAGGAGCGAGCCTGCTCGCGAAAGCGTTGGTTGAGTCGACATCAATGTTGAAGGTCAGATCGCAATCGCGAGCAAGCTCGCTCCTACGGGTTGGCACATAAGGCTGTCATGGACACGGGCTCACGACTCAAATTAGTACGCGAAAGCTACAAACTGTCCCAGCGCGAGCTGGCCCGGCGTAGCGGCGTCACCAATGCAACCATCTCCCTGATCGAACAGAATCGGGTCAGTCCTTCCGTCAGCTCCCTGAAGAAATTGCTGGAGGGCATCCCCATGTCCCTGGCCGACTTCTTCACCTTCGATCAGCCGCCGCGCGAACACCAGTACGTCTTCCGCGCCAACGAACAGCCCGACCTCGGCCGCCATGGCCTGCGCTTGCTGCTGATCGGCGCGTCCGTGCCAAGCCGGCAGATGCGCCTTCTGCGCGAGCAATACGCACCGGGCGCAAGCTCGGGCGAAGAGCCGATCGTGCATTCTGAAGGCGAGGAGTGTGGGTTGGTGACCCGGGGTACCGTGGAGTTGACCGTGGATGGCCAGGTGAGTGTGCTCAACGCCGGGGACGGCTATTACTTCCCGACGACCTTGCCGCACCGGTTTCGCAATATCGGGGCGGATGAGGCGGAAATCATCAGTGCCAACACACCGGCGAACTTCTGATAACCGCTTTTTGGGCAGGGATCATCAGGATCCAGCCGTTAAAACCCGCCTCTGATGCGGGTTTTTTTATCATTTGAATCTGGTTTGGCCGGGCCTCTTGAATGTGCAGTGTTGGTCATTTCCAATGCTCAAGACGAAATTCTGCACCCTTTGCGGGTTATTTCGATCTGTTGGTAGTCGGCACGCGTTTCTTTCTGCAGGGTGGCCAACAGAGATAAAGTGGCTTGCGGATCATTGAGCGGTAATGTCTTGAGTACCTCGACATCAACATCCCACCACTTGCTGTCGATCAGCGCCTCAATCAACTCGGGTGTATGCCGATACTTGACAACTTTTGCCGGGGTGCCGGCAACAATGGCATACGGTGGCACGTCATGGGCAACCAGGGCGCGGGTTGCGATGACAGCGCCGGTGCCTATGGTCACGCCTTCCAGGATCATCGCACTATGGCCGATCCAGACGTCATGCCCAATCGTGATGTCCGCAACCTCCGGGTCGTAAACCAGCGCCGTGTCGGTATATTGAAAGGGATGTGAACTGAGCCAGTCCAACGGATGCGAGCTCTTTTGTTGGCCGATAAAACAGCTGCTGCCAATGGAGCAAAACCTGCCAATGGATGAGACTGCCGAAAGGACGCAGTCACTGCGGATATAAGTATGCGCACCAATTTCCAGCTTTTTTGACTCTATGACCACATGCCCAAGCGTCACGCCTTCTTCTAGGGTCACTGTCGATCTTTTGTGCAGCGACAATAAACCGCCCGCCACTTTGCATTTGTGTTTGCGGATCCATCTTTTCCAGTAACTATTTCGCAAATAACTAATTATTGTTTTCATGAACAGCTGTCTTGGATATCCGTTATCGGGCATGGCCCGGCCCCATGAGCCAACGGCCGAGTCTAAATGAATCGGCCGGGGTAGATGAACTTTTTAGACGTTACTCAACAACCGCTTTTGTGCGTCTCGGTCCCTGATCAGTGCAGGAGTTGTGCCGAATGTGGGTCGTGAGCAATGCGCTGCGAATACACCAGCGAATTTCTGATCAGGGATTCAAGGATCATTGTTTGGCCGCAAATTTCCGTCGTTGTTGATCGTCCATCCCAAAATCGTTTTTGTGGACAGGAAGAAGGCGCATTGCCATTATTGCACTTCTTGCACCTCAAAAGGATTTCTTCTCATGCGTAAGCTACTGCTTCTGGTCATGTTAGCCGTTGTAGTAACGGGTTGTTCCAGTCGTAAAGAATTTTACGCAACCGGCGGGAGCCGGGCGGATGGCTCGATTGATATGGCTTACGACTTCAAAGCTTTCGAGACTCCGATTGTTGATTTAAAGCAGGCTGAGTCAATTGCAAACAACAAATGCGCGGTGTGGGGTTACGAGCGCGCAGAACCCTTCGGGGGTAAAACCCTGAATTGCCATTCAAAGGATGGTTGGGGTAACTGCAACGCCGGGCAGATGATCGTCAAGTATCAATGCATTGGAAATATCACGCCATCAAACCAGGCATCAGCGTCTGCGGGGTCGTCTGTACCGGTTGGAATGCTGACTCCTGCTCAGTACAAGGAAGCGCGAGTAAAGGCGCTGATGGACAAAAAACTCCCTTACGCTGAGTACCAGAAGGAATATCAGGCGATCATGGCTGAATAGTTCAGTCGATATCGTTTCCGCTGCCCGGATTCAGTTCTTCATGTGAGTGCGGTTGTCGGTTGAAAAGCAAAAAGTGAGATTTTGAGTGAGCAACAAAAACCCGCAGAAATGCGGGTTTTTTGTGCGTAAAAAGTTTCACTCTCCCTTCGCGACCTCAAATCCCCGCTGCTCAATCACCCCAAACACATCCCGCACATCCTGAAGCAGAATCCGCGAAATGTTGGTGACGGTGTTGATGTCGTTTTCGGCGTAGTCGGGGAGGCTGGTGCAGGCCATGAGGTTGAGGTATTGCAGGACGGCGTTGAGGCGTTCGGCGGCGCAGTTGTGGAGCTCGCGCAGCGGGGCGTCGCTGTCGATGAGGAGGACGGGGTAGCTGGTGGCGATTTGTTTCATGGGGGTGAAGCGGGGATCCGGACGGTTAGTCGTCATAAGTAAAACTTCCTCGTATCTGTAAGAAGAACTACTCCCGGTCGCTGCGATTCGAATGGGGTGGTAGCTATGTGCGGGTTCGCAGACCGAGGATACGAGGAACCCGGCAGACCCGAAGATCTCCCACACACAGCCACCATAAAGCGACATGCGGGCGCAGATGCGACCGTCATCGGCTTGATGGACTGCAAGGTTACTACACGTATCTACAGGGCTGCGAAACCCTGTCGCCAACTCAAGTCAGCGACGGGCGCACATTAGGTGTCGATCTCCAGCACTGCAACCGGCCTGTAGGACGCCAAATGCCCCCTGTGGCGAGGGAGCTTGCTCCCGTTCGGCGGCTCTGCCGCCGTAAAACCGGGCACTGCGATGGGTCTGAGGAAATGAGTTGCAAAGGATCAGGGCCGCTTCGCAGCCCAGCGGGAGCGAGCTCCCTCGCCACAAAGGGACAAGTCCTACAAATATTCCAGACGTCAAGATTGAACGTTCGTCGGATGGCGGGTTGCTACCATCGCAATTGCCTGCCGATATCAACACGGCTGCTACGCTTGGTCGTTGCAGTGCCCGAGTTCCATTCCTGCTCACGCTGCAAGGGTAATCACGGAGTGCGACATCCATTCCTGTCGGCAACCTGCACGGAGGCAGGCGATGGTGATCAAAAGCATGGCCGATTCGACTGCGGCGGGGAGTCCCGAGCCGCTCGATCGGGAAGAAATCGAGCGGGTGCTGGCGCTGTTGCTGGTCAGCCCGTTGTTTGCCAAGTCCAGGCGCATGGGCAGTCTGTTGCGCTTTCTGGTCGAGCACGACCTTCAGGCGTGCAACACGCCGCTGACCGAACACGCCATCGGCATCGCGGTGTTTCGTCGTGACCCGGCAGTGTATTGCACGGGCGACGATCCGGTGGTTCGAGTGCAGGTGGGGCGCTTGCGGCGCAAGCTCGCAGCGCATTACGCCGGCAACGGCCAGCAGGACCCGGTGCGCTTCAGCATTCCACCCGGGTGTTATCGCTTGACCTACCAGCGGCTGCGGCCCAAGGGCGTCGGCACTCGCCATCCTGTGGTCCAGATCCAGCCGTTTACCTGCCTTACCCGCGATGGCGATGACTTTACCCGGGGTTTGTGCGAGGAGTTGAGCTGCCGACTGTTCGAGTCGTTCGAGCAGGCGCAGACCGGGACCAATCATGTGTTGATGCGGGTGGCACGCAACAGCGAGCCGGTACCTGACTTCAAGCGTGGCGGGCGTTACAGCTATTGCCTGGAGGGCAGCGTGCGGGTCGAGCCTTCGCGGGTGCGAGCGTCATTGCGCCTGGTGGATGTGGCGCAGGGGCGGATTCGCTGGTCTGGGCAGTTCGATCGCGATCGACCCCATGGCATCGCCACCCAGGAGGACCTCGCGCAGTCGATCTGTCGCTCGCTGACGGGCTACTTCGCCACGGCGGGCAAAGAGGAGTGAAAGGGCAACCGCAAGGTTGCCCCGGCATGACGGTTACACGGTTTTCCACTGACCGCCTTCGTAAAGGCGACCTGCGGTGTTATCGAACGTCAAGTCGATTTCGATCGCCTTGGAGCGTGAGGTACTGAACATGGTGCTGGTCTGTACGTTCTGTTCGAACCACACGAGGATGGTTTCCACCGGCGTCAGCACGGTTTCACCGGTGACCACCTGATCCACCGCAACGTAAATGGGGGTGCTGACCTGATTGCCATCAATACCGGTAGATAACTGGTTGATACCCGGATGGATGGGGGCGTAGTCGTTTACAAAGGTCATGGAAATGTTCGGTCCCCCGGTAACCGCCGAACTCAGCAGACCGTGCTCATCGAGTGTCGATGTTTGCCCCAGGCCGATATTGACGATGTTGGTCGAGACTTTGACCTGCACATTTGCCTTGAACAGGTTGGACGCAAACAGCTGATATTGAGGCGTCCAGCTGAACTCGTTGTTGCTCAGGTAAGCGTCATAGGACTGCCAGACCACGTTGTAGTCGGCGTCACCCACCTTCTTGGCGAAGCACAGCTTGTAGCCGGACTTCTTGAGCTGCGCCAGGTCGCCGGCGGCGATTTCGATGGTGACGGTTTTTTGCGAAGCCGCCAGGGCCGACCTCAGTACCCGGCCGTAATCCGCCGCTTTCAGTTGCGTTGCACCCATGATCGACTTGACGGCTTCTTGCACATCATTGTGAAGCTGCTGGCTCTTTTGGCTGACAGCGATTGATTTGCTCATGGTTTCCCTCTTCCTTGGTGGTGTGTTGGGCAAACAATGGGCTGCTGGCGCTTGGCGCTGCTGTCCATTGACGGCTTCACTCTAGGGGCGAGGGGCAGGGCGGCTAAGTGTCTTGGTGTTACAAGCGGGTATCGGGGGTGTATCAGGGGCCGGGTCAGCGGGGCAGCCGATCGGCCGCCCCGCCTTGACCTCAGGCGGCCCGGGCATCGGCCCAGACGAAGTTCCAGCTGGTGCGTTTGCCCTTGGCGATCTCGATCAGCTTGTTCTCGTACACCGTGTGATTGACCACGCCGGTGTAGGTCAGGGTGCGGGCGGCATTGGTCCCGGTGACCTCGCCCGGCTTGCCGCCCGACTCGACCATGGCTTTTTTCATGTCGGCATCCGACGGGGCGCTGCTCTGGTTTTTTTCCACTTTGACGAAACTCATGATTCACCTCTTCCGTGATGGGGGGATCGGTGCCAACGCGGGCCGACAAGTCGACGACCCAGTTCCACACCGACGGCCATACTCTATTGGCCAGTTCGGCGGCGCAGAAGTGACAACTGCGGCGCTGAGGTAACAATCGGGAAACAGCGCCACGCATTGAAGTATCTGCGACGTATCAAGCGTGGATTCACATCGAAGAACGTTGCGGCGAATGCCCGGACGTGAAACCTGGCTTCGAGCGGATGAGCGCAGACGGTTCATGGCTCTGTGACTCGATGGAACCAACTACGTCAATAGCGTCTAAATTTCAGGGAACATTTCCCACCACGAAGGAGTGACTCATGTTCAGGTCTCGATCTTTGATTGCAGCAATCACCTGTTTGACCCTGATCAGCGGCTCGGCGACGGCGCTGGCTGATCCCGGTAACGGCCAAGGTGGCGGGAAGGCCAACCATGGCAACCAGGGCAGTCATGGCAACAAGAACAAGAATTCCGGCGGCGGGGACTGGAGCAATGGCCCGAGCATCAACCGCAGCAGCGTGCTCCAGATCATTGGCGTGAACACGGGCTACTGGAGCCCCGGGCCTGATTTGCCACCGGGCATTCAAAAGAACCTTGCCCGTGGCAAGCCGCTTCCACCCGGCATCGCCAAAAAACTGGATGGCCGGCTGGTCGGCAGGCTGCCCCACTACGATGGCTACGAATGGCAGCAAGTCGGTACGGACCTGATCCTGGTTGCGCTGGCCACCGGGCTTGTCTATGAAATTCTCGACGGTGCGTTTGATTAACGTGTGGAAGGTCTTCCCGTTGACTGAGGGTGCTCCAGCCGTCTGTCGTGGCACTTGAACTGTTCCAGGGATATCGCGTCATACGTCACGCGATATCAACCTCCTACGGAAGCAATCATGCTTTTTAAAAACAAGAGTCTCGTTGCTGTAATGTCATGCGCCATGATGCTTGCAGCCGCTCCGTTACTCCCTGATGGCCTGTCGATCATGGGTTCCGCATACGCGAAGGATGGCGGTGGCGGTGGAAACGGTGGCGGTGGCGGTGGCGGAAATGGCGGTGGTAATGGCGGCGGAAACGGCGCAGGCCACGGCGGCGGTATGGGGGGCGGACACGCCGGTACAGGCCACTCCGGCAGTAACGGCCGCGGCAACGGGCTGAACAGCGACCATGCCGGCAAATCCGTGCGCGACCATGGCCTGAGCGGGAACCACTACGGTAGTGAGCGCAACGATGATAACGGTCATGGCACCACGACCTCAGGCATCGCCCATTCCAAAGATACTCGCGGCATCTCCAAGGCCAGGGCTATTTCGGCCTCGACGCCGGGTGAGCACAACACCAAGGGCTTGAGTAAAGCCGGGCAGTCGACCTCGAAAAAAACCCATTGAGTTCGCGGCGACAGATCAGTTTCTGAAAAGCAAAAAACCCGCTGGAAGGCGGGTTTTTTTATACCTGGAAATTGACCACCGGCCACCACACACCTCGTTCCCCGCCAGGCACATCACTCACAACCAGCCCCCCAGCGGGCATTACACGGACAGAAAACGAGCCGCCGGGACATATCGCGCAGTGATTTGCGTTCGTGGGCGATTTGTCATGTTCAACGCCATTTCATTGTAGATATTAGTCAGCCCAACGCGATTTCAATGAGGCTGCACTGTGTTCCAACGACTTGTGTGTTCGCTGTCTGTTTTGAGCCTGTCCATCGCTGCCGCCCAGGCGGCCGAGACTGTCCCCCTCAACACTCCTCGCCTGAAGAGCATCGATAACTTGCGCGATGTCGCCGGTCTCACCACCGCGTATTCGACGGCCAATGACGGCACGATGCGTGGCGGGGTGTTTTACCGCTCCAACGCGCTGACGCCATCGGCGGCGGATCTGGCAACCCTCAACGGTATGGGCATCAAGGCGGTCTACGACCTGCGCACGCCAACCGAAATCGCCGCCACGCCCGACACGATGCCCACGGGTGCGACGTACACCAACATCGACATCATCGGTGGCTCCACGTCGGGTGCGAACATCACCAACGTTGCGTTCCACAGCGCCGCCGAAGCCACCGCCATGATGCAGGACACCAACCGTGATTTCGTCCGCAACCCTGGGATGCGCAGCGAGTTCAACCAGCTGTTCAATGAGCTGGCCACGGTCGACGGCGCCGCGCTGTTCCATTGCACCGCCGGCAAGGACCGTACGGGCTGGACCGCTGCTGTGCTGCAAAGCATCGCCGGGGTCGACGATGCCACCATCATGAGCAACTACCTGGCGACCAACGACTACACCGCCGCGCGCATCAAGGCGACCCTGGCGGCGTTGCCACCGAGCCTGGCGACCATCTATGGGTCGCTGATCGGTGTGGAGGCCAGTTACCTGCAAGCCGGCCTGGACGAGGTGACCGCGCAATACGGCACGATGGATAACTACCTCAAGCAAGGCCTCGGCCTGTCCCAGGAAACCATCTACGTGCTGCGCGGCAAGATGGTGTTCTACAACAGCCTGCCTGGCGCAGCGGACCTGGCCGGCAACGCCGCGGCCGGCGCGCAGTTGTTGCAGCAACTGCAGAACAGCAACCTGTCGGGCACCTACAGCGCCTACAACTACTACCTGCAGTCGGCCATTGATGCGGGTAGCCTCGGCGGTGTCGAGTCTACTGTCGGCGGTCAGGTGCACGCCGACGCCGCGAGCTACCTGCTGCGTCAGGGCGCGATGATCGAACAGGCCGCCGCGCCGTTCACCAGCGGCATCGACCTCAAGGCCGGGCAATATCGCCTGTGGAGCACCGCCCTGGCGGGGTACCTGGGCACGGATGGTTCGTCCCAGGCCTCCAGCAGCAACGAGCATAGCCAGGGCATGATGATTGGCCTGACCCAGCGCTTTTCCGAACAGCTCAGCGCCCATGCCGGCTTCGGCTACAGCAGCGGCAATGTCGGTGGTGCTGGTGGCGAGGCCGATACCGACCTGACCTTCTTCAGCGTCGGCGCACGCTTTGCGCCGAACGGTCTGGAACGTGGCCTGTTTGTGGATGCCAATGCCAGCGCGGGCTATCTCGATTACGAGAGCAAGCGAGAACTCGGCGGCGGTCTGGGCACGGCCAGGGGCGACAGCCATGGCAACCTCACCGGCGCGACCCTGGCGCTCGGTTACCGTGTGCCGGTGAACGGCGTGACCCTCGAACCGAGCCTCGGCGTGCGGGTCAGCCACGTCAACCTGTCGGGCTTCCAGGAAAAGGGCAGCGAACTGGCCCTGGACGTCGACGGCATCCACGAGACCCGCAAGAGCGCGGTGGCCAACCTCAACGCATCCTTTGCACCTGTCAGCCTCGGTGCCTGGCAAGTGGTGCCGGGTGTGCAAGTGGGCTACGAGCATGTGTTGGGCGACCATGAAGTCGACAGCGAAGGGCACCTGTTGGGGCTGGACATCGAACAGCAGGCTGCCTTCGACAACCGTGACCAGTTCACTGGTGGCGTCAACGTCATGGCCAACCTTGGTCCGTGGAGCGTAGGGGCGCAAGTCGGCGCCAGTGGTGGCGGCGACAGCCACGGCTTCAATGGCGGCCTGAAGGCCAGTTATCTGTTCTGACGATCAGATCAAACAATCTGTGGGATCGAGCTTGCTCGCGAAGGCGGACTAGCAGCCGACGAAGAGGGTGGCTGACATACCGCCATCGCGAGCAAGCTCGCTCCCACAGTGGTTTTTTGTCGTACGCGGGATTTGTGTTCGACACCGATCAATGGTGGGAGCGAGCTTGCTCGCGAAGAGGCCGTGTCAGTCGACATGGATGTTGAATGTCACTACGCCATCGCGAGCAAGCTCGCTCCCACACATCCTCAATTGGTCGCCATGGGTCGCGTTCTCCGGCCTTTTCTCACGTCTGCGGGACTGATGCCGTAGGCACTCTGGAAATACTGGCAAAACCGGCCGACATTGCTGAAGCCGTGTTGCAAGGCCACGTCCGTGACCGAAGGCGATACACCCTGGGACAGCGCGGCAAAGGCGCGCTCCAGGCGTACCTGGCGCTGATAGGCGACGATCGAGGTGCCCATGAAACGCTGAAAACCCTCCTGCAATGCGCGCAGGCTGACGTTGGTCAATTGCGCCAGTTCGGTACCGCTGGCTAGTCGGTCGGGATGTGCCTGAATGTACTCGACGGCCAGCTTCACATGTCGCGGCGCTATCAGTGGGGAGGGGCGCTGAAGGGCCTCGGTGAAGTTGTGCGGCCAGGTTTCGAGCACCGCGTCGACCAGCATTTCGCGAAGGCGTGAGGGCATCAGCGAGCCCGTATTGATCAGCAGGTCGAACTCGGTTCCGGTGGCCAGGTCCACCAGCGCCTTGATGCCCTGCAAGGCGGGTACGCTCAGATCCACCACGGGCTCAAAACAGATTTTTTGCAGGATCGGCTTGCCGAGCAACATCGACAGTCGTTCGGTGATCAGCGCCCGGCTGATCGAAATCCCGTGCTGCGCATGATTGTCGACAAAGCGCGCCGAGCGGACCTCGGCCTTGTCGATGGCCAGGCCGATCTGGGCGAAGCCAACCGACTCGGTGACGTGGTTGAAGATGATCTTGCCGGCGGTGGGAATGACGAACGTGATTTCATCAAGGGGGGCGGGAAATGCCACCGTGAAGTCACCGTGAAAGTGCATGCGACGAAAGCTGACACCTTCGTGTCTGCCATAGACCCCGCCGATGCTGATGCTTTTTGGCGGCGGCGCAGAGTCGGAGTAAAGGTTGCCGAACAGGTTCAAGAACAACGCGCCAAAGTCGTCACAGCTCATGTCGTTGGACCTGATGATGATTTGCTTGCGCGTCGTGCTTGAGTACACCTGTAGTGTCACCTTGAGCGGTTGGGCAAAGCCCGGTACGGGGAACTGCCGATCGGAGTTCGAACGGATGCGGTTCGGGAAAGCGCTAGGACGTTATCAGTGACTAATGACAGGTTTGTTACCGGTTGTTGCCACTGTCGCCGCCGGCTCCGTTCACCCGACGCCACCGCTCGCACCGCACAACGGGTGGCACGAGCGGTACCGGGGCGTGGGCGGCCTGCAATGGCCGCGGCTATTTCACCGGTTCTGTTGCCTTGATATCCCCGCAAAAAATATCGACGTTGCCATCGGTCGAAGCCGTTCGCACGACCACCGAATACTTGCCGTCAAGCAGGGTTTGCAACGGCACAGGCGCGGTTCTGGTAAAAGACCAGCCGCGTACGGGTTGGCGTTCGGTGTTGACGGTGTCGTTCATCGCGTAGGCGACTGACCCGGGTTGCTGGCAGGTGCCGTTATTGATGAAAGAGTAAAGACGCAGGGGCAGCGTAACCCCCATTGGAGCACCGCTGATGAAGAAACTGAGCCCCGTTTTCTTGTCCCAGTCGGTCAAGGTGACGGTGCCGATCTGACCGGCGTTTTGCCGGGTGGCGACCAGGTTAACGTTCACGCCGTGGGTCGAAGAAGTGGTGCAGCCGAAAAGGCTTGCCGCAACCACGAGTGCTGCCAGTGAGGTTTTGAGCTTCATTGCCAAACTCCTGAGTTGAAGAACTGCAATGGGGAGAATTAGCGGGTATAGCTCATTTATCGCTTTCATGACGTCGTCCATACGAGGCTTCCACTTTCAGGAAGGACGTGTTGGAGGTATTCGGGCTCAATCAACGAATCCCTTCATCGCCGCGCAAACCGGCTACATTTGTAATCTACCGAGCCCGATTGCCCGGACGTTTGCCGGTGTATTCAACCCATGCCCCACCCTTGGAATTTCCTCAACCTGAGCTGATTGCCCGCCGGCACACGCGCTTCGATGCCTTTGAGGGTTTGCAATGGTTGCGCGTGCAGTTAAAGGATTGTGCGGTCTGTCGAGCCCACTCATCATCCGCATGGAAGATTTGCCACTGGAGTGACCGATGAATCAACAAGGCAGCCATCCGCAAGAGCGGATTCCAGGCACTCCACAGCGGAGAACCTTGCGCAGCCTGTTGATCCCGGAGTGGCTCGGCAGCTACCGGCCAGACTGGCTGCGCAGCGATGTGGTCGCCGGGCTGACGGCAGCGGCCGTGGTCATACCCAAGGCGCTGGCGTACGCCACCATTGCCGGCCTGCCGGTGCAGGTCGGGCTGTACACGGCGCTGGTGCCGATGGTGATCTATGCCGTGCTCGGCACGTCGCGCCCGCTTAGCGTCAGCACCACGACCACCCTGGCCATTCTCGCCGGCTCCGCGTTGGGCCAGATCAGCCCCGAAGGCGATGCGGCGACCTTGCTCGCCGGTTCCGCCACGCTGGCCCTGATGGTGGGTGCGATCCTGATTGTCGCGGGGTTGCTGCGCCTGGGTTTCGTCGCCAATTTCATTTCCGAGCCGGTACTGGTGGGTTTCAAGGCCGGCATCGGCGTGGTCATCGTGCTCGACCAATTGCCCAAGCTGTTGGGCACGCACATCGACAAAGGCGGCTTCCTGCACAATCTGGTGGCCACGGTCCAGAGCGTCGGCCATGCCTCGCTGCCGACCGTGGCGGTCGGTGTGTTCATGGTCCTGCTGCTGGTGGGCATGAAGCGTTTTACGCCCCGGCTGCCCGCACCTTTGATTGCGGTGGCGCTTGGCATCATCGGCATGAGCCTGTTTGGCCTGGAGCGCTTTGGTGTGTCCGCCGTGGGCGTGGTGCCGATCGGATTGCCCGCACCGACCCTGCCGGTTTGGTCGATGGCCGAAACCCTGTGGTCCTCGGCGATGGGTATCGCGCTGATGAGTTTCACCGAAACCATCGCGGCGGGGCGCGCTTTCGCTCGCAGTGACGAGCCCGCGCCACAACCGAATCGGGAACTGCTGGCCACAGGCGTTGCCAACATCGGTGGCGCGTTTCTCGGGGCCATGGTCGCCGGTGGCGGGACCACCCAGACGGCAGTGAACCGCCTGGCCGGCGCCCGTTCGCAACTGGCGGCACTGGTCACCGCCGCACTGGCGCTGGGCACTTGCCTGCTGCTGGCACCGCTCATTGGCCTGATGCCCAACGCCACGCTCGCCGCCGTGGTGATCGTGTATTCGGTGGGTTTGATCGAACCGGCGCAATTTCGCGAAATCCTGTCGGTTCGCCGTACCGAATTTGCCTGGGCCGTGGTGGCCATGATCGGCGTGATGCTGCTGGGCACGCTGCAAGGGATCGTCGTGGCGATTATCGTCTCGTTGCTGGCCCTGGCCTACCAGGTCTCCGACCCGCCCGTGCACGTACTGGGACGCAAGCCCGGTACCAACGTCTATCGCCCGCAGGCCACCGACAACGAAGACGACGAACACTTTGACGGATTGCTGTTGCTCAGGCCCGAAGGACGGGTGTTCTTCGCCAATGCCGAGCGCATCGCCGACAAGATCCGGCCGCTGATTGACGTGGCGAACCCCAAGGTCGTGGTCCTGGACCTGCGCAGTGTGTTCGACCTGGAATACACCGCGCTGAAAATGCTCACCGGCGCGGAGCAGCGCATGAGTGAGAAAGGCATTTCACTGTGGCTGGTGGGCATGAGCCCCAGCGTATGGGACATGGTCATCAAGGCACCCTTGGGCCATACGCTGGGCGAGGCCCGGATGTTCTTGAACCTGGAACAGGCTGTTGAACATTACCAGCGCAGTCGACGCGCAATGAACGCGGCCGGGGGCACTCCGGACGCTATGTGACGCATTGAAGGAGGTAACGGGCATGGCAAAGAAGAAGGCGGCAACCAAAAGCAAACCGGTCGAAAGCGGCAAGCTCAAGAACAAGGATTATCTCGAGGAACTGGCGCGGCTGCATGTCGAGATGGTCAAGCTGCAGGAGTGGGTGCAGCACTCGGGCGCCAAGGTCTGCATCGTCTTTGAGGGCCGTGATGGCGCCGGCAAGGGCGGGACAATCAAGGCGTTGACCGAACGGGTCAGTCCGCGGGTGTTCCGGGTGATGGCGCTGCCGGCACCGACCGAGCGGGAAAAAAGCCAGATGTATGTGCAACGTTATTTGCCGCACCTGCCGGCGGCCGGTGAAGTGGTGATCTTCGATCGCAGCTGGTACAACCGCGCCGGTGTCGAGCGGGTCATGGGGTTCTGCAGCGACGAGCAGGTGCACACCTTTCTCACCGGGGTGCCGCGTGTCGAGCAGGCACTGGTCGAATCGGGAATCATCCTGATCAAATACTGGCTTGAAGTGAGCCAGGAGGAGCAGACCCGACGCCTCAAGTCGCGTATCACCGACGGACGCAAGATCTGGAAGCTGTCACCCATGGACCTCAAGTCCTATAACCGCTGGTACGACTACTCCCGTGCCCGGGACGACATGTTCAAATTCACCGACACCGAATTCGCCCCGTGGCGGGTCGCCAACTCGAATGACAAGCGACGGGCGCGACTGAACATCATCAGTGATGTGCTGAACAGTATTCCTTATGAAGAAATACCGCGGGCAAAAGTGAAACTGCCCAAACGCCAAAGTCCCGGAAACTATCGGGATCCGAACTATCCGTTCAAGTACATCCCGGAAAAATTCTGATCGATGCATTGGGCAGGAGCCGGCCCACGCCAGCTCCTGCTGCATGCCATCAGGCCTTGATCACGTACCCATACGCCCGGGTACGACCGCCTTCCTGCTTCAGATACACACCCTGCAGCTCCGGCGTGAAGCCGGGCAAGCGGTTGATGCCTTCTTCCAGGGCCAGGAAGTACTTGAGCACCGCGCCTCCCCAGATTTCACCCGGCACCACGCACAGCACCCCCGGCGGATAAGGCAACGCACCTTCGGCCGCAATGCGCCCGTCGGCATCCGCCAGCGCCACCAGTTCGACGTTGCCGCGGATGTACTCGATTTGCGCTTGCTGCGGGTTCATGGCCTTTTTCGGGAAGTGTTCCTTGCGGAACATGTCCTTCTGCAACTGCTGCACATTGTGGTGGCGGTACAGGTCGTGCATTTCCTGGCAGAGCTGGCGAATGGTGTAGTTGCGATAACGTTCCTGATGCTGCGCGTAGATGGCCGGCAACACCCGGCTCATCGGCGCGTCATCGCTGATGAAGCGTTCGAAACGGGCGATCTGCGCGGCCAGGTGGGTCATCTTCGCCCAGTCTTCGGCCGGGGTGAGCAGGAACAGGATGGAGTTGAGGTCGCATTTTTCCGGAACGATGCCGTTCTCGCGCAGGAAGTTGGCCAGGATACCGGCGTGAATGCCGAAGTCGGTGTAGCTGCCATCCACCGGGTCGATGCCCGGCGTGGTGAACAGCAACTTGCACGGGTCGATGAAGTACTGCTTCTCGGCGTAGCCGGCAAAGGCGTGCCAGCGGTCCTTGGGGTGGAACTCGAAGAAGCGGATGTCATTGGCAATGTCTTCGGTTGGATAGTCTTCCCAGGCGCGCCCTTCAATGGTATCCGGCACGAACGGGCGGACCATGGTGCAGGCTTCGAGGATCAACTTGCGCGCTTCGATGCCGAACTTCACGCAGTCTTCCCACAGGCGCAGGCCGCTGCGGCCCGAGTGAATGCGCGCATTCACATCCAGCGAAGCGAACAGCGGGTAGAAGGGGCTGGTGGACGCCTGGGCCATGAACGCGTTGTTGAGCCGGTGATGATTGCAATAGCGCGCCTGGCCTTTGATGTGGCGGTCCTTCTTGTGCACCTGGGAGGCCTGGGAAAAACCGGCCTGCTGTTTGTGCACCGACTGGGTGACGAAGATGCCCGGGTCGTTTTCGTTGAGGTCGAGCAGCAGCGGCGAGCAGTCCTTCATCATCGGGATGAACTGCTCGTAGCCGACCCACGCCGAGTCGAACAGGATGTAGTCACACAGCTTGCCGATGCGGTCGACGACTTGCCGGGCGTTGTAGACGGTGCCGTCATAGGTGCCCAGTTGAATGATCGCCAGGCGGAACGGCCGTGGCAGTTGCGCCTTGTCCGGGGCGACTTCGGCGATCAGTTCGCGCAGATAGTCTTCGTCGAAACAGTGGGCGTCGATGCCGCCGATGAAGCCGTAGGGGTTGCGCGCGGTTTCCAGATACACCGGCGTGGCGCCGGCCTGCAACAGCGCGCCCTGGTGGTTGGATTTGTGGTTGTTGCGGTCGAACAGCACCAGATCGCCGGGGGTCAACAGGGCGTTGGTCACCACCTTGTTCGACGCCGAGGTGCCGTTGAGCACGAAGTAGGTCTTGTCGGCGTTGAACACCTGCGCGGCGTGTTTCTGCGCCAGCAGCGCCGGGCCTTCGTGGATCAGCAGGTCGCCGAGCTTGACGTCGGCGTTGCACATGTCGGCGCGAAACAGCGTCTCGCCGAAGAAATCGAAAAACTGTCGCCCCGCCGGATGCTTGCGAAAGAACTGGCCGCCCTGGTGACCGGGGCAGGCAAAGGTTGCGTTGGCCGCCTCGGTGTACCGTTTGAGCGAATCGAAGAAGGGCGGCAGCAGGCTTTCTTCATAGGCTTTGGCCGCTGTCTCCAGTTGGTTGCCATGGTATTCGACGTTACTGGGGGACAGGTCGAAGATGCCGTTCACCTGCAGCAGCACGTCATTGAGGTGTTTGTAGACCTCCCGGGGGCGGGTGCTGGTGCCGGGGGACGGCACCAGGAAAATCGGCACATCAAAACCGGTGCGCTGAATGACGTCCAACGCTCCAGCCAACACATCATTGACCGACACCACGGCCACGGCGACGTCGGTGAAGTCGGTTTGACTGAGCGGGACTACCTCCCGGGCGTTCAGGAAACATTCGGAGGCGCCATCACTGGCGGCGATTTTCAGAGCTTTCATGGGTGGTGTCTCCTGGCGGGCACTCAATTGTCCGCAGCTTTTTTAGAGAGCAACTTCCGAGGGAGCCTTCCAGTTCCCCTGATCGGAAATCATGTCACCACTGGTTATAGTGCATATTCCTGATCTGTCAGGCGTTTTACCGCGACCTTGCACAACTTGACGTCTCACGACCTGTCGGTCAGGCGTGAACCAGCGCAATCGTGAACGAGACCACGATCATGCACGCAAAAGCAAAATTGATATTCATGAGGTTTCCATCCGAAACATGAGTGACGGCGCCATCTTGAACAGGTCACAGCAAAATAAAAAATTCGGCGTAATGATTTGAAAGATCGAAAAAAATGATACTTGGAGGTGTTTGCCCGGCCGCCCGTTTGTGTTTGTCCCGTGCTTTGGCTAATCTCGCCGAAGAGCGCAATTTCACGCATAAACGGGCAAAAACATGCACGACAACCATTCCGCTGCCGAACTTCCATCCGTACGCCGGCAAAAAATCCTGTTGATCCTCGAACGAGACGGCAAGGTCATGGCCTCGGAGTTGAGCCAGCATTTCGCGGTGTCCGAAGACACCATCCGCCGGGATCTGGCGGAACTGGCCAGTGTCGGCCTGGTGCAGCGGGTACACGGCGGGGCGTTGCCGCGTCCCAAGGACACGGGCAAGGACTATTTCACCCGGATCAGTGAAACCGATGAGGTGAAAACCCATCTGGCGCAATTGGCTGCGCGACGGGTGCAAGACGGTCAGATCGTGGTGTTCGATTCCGGCACTACCACCTTGCAGATCGCGCGTTCGCTGCCGGCGGACATTGCCATTACCGCGATCACCGCGTCGCCGATGACCGCCATCACCTTGTCCGAATACAAAGGCATCAAGGTGATTCTGGCGGGCGGCCAGCTCAACCCGGCGACGATGTCGGCCAGCGGTCACGAAACCCTGCGGGTGCTGGCGGGCATCAAGGCCGATCTGCTGTTTACCGGGGTTTGCGCGATTCACCCGCAGGTGGGCTTGAGCTCACTGCATTTTGATGAGGTGCCGGTGAAACAGGCGATGCTCGACTGTGCCTCTCACGTGATTGCCGTCACCACGGCGGACAAACTCGGGGCGGTGGAACCCTTTGTCGTCGCGCCTTGCAACCGCGTGCACACGCTGATTACCGAACGGCATGTGGCGTCTGGCAATGTTGAAGATTACCGGGCGCTGGGGATCGAGGTGGTGCAGGCTTGAGTGGGTCTTTGTGGGAGCGAGCTTGCTCGCGATGGCGTACTTTCAGCCGACATCACTGCTGAATGAGACACCGCCATCGCGAGCAGGCTCGCTCCTACAGGAATCGATGTCGACCACAAATCTCCAGGCCAGCACAAACAACATCCATGTTGAATGTATTGGCCAGTAACCTCAGCGCAGTCGCTCAAGCATCTGGTAGTACCACATGCCGGCGGCGAGCATCGGGTTGCCGAGCAGGTCGCCCATGGGCACGCGGATGTGCTGGCAGGCGGCGAAGGTGTCGAACTGTTCCAGTTTTCCTGTGATCGCACGGCCCATGATTTCGCCCATGATGTGGGTGGTGGCGATGCCGTGGCCGGAGTAGCCCTGGCAATACCAGACGTTGTCCGACAGCTTGCCCAGTTGTGGGATGCGGTTGATCACGATGCCCATCGCGCAGCTCCACTGGTAATCGATGGCCACGCCTTTGAGCGCCGGGAAGGTCTGCTCGATGCACGGACGCAGCTCGGCGGCGATATCGCGCGAATCCTTGCCGCTGTAGTTGGCGCCGCCCCCGAACAACAGGCGACCGTCAGCGGTGAGGCGGTAGTAATCGAGCACGAAGCGGCAGTCATAGACCGCCAGGTCTTCGGGGTTGATCTGTCTGGCCAGATCGCCCAGCGGCGCAGTGGTGACGATGCCGCCCATGGCCGGGAAAATCTTGCCCTTGAGCTTGCCCGGTTCCAGCTTGTGGTAGACGTCGCCGGCCAGCAGCACCTGGTTGGCGTCGATGTATCCGTGGGCGGTGCGCACTCCAGGCGTGTCCCCATGGATGATCTCCAGCACTTCGCTGTTCTCGAAGATCAACGCACCGAGGCTTTCGGCTGCGCGGGCCTCGCCGATGCACAGGTTGAGCGGGTGCAGGTGCATGTTGCGGGTGTTCTTGATCGCGCCGTGGTAGAGATCGCTTTGCAGCAGATCGCGCACCTGGTTGCGGTCGAGCAGGCTGACCTCGTCGCCCATGCCACGGTGCACCGCCTCTTCGTAATCCTTGCGCAAGCCGGCCATGTGCGCGGGTTTGTACGCCGCGTGCAGGTGACCGTGCTTGAGGTCGCAGGCGATGCCGTATTTTTCCACGCGCTGCTGGATGATCTGGTGCCCGCGCCAGCGCAGGTTCCAGATGAAATCATCGACTTCATCACCGATGGTGCGGCGCATCTGTTTGCGCATGGCTTCATCGCCCGACAGGCTGCCGGTGACCTGGCCGCCATTGCGCCCGGTGGCGCCCCAGCCGATCTTGTGGCTTTCGACGATGGCGACCTTCAGGCCTTTTTCCGCCAGCTCGACGGCGGTGGCCACACCGGTGAATCCGCCGCCGATGATCACCACATCAACCCGGTGCCGGCCTTGCAGCGTCGGGTAATCGGTGTCCTGGTTGAGGGTGGCGGTGTAGTAGGAATTGCAACGTTGAGTCATGTCGGTGTCCACACGAAATTGAAAGAAACTCAATGCCTGTCAGTCAAAGTGCGCAACCTGTGGGAGCGAGCCTGCTCGCGAACGCGGTGTGCCATTCACAGTTGATTTCGAATGACACTCCGCTATCGCGAGCAGGCTCGCTCCCACAGGGATTGCATACGCTGAGCAAACGCAGGGATAGCGAAGGAGGGGGCTCGCCGATCAGGCGAGCAGGGCGCTATCCGGCGGACGTGCGGAGTGACGCAGTTTGGAGCGGCGCAGGGCCATGGGCAGGTTGACGATGCGCTTCATGCAATGCCGTCCACGGCCAGCAGCGAGGTGGCCTGGATCGAGAGGTTCAGCAGGTGCTGTTCTGACGGCAAAGTACGCATGGCGCAGGTTTCCGGCGGCGGAAATCGTCGGTGGCCAGTAGCACAAGCCATCCGGGGGATGGCTGGATACTAGGGAGGATTGCGGCGCGTGTAAATGTTTGATTCAGAACATCAGGTGCACACCCAGGCCGATCAACCCGCAGCCGATCAACACCTCGATTACCCCGCGCTTGAATCCAAGCAATGCAACGCCCGCGACTATCGCGATCAGCAGCGAAGGCCAGTCCAGTGCTCCTTCGAAGCCTTTGGGCCACAGCACGTGGTAGGCAAAGAAACAGGCCAGGTTGAGAATCACGCCCACCACGGCGGCCGTAATGGCCGTCAGTGGCGCGGTGAACTTGATTTCGTTGTGCGTCGATTCCACCAACGGCCCGCCGGCGAGGATGAACAGGAACGAGGGCAGGAAGGTGAACCAGGTCACCAGCGTCGCGGCGATGGCGCCGGCAACGAAGGCCTGATCCGGGCCGAAGACCTGATGCACGTAGGCGCCGATAAAACCGACGAAGGCGACAACCATGATCAACGGACCCGGCGTGGTTTCACCGAGCGCCAGGCCGTCGATCATCTGCGTCGGCGTCAGCCATCCGTAGTGGCCGACCGCGCCCTGGTAGACGTACGGCAACACCGCGTAGGCGCCGCCAAAGGTCAGCAGCGCGGCCTTGGTGAAGAACCAGGCCATCTGGGTCAGCGTGCCTTCCCAGCCGAACAACGCGGTGAGCATGGCCATGGGCAGTGTCCACAAGATCGCACCGATCACGGCCAGACGCGCCAGTTTCCAGCCACTGAAGCGGGCGTGTCCGGGGGTTGGGGTGTCGTCGTCGATCACTGCCGGGCCGTAGGAGCGTTTCGCAGCGCTGTGGCCACCGGTCCTGAATTTTTCCGGTGCCAGTCGCCCGCCGAAATAACCGATGACCGCCGCGCCGAGCACGATCAACGGAAACGGCACATTGAGCACGAAGATGGCCACGAAGGACGCGGCGGCGATGCCCCATAACCAGCCGTTCTTCAGCGCCCGCGAGCCGATCCGGTGAGCCGCCTGCACCACGATTGCCGTGACCGCAGGCTTGATCCCGTAGAACAGTCCGGCGACCACGGGCACGTCACCAAAGGCGATGTACACCCAGGACAGCGCAATCAGGATGAACAGCGAAGGCAATACAAACAGCACGCCAGCGATCACACCGCCCCAGGTCCGGTGCATCAGCCAGCCGATGTAGGTCGCCAACTGCTGAGCCTCTGGCCCGGGCAGCAACATGCAGTAGTTGAGGGCATGCAGAAAGCGCCGCTCGGAGATCCAGCGCCGGCGTTCGACCAGCTCCTGATGCATGATCGAAATCTGCCCCGCCGGCCCGCCGAAACTGATGAAACCAAGCTTGAGCCAGAACAGGAAGGCCTCGCGCAGGCTGATGGACCGGGGTTGCAGTACATCCTGTTGCGTGATCGGGGAGGGCGTGGGGCTCAAGCGGAAACTCCTTGTGCAGAAAAGCTTTGAGCCGATGACTGTAGCTAGGCCGGAGCGCGTTGCATAGCCGCCTCATTCGGCCTATCTGCCCAGCGCTCGACGGCTGACCGGTCGCTGTCACGGGCATCGACCCAGCGTGCGCCGGACGCCACGTCTTCGCGTTTCCAGAACGGCGCGTCGGTTTTCAGGTAGTCCATGATGAATGCACAGGCTTCGAAAGCGGCTTGACGATGGGGGCTGCTGACGCCGACAAACACGATCGGCTCGCTGATCGACAACGGGCCGATCCGATGCACGATCTGCACCGCCCTCAATGGCCATCGGGCCCTGGCGTTGTCGACGATTTTTTGCAGCGACCGTTCGGTCATGCCCGGGTAGTGCTCCAGAAACAACCCGCTGACCGCCTCACCCTGATTGATGTCGCGCACATAGCCGACGAAGTTGACCACGGCACCCACCCCCGGATCGTTTGCCTGCAGGCTGTCGATCAGCCGGCCAACGTCGAACATTTCACGCTGGACCCGAACCGTCATGTCTCAACCCCCGGTGACCGGTGGAAAAAAGGCGATCTCGTCATAGTCCTCGATCACCCGGTCTGGATGGCACAGCTCCTGGTTCAGCGCACACATCAGGTTGCTTTCACCCAGCACATGGCTCCACACCTCACCGCGAGCCATCAGCAGTCGGCGCACGTCCTCGATGGTCTTGAGGCTGTCGGTCAGGGGCAGTTTTTCACCACCCAGGTTGAGCTGCTCGCGGTAACGGGCGAAGTAATTGATCAGGATCATTGCGCGTCCTCGAACTTGAAATGACCGGAGCGGCCACCTTGTTTACTCAGTAGGCGGATGTCATCGATGACCATGCCTCGATCCACTGCCTTGCACATGTCATAGAGGGTCAGCGCCGCCACGCTGACGGCGGTCAGGGCTTCGAGTTCGACCCCGGTCTGACCCTCGACGCGGCACGTACTGAGGATTTTCACGCTGTCGGGTGTGCAGGCCTTGAGTTCGACGTGGATCGAACTGAGCAGAAGGGTGTGGCACAGCGGGATCAGTTCATGGGTTTTCTTTGCCGCCATGATTCCGGCGATCCGCGCCACGGCAAATACGTCGCCCTTGGGGTGGCCGTCGCTTTGAATCAGCTTCAGGGTTTCCGGACGCATCCGCACCCAGGCCTGGGCCTGGGCTTCACGCAGCGTCGAGGTTTTTTCGCTGACATCGACCATGTTGGCGCGACCCTGGCTGTCGAGGTGGGTCAGGCCATCGGGCGATGCATCTGAAATGTCTGTCATGGGAGGTTCCTGCGCTTGCCAGCGCTGTGATCAGGTGAAGGCATCATGCCGGGCTGTAAATGCGTGGTGCGTTGCGGTGGGGGATGTGAATCAGGTTGAGGCGATGTTTGATTGCCCATTGCACGGTCAGGGCGGTGGGTGCCGACAGACTGACCAGCGTACCGAGCCTGGCCCTGACGGCCTTGTGGATCAGTTCGAGGCTGCAACGGCTGGTGACCACGGTGAAGCCGCAACGGCTGTCGATGCCGGCGTGTTGCAGGGCACCGATCAACTTGTCCAGCGCGTTGTGGCGGCCAATGTCTTCGCGGCAGATCAGCGCGTTGCCTTGGGGGTCGAAGTACAGCGCCGCGTGCAGCGCACCGCTGCTGCGGGCCATTTGTTGGGCCTGTTCGATGCGGTTGCGGATGTCGATGAAATGTTCGGCGGGCGGCAGGGCAACCGACTCGAGAATCTCCAGTTTCGGTAGGGCCTGCTCCAGCGCTTCCACACCGCACAGCCCGCAACCACTGGTGCCGGCCATTTGCCGACGATGGTTCTTCAGCGCCCAGAACGCACGGCTGGAGATCTGCACGTCGGCTTGAACGGCCTGGTCGAATCGGGTGAGGCGCAAGTCGTAGATTTCACTCTGGTCCTCAACGATGTCGTTGCTGACGCTGAAGCCACGGATGAAATCTTCGAGGTTGCCCGGCGACACCATCATCACCGCCTGACTCAGACCGTTGTATGTGATTGCCAGGGCAATCTCTGATGCCAGCGCCGCCTGACAGACTGACGCGGCGTTGTCGTACTCGCGAAAGTTCACACTCAACGGTTGGGGCGCGGGGGCATTGGTGTCGCTTCGAACATCGGTTTGTTCAACTTGGCACAACATGAAAAGAACCTCGAAGCGCTGAATTAAGTTCAGGCTACGGGTAACTTTAAACAGCGTCCAATCGCTTGTTCCGATGTGCCGATTGGTGATGTCTATCAAACTGGGCAAACATGTCCGGTTCGGTTTTTTTAAAACCGAAACTTGATCAGTCAGTCCGGCTGAATAACGTTCGTGCTTCGGCGAAACACTTTTCGGCAATCGCCGAACGCGGTTCGGTCTTGCGCATCACCAGGCCCAGGGGCGCGAGTACGCTGGCATCCGGCAATTCGATGAACGCCAGGTGTTCGATGGGCTCTTCCAGGCCACTGTCCAGCGGCATGATCGCGCAGCAGAAACCCTCGTGAATCGCCTGCAGCAACTGGTAAGTCGAATCGCTTTCCAGGATCGGTTGCGGGTCCAGTCCGCGGCTGCGAAAGCTCAGGTCGATGGATTTGCGGTAGTGCATGCCGTTGCTGAGCATCCCCAGCGGCAGTTCGGCGGCGTCCTCCCAGCTCATTTGCGTGCCGTCGAAATGGAAGTGGCGATTGTCGTACAGCAGGCCGACGCGGGTTTCGCCGATCTCGAAAAACTCGAAATAGCTCGGGTTGACGTGATCGAGGTAGCACACGCCCAGGTCCAGCTGATTGTTGCCAAGGCCCTCGATGATCTGGTCGGAACTCAAGGACGACAGGCTGTACTTGAGCTCGGGAAAGCTGCGGGACAGGCCCTGAATGTAGGTGACCGGGTTGAAGCTGCTGAGGGGTACCAGCCCCAGGCGCAGGTTGCCCACGAGCTGGCCCCGGCACGCGGCGGCCTCGGCGAAGAGCCCGTCGTGGGCAGCCAGCAGGGTCCTGGCCCATGCCAGCACCCGTTCGCCGGCCTCGGTAAAACCCTCGAAGCGCTGGCCTCGGGTGACCAGCACCAGGTCCAGTTCATCCTCCAGGTTGCGCAGGCGCATCGACAGCGTGGGCTGGGTGATGTGGCAGCGCGCGGCCGCCTGGCCGAAGTGGCGGGTCTGCTCCAGGGCGATCAGGAACTTGAGTTGTTTGATGTCCATGACGGCACCTGCTGGCGGGGGAGTGAAGGGTTAAGTATTGACTCAGGCGCGCAAGACACAAGGCGAGGCAGAAATCGTGAGCCGAGACGATCTCATTGTCTTCGGTGTGCGTCCAATCACTGCTATCTAAGGTGTTATCGACGGGCTCTATCATTGCTGTTGTTTCTGGTCTTTTTATATTGATAGATTGGCTCGATAGTCTGGTTGGTTAGAGTGATTAGACACGGCTTGAATTATCGAATTAGTCTCCGGAAGTCATTTAATCAATATCTGCCGGAGAACCCCATGAGCGTCAAACCGGATGCATTGTTTATACCCCTGAATATTGCCGTGTTGACTGTTAGCGATACCCGCGAATATGCCAATGACACTTCCGGCCAATTACTCGTCAGTCGTTTGCTGGAAGCCGGCCACACCCTCAGCGAGCGAAACCTGCTCAAGGACGACCTGTACAAGATCCGCGCGCAGGTGGCGAACTGGATTGCCGACGACGGTATCCAGGTGGTGCTGATCACGGGCGGCACCGGGTTTACCGGCCGCGACAGCACACCTGAGGCAGTGGCCTGTTTGCTGGATAAACAGATCGAAGGCTTCGGTGAGCTGTTCCGGGCGATTTCGATCCTCGACATCGGCACCTCGACGGTGCAGAGCCGGGCATTGGCCGGGCTGGCCAATGGCACGCTGGTCTGCTGCCTGCCGGGTTCCACGGGCGCCTGCCGCACCGCGTGGGAAGGCATCCTCGCCGAGCAACTCGACGCGCGCCACCGGCCGTGCAATTTCGTACCGCACCTCAAGCCTGTGCAGGCTTGCGGGACGCGCGGATGAGCTATTCACCCTTGATGCCGGTGGAGGATGCCATCGAACGGTTGCTGACAATGGCCGAGGCACAGTGGATTGAAGACAGTGAAGCGGTGCCGCTCAGTGCCGCACGGCAACGGGTGTTGGCCAATGACCTGGTGGCGACCCTCGACCTGCCGCCGTGGCCGAACAGCGCCATGGACGGCTATGCCCTGAATGTCGACGGTTGGGACGGGGCACCGCTGACCGTGTCGCAACAGGTATTTGCCGGTCACGCCCCCCAAGCACTGGCACCGGGAACCTGCGCGCGCATCTTCACCGGCGCCCCGGTTCCGCCGGGTGCCAACGGCGTGGAGATGCAGGAGAACACGCAAGTACTGGATGACGGACGTATCCGCTTCAAGCAGCCATTGAGCGCCGGCAGCAACATCCGCCCGCAAGGTCAGGAGAACCGCGTCGGCGATGTGCTGCTGCGCGCCGGCAAGCGCCTCGGTCCATTCGAACTGGCGGTCGCGGCAGCGCAGGGCTGCACCCATGTGCAGGTCGTGCGGCGACCACGGGTGGCGTTGCTGTCCACCGGCGATGAACTGGTCGATCCGGGCACACCGCTCAAGCCCGGCAGCATCTACAACAGCAACCGCACATTGTTGAGCCATTGGTTGAATGCGTTGGGTTGCGAGGTCATCGAGGCCGGCATTCTCCCCGACGAGCCACGCCAGACGCGACTCAAGCTCGAACAGCTGCAACACACGGCGGACCTGATGCTCAGCACGGGCGGCGTGTCCGCCGGTGACGCCGACTGCCTCGGCCAGGTACTGCGCGAGTGCGGCAAGCCGTTGCTGTGGAAACTCTCGATCAAACCCGGCAAGCCATTGACCGTGGGCCACTTCGGCCGCGTGCCGGTGATTGGCCTGCCGGGCAATCCGACTTCGGCGTTGGTCACTTTCGGTCTGTTGGCCCGGGCTTATCTGTTGCGGATTCAGGGGGTCGAAGACGTCGAGCCTTTGAGCTTCCCGGTCAGGGTCGGCTTTGCCTGGCCCAAACCCGGAAGCCGCCGCGAGTACCTGCGAGCGAAACTCGAAGCCGGTCGCGCGGTGCTCTATCCGAACCAGAGTTCCGGCGTGTTGCTGGGCGCATCCTGGGCCGATGGGCTGGTGGAAGTGCCGGAAGGCTGCACACTGGAAGCTGGCGACATGGCGCGGTTTATTCCCTTCAGCGAGCTGTTGTGAATTCCGCAAACAAACTGTGGGAGCGAGCTTGCTCGCGATGAGGCCGGCAAATCCAACAGAGATGTTGGCAGGCAGACCGCTATCGCGAGCAAGCTCGCTCCCACAGAATTTGCGTGTTTCCTGAGTCTCAGTTCAACACAAAATCCACCGGCTCCAGTTGCGGTGGCAGTTCTGTCACACCCAGGGCCGCCAGCACATCGCGCTCGATATTGCGCACGATGGCATCGGTGGGCAGGTCGTTTTCGTCGCGGCCGAAGGGGTCTTCCAGTTCATCGGCAATCGCATCCAGGCCGAAAAAGGTGTAGCTGACAATCGCGGTGAAAATCGGTGTCAGCCAGCCCAGGGGTTCGGCCATGGCAAAGGGCAAGAGGATGCAGAACAGGTAGATGGTGCGGTGCAGCAGCAGGGTGTAGGGAAAGGGTAGTGGGGTGTTCTTGATTCGTTCACAGACGGCCTGGGCATGGGTCAGGCTGGTCAAATGGTTGGCCATGAGCGTGTAGCGCCAGTCGTTGATCGCCCCGGATTCGTTGAGTGACGAGCACTGTTGACCGACCTGCATCAGTATCTGCCCGCTGATGTCCGTGGTGTTGCCCTTGGGCATCGGGTGCAGCCAGTCGCCACTGGCGGCCATCTCGTTTTCCTGGCGCAGGCGCGCGTTGAGGGCATGGGCGAAGCCGCAGAGGTTGCTGAGGATCGTGTGGCGCTCATCGGTGTCCTTGATCATCAGGGTTTCACGAATCATCGAGCGGATCTCCACGATCACATCGCCCCAGGCCTTGCGCGCTTCATACCAGCGGTCGTAGCAGGCGTTGTTGCGAAAGCTCATGAAGATCGACAACGACAAACCCAGCAGCGTGAAGGGCGTGGCGCTGACCTTGGAAAAGTAGCTGGGATGCAAGGTTTCGATGAGCACGATGGCCGAGGCGAGCAGCGTCACCATCAGGCTGCGCCAGGCGATGCGTTTGGCAATCGAACCCTTGAGGGACGTCAGCACGCCGATCAGGTTGGGTTTGGGTCTCACGATCATGGGTTTCAGCCGCCCGTCATGTTCATGAAGCGAATGACCTGAACATCGTCGTTCACTTCGAAGTTGTGTCGATAAGGCTTGAGTTTCATCGCCTCGATAATGGCTTTTTCCAGGCGCTCGGGCTGTCCGGGGTGGCTGCGCAAGACCGCCTTGAGATCCACGGAGTGCTCATTGCCCAGGCACAGCAGCAGACGTCCCTCCACGGTCAGGCGCACCCGATTGCAGGTGCCGCAAAAGTTGTGGCTGTGGGGTGAGATGAACCCCAGGCGAATCTGCGGCGCCTCGGCCAGGCGCCAGTAGCGCGACGGACCCTGGGTCGACTCGGCGGAATCAATCAAAGTGTAGCGTTCGGCAATGCGTTCGCGGACCTGGCTACTTGCGAAAAACGATTCGGCGCGGCTGTGCTCGTCGATGGTGCCCAACGGCATTTCCTCGATGAAGGAGATGTCGAGGTTACGGTCGATGGCGAAGCTGACCAGGTCATTGATCTCATGGTCGTTGCGACCTTTCATCACCACGCAATTGAGCTTGGTGTTGCGAAATCCCGCCTGGTTGGCCGCGTCGATGCCTTTGATCACCTGCGACAGGTCACCGGTGCGGGTCAGTTCGCGAAAACGTTGCGGGTCCAGGCAATCGAGGCTGATGTTGAGACGCTTGACCCCGGCTTCGAACAACGGCCCGGCCAGTTTGGCCAGCTGCGAACCGTTGGTGGTCATGCACAGTTCACGCAGGCCGGGCAGGGCGGCGATCTTCTCGCACAACTGCACCACGCCCGGACGGATCAGCGGCTCGCCCCCGGTGAGGCGGATCTTGCGGGTGCCCAGCGCCACGAAGCTTTGTGCAAGTTGATAAATCTCTTCCAGGGTCAGCACCCGTTGGCGGGGCAGAAACTGCATGTCCTCGGCCATGCAATACACGCAACGGAAATCGCAGCGGTCGGTGACCGACATCCGCAGATAATCCACGCGCCGGGAGAATCCATCGATCAAGACTTGTTCTGACATGACACCCTCGCTTGGCACGCATTGAATGAATGTTCCGTGTAGGAGCGAGCTCTGCTCGCGATGGTCGTTAACGATTACGCGTGCGTGCTGGCTGAACGCGGTGCTCTGGAGTCCATCGCGAGCAGAGCTCGCTCCTACAAAAAATGCGCTGAAAACGGATTTGTTGTGCGCAGGTGTAGGAGCGAGCCTGCTCGCGATGGTCGTTAACGATTACGCGTGCTTGCTGGCTGAACGCGGTGCTCTGGAGTCCATCGCGAGCAGAGCTCGCTCCTACAAATATTGCGCCGATAACGGATTTATTGAGCGCAGGTGTAGGAGCGCTGAAAACGGATTTGTTGTGCGCAGGCTAAGAGCAACTTGTCGGTCCGTCCAATCACTATTAGTAACCGGTTGATCGAGTGCATCTATGATGGATAAAGTTGCAACGTTAACGGCTGGTTAAATCTTATAAGCTGTTGATAAACAACAATAAATATCGATGATAAATATCCTCGATCATGTGGTCGTAAATAGCGATTAGACAATAATTATTCCCTGTTCATATGCTTTCTCCGTCAAACGATCAATGGCCTGAATCAGGTCACGGAGAAGTACCATGTCTCAAGTCGACCGCTACAAACCCTACAAAGGTGCCGCCGCTGGTTGGGGCGCGCTGATTGCTGTTACCAAAAACTGGCTGGGCAGTGAAAACGCGCTGAAGAATATTCGCGCCATGCTCAAGACCAACCAGAACGGCGGGTTCGATTGCCCCGGTTGTGCCTGGGGCGAGTCGCCGGAAAACGGCATGGTCAAGTTCTGCGAGAACGGCGCCAAGGCGGTTAACTGGGAAGCCACGGGCCGTTTGGTCGACCCGGCCTTCTTCAACAAATACAGTGTCTCGGCGCTGGCCGAGCAGAGCGATTACTGGCTGGAGTATCAGGGCCGCCTGACCCACCCGATGCGCTATGACGCGGCCACCGACCGTTACGTGGAAACCACCTGGGACGAAGCGTTCGCGCTGATCGCCCGGCACCTCAATGCGCTGGAATCGCCGGACCAGGCCGAGTTCTATACCTCGGGCCGGGCCAGTAACGAAGCCGCCTTTCTCTATCAGCTGTTCGTCCGGGCCTACGGTACCAACAACTTTCCGGACTGCTCCAACATGTGCCACGAAGCCAGCGCGGTGAGCATGATCGAAAGCCTCGGCGTGGGTAAAGGCACCGTGGTGTTCGACGATCTGGAACATGCCGATGCGATTTTCGTCATCGGTCAGAACCCTGGCACCAACCACCCGCGGATGCTTGAACCGTTGCGCGAAGCGGTCAAGCGCGGTGCCCAGGTGATCTGTATCAATCCACTCAAGGAGCGCGGGCTGGAGCGCTTCCAGCATCCACAGCACCCGATCGAAATGTTGATGAACGGCTCCGAGCCCACCAACACAGCCTACTTCCGCCCGGCACTGGGCGGCGACATGGCAGTCATGCGCGGCATGGTCAAGTTCCTGCTGCAATGGGAGCGCGAAGCTCAGGTCAGCGGCGGCGAACCGGTGTTCGACCATGAGTTCATCGCCGAACACACCTCGGGGATGGGCGCCTACCTGGGCGAAGTCGACGCAACCAGTTGGGAGCACATCGAGCAGCAGTCGGGCATGCCATTGGCGGACATCGAACTCGCCGCCCGCATGTACGCCCGGTCCAAGCGGGTGATCATGTGCTGGGCGATGGGCCTGACCCAGCACACGCACTCGGTGCCGACGCTGCAGGAAGTCATCAACCTGATGCTGCTGCGCGGCAACGTCGGCCGCCCCGGCGCAGGCCTGTCACCGGTTCGCGGTCACAGTAACGTGCAGGGCGACCGCACCATGGGCATCAACGAACTGGCGCCCACCGACTTGCTCAATGCCCTGGAAAAACGCTTCTCCTTCAAGCCACCTCGCGAGCACGGTCACAACACCGTGATGGCGATTGGCGCGATGGAGCAGGGGCGTTCGAAAGTGTTTATCGCCCTGGGTGGCAATTTCGCCCAGGCCACCCCCGACACGCCACGCACCCACGCCGCGTTGCGTAAATGCGACCTCACCGTGCACATCGCCACCAAGCTCAACCGCAGCCATCTGGTCACCGGTCGTGAAGCGCTGATCCTGCCGTGCCTGGGCCGCACCGACATCGATATCCAGGCCGAAGGGCCGCAAGGCGTGACCGTGGAAGACACCTTCAGCATGATCCACATCTCCCACGGTCAACTGAAACCGAAGTCGAAACACCTGCGCTCCGAGCCTGCGATCATTGCCGGCATCGCCGCCGCGACACTGGGCAAGCACCCGATCGACTGGAACTGGGCCATCGGCGACTACGGCCGAATCCGCAACATGATTGCCGACACCATTCCCGGTTTCGAAGATTTCAACCAGCGCTTGCTGCATCCGGGCGGTTTCCACATGCCCAACGACGCGGCCAGGCGCATCTGGAAAACCGCCAGCGGCAAGGCCCAGTTCACTCCGAGCGTGCTGCCGGAGCACCTGATCAGCGAGGGCGTGCGCAACCTGACGGTCAAGCCGCACCTGATTTTGCAGACCATGCGCTCCCACGATCAGTACAACACCACGCTGTATGGCCTGGATGACCGTTATCGCGGGGTGTACGGCATGCGCGACGTGGTGTTCGCCAACGAGCAGGACATTCGCCGGCTGGGTTTTGAGCCTGGGCAGAAGGTCGACCTGGTGGCGCTGTGGGACGACGAGCGCGAGCGTCGGGTCAGCGGTTTCACCCTGATCGCCTACGACATTCCGGCCGGTCAGGCGGCGGCGTACTACCCCGAGACCAACCCGCTGGTGCCGCTGGAAAGTTACGGTGACCGCACCTTCACCCCGACTTCCAAGTTCATCGCCATCCGGCTGGAGCAGGCGAAGACCAGCAACCTGATTTCGACTTCCGCCGCGTAGCACCGGGGGCGGCCCGGTGCCGCTCACCTAACCCTTTCGACTTGTGTTGGCTGCAGGCCCCCGGCCTGACGGTGGCCCGGCCGTGTGCCGCCGTTTTTCAGCCGCAATGAGGATATCGACATGTTTAACCTGGAGGCACTGGACCTGGCGCGCATTCAATTCGCGTTCACGGTTTCGTTCCACATCATCTTTCCCGCCATCACCATCGGGCTGGCCAGTTTCCTGGCGGTGCTCGAAGGGCTTTGGCTGAAAACCCACAACGACACCTACCGCGATCTCTACCATTTCTGGTCGAAGATCTTTGCCGTCAACTTCGGCATGGGCGTGGTCTCGGGGCTGGTCATGGCCTACGAGTTCGGCACCAACTGGAGCCGTTTCTCCGACTTCGCCGGCAGCATCACCGGGCCGTTGCTGACCTATGAAGTGCTCACGGCGTTCTTCCTCGAGGCCGGTTTCCTCGGGGTCATGCTGTTCGGCTGGAACCGGGTAGGGCGCGGCTTGCACTTCTTCTCGACGGTCATGGTCGCCATCGGCACCCTGATTTCGACCTTCTGGATTCTCGCGTCCAACAGCTGGATGCAAACGCCCCAGGGCTTCGAGATCGTCGACGGTCGGGTGATGCCGCTGGACTGGCTGGCCATCCTGTTCAACCCGTCGTTCCCGTACCGCCTGGCGCACATGGCGATTGCCGCGTTCGTGGCCACGGCATTCTTTGTCGGCTCGTCGGCGGCGTGGCACCTGCTGCGCGGCAACGACACCAAACAAGTGCGCAAGATGCTGTCGATGGCGTTGTGGATGGCCTTGATCGTCTGCCCGATCCAGGCGGTGGTCGGTGACGCCCACGGCTTGAACACCCTGGAGCATCAACCGGCGAAGATCGCTGCCATCGAAGGGCACTGGGAAAACAACGGGAGCGAAGCCACGCCCCTGGTGCTGTTCGGCATCCCCGACATGCAGGCCGAGAAAACCAGGTACGCCATCGAGATTCCGTACTTGGGCAGCCTGATCCTGACCCACAGCCTCGACAAGCAGATCCCGGCGCTCAAGAGCTTCCCGAAAGAGGACCGACCCAATGCGACGGTGGTCTTCTGGAGTTTCCGTGTCATGGCCGGGCTGGGCATGTTGATGGTGCTGGCCGGCGTGCTCGGCCTGGCCCTGCGCCGCAGCGGCGCCATCTACCGCAATCGCTGGTTCCTGCGCCTGATGTTGTGGATGGGGCCAAGTGGCCTGATCGCCATGCTGGCCGGGTGGATCACCACCGAAGTCGGGCGCCAGCCGTGGGTGGTGTATGGCCTGCTGCGTACCGCCGATGCCGCGTCCAATCACAGCGTCGCGCAGTTGAGCATCTCGCTGGCGCTGTTCGTGGTGATCTATTTCTCGGTGTTCACGGTGGGCATCGGCTACATGATGAAACTGGTCGGCAAAGGACCGCAGCCCCATCACGGGCATCCGGTCGACGGGCACTCCGATCAGTTGGTCACACCGCGCCGGCCGCTGTCCGCCGACGCTGAAATTCTCGAAACCGACGCCCGCGTCAATTGAAGGAAGGGAGTTGAGTCATGGGTATTCAAGGTATCGATTTATCGCTGATCTGGGGCTTGATCATCGCCTTCGGCGTGATGATGTACGTGATCATGGACGGCTTCGACCTGGGGTTGGGCATTCTGTTTCCGCTGATCCCGGATGCGAAGGAGCGCGATGTGATGATGAACACCGTGGCACCGGTCTGGGACGGCAACGAGACCTGGCTAGTGCTGGGCGGCGCGGCGCTGTATGGCGCTTTCCCGCTGGCCTATTCGGTGATTCTGGAAGCGTTGTACCTGCCGCTGATCCTGATGTTGTGCGGCTTGATCTTTCGCGGTGTGGCGTTCGAGTTCCGTTTCAAGGCCAGCCCTGAAAAACGTCACATCTGGGACATGGCGTTCATCGGCGGTTCGCTGCTGGCGACCTTTTCCCAGGGCGTGGTGATCGGCACTTACATTGCCGGCATCCCGGTGGTCGATCGCCAGTTCGCCGGCGGTTCGCTGGACTGGCTGGCACCCTTTCCGCTGTTCTGTGGTGTCGGCCTGATCGTCGCTTATGCGCTGCTCGGCAGTACCTGGTTGCTGGTCAAGACCGAAGGCATGCTCGAATCGCGGATGCGCCTGTTCACCCGGCCCCTGGCCTGGCTGCTGTTGGCGGTGATCGGTGTGATCTGTGTATGGACGCCCATCCTCCATCCGGAAATCGCCACGCGCTGGTTTGCCCATGCGCACCTAGCGGTGTTCGGAGGCCTGGCGCTGCTGGCTTTGCTGGCGATGTTCGGCCTGCTCAGGACCCTGCGCCAACGTCACACCCATTGGCCGTTCGCCTTCACCCTGATGCTGGTGTTCCTGGGTTACATCGGCCTGGCGTTCAGCATCTGGCCGAACATCGTGCCGCCGTCGATCAGCCTGTGGGCAGCGGCGTCACCGCCAACCAGCCAGTTGTTCATCCTGATCGGCGCGCTGTTCATTCTGCCGATCATCCTGATGTATACGGTCTGGAGCTATTACGTGTTCCGCGGCAAAGTGAGGATTGGCGATGGCTATCATTGATTCTTGTGAACGGGCACCTTGGTACAAGCGACTTGGGTGGCTGGTGGTGATCTGGTTGGGCAGTGTGGTTGCGTTGGGTGTGGTGGCGGGGGCATTGCGGATGTTGATGCATGCGGCGGGGATGAGTAGCCACTGATGGCCAGTCATTAAGGAGTTCCAGTTCACTTTGATGCGTATGTATGGATTGGATTGGATTGGGTGAATATCCATTCCTGCGGTAACGGCCCCCTATGGTTCCGCTCTTACAGCGGGTCACTTGGAAAAGCCCCAAGTAACCAAGGGCTCTTGCCCCTGACGTTCGGTGCCTCGCTGTGGCTCGGCATGCCCTCGCTCCGGTCCTGCTCCGTGGGCCCGCCGCCATCGGCCATCCATGGCCGGCGGCGGCTAACCCGGCATCCATGCCGGGTTGCCCACTACGCAGAACCTCCGCTCGGCCTCACGAGGGGGCGTGTACCGCAAAAGCGCCCGAGGCGGCCTATCGGCCGGCCTGATCGCAATTGAGCTCGTTTCCGTGTAGGAGCGAGCTTGCTCGCGAAAAACGCCAGGACAACGCGGGCATTCAGACAACCCGCGTTATCGTTGACGTCCATCGCGAGCAGGCTCGCCCCTACAGGTACGAGGTAGCTCTGGCTTTTGATTTTGATCTGCCCCATCGGCCTGCCTGCCCGATCGCAATTGAGCTCGTTTCCGTGTAGGAGCGAGCTTGCTCGCGAAAAACGCCAGGACAACGCGGGCATTCAGACAAC
>NZ_JBXAQZ010000005.1:252516-338956 GCF_058807755.1 Pseudomonas sp. GW821-FHT12A04
ACCCGCGTTATCGTTGACGTCCTTCGCGAGCAAGCATCGCCCCTGCAGGTGCCCCGTTGGATGGCCCGTCCGCAACACATTCAGAGTCTTGTCATTACTGCGCCCCAAACAGCGCCGTCCAGTAAATCCCCGCATCGCTCTTCGGATCGGTCGCGTAAGCCGCGCCGAGTTCGCGGAACTGTGGGTTCATCAGGTTGGCGCAATGGCCGGGGCTGGCCAGCCAGCCTTCGACCACCTTGTGCGCGGTGTCTTGGCCGGCGGCGATGTTTTCGCCGATCTGCTGGAAGTCGTAGCCGGCCAGTTCCGCGCGGTCGCCCGGGGTGCGGCCATCGCGGTCCTTGTGATCGAAGTAGTTGTTGTTGGCCATGGAGCGGGCGTTGCCTTCGGCGGCGGTGGCCAGCGTGGCGTTCCAGGCCAGCGGTGGCGCGGCGGCGAAGGACTGCGCGCCGCATTGGCGTGGTCGGGTGCGTGCGGCGTTGAGTTCGGTGAGCAGCTTCTGGCCTTCGGCCTGCGCGTCGCCCAGGCGTGCGCTCAACAACGGCCGTGCGACCACGATGCGCCATTCACGGTCCTGGCGGCTGACGCCGACATCGACGAATTGCGGGTCGAGGACGATCTGGCAAAAGCTCTCCTGAATCGCCTTCATCGCCGAGGCGGCATCGCGAGGCCCGGACAGGCTGATGGCCTGCACATTCTTCATGGGATAACCGGCAGTGACCATGGCCTGCTGCAGATTACCGATGTTCGGGGCGGTCAGCACCAGGCGCGGGTCGGCCGACAGGGGTGGCAGTTCCGATGAAGCCTGGCCTGCGCAGCGCTGCGGTTGGCTACGGTAGACGTTGATCGATTCGATCAATTGCGCTTCGTCGGCCGCAACGGCGTTGGCGGCGAATACCAGGCCCAGTGATACACCGGCCAAACGCATTGCGGATGAAATGAAACCCATGAAAATCCCCCTTGAGCAGATTGCGCCCATGATGCGCGAAGTTGGCCCATCTAACACAACGGATTTATCCAGAGTGTAGTGGGGTGGGCGAAATCATTTCACTACTAGACTCAATTGAACCACTCACCATGTGACACCGACCATGCGCTTCGACTGGATCGCCACCTGCCTCGCCCTGACGTTGCTTGCCGGCCCGGTATCCGCTACGGATCAAGAACAAAAACAGGAATCGGCCGAGAACAAGGCCGAGGTGTTGGAACAGAAAGCCGCCGAGAGCAACAACCCGGCACCAGCGCCCAAGGCAGAAGCCATTACCCCTTCAGAAGTCCAGGCCGTTGACCCGGCCGGCGCCGCGCCGCTGGACGATGCGATCACCTGCCTGGCCCGGTCCATTTACTGGGAAGCCAAGGGCAAGGACGCCGCCGACATGGAGGCGGTGGCCAACGTGGTCATGAATCGCCTGGGCCACGAGGGCTTTCCGGACACGGTGTGCAAAGTGGTCAAGCAGGGTTCGGAAACCAAGAGTTGCCAGTTTTCCTGGTGGTGCGACGGTAAGTCCGATTCGGTCCAGGAAGAAGTGCCTTACGCGATGGCCAAGGAAATCGCGCGCAAGGCCCTGAACAAGGAGCTGCCGGATCGCACCCAGGGTGCCCTGTATTTCCATGATCGTACCGTCAAGCCGGATTGGGCCAGGCAATACATCAGGACCGTGGATATCGGTTTGTTCCGGTTTTACAAACCCCATGGCGGATCGGCCAGATAACCGCGGTGTTTTCGGCCGGATATTTTATTTTTTCGAGGTGGCGCGAGGCGTTATCCAAACTGAAATGTGTCTGTTTTATAAGCTTCATAACGCAACCGTGCGCGAATGAAGCCATAAGCAGGGACTACACATGAAGTTGACGAGGGTCCGGATCAGTCATCTCGCGTCGATCGCGGCGCAGTCGCCGGCGCGTTTCCCATGACCGTACTGGTCACCGGTGCGGCCGGTTTCATCGGCTTTCATACGGTCCAGCGCTTGTGCCGCGAGGGTCAGGAGGTCGTTGGTATCGATAACCTCAACGACTATTACGACGTGGAACTCAAGCACGCACGCCTCAAGGTGCTGGAGACTCTGCCGGGTTTTCGCTTCCGGAAAATGGACATCGTCGACAAACCTGCCCTGATGAGCCTGTTTCAACAACACGCTTTTACCGAGGTGGTGCACCTGGCGGCCCAGGCCGGGGTGCGCCACTCGCTGGACAACCCGGATGTCTACGGGCAATCGAACCTCGTGGGTTTCCTCAATGTGCTGGAAGCCTGTCGGCACCATCGCCCCGAGCACCTGATCTACGCCTCGAGCAGTTCGGTGTATGGCGCCAACAGCAAGATGCCATTCAGTGTCGAGGACCCTGTCGATCATCCCGTTTCGCTGTACGCCGCCAGCAAGCGCGCCAATGAACTGCTGGCTGAAAGTTACTGCCATTTGTATGGCCTGAAAGCCAGTGGCCTGCGCTTCTTTACCGTCTACGGCCCGTGGGGTCGTCCGGATATGGCGCTGTTCAAGTTTACCGACGCCATCCTCAAAGGCCTGCCCATCGACATCTACAACCAGGGGCAGATGTACCGCGACTTCACCTTTGTCGACGACATTGTCGAAGGGATCGCCCGACTGCGGCCAAGGCCTCCGGTGCCGGAAGGCTCTGTCGCCGGGGTCAACCGGCTCTTCAACATCGGTCGCGGCATGCCGGTGGCGTTGCTGGATTTTGTCGAGTGCCTGGAATCAGCGTTGGACCTGCAGGCCCGGCGCAACTACTTGCCAATGCAGGCCGGTGACGTGGTCAAGACCTGGGCCGATGTCTCGGCGCTGGCCGATTGGGTGGGCTTCAGCCCGCAGGTGACGCTGGAAACCGGCGTCGGTGAATTCGTGAAGTGGTATCGGCAGTTCTATCAGATTTGAAGCCTTCGCCTCTGATCTCGAACAATCAAAAAAGGCGAGAGAGACCCCATGAGCCAAGACATTTTTGTATCCGTAGTGATTCCCGCCAAGAACGAAGCGAACAACCTCAAGCCATTGCTTGAAGAAGTCCGCGTGGCGCTGGCCGATGAGGCTTACGAAATCATCGTGGTCGACGATGGCAGCACCGATTCGACCCTGCAGGAACTGCGGCAGATCCGCCAAAACGGCTTGAACACCTTGCGCATCCTGCATCACGAGCGGTCGCTGGGGCAGAGCACCTCGCTGTACCACGCGGCCCGTGAGGCACGCGGGCAGTGGCTAGCGACCCTCGATGGCGACGGCCAGAACGACCCGGCGGACATTCCCGGCATGCTGGCGCTGGTGCGCGGCGAACCGGGCAATGTCGATGTACAACTGGTGGCCGGGCACCGGGTCAATCGCCGTGACACCGCGAGCAAGCGCTACGCCTCGCGGTTCGCCAACAACCTGCGCCGGCGCCTGCTCAGGGACGCCACCCCGGACACCGGTTGTGGCCTGAAGCTGATCGAGCGCGCGGCGTTCTTGCGTCTGCCGTACTTCGACCACATGCATCGCTATATTCCGGCGCTGATCCAGCGTCATAACGGGCGCATGATCGTGCACCCGGTCAACCACCGTCCGCGCACGGCCGGGGTATCGAAATACGGCAACCTCGACCGCGCGCTGGTCGGCATTCTTGACCTGATCGGCGTCTGGTGGCTGATCAAACGCACGCGCCTGAACACCAAGGCCCAGGAGCTCGAAGGATGATTCTGACCCGTGAAACCCTGTGGCTGCTGGTCGGCTTTGCCGGTCAGGCTGCCTTTACCGGGCGGTTTGTTTTGCAGTGGTTGTACAGCGAGTACAAGAAACGCAGCGTGATCCCGACCAACTTCTGGTACCTGAGCATCGTCGGCAGCACCTTGTTGCTCGCCTATGCCATTTACCGCCAGGACCCGGTGTTCATCGTCGGGCAGGCGTTTGGCTCCCTGGTCTATTTTCGCAACCTGCAATTGATTGCCAAAAGCAGAAGCGCAAAGGAATAAGCAATGCGTAGATCGTTGTCGCCCAGGGTCGAGTGCCTGGGGCTGATGCTGCTTGCCCTGTTGCTGATCGGCGCGGGCATGGGGTTGCGTCAGGCTCAGAATGTGGACGAGGAGCGTTTCCTCGGTGTCGCGCTGGAGATGCTGCAGAACGGCTCGTGGCTGATCCCGCACCGGGCCGCCGAGATCTACGGTGACAAGCCACCGATTTTCATGTGGACGGTGGCGTTCTTCACCTGGCTGACCGGCAAACCCAACATCGCGCTTTATATCCCGGGACTGTTTTCGGCGGTGACGGTCACGGCGATGGTTTATGACCTGGGCCGTCGCCTGTGGACCCAGCGTACCGGGCGCAACGCCGCGCTGTTGTACCTGGCGACCTACCAGACCTACAGCATCCTGCGCACCGGTCAGATCGACAGCTTCTTGATTCTGTTCACCTCCCTGGGCCTGTACGGTCTGGCGCGGCACCTGCTGCTGGGACCTGCGTGGCGCTGGTTCTACGCGGGCTGCGCGGCCATGGGCATTGGCGTGATCACCAAAGGTGTGGGTTTCCTGCCGGCACTGTTGCTGATTCCCTACGCCTATGGGGTGCGCAAAGGCTGGCCCGGTGTGGTGGCGATGCCGGGCGAGGCGCGCAAGTGGTTGCTCGGGTTTGCGCTGATGCTTGGCGCCATCGCGATCTGGCTGTTGCCCCTGGCCTTGTCCATCCTCTTCAATGGCAGCGCGGACGAAGTTGCCTATGCACGGGAGATCCTCCTGCGCCAGACCGCGGGCCGCTATGCCGCCGCGTGGCATCACCGCGAACCGTTCTGGTATTTCTTCACCAACGTAATCCCGCAGTATTGGCTACCACTGGTGCTGGTGCTGCCATGGCTGGTGCCGGCCTGGCGCCGTCAGTTGCAAAAACGCGACGGCCGGGTCTTGGTGTTGCTCGGTTGGGTGGTGCTGGTGGTGCTGTTTTTCTGCATCAGCACAGGCAAGCGCAAGTTGTACATCTACCCGGCGCTGCCTGGGCTGGTGCTGGTCGCCGCGCCGTTGATCCCGTGGCTGCTCAGGCGCTGGTTCAAACGGAACCCGCGTATGCGTCGGGTGTTCCCGGCATTGGTGGCGACCTGGTTCGCGTTGTGGTTCGCCCGTGGCTTCATCGAACCGCTCAAGGACGGCACCAACGTCGATCAGGTGCTCATGACCCAAGCGGCGTCCATGACCCGGGGCGCCGATCTGGTGCTGGTCAACTGGGAGGAGGGGCACTGGTTGTTCGCCCGGCAACCGATCGTGCATTTCGGCATGGACAATTCGACCATCGAAAAGGCCGCGCTGTATCTGCGCGAACACCCCAAGGCCTACGCATTGGTGCCGGATGACGTACTGAACCAGTGCTTCAAACCAGAAGCGGCCCGTGAGCTGGGGGAAAACGCCCGGGCGAACTGGTCGATCGTGGGCTCGGATGCCGATAACGGCAAATGCCTGCCGCAAGAGGCCGGCAAAGCCTATCGGTTCACCTGGAATGACCCGCACATGCCATTGGCGCCTGCGCAGGTAGCCAATCCCTGAGGGGATTTGTAGGAGCCGGCTTGCCGGCGATGGACTCAAATGCGCCGCGTTTATCCAGCTCACGCGCGTTATCGTTAACGACCATCGCTGCGATGCGGCGACCCGACAAGCCAGCTCCTACAAGGTCACTGACTGGCGTCCAGCACCACGCGGTAGCGCGCCTTGCCACTGCGCAAGTGATCGATGGCCTCGTTGATGCGGCTCATGGGAAACATCTCGACCTGCGGCACAATCTGGTGGCGTGCGCAGAACTCCAGCATGGTCGCGGTGTTGGCGGGCGAGCCGACCGGTGAGGCGGACATGGTTTTTTGCTGGGGAATCAGCTCGAACACGTGCATCGGTATGGCATCGGGCACGACGCCGACAAAGTGCAGGCGACCCTTGCCGCGCAGGGTGGCGAGCATGGCGCTCCAGTCGAGGTTGGCGTTGGCGGTGACCAGCAGAAAATCCAGGGTGCCGGCAATGGCATTGAGCGCATTGGTATCGGTCGAGGCGACCACCTTGTGTGCGCCCAGGCGCCTGGCTTCGTCCTGCTTGCTCAGCGATGAGGTGAACGCCGTGACTTCGCAGCCCCAGGCGTTGAGAAAACGCAACGCCAGGTGACCGAGACCGCCAATACCCACCACGCCGACCCGGTCAGTGGGCTTGATACCGAATTCCAACAGCGGGTTGAACACGGTCGAACCGGCGCAGAACAGCGGCCCGGCCATTGCCGGATCGAGTCCGGCCGGGATCGGCAGGGCCCAGGCCCAGTGCGAACGAATGCGGTCGGCAAAGCCGCCGTTGCTGCCGATGATGGTCGGTTGCACGGTGCGACACAGGTTATGGGAACCTTCGATGCACGAGGTGCAATGCATGCAACTGCCCTTGTACCAACCGATGCCCACCCGTTGCCCCATTTCCAGACCGCGAACCTGGTCGCCCAGCCGCACGATACGGCCGACCACCTCATGGCCGGGGATAAACGGGTAGTGGCTGATACCCCAATCGTTGTCGATCAACGACTGGTCGGAGTGGCAGACGCCGCAATATTCCACGGCGACTTCCACCTCGTCGTTGCCCAACGGACCGGGATCGTAGCTGTAGCGTTCCAGTGGCGCGCCCGCTGCGGTGGCGGCCCAGCCGGTAAAGGTGGTGAGTTCGCTGCTGTCGCTCATGGGATACCTCCAGATCAGAAGTCAGGGGTCTTGACCGCTTTGGTGCCGCGGCGGAGCGAAGAAAGTGTAGCGGGTTGCCGGCGTTCCATCGGGTGCGAGCCTGGATACATGAAAATACAAAGGCGCCCGATGTGGACACAGTGCAGATACATGAACGCGGTTTCATGGGCCAGGTCCCACGCATACAGAGAGATCAGTCATGTTCAGCAAACTGCAGCAGATCGCCAGATTGTTCAGCCAGAGCGCCCGATTGATGGTGGGCGTTCCCGAGTACGACAACTACGTGGCACAAATGGCCCGCAACCGTCCGGGCGAGCCAGTCATGAGCTATGAGATGTTTTTCCGCGAACGCCAGGAAGCGCGTTTTGGCCGGGGCAAATGCAATACGCGGTGTTGTTGAAGGCGTTGGGCGTATACGCGGTTTGAAAGAATCCGACGCATACGCCCGTCATGGTCACAACGGCCTAATCGAGTGGCTTGCCGGCCGTTTCCTTGACCATCGCCAGCCCGATCAAGGTCAGGCACAGGCACGCCATGACATACAGCGCCGGGGCGTTGTTATTGCCGGTCAGGCCGATCAAACCGGTGGCGAAAAACTGCGCGAAGCCGCCGAACACCGAGACACCCAGGCAATAGATGATCGATAACCCGGTGGCGCGAATCGCCCTTGGGAACAGTTCAGTGACCAACACCAGGGTCGGCACGGTGATCAACACCAGCAACAGGGTGGTGACCAACGAGACGGCCAGCAGCATGCCGAGCGTCGGGAACTGGTTCATCAGCATGAACGCCGGATAGATCAGCAACAGCATCGGGATACTGCCCAGAGCGATGGTGCGGCGCCGGCCGATACGGTCGCTGAGCCGGCCGGCCCAGATCGACAGGCTGATCTGCACCAGCGCGCCGAGGCAGGCGGCGGTGGTGCCCATGGTCATCGGCAGGTGCAGCACCGTGACCGTGTAGTTGGTCATGTAATCGAGCACGATGTAGCTGGACGCGGTGCTACCGATCACCAACAGCACCCCGGTCACGATCAGGCGACGGTAGCCGGTGAAGATCACCCGCACGCTGGAGAACGCTTCATGACCTTGTTCGGCGGCGGTTTCCTTGAGGTGACGACGGATATAAATGCCGACCGGGATCACCAGCATCCCGAGGGCAAACGGCACCCGCCAACCCCAGCTCTCCAGCGCCTCGGGCGGCAGGGACGAGCTCAGTGCCAGGGCCACCAGTGCGCCGAGCAGAAAGCTCAAGCCCTGGCTGAACAGCTGCCAACTGCCGTAGAACCCGCGGCTTCTGTCATCGGCGTGTTCCATCAGCATTGCCGTAGAGGCACCGACCTCACCGCCGATGGCGAAGCCCTGGATCAGGCGTGCCAGCACAATGATCAACGGTGCGAAGACGCCGATCTGCGCATAGGTGGGGGCGATGGTGAACAACAGCGAACCCAGCGCCATCAGCCACAGGGTGAGCATCATCGCCGGTTTGCGCCCGACCCGGTCGGCATAGGCGCCGAGTACCAGGCCACCGATGGGGCGCATGCCGAAACCGACACCAAAGGTCGCCAGGGACAGCAGCAATTGCCCGAGCGTGCTCTCGACCGGGAAAAACTGGCGACCGATCAGTGTGGCGAAGAAGCTGTAGACGGAAAAATCGTAGAACTCGAGACCGGAGCCGATGGTGATGGCGGCGATGGCTTTCGCACCAATCGGCTGCCGGGTCGCAGCGGTATCAGGCATGGCGGTAGAGACGGGAGTGGACATTTGACGAACTCCAGAAGACGAGGGCGATAGGGATGAGGTCAGGCCAGGAAGGTCTCGACCAGCCGCACCCAGTAGCTCGCACCTGTCGGCAGGCAGTCATCGTTGAAGTCGTAGCCGGGGTTATGCACCATGCAGCCGCCTTCGCCATCACCGTTGCCGATCAGCAAATAACAACCGGGGCAACGCTCCAGCATCACGGCGAAATCCTCACTCCCGGTCAGCGGTTGCATGTTCGCGATCAAGCCGTCTTCGCCCACCCAATCAAGCGCTACTTGCCGGGCGAACTCGGTGCTTTCGGGATGATTCAACAGAGCCGGGAAGCGTTGCGCCTCGTCGACCGTCACCCTGGCGCGGGCGCCGAAACTCGTAGCCTGGGCCTCGGCCACGGCGGTGATCCGTACAATCAGCTCGTCACGCACCTGCGCCTTGAGCGCACGCACGCTCAACTGCAACTCGGCGTGATCGGGAATCACGTTGGCGGCAATCCCGGCGTGGAACGCGCCGACGGTCACAACCGCTGTGTCGAGCGGCGCGACATTGCGCGAGACAATGCTTTGTAATGCCATGACGATGGCCGAGCCGGCCAGTACCGGGTCAACGGCCTTGTGCGGCATGGCGCCGTGACCGCCAACGCCGTCGACCCGAATGGTCACGGTGTCGGTCGAGGCCATGAACGGACCAGCGAGGAAGCCCAGTTTGCCCACCGGCAGTCCTGGCATGTTGTGCATCGCGAACACCGCGTCGCAGGGGAACAGCTCGAACAGACCGTCATCGAGCATGCGCCGAGCGCCGCCGTCGCCTTCCTCGGCCGGCTGGAAAATCACCACCAGCGAGCCGTCGAACTCTCGGCTCTCGGCCAGGTAACGGGCGGCCGCCAGCAGCATCGCCGTGTGCCCGTCGTGACCGCAGGCGTGCATCACGCCTTCGTGGCGGCTGGAGTAGGGCAACCCGGTCTGCTCGATGATCGGCAGCGCATCCATGTCGGCGCGCAGGCCGATCGTTTTGCCGCTGGAGCCTTGGCGCAAAAGCCCGACCACACCGGTGCCGCCCAGGCCGCGATGTACCTGGTAACCCCAGGCCTGGAGCTTGCTCGCCACCAGGTCAGCGGTGGCGAACTCTTCAAAGCTCAATTCCGGATGGGCGTGGATGTGTCGGCGCAGGGCGATCATCTCTTCTTCGAGTGCACGAATGCCGGGCAGGGCGGGCAAATCGGTCATCAGATTCTCCTCGTTTTTATTGGTCGTTTTCGGCTGTTGGACTGATACCCTGTGATGCTAATGAGTTGGCGAATGTCGCGGCAGTCGCAAAAAAGGTGGGCTGAAAACCGCTGGTTTACACCCTGGTGCATCAGGAGGAAGGGATGAAGCTGCATCAATTGCGGGCGCTGGTGATGATTGCCGACTGCGGCAGCATTCGTGCGGCGGCGCGGCAACTGGGGGTGTCGCAGACGGCAGTGGCCAAGGCGTTGCGCGAGCTGGAGGAACACTTGAACCTGCCACTGCTGTTGCGCAATGCCAGCGGTGTGGTGCTGACCACCTACGGGCAGTCACTGTTGCAGCATGCGCGGCAGATGCTCAGCCAACTCGAACGCGCGCAACTGGAACTGGCACACCTGAGCGACCAGGCCGAAGGGCAGTTGCGCCTCGGCATTTCGCCGTGGATGGGCATGACCTTGTTACCCGAGGTCGTGACGCTATTCCGCCAGCGCATGCCACGGGTACGCCTGGAGATTTTCGAAGGCTTGATGGCGGTGACGTTGCCGCGATTGCGCGACGGCACCATGGAGTTTGCAGTGGGGTTGGTGTCATCACTGCTGCCGCGCCCGGAGTTCGTCAGCGAGCAGATTCTGTCTTACCGCATGGCCGTGGTGGCCCGCCATGAGCATCCACGGCGCGACAGCCGCTCGATCCACGATTTGCTGGATCAGGATTGGGTGGTCAACTACCCGGATGCCAGCCATGAAGGTTTGATGACCGAGTTGTTTTGGCAACACGGTGCGCAGATCGATATGCAACACATCCACCGCGCGCATTCACCGCAGTTGACGCTTTCATTGGTGGAGCAGACAGACATGCTCAGTTACTTCCCGGAGCCGATGCTCACCATCCCGGGCTACCGCGAACGGGTGGGGCGCCTGGCGCTGGCGGAAACCTTCGCCACCGACACCATCGGCATCGTCACCCCGCGCAATGCCCAGTTGGGGGTCGCCGGGCAATGCTTCGTCGACTGCCTGTTCCAGGTCATCCGCCGCCGCGCCCGGTCGACACGGCCGGAAGATGTCGAGCTGTTCGATACGCTGGAACTGTTGATTTGAGGGTCGCTTCACAGATCCAGATCGATCACGAAGGCATCATCGAAATCAGGATTTTCATTGATGCCATTCTTGGCATAGCCCCGGGGGTTGCAGATCACGCGGGTGTTACCCACTCGATAATCAAAGCTGCCATGGGTATGGCCATGCAGCCACAGTGCCGGCTGCCAGTCCTTGATCCGCGCTTCGAGGTCCGAGACAAAGCTTGAGTTGATCGGCGAAGCGGCAAAGGTCGGGCTGATGCTCGATTTTGTCGGGGCGAAATGAGAGACCACCACCGTGGGTGTGCTGCTGTCGCGCTTGAAGCAGTCTTCCAGCCAGGCGACCGTCTGCAGAAACACCAGCTGGGAAATGGCCGGCGTGAACAGGTCAGGGAAATCGGGGGCGATCTTGATGTGGCTGAAGTCACGAATCAGCCGGGTCGCCAGATCGATGCCCAGCGCCCGGTCCTCGGGGCCGTCGAGAAGGCGATAGTCAGACCACAAGGTGCAGCCGAGAAAACGCACGCCGTCGTGGACGTACTCCGAACGTTCCAGAACGTGGATCTGCGTACCTTGCGTCAGGCTGTTCAACTGTTCGTAGGTGGAGACCAGGTCACTGCCATAAAACTCGTGATTGCCTGCCACGTACAGCAGTGGAACCGGGCAGGCTCTGGCCCACTCGATAGCCTTGGCCGGCCGGGCGATGTCCCCGGCGAGCACGACAATATCGGCATCCACGACGGGAAACGGGATCGTATTGACGGACAGGTGCATGTCGGACAGCAAGGCGATGCGCATGGATCAACTCCGGCGTGTCGTTAAGGGCAGGTCATCAACTTACGCGTTGATAACCCGTTGCCACAAGTCTGCCGCCCACAGTTTTGATCTTCAGTGAACGCTAATCCAACGACCGGTCACCATCCCTCTGGAAGGCGTTCAAACACTTACCTGACTGGCATTGCTCTCCAGGGGCCACTTTTGTGAGCAAATGTCCTGATCAGAAATATTTGAGCCATCTGATATCGCGACGGCGTGCCTTCAATGCCGCGAACCAGCGCACGGGTAAATACAGGGATAAAGCCAGGAGCACCGCCGTCAGCCACACAGCCCAAACGCTGTCGAAACCGAAAAAATTCCCCTGGTTCAACCCGAACAACGCCACGCTGACCAGATACAGCGCCTTGAGTACGTAAAGGTGGAGCAAGTAGAAGAACATCGGCGCCGCGCCAAAGACTGCCAATGCAGTGACCCACTTGCGTTGTTGAGCCTGTTCCAAGGCACGAAGCAGTAACAGGCCAATGCCCGACGTCAGCAAAAGGAACAACAGGGAGGGCGGGTATTTTGTAATGTTGAAGAAGCTCATGAGGGTTTGCGTGATGCCTTCATGAGCGACCCAATGCACCTCGCCATAACCATTGACTGCTCGCAGTGCGACAAATCCGACCAATGTTCCGGCCCCGGCAAGCAGCAGAGTACGTTGACGCTCCGCGGCCAGAACCTGGCCAGAAAACCAGGGGCCGATACTGTATCCAAGGGCGATCACACCGATCCAGGGAAGCACAGGATAAGAGGTGCGCAGACGTAAGCTGTCGCAGACATCGATCCAGCCGCGATCATGCAAAATGGCCCAGGGTATATGCATGGGCGAGCCTGTCGCGAAGTGCACATTATCCAGCAGATTGTGCCCGGCCACGATCACCAGGCCCAGGCAGCACAGAATGGGCCTGGGTAACCAAACCAGTCCGACCAGGGCAATCATGCAGATGCCAATGGCCCAAATCACTTGCATGTAGATCGCCGTAGGTGGGAGCTGAAATGTCCAGGCGAAATTCACCAGGGTGAACTCCAGCAGTACCAGCAATAGACCGCGCTTGAACAAAAAGGCTGACACATCGCCCTTGCCCTGGTGCTTTTGGCCATACAGGTAAGCGGAAAGTCCAGTGAGCAGTATGAACACCGGCGCACACAAATGAGCAAGTGTGCGGCTGAAAAACAGCGCCGGCTCAGTGGATTCGATGTCCATGGGGTCTGTTACTTGACGGTGCAAAAAGAACGTTTCGCGCACGTGATCCAGCAGCATAAGGAGGATTACCAATCCCCTCAGGGCATCAATGGACAGCAGGCGTTGGTTCAAGCTTGTGATGGGGGGGATGTGAGTAGAAGTTGTCATCGAATGTCGCAAGCAGGGGGTGGACGGCTCTGCCAGTGGCGACTGACAGTTCATGGTTATATAAGATATAACATAACATGTATGTCTGCCGCGTGTGTATTCGCATGGGGTGGCTCGGCGTCATCGGAACTGGAGGAGGGCGGCAGCATAACCATGATCGTTTGCATATTGCCTTCAACGCCGGCGAGGAGGGCGATAGGGAGTCGCTCGTACCTCGTCGACGTTTCTAGCCAGCTTCTACAACCCGATGAGCGAGTACAGCTGTTTCGGGCCGGTTTCGCAGGTTGGCGGTGCATCGCCGGTGTTGCAGGCGAATTGCTCTTGGCGTCGCACTAGCGACGATAGTAGCGGCGATCGTCCTCATAGCGGTGCCGCATGGCCCGATCATGGTGGCGTTCCCAATAACGTTGGCGTTCTGCTTCGCGGCGGGCCTGCTCTCTGCGCCAGTTATCTCTACGCCAGTCGTCACGGCGCCAATCGTCTCTACGAGAGTGCCAGCGGCCGTCATGCCAGTATCGGTCGTCATGGGCAAGCAACGGCCCTGGTTGCTTGCCGGCCATGCTGGCCAAGGTCGGCCAAGGATTGCCGGCAGTCTGGGCCGGCACCTGAACGACTGCGACTTCAGGTGCGAAAACAGGGGTTGAGGTCTTCATCTGTGTTGCTGATGCCGAGCCCACTGCCGCGAACGCGAACAGGCCGAAGAGCACCATCCGTGGGTCATGGAATTTCATGAGCGAAGACAACCTCTGGTTGATTTGTGGGGGAGCCTGCGGGTTCGCGTTTACCGAACGGATGTGGCTATCCACATAGACCGATAAATAGAGAAAAGTTCTAGGGGCCGCTGCTTAAATAGCTAACGGCGCCAGTGTGCGACCCCTTTTAGGTTCGCTATCTCGATAACCGTTCCTGGCGGTTTACTGCCTTTAGTGAACGCCAGTAAACGACTGTGGATTCAACTGGTCATGCGTCCAGTAAATCGGGGCGACTCAAATACAACGCGCTGACAGTGGGCTTTCGGTCGAACATCGGCAACGGCGACCGGCAGCAGTCGGTCGATTCTGTTGAAAAAGTTGACTCGGCCAAGTAGGGGATAGATGGCATCCAGGCGTATATTGATAGTTCCAGATAGTTGAGGCGATAGTAAATCGTCGGTGGTGTGACAGGCGACAACGCTGGGGGGGCTAGATATCCCGAAGCATTTGGAGGTGTTACATGAGCCAGTATCAACGACTCTTTCTGATAGCCGGTCCAGTCATGCGTCACACCCCGGCGTTGGAGCGAGCTGTCGCCATTGCCGAAGCCACTGGCGCAGCGCTGCATATCACGGTGTTTATCGAAGACTCCAACCTCTTGGGTTTGATGAGCGCCGGTGCGCGTTTTCGTGAGGCCTGTCAGCAAGAAAACGAAAAGTGGCTGAAGGATGAGGCCGGTCTAATCCGCGGACGCGGAGTTGCAGTGAGCACCGAAGTGCTTGTTACGCGCACCGCGCTGCAAGAAATACTTCGACATGTGGCAGAAATGCAACCGGATCTGGTTATCAAGGACGTGCAACACGAGTCAGCGCTCAAACGCGTTTTCATTACGCCTCTGGATTGGCACTTGTTGCGCGAATGTCCGGTGGCTGTGCATCTGGTCAGCGAACTCAGGTGTCCACTTCCACGGGTGGTAGTGGCGGCAGTCGATCCGTCACAACCCGAGACTCAGATCACTGGCATCAACGACCGCATCATCCAGGCGGCGAACGGGTTGTCGATGCAATGCAATGCGGAGTTGCATCTGCTGTATGCCTACGATCTATCGCTGACACATATATCCGACGCAGGCGCTGGTGCAGTGACGATGCCAGGCTTCAGCAGCGATGTACGCAAGTCACTGCAAAAGACATTTATCGCATTGGCCGACCACTATGGCGTACCCACTGAGCGGCAACACTTCGTTGCAGGCCCCCCTGGCAAAGCGCTGGCCGACTTTGCAGCGCATCACCGGGCCGATGTGATCGTCATGGGAAATGCGCATCGCAAGGGACTGGGCAAATGGGTGGGCAGTACGACGGAGCATGTTCTGTATCAAGTGCCCTGCAACATTTTCGCCGTTACGGGTTCTGCGGATCAGTGATCGAGAAGACACCGCAAGGCGTAGGTGACTGGATTATTCCCACTGACGCATGGTTATGACGGAGCTTGGTTGATTGCAGCCAGTGACCATGGGAAAGGCTCGGGCAAAGCGCATGACAATGCCAAATGAGTCGCAAGCCCCGAAGCGGAGTGGGGCTTGCGACTTTTTTTCGAAATCTGTCGCACAGTCCGAAACACTGACACGGGGTATCGGTGCCGACGCTTTCAGCGACTTCGAGACGATGGTCAAGGCATAGGTTGGAGGCTGGTTTTGAAGGTAGTGACCACACGGTTACGGCCTTCGTGTTTAGCGTGATACAGGCGTTGATCGGCTGTACGCAGAATTGCCTCGATCGTGTCGCCATCGCGACCGGATTGCGATACGCCGATGCTCACTGTGACCACGGTTGACCGCTGCTGGCCATGAAAAGAACTATTTGCAACGGTGCTTCGCAGACGCTCAGCGATTTCGTGCGCGCCTTCAAGTGAAGTCTGAGGTAGCAGTATCATGAATTCCTCCCCGCCCACTCGGGCGACACCGTCATACGGGCGGATCGAATCGAGGCATTTCTCCACGAAACTCTTCAGGATGTCATCGCCAACCTGATGCCCGAAGCGATCGTTGATGGACTTGAAATTATCCAGATCGAGTGCCAACACGGAGAACGGCGCACCGCCGCGTTTGGTCCGGCCAATTTCGACTTCGACCCGCTCCATGAACCGACGACGATTATCAGCGCCGGTCAGTGGATCGGTCGCCGCAAGGTGCCCGAGTTCTTGATTGGTGCGCTGGAGTTCCTGCAGGGCGCTCTCGGCATACGCCATCGCTTCGGCAAGACGCACCATCAACTCCTCTTGGCTGTAAATCTTCGAAAACGACCGCGTGGTGAGGAACGCTTGCACTACCCCATAGCTCAACATGAAGAATCCGCCGGCGAAGATCGCGTGAGCGAGCCACCACATATGGTTCCACGGACGTGCAAGGATGAAGGCAAGAGAGGACAGCGCGAACGCGGTGACCGAGATGATAAAAATGGTCATCAGCGGCGAACGGATACGGCGCAGCAGGAGTATTGTCACGGTCAATGTGGAAAGAACGAGGGCACCACCTTCCATCGATAGGCGCACCGCGAGATTGCTGGCGATCGGCGAATTCGCGACGTACGCCACTGCCACGTCGACCAGCAGGAACAGTCCTATCCAGGTCAACCACGGGCGGGCCTTCATTCGTTGGTCCGCGGCAACAGGTGGGCGGTGGTACGACAGCAGTCCGACTAACAGCAGAATCGACATGACCAGGCGAGAGGCGGGTCCATAAAGCAGGAAGAGCCAGATATTGTGGTGTGCTTGCCCGGTGAACGCACCATGCAACGCATAGATCAGTACAAAGCCGAGAAAACCAAGCGTCATCCATCGCAGCAGCGGATCTCCCGATGACTGATAGCAGCGCCACGTTACGTACGTAACAAACGAGCCGGCCAGGGTGGCTGTCGTGATCGCAACTATATGGAACAGGTGATTCTCGAATATAAGCGTGGGGTCCTGAAAAAAGTACAAGTACCCAATCAGATAGGCCGGAACAAACGCAAATCCTGCGAGCAGCAAGTAGGCGTAAACCCTGACCATGAGGCGAACGGCTTCAGGTGACTCGTCGGTGGCGATGAGATTGTTCATGGTTCCCTCCAGTTTTAAATCAATTCAGAGTTCTTTCAGGAAGCCCAACAGCAGCTCATTGACCTCTGTCGCGCGCTCTTGCTGTATCCAGTGGCCGGCACCTTCGAGGATATGACACCCGCGCAGTCCCGGCAGTGTCTGCGCGAAGGCTTCGATCTGCCGCGGGGAACTCGGAAACTTCAGCACGCCGTCGCGGCTCCCGGCAATGAACATCGACGGCTGCCGGATAATGCAACCGCGCCAAGGTGCCAGAAGTGCCCATGAGCGCGTCATGTTGCGGTACCAGTTCAAGCCGCCGCGAAATCCGCTGCGGGTGAATTCGCGGGTGTAATAGGCAATGTCCTCAAGGCTTAGCCAGACTGGCAGGGTTTCGGGCTCGACCATCGCGCCGAGGAAGCCCTGGCCCGGCTGCAGCCGGCCGAACACCGGCCAATCGGGTCCGTCACCCGAGCCACTGAAGTAGATGCGCCGGATCGACGACTCGACGTCCCTTTCCAACTCGGCCTCGGCCACACCCGGCGTCTGGAAATACTGGATGTAGAAGTCGCTGATACCCCGCGAGGCAAGCGCGCTGAGGAGCTCCACGCGTGTCGGTGGCGAGAAGGGAACGCTCATGCCGACCACCGCGCGGAACAGATCGGGTCGCATCAATGCTGCGCCCCAGGCTACCTGCGCGCCCCAGTCATGGCCGACGATCACGGCTTGCTGTTCGCCGAGTGCGTTGACCAACTCGACCATGTCGCCTACCAGGTGGAGCGTGGTGTAGGCGTCGGGTTCGGCCGGCGCATCTGTGCCGCCATAGCCGCGCATGTCGGGCGCTACCGCTCTGTAGCCGGCGGCCGCCAGCGCAGCAAGCTGGTTGCGCCACGAGTACCCCAGCTCCGGGAATCCGTGGCATAGCAAGACCAAGGGACCGGAGCCCTGGATGGCGACCTGCATGCGAATGCCATTGATGTCGAGCAGTTCGAGGTGTGGCTCGTTCATGTGCGCTTCCTGCGATTCAAGCGATGACCTCCAGCAAACGCGGCAGATTCGTCAGAGCCTGTTGCCTGCTGACAGAGAGCCGACGCAGCTGTGCCAGTTTCTCGGTGTCGGTTTCTTGCAAGCCCCTGACCACCGCCGTCATGAAGTACAAACGCGACTGCCTGATCCAGCGGGACAGACCTTCATGTTCTCCCCAGCGTAGCTGGTTACCCAGGTAGACGGCCCAGATTCTGATCCAGTCCGTGGGGACGTGAGGCGGGGGGACCATTGTGCAACACGCGTTCATTTGCGCTTGATCGTCCAGGTGGCTTTCCACATAAGCGATCAAGGCCGCGCTGAACAAGGGTTGGCAGCTGCTTACCATCACCAGGTTGATCTTGCCGCCGTCGAACACCTGCATTTCAGGGAGTGTCGGGATGGCACTGGCGCTGCAATCAATGTGCAGAGCATTTGGGCTCGTGGCGATGCTGCCCTGCTCGAGCACGATGCGCGTTGGCTCGATAACGCTCACTCTCCCCAGGCGCACAATGTTGTCGATGCGTCGAAGCTCGCGTAATTCCGCTTGAGTGACGGTGGCGCAGCGGTAAGCAGTGGGTTCGACGGCCGTATCCAGGCGCAAGAGCTGGCCCGCCGCCTCAAGCCTGGAGAACAGGTCCGGGATCGAGTCCGCGGCTGCGATAGCCTCGAGCTGTGCCGTGAGGCCGCCGATTGTTCGTTCGAAGCTGTCGAGGCCGGGTTGCAAGTTGGCCCGGTCGATCAACCACGGATCGTTTGGCATGATCCAGCAGATTTTTTCGGGCGCAACACCGTTTTGCAGGCACCACAGGCAGGCGTCGATCCCGGTCTTGCCCGATCCCACCACTACGTAGCCAGTGTGTGGGTGCTGGATCTTCGGCAGGTCGTTCAGTGGCACGCATTGCACGCCGGGTTCCACCTTGTATCTGGGCGGGTGGGTCGAGGGCACCGCCGTCTGGGCATGGGTGGCGTCCACCACCTTTTTGTGCACTCGCACCTGATGGCTTACGCCGCTGATCAGCGAGGTAAACCGGTGGTCGTCAATGCGGTCGCCGGTGTAGTCGCACATGGGGAAGTAACGGACCCGACCTGACGGCAGAAACTGCTGATTCATCACCTGGTCGAAGTAGCTCATCACCTCGGCGCCGGAGGCCAGCTCATACAAGCCCTCGTTCAGTGCCGTCGTGTCTTTCGTTCCGCTGCCCAGTTCCCGTGAGTTGACGCCATAGAAGGCCGAGGGCTGGTGCAATCGGACAAAGGGGTAGGCATCATTCCAGTGCCCGCCAGGTCGACCGTGCCGATCCACCATCACGATACGTGCATTCGTTTCCTTGAGTAGCGTATCGACGAAGGCCATGGCGGTCGCGCCAGCCCCGATGATCAGATAGTCGGTTTCGATCGGATTTGCGTCCATATGGTTGCACCTTCCTGACGGTTGCCCCCCTCAACCTCCCTAGATTAGCCACCCATGCCGCGCGCAATAGAACGAATGCTCCTCACCCACATAACCAATGGAATTAATGGCTGCAGCCTGAATGTCCATACTCAAGCCGGCATGCGCGAAGAAAAACTACGCGGCCTGGATTTCAGTTAACCGGTGGTCATGACATTGCCGAACAGATGGCAACTGGCGTAATCAGGCAAGGTCGGATCGCCGCACGCTACCGTGCTGGCGCTATTCGTCCATGCTGACGCCCGATCCCCCTAATTCGCTGGGGACATCCTTCAGCTTGGGCAACCCGTCTTTGATGCGCAGCCTGGCCTCCTGATAGTGCACGTGAACTCCTGGCGAATACGCGAGATCCGGGATGACAGCGGCATACACGTCGATGAGCCCCATCCCTGGGTGTTCGGTGAAGAGGTGCCCGCCGCAACTCTTGCACCATTTGCGATAACTCTGCGGTGTCTTGTTGTAGGTGCCGATGTTGTCAGCCCCCCGAGTTACTTGCACCGCCTCGGGTTTCCACAGCGTGAAGGCATTGACCGGCGCTGCTGACCAATGTCGACACGACTCGCAATGGCAATAGCCCATTGCGGCCGGCTCTCCGCTGACGGTGAACTCGACTGCGCCGCAAAAACAACTGCCTTTGTAAGACCTTTGAATGCTCATGGAATGACTCCTTCATCAGTTATTACACATACCGTCGAAGTTGGGATGGATCGCCTGAGCGTTGGTTAGCTTCACTCGTCGATGAAGCGCACCGCTGTCGCCGGCGTGCGTCGCACCTGCAGTTCGAAAATGTCAGGGCGCGCATAGTGCCCGGTGACGTCGAGCGTCCGTCGCGCTGGCGCCACGAGTGAGGTGTCGATGTCCGCATACAGAATGCCTGCCTCACGGTGTAATGGACCGGCTGTGATCCGGCCTTGAGGGTTGACCACCACCGAGTCGCCATCGTTGATCCACTCTTGCGGATCGGGAAACAGTTGCATGCGAGCCGGAAAGTCATCGGGGATGTCGCTGCCGCGCAGCGAGGTGCCACTGCCGATCACCCAGCACCGACCTTCGAGTGCAATGTGACGCATCGTGCTGATCCAGCCTTCGCCGGTGTCGTACGTGGGGGCGACATAGATTTCCACTCCCTGGGCATACAATGAATAGCGCGCCAGGGGCATGTAGTTTTCCCAGCAGATGAGCGCACCAATGCGGCCGACGGGTGTATCGACCGTACGCAACCCTGACGCATCACCGAAACCGTGGACCATGCGCTCGGGGTTCGTTGGCATCAGCTTGCGATGCCGGTTGAGCACTTCGCCGTTCGTACCGATAACGACTACGCTGTTGTAGAGCGTGCCGCCTCCATTGCGCCGCTCGCATTCATTGATGCCGCATACGATTGTCACGGCATGAGTGCTGGCGGCCTCGCACAATTCGTTCAGGTCACCGTTCGCGATATCAACGGCGTTGGCCAGCAGACGCGTGTGTAACTGGCCCATTAAAGCCCCGTCTTTTCCCGCCGCCAGCCGCCAGATCCACGACGGGTAACCTGGAATGAACGATTCGGGTAAAACAACCAACGAGGCTCCAGCCGCCGCAGCCTCAGCAACCGATTGCACGGCTCGGGCGATCGTCGCGCTGCGATCGAGCAGCACTGGCGGCCGCTGAATGATGGCTATCTTGGTCATGGCGTTCTCCTGATACGGTGGCTTTGGCAGGTTTCAGCGTGCGCGTGGCGATACCGCGAGGCTAGTTCAGAATCTGAAGCGTTGTATTTGCGGAGTACGGGCGATGGATGAAAGCTACGGTCAGTTCTGTACGGTCGCGCGCGGTGCTGAAGCGCTGTGCGAGCGCTGGACGCCTTTGGTCGTGCGCGAGCTGCTGTGCGGCAGTAAACGCTTCAATGAACTGCACCGCGGCGTACCACGTATGTCCACCAGCTTGCTGGCACAGCGGCTGCGCCACCTGGAAGATATCGGTGTCGTACATCGCACGGCCACGGGCAAAGTCTGGGAGTACAGCCTGACCGAGGCAGGCGAGGAACTGCGCCCCATCATCATGGCTCTAGGGCATTGGGGCGCGCGTTGGATAGGTAGTCGCCTTCGCGATAACGAACTCGACGCGGGCCTGCTCATGTGGGACGTGCGCCGGTTCGCGCGCATCGAGATGTTCCCGTCCCGGGCGGTGGTCATTCACTTCAGGTTCCGCGACGCGCGGTCCGGCGAGCAAGAGTGGTGGCTCGTGGTCGAACATGGTGTGGCAGATCTGTGCCGCGACGACCCCGGACGCGAACTCACACTCGTCGTGGACTCCAGCGTGCGTGCGTTGACCGAGGTGTGGACTGGCGACCGCACACCAAGGGAGGTTCTTCAGTCGCGAGAGCTGCGTGTAGACGGCGCTGTGCAGGATGCGGAAAACCTGTGGCGCTGGCTTGGCACGAGTGCGTTCGCCGGTACCCGGAGCGCTGCAATCCAGCCTTTGCAATAGCCATCTCGAGATTGCGATACAGCATCAGCAGCTTGTCCGCCTCCGGATGGCTCGGCGCCAGGGGATGGGCTTCCACTTCGCCGAATGGCGCGGCGAAGTGCTGTTGCTGCAGGGGGCTCGCAGGCTGCAGTGCTCAGGCAGTCTGCATCAGGCTGCGCAATTGGAGAATCGCCTGCGCAATCGGGGAGGTTGGCAGGCAGGGCAATCGCTAGCTTAGGGCCCATCCAACAACAAGACCTCGCTTAAGGAAGGCTTATGCAATTCAGGCTTGCCATCTCCCACCGTGTGCCCTGCGCTTTTGAGTCGACTAAGGGAAACCTTTAGCCGGGTTGAAGTTTTCCCCTCAACGGATGCTGTTCATCTCGATATCGGCGCGGCGCCTACTCACTTACCTTGGGTAGACAAGAGGCGTGTCGTCTTGGCTGGCTGTTCCACTGAGCCCGCCTGGCGCTTTACCCCATAACAACAATAGGTCTGACAATGCTCGAACCCATCGTTCTTTATATCCCTGATGCAATCCGCCTTGCTGCTCAAGAGGGCTCGGTGTTCGGCTGCCGGCATTTTTAGTTTTAGTTCGAATCTGCTCCTATAAATACAGTGCCCAGCACATACAGATGTGGAGAAGTTAGATGTATCAGGTAAAGCAATGTTGCCGTGGGCTCGGTATTGCCGGCGTGTTGGGAATTATCTGTTCGCCATTGACAGCCTATGCCGATGTTGTTGATGACAGTCACTTGAAAGTGGATACGCGAAACTTCTACTTGCATCGTAACTACACCAATACCAATGCGCCGGTTTCTGAAGTGCATAGTTGGTCTCAGGGTTTCGATGCACAGTTTACCTCCGGTTACACCGACACGGCCCTGGCAATCGGCCTTGATGTGGATGCGCAGTACGCCGTGCGCCTGGATTCGTCGGGCAATGACGGTTCGCTGCCGTACAGCGTCCGCGACCAGCAGACGGCCGATGACTACAGTCGCGCCGGTGCAACCTTCAAGATGCGCTACAGCAAGACCGAGTTGAAGGTCGGTGACCTTCGTCCACAACTGCCGGTGGCGTCCGATGACCCCAGTCGGCAACTGGATACGATCTATCAAGGGGCCGTGGTCGAGTCCAGGGAAGTCGATGGGTTGACGATGACCGGTGGCCGGTTCTGGTCCGCCGTGACACGGGAATCTTCCAACCACGAGAAGCTATACAAGTTTGGTTCCACCGATAATCTCGACAGTGACGGCCTGGACTTCGGCGGCGCAACTTACGACATTGCCAAGAACTTGCAAGCCAGTTATTTCTACGGCGTGTTGCACGATATTTATCAGCAACACTATTTCGGCCTGATGCATATGGCTGACCTGGGCAGTGGCTACAAACTTAAAACCGACTTGCGCTACTTCAATAACAATGAAGATGGCAATGCGTTGAACGGTGAGATCGACAACCGTTCCTACGGTGCCTTGTTCACCTTGCTCAAAGGCGCCCACATGTTTGGCCTCAGTTACCAGCGCATGCTCGGTGACAGCGTGTTCCCAACGATGAACGGTTTTATCCCGCAACCTTACCTGGTGCACTGGTCGTCCCTGGGGTTTGTCCGCCCGGATGAAAAGTCCTGGGGGGCGCGCTACAGCTATGACTTTGCCGGGATGGGCGTGCCAGGGCTGAAGCTCTACACCCGCTACATCAAGGGTACTAACTGGGACCGTGGCAACAACCTGAGCGACAACCAGGAAAGCGAACGCTTTCTGGGGCTCAGCTACGTGGTCCAGAGCGGGGCGCTGCAAGGCCTGGGGCTGGACCTGCGCAACATCGACGTGAAACAGAAGTACGGCTACGACTACAACGAATTCCGTGTCGCCACGACCTACACCTGGAAGTTCTGGTAAGCCCGGTCCACCCGGGATTTGCCCCCATAACAATAAGAGGCCTGACCATGTTCGAACCCTTTGTCCTTTGCATCTGCCCCGCAACTTTCCAGTCGTTGTTCTGCGCACCGCTGCGCGCATGAGCGGATTCCAAGAGGAGCAAACACTAGTGAATATCCAGGTCGATAACGCGGTCCTGCAGAAGAAGAAAACCTACATTTACGAGTGGTATGTGGTCGGCCTGTGCATGATCGCCTACATCTTTTCATTTGTGGATCGACAGATCCTGGCGCTGATGATCGAGCCGATCAAAGCCGACCTGCAGATCAGCGACACCCAGTTCAGCTTGCTGCACGGGCTGGCCTTTTCGTTGTTCTACGCGTTCATGGGCATGCCCATCGCCTATCTGGCCGACCGCTTCTCGCGACCGAAGATCATCGCCGTCGGCGTGGTGTTCTGGAGCCTGGCGACTGCAGCCTGCGGCTTGAGCAAGAACTTCCTGCACATGTTCCTCGCCCGCATTGGTGTCGGTGTCGGCGAGGCAGCCCTGTCGCCCTCGGCCTACTCGATGTTCAGCGACATGTTCCCCAAGGAGAAACTCGGCCGCGCGGTGGGTATCTACTCGATCGGCTCGTTCGTCGGTGGTGGCCTGGCCTTCCTGGTGGGCGGCTATGTGATCGCGATGCTCAAGGACATGAACACCATCGAGGTCGCCTTTCTCGGCGCGATGAAGGCCTGGCAGTTGGCGTTCTTCATTGTCGGTCTGCCCGGCATCGTGGTCGGCCTGTTGATCTGGCTTACCGTGCGCGATCCGGCGCGCAAAGGCCTGCAGGTGGATGCGCAGGGTCGGGCCAGGAAGGTCGGGATGGGTGATGGCTTGCGCTTCCTCGGCCGCCACCGCGCCACCTTCACCTGTCATTACCTGGGCTTTTCATTTTACGCCATGGCCCTGTTCTGCTTGATGAGCTGGAGCCCGGCGCTGTACATCCGCAAGTTCGGCCTGTCGCCGATGGAGGCGGGCTACATGCTTGGCACCGTGCTGTTGGTGGCCAACACAGGCGGGGTGCTGTTCGGTGGATGGCTCACCGATTATCTGGCCAAGAAAGGTCATCAGGACGCTGCCATGCGCACTGGCGTCATCGGTGCCCTCGGTATGGCGGTGCCGGCCGTGCTGTTCTCTCAAGTCGATCAACTGTGGCTGTCGGTGACCCTGTTGGTGCCAGCGATGTTCTTCGCCTCGTTCCCGATGCCGGCGTCCACGGCGGCGATGCAGATCCTCGCACCGAACCAGGTGCGCGCACAGGTCTCGGCCGTGTTCCTGCTGATCAGCAATCTGCTGGGTTTGGGCCTGGGCACTACGCTGGTGGCGCTGTTGACCGACCGCTACTTCGGATCGCCCGCGGCGGTAGGGTCGTCGATGTCACTGGTGATCGCCGGTGCATCGGCGTTGACCGTGCTGCTGCTCTGGCGTGGTTGCCGTCGTTTTCGCGAAAGTTATGCCCGGGAGTATCCGACCCGGGCTTGATTGGTCATAGTCCACGATCGGCGCCCCGGCCTCGCTCCTGTCAAAGGGAGCGGGGCCGAGACGCTCCACGTCAGGAGAACCCTTGATGTTGAATGACGTACACCTGCTGGAACGGCACAGCCTGCTCAGTTCGGCCGATTACCGCGAGATCAAGGACAAGGTCAGCCAATACCTGTGCCCGCACAGCTTCAACGTGCTGCGTGACGAGCCGATCTACACCCGACTCAACGGCGTATTCTTCGGCGATTCGGCGCTGCTCGACCTGCGTTATGGCGCGCCGGTGGAGATCACCATCGGCGACATTGCCGATCAGTATCTGTTTCGCATCACCTTGCAGGGGCATTGCGAAGTGGCCCACGGGCGGCGCAGCGCGGCGATGCAGTCGGGCTACCTGAGCGTTTCCTCGCCGTTCGCGCAAAGCCGCATCGTCACCGATGGCGAGTGCCGCAACCTGATCCTGCGTGTCGACCGTGATGCCCTGGAGACGCAGCTGCAACGCCTGCTCGGCCGCAGCCTGCGCCAGTCGGTGATCTTTGATGTCAGCGTCGACCACCTGGGCGCCGGCGTCGTCAGCCTCTATCACACCCTGGACTACATCTGCCGGCTCTACGGCAGCGGCGTTGACGGTTCGCGCCTCGCCAGCGGCCTGTCCGAATACCTGATGCAGTTGCTGCTCACGCAGCTGCCGCATAACTACTCCGCGGATCTGTTGATCGATTCGCGCGTGCCGCTGCCGCACCACGTGAAAAAGGCCCGTGACTACATCGAGGAACACCTCGACGAACCGATCAGCCTGACGACCCTGAGCGAACTGTGTGGTGTTTCGGTGCGCACCTTGCAGAACGGCTTCAACCAGTTCCTCCGGCAGGCGCCGGTCGAGTACATCCGCGACCGTCGCCTGGCGGTCATCCACGAGTCGCTCAAGCAGGGCAGGGCCGGCGAAACCGTCACCGATATCCTGTTGCGTCATGGCATCAACAGCTTCGGGCATTTCTCCAGCGCTTATCGGCAACGCTATGGTTGCCTGCCGTCGGACACCCTGCGGCGGCGGAAGCATTGAGACACCTGCGCAATCGGTCATTCGGCTGCGCAATCGGAGGAGTCTGTGGCGGTGCGGCTCGATAGGATCGAGTCTCTGACAAAAAGGAGTATCTGCATGAATATTACCGTGCTGGGTGGTGGTCACGGCTGTTACGCCGCTGCTGTCGAAATGGCTGAAAAGGGGCACCAGACCCGCCTGTGGCGTCGAGATTCCACAGCGCTCAAAGAGCTGCTGGCCATCGGCAGCCTGACCATCAAGGACTACCGAGGCACTCGCCAGTTGTCAGTCGGCCAGAAGGGCGACAAGTTGTCGTTCACCGACGACCTGGCCGAAGCCCTGGGCGACGCGCAACTGGTGATCATCCCGCTGCCGTCGACCTCCCACGAAGACCTGGCCAGACATGTTGCGCCGCACCTGCACGACGGTCAGGTGGTGTTCCTGCCGCCGGGCACCTTTGGCAGTTTCGTGTTTGCCAAGGCCATGGCCGATGCGGGCAACCGGAGCAAGGTCGCTTTCGCTGAAACCGGTACGCTGCCGTACCTGGTACGCAAGCATGGCGCCAGCGACCTGGTGATCAGCGGCTACGCCACCCGCCTGCCGACCGGTGTATTCCCCAGCAACCTGTCCGAGCATGCTTTTGCGGTGCTGCGTGAAGCCTACCCGAGCGTCGAACCGATTGAAGACGCCCTGAGCGGTGCGTTGATGAACGCAGGCCCTATCATCCACCCGCCGCTGATCATGATGAACGCCGGGCCGCTGGAGCATTTCGAGGCCTGGGACATTCACAACGAAGGCACCCAACCGTCGATTCGTCGCGTGACCAACCAGCTTGATGCCGAGCGCATGGCCGTGCGTGAAGCACTGACCTACGGCGCGCCGCACTTTCCTCTCGCCGACCACTACAACACCACCGAAGGTGATGAGTGGATGTACGGTCGCGGTGCCCATGGCAAGTTGACCGACAGCGGTGACTGGCGCGAGGACATCGACTTGCAGAAGCATCGCTACATGCTCGAAGACACCCGCCTGGGCCTGTCCTTCCTGGTGTCCGTCGGCCGCTGGGCCGGTGTGCCGACTCCGGTTGCGCAGGGCCTGCTGAGCATTGCCTCGGTTGTCGCTGCACGGGATCTCTACGCCGAAGGCCGCACCCTGGAAAACCTCGGTCTGGCCACGCTGAGTCGGGCGCAGATGACCGAACTGCTGACCAGGGGCTACAACTGATGAACGCCGCGCTGCCCCAAGTCAGCGTGATCGGCGCCGGCCGGATGGGCGAGGGCATTGCCCTGGCGTTCATCCATGCGGGCCTGCCGGTCACCCTCATCGACATCAAGGATCGCGCCGAGGATGAGCGGCACGGCTACTTCGAACGTGTGCGCAACAACATCCGCAGCGAATTGCAGATGCTGGTACGCCTCGGCATGCTCCGGCTGGAACAGGCCGACATCGCGATAGCCCGGTTGACGCTGCAATCCAGATCCCAGGCCGCAGATGCATTGCGCAGGTGCGACCTGGTGTTCGAAGCGGTGCCGGAAGTCATCGCGGTCAAGCAGGAGACCTTCACCTGGGTCAGCGAGCATGTGCCGGCGTCGACCATCATCGCGTCGACCACCTCGACTTTCCTGGTCACGGAACTGAGCGAAATGGTCAGTACGCCTGCGCGCTTCGTGAACGCGCACTGGCTCAATCCCGCGTACCTGATGCCGCTGGTGGAAGTCAGCCGCAGCGAAGCGACCTGCCCGCAGGTGGTCGAACGGCTGCTGCAACTGCTCAAGCGCATCGGCAAGGTGCCCGTGGTGTGCAACCCGGTGGCTGGCTACATCGTGCCGCGCATTCAGGCATTGGTGATGAACGAAGCGGCACGGATGGTGGAAGAGGGCGTGGCCAGCGCAGAAGATATCGACACGGCGGTGCGCGTCGGCTTTGGTTTGCGCTTCTCGGTGCTGGGCCTGCTTGAGTTCATCGACTGGGGCGGCGGCGACATTTTGTACTACGCCTCGCGTTACCTGAGTGGAGCGCTATCACCGCGTTTCGAGTCACCACAAGTGATCGCCGACAACATGCAAAACGGCCGCAATGGCTTGCGCGATGGCCAGGGTTTCTACGACTACCGTGACATGGACGTGGACGCCTACAAGCAGCAGCGTCTGGGCGACTTTGTCCGCAAGCTGGAGTTGTCGGGGTTGACGCCCGCGTTCGATGGCGCCTTGAAGCAGGCCTGAGCATCAGGGCCCGGTTGCCGGGCCCTGACACGCTTGACGATTTTCCGGTCCTACAGGCAGTACTGGCTGGTGGGCAGCACGTCGATCTTGTCGAAATCGATGAAGCGGCTGCAACTGTCCATCATCGCCGCCAGGTTGCGCTGGAATTTCGCTTCGTCGCCCGCCGCATCGAAAAAGGCCATGGGATCGGTCATGGCCGCTGGCGGAAAACATTCTTCAACGATGGCATCGATCCGTGGCGCGCCGTGGGTCAGTGCCGACACCACCAGGTTTTGCACGTACTGGAAGTTGGCTTGGGTGTCCACGGCCACCGTCGTGTGATGGTTGCGCCAGATGTCCAGCCAGGCCTCGGGAGTCAGGCGTGGAGGGCGGGTCAGCAGGGCCAGTTGGGCAAACCCGTGGGTACGCTCACCGGGTGTTGCAGGGAAGCGGGTATTGGCGATGGCGACCGACTCGCAGACCAGGTAGGCAGCCATGCGCGCCGTTGCCGCGCTGATCAGGTTATCGAAAGGGCAGCGAGCCGGCCCGTTGGCACTGTCCAGCCACAGCGACAGGCTGCCATCGGGCAATGGTCGGTTGTTTTCCTGGCGCAGGCCGGCGGCTGGTTGCACATCGGCATCGACCAGGTTCAATTGCACACCACGGGCGCCGAGTGCCTGCAATTGCCCGGCGACCTCACTGCGCAGGCGATGGGCGAAGGTATCAGGACTGACTTGGGTATCACGCCACAGCAGATAGATGACTTTTTCCATAGCTATCAAGCTCCTCGTTGCGGTTGATGGATGGAGCGACGGTCGTGCTGCCTGGTCCATCCGGATGACCGAAAATCCCTAGCGTCATAGTCAATCAAGGTCAGCGTTGGGTAATACCTCAAACAGACTATTGACCCACACTATGAGGGCAACGGCTGACGCTTCTGGTTCGGGCTCGGCGCCGGGCAGCCCTGGAGAACAGCAGCTAAGCTTTCTTGCGTCGGGGCGGCAGTGGAAGTGTTGCCTCGGGATGTCAAAGTCTGGCATGGGAGCCACCCGCCATGAGTGCCGAACAGAGTCATTACAGTCCGCCGACCCTGCTGGTGGTCGATGACACGCCCGACAACCTGATGCTGATGACGGATCTGCTCAAGGATCGCTACCGGGTCAAGGCCGCCAATAGCGGTGAAAAGGCTTTGCGCGTACTACAGGGCGACGCACTCCCTGACCTGATCCTGCTGGACGTGATGATGCCCGGGCTGTCCGGCCATGAAGTGGCGCAGCAGCTCAAGCGCGACCCGCGTACCCGTGATATTCCGATCATCTTTCTGACGGCCATGGCCGACACCGAAGACGAGATCCATGGCCTGGAACTGGGGGCTGTCGACTACATCACCAAACCGATCAGGCCGGCGCTGGTCCTGGCGCGGGTGGATACCCAGCTCAAGCTCAAGGCGGCGGCAGACTTCCTGCGCGATCACAACGACTATCTGGAGAAGGAAGTGGCGCGCCGGACCCGCGAGGTGATTGCGATCCAGGATGTGGCCATCCAGGCCATGGCTTCACTGGCCGAGACTCGCGATAACGAAACGGGCAACCATATCCGGCGGACCCAGCATTACATCAAGGTGCTGGCCGAGCATCTGCGTGCTCATCCACGCTTCAGTCACTTTCTCACCGAGGACACCATCGAATTATTGTTCAAGTCGGCGCCGCTGCACGACATCGGCAAGATCGGCATCCCCGACCATATTCTCCTCAAGCCGGGACGCTATACCGAGGAAGAATTCGAGATCATGAAGACTCATACAACGCTGGGACGTGACGCCATCCAGCATGCCGAGGATCAGCTCGGCATTCGCGCCGAGTTCCTCAGCCTGGCCAAGGAGATTGCCTACAGTCACCAGGAAAAATGGGACGGAAGTGGGTATCCGCAAGGGCTGGCGGGTGACGACATCCCCGTCAGCGCCCGGTTGATGGCAGTGGCGGACGTCTATGACGCATTGATCAGCCGTCGGGTCTATAAAGCGGGGATGCCCCACGCGCAGGCCGTCGAGATTATTCGTCAGGGGCGAGGCACGCACTTCGACCCCGATATCTGCGATGCCTTCCTCGATTGCCTCGAACAGTTCCAGACCATTGCCGAGCGCTTCGCCGATTCCGACCAGGATATGGCCGGCAAGCGGGCTGCCCTGGAGCGTTTCGGCCAGGCTCCGTGAACCCGCGATTGTCTCTTCGTCAGTGTTTTCATCAGGTCCACGAGGATAGTCATGGCCGGATTGCGTACCCTGCTTGAGCGCCTCGCGCTGCTTCACAAACTGATCCTGGGTTTCTCGGCGCTGCTGCTGTTGGTGCTGGTGCTCGGCGTGCAAAGCCTGCGCACCCAGCAATCGCTGAAGCAGGACATGCAGAACCTCTATCTGCAGGAACTGGTCGGCATGGAGCACTTGCAGGAAGCCCGTGTGCAATTGCCCCATATGATGCAAGCACTGCAGCGTGCGGTGGGCACCGACAGCGCGCAGATTCGCGTCGAATCCCTGCAGCAACTGCATGATATCCGCGAAGGCCTGCAGCAGGCCGTGGCCCGCGCCAAAGTGACCTTAAGGCGCGCGGACAATCTGGCGCGCCTCGCCGAGCTCGACCTGCTGCTGCAACAGTTGCAGCGTCATAGCGACCAGGCCTTTCTATCGATCGACCAGGGCCAGCAGAACAAGGCGTTGGTACTGCTCAATAGCAGTGAATTCCAGCAACTTGCCCGGCAGGCCGACGGCCTTTTGTACGCGATCGTCCAGATCAAGGAAGCCTCGATTCGCGACACGGCCAAGGACATTGCCGAGTTTGCCGAACACAGCACCAGGTTGACCTACGTACTGTTGTTCGGTGGTTTGTCGCTGGCGTTGCTGTTGTCCTGGGTCGTCAGCCAGTCGATCCGCAATCCACTGAACCGGGTGCGGGTGGCGGTAGACCAATTGGCCGCGGGGCAGCTCGATCAACCGATTCCCCACACTGACCTTAACAACGAAACCGGCGATCTGGCGCGGGCCATCGCCAAACTGCAGACCGAATCCCAACAGCTTGAGCGCCAGCGCTGGATCAAGGCGCATACCGCCCAGTTGCAGGTCGATCTGCAGCAGGCAGAAACCCCGGCCGAACTGGCGCAGGTGTTCCTGCAATGCATGGCCAGCCTGCACGGAATCTGCCAGGGGGTGCTGTACAGCGCGCAGGAGGATTCCGGCACGCTGCTGTTGATGGGGCGTTATGCCACCGATTCCGAGCGGCCACCCGAGGCGCAAGTCATGTTCGGCGACGGCCTGTTGGGCCAGTGCGCGGTGGATCGCGTGCCGCGTCAGTTTCAGGCGATGCCGGATCAATACTGGCGTTTGCGCTCGCCCCTTGGCGAGGTCCCGGCCCGTTGCCTGCTGCTGCAACCCATTGTCCGTGGCGAGCGGCTGCTGGGGGTGCTCGAACTGGCCGGGCTGGAGCCCCTGGGCGAGCGTGAACTGCTGCTGTTGCAGGAAGCCACCCCACGTTTGGCCGCAGCCATGGCGATTTTGGAGCGCAATCAGGCGATCAAGACCCTGTTGGCGGAAACCCGTCGCCAGGCCAATGAAATGGCGGAACAGGCGCTGCAACTGGAGCAGCAGGCGCAGGCACTGGAAACCCAGCAATCGGCGTTGCGCGCCACCGAGGCCTGGTATCGCGGGATTATCGAAGCGGCGCCGGACGGCATGCTGGTGGTCGATGCCCAAGGACAGATCCTGCGCACCAATCGCCAACTGGATCAGCTGTTCGGCTATAGCGCCGGTGAGCTGCTCGGCGAGTCCATCGATCGTTTGGTGCCGTTGGCCAGCAGAGGGCGCCACGAGGCGCTGCGCAAGGGCTTCATGGCCCACGGCGCCACTCGCCAGATGGGGGCCAACCTGGACGACCTGCAAGGCGTGCGCAAAGACGGAAGTCTGTTCTCGGCAGAGATCAGCCTGTCGCATCTGCCGAGCCTGGAAGGAGACGGCGTATGCGTGTGCGCTTCGGTGCGCGACGTGAGTGAACGACGTCATTTGCAGGCGGCACTCAAGACCAGCGAGGCACAGTTGCGCGCAGTCCTCGACAGCAGCCCGGTGGCCATGGTGATCAGGGACGTCGATGGCCGTCCGACCTACTGCAATCCGCAGTTCGACAGTCTGTTCGGGACTCGTCTGGCTGAACTCGAAGGTGCGGATCCGGCGCAGTTCTGGGTCGACCCGCAGGCACACCAGCGCTTTCTCGAAGCGGCAGCGCAAGGTGCAGTGCTGAACTTCGAGACCACCCTGCAGCGCGCTGGAGGCGAGCGCTTCGACGTACTGGTTTCGGCCGTCACGATGACGCTGGGGGAGCGGGGCATGGGGGCCAACTGGTACTTTGACATCACCGACCGCAAGACCGCCGAGGCCGAGGTGCAGCGCGCGCGGGAGGCCGCAGAAGAGGCGACCCGGGCCAAGAGCAACTTCCTGGCCACCATGAGCCACGAGATCCGCACACCGATGAACGCCATCATCGGCATGAGCTACCTGGCATTGCGAACCGAGCTCGACCACCGCCAGCGCAACTACATCGAAAAGGTCCATCGCTCGGCGGAATACCTGTTGGTGATCATCAACGACATCCTCGACTTCTCCAGGATCGAGGCCGGGAAAATGCACCTGGAGCACATTCCCTTCCACCTCGAGGCCGTGCTCGACGGCTTTGCCAGCATGATCGGCCTCAAAGCCGAGGACAAAGGCCTGGAATTGCTGTTCAGCACCGATGCCGAACTGCCGACCGCCTTGATCGGCGACCCGTTGCGCCTTGGCCAGGTGCTGATCAACCTGGGCAACAATGCGACGAAGTTCACCGAGCAGGGCGAGATCGTACTCGGCGTAGAGCACCGGGGCGCGGCAGGAGAGCAGGCGCAGCTGCATTTCTGGGTACGCGACACCGGGATCGGCATGAACGCCGAGCAATGCTCGCGCCTGTTTCAACCCTTCAGCCAGGCCGATAGCACCATCACCCGCAAATACGGTGGCACCGGGTTGGGCCTGGCCATCTCTCGGCATCTGGTGGAATTGATGGGCGGGCGCATTTGGGTAGAGAGCGAGCCGGGCCTTGGTTCCACTTTCCATTTCGAGGTGAGCCTGGGGGTGCAGCGCGACAGCCATTTACGGCGCATGGTGACCGCCGACGAATTGCTGGGCAACCGTGTGTTGGTGGTCGATGACAACGCCAGCGCGCGGGAGATCCTGTCCAGCATGGCGCGCAGTTTTGGCGTGGAGGTGGACGTCGCGCAAAGCGGCCGGGCCGCACTGGCCATGCTGGTGGACGCCGAAGCGAAGGTGCTGCCCTATGATCTGGTGCTGATGGATTGGCGCATGCCTGGCATGGACGGTGTGGAAACGGTGCGGCAGATGCAGGCCGCCAAACTGGCGCAAACGCCGTCGGTGATCATGGTCACGGCGTTCGGTCGCGAGGAAGCCCGCGAAGAGGCCAGTCGGTACGGCATTCATTTGCCAGTGGTACTGACCAAACCGGTGACGCCGTCCACTTTGCTTGAGGCGCTGGGCACGGTGCTCGGCAAGATCCCCCAGGCCGATACCCGGGCCAGCTCGCGACTCGGCCAGAGTGCCAGCGCCATGGCCAGCCTGCGTGGCGCGCGACTGCTGTTGGTCGAAGACAATGAGCTGAACCGCGAGCTGGCCTGTGAACTGCTGGAGAGCGCCGGGATCGAGCTGTGCCTGGCCGTTCACGGCGCAGAAGCGCTTGACCAACTGGAGCGTGACGCAGACTTCGATGGTGTGTTGATGGACTGCCAGATGCCGGTGATGGACGGTTACACCGCGACCCGCAAGATACGTGAGCAGCCACGCTGGGCGGATCTGCCGGTGATCGCCATGACTGCCGACGCCATGGCGGGGGACCGCGAGCGGGCGCTGGCCTGCGGCATGAACGACCACATCTCCAAACCCTTGAACGTCGACGACATGTTCGCCACGTTGGCCAAGTGGATACATCCGCGAGCTGACCGTGGCGCGATGTCGGCCGACGTTTCGCCGGTCACCACGGAGTCAGCGGCGAGCCTGCCAGCCAGCCTTCCCGGCATTGATTTGAAAGCGGGCCTGGGCACCTGCATGGGCAAGGTCGAGCTCTATCTGCGACTGCTGCGCAAGTTTCGCTCCAGCCACCAGGTTTTTTGCGCCGAGTTCCTGGCTGCCCGAGGCCAGGGCGATCGTTCGACGACGGTCAGACTGGCCCATACCCTGCGCGGAACGGCGGGCAACATTGGTGCCGTTGAAGTGGCGAATGCAGCCGCCGCACTGGAACAGGCGTGTCTGAACGATGGGGCGGAGCAGGACCTGGCTGACCGGCTGGTGGAGGTCGAGCGTTGCCTGACAACGGTGCTGGAAGGCTTATCGGTGCTCGGCGAGCCGACATCGTGCGCAGACTCATCAAGCGTGCCACCGGGCAGCGAATGGCACGCGCAATTGGCCCACGTCCGGTCTCTGCTGGCCGAGAGCGACACCCAGGCGCTGACGGCCTTGCTCAAACTGCAGGGGCTGGCTTCAGACCCGCGGATGACCGAGCAATTGCTTCGGGTTGTGCGGCAAGCGGAGTGCTTCGATTTTGATCAGGCGCTGGAGCTGCTTGAAAACCTGTCCTGAGGAATCAACGCAACTTCAGCGGATCGACCATCTGCGCCGCGATGGCCATGCCCACCAGGTCCGGCAGCGTGTTGGCCTGCATGCGTTTCATGACGCGCGCGCGATACAGATCAACGGTTTTTGCACTTACGCCCAGTTGTTCCGCGATTTCGCGGGTGGTGTAACCCTGCACCAATGGCAACAGGATATCGCGCTCGCGCGGGGTCAAGGTCAACAAGCGCGCCTGCAAGGCTTCGTGGCCCTGGTTGCCCGAACGGTTGGCGGCACAGTTGCTGAGCGCCTGTTGCACGCTGTCCAGCAACAGCTGTTCGTTGTAGGGCTTCTCGATAAAGTCATGGGCACCGGCCTTGAACGCGCGCACCACGATCGGCACATCCGCATGCCCGCTGACGAAGATGATGGGCAGGTTCAGTTGGCGCACACGCATTTCTTCCTGCACGTTCAACCCGCCCATACCGGGCATGCGAACGTCCAGCAGCACACAAGCATCGAGGCTTGCATCGCAGGCATCGAGGAACGCGACGCCACTGGTAAACGGCAAGGCCTTGAGCCCGACCGACTCCAGTAACCAGACCGTCGATTCGAGCATGCCCTGGTCATCATCGACCACGTACACAACGTGCTCCGTTACACCTGCCATTACCTGATTCCTATTGTTGTTTTGTTGGGCCGGCAAGCGGCAAGCGGCAACACATCAGCAGCCCGACAGGCTGGCGCCGGGCATTCAATTCGCCACCGAAACCTTCGATGATGCTGCGGCTCATGGACAGACCGAGCCCCAGGCCATCGGCCTTGCTGGTGTAAAACGGGGTAAATATCTGTTCCAGTTCCGGCTCGCTGACGCCCGGCCCCTGGTCTCGCACACTGATTTCCGCGCAGGCGCCACTGCCATGCTCCACGGCCATCACGATCACAGAGGGTTGCCCGGGATGTTGCTCACGGTTGGCATCGATGGCATTGCGCAACAAATTGAGCAGCACCTGTTCCAGCAACACGCGGTCGGCATAAACGGGTGGCAGATTATCGGGCAGTCGGTCCTCGATTGTCACTTGGCAATTACTCGCCTCCCAGGCACACAAACGCACGGCTTCGCGGGCGACGTCGGTCAAGTTCAGCGCCTGCATGCGACGCTGTCCCTTGCGCAAAAAGGAGCGTAACCGTCGGATCACTTCGGAGGCGTGGGTGGCGTGATGGGTAATGCGTTCCAGACCCTGGGTCACTCTGGCTGCGGCCTGGGGATTGGAATCCAGCGTTTGTAGATAGCGCTGGCTTGCATTCGCATAGTTGACAACGGCAGCCAGCGGCTGGTTGATTTCGTGGGCGATCCCCGAGGCCAGTTCACCGAGAGTGACCAGCCGTGCGGTGTGTGCCAGTTCGTCCTGATGACGGCGCTGTTGCACTTCCCGCAGCTCGCGCTCGGTCATGTCGCGCGCGACCAATGAGTAATAACGCTCACCGCCGGCGGAACGGTGCGCCAGCAGTACCAGCGACACCGGCACCGATGTGCCCCCGCCCGGTGGTTGCAAACGCGCATCGGTGCTCCAGACACCGTCGCGCTCGGCGCGTCTCCAGCCATCGCGTTGCAGGCGCGCAAGGTCGCCGCTTGCAAACAACGCGGCCAGGGCCGGCATGGGTTGTTGCTCATCAATCCCGAGGATGCGTCGCGCGGCTGGATTGAGATAAGTGACCTGGCCCTCGGGAGCGATGAACAACACCGGGTCAATGTTGGCCTCGACCACTTCGGCCAGGCGTCGCTTGTTCTCCTCGGCCTGCACCCGGGCCGTGATGTCCCGGGATATGCTGACGATTTCGACCACCGCCCCGGTGTAGGTTTCGCGGATCGCCCGGCTGGCGGTTTCGAACCACAGATAATGGCCGTCGCGATGGCGAATGCGATAGGTCATGGTGTGATAGCCATCCTGCTCCAGCGCATCGCGCGCGCGCTGCACCAGAGCGGCCAGGTCCTGGCTATGAAACAGGCCCTGGGCCATTTGCCCGCGCAACTCTTCGGGCCAGTAACCGAGCAGGGTCCAGGACGCCGGTGATGCATCGATAACGCGACCTTCGGGGGTGTGACGGGATATCAGGTCAGTCGTGTTTTCGATGATCAGCCGGTACAGCCGTCGTGCGGTGGCCGCTTCACGCTCCGCCAGCACTTGCGCCGTGGCGTCGCGGCAACGGGCAAGCACTCGGTTGTCCTGGGGATCGGGAATGAACGTCCAGATCAGGATCTGCGTTTCAAACTGAGCCTCGACACCTTCGACGGCGCGTTGCTGGTCCAGGCAGGCACGCACCAGCACCCGATGATTGACCGGTAAAAAGCCCAACACATCGGTCAGTGACTTCTCGGCGAGCAGCGCCATCAGTGCCGCGTTGAACTCCAGCGGTCGACCTTGTGCATCGAGCAACAGGCTCGGTTGCGGATCGTGTCCCAACAGTGGCGAACCACGCAGCAGCCCGTTGACGCTGCTCAGCAGCGTCGTCAGCAAATCCTGCACCCAGCCCAGCCAATCGAGACTCACGCCCTCGCGCACTTCCACCAGCAACAAGCCCGGCTGCCCCGGCTGCAAGGCCAGATCAAATACCTGGCCATGGCTGATCGCGGCCCGGCGCAACCGGCCGGACAACCAGCAATCGAGTTGACGGACTTGAGCCAGGTCCAGGCGGCCTGCCTCGACCAGATGCTCGAAGAGCAACTGGTCGCTGGCCAGCGCCGGGTCGCCAAGTCCCGGCGGCAAATGCTGGGCGGCGCCCTCATGGCTGTAGATCCGCGCATTGGGCTGCCAGCTCAGGTAAACCGCCCGCTGCACCTCAGGGCAATCCTGCAGCGCCCGACACAACGCATCGGCCCGGGCGGCCAGAGACACACCCTCGCGCTGCAGGCGCAACCAACTGTGCAATCGAACGGGCGTCAGGGTCATTGCGGGTCCACTTTCTCAGGGAAACCAAGCATATACCAGCCTTGGAGCGTTGGCGGCATTGATTCGGACTTAATAGAAATAGATATAGTACAAATACTATACGACGTAGGTTCTACTTCCATATCAATGACGCAGTGTTATATAAAGTCATCCGGACTTTGAAGGTGACTGCGGCGACTACGCTGCAAGGTCAACCATAGAGCTAACAATCAGCCATCGAGTACCCGCACATGTCTATCTATGACCAAGGCCTAGGCCCTTCGGCTGTCAACCACATTGCCTTGTCTCCCCTGAGTTTCATCGAGCGCACCGCCAGCACTTATCCCGATCACCTCGCCGTAATCCACGGTTCGATTCGCCGCACCTGGGCGCAGACCTACACCCGTTGCCGACGCCTGGCCTCGGCGCTGGCCGGTCGCGGTATCGGCAAGGACGACACGGTGGCGGTGATGCTGCCCAACATTCCCGAGATGCTTGAAGTGCATTTCGGTGTGCCGATGATCGGCGCCGTGCTCAATCCGCTCAACGTGCGCCTCGATGCCGAGGCGATCGCATTCATGCTGCAGCATGGCGAAGCCAGGGTGTTGATTACCGACCGCGAGTTCCATGATGTGATCCAGGCGGCGCTTGGCATGCTGGATCACCCGCCTTTGGTGATCGACGTCAATGACCCGGAATACGGTGAAGGTCAGGCCGCGAGCGACCTTGACTACGAAGCGCTGTTGGCCGAAGGCGACCCGGCATTCGACTGGCAATGGCCGGGCGACGAGTGGCAGGCCATTTCGCTGAATTACACTTCAGGCACCACCGGCAACCCCAAGGGCGTGGTCTACCACCATCGCGGCGCTTACCTGAGCGCATTGGGCAACCAGATGACCTGGGCCATAGGCAACCATCCGGTGTACCTCTGGACCCTGCCGATGTTCCATTGCAATGGCTGGTGCTATCCATGGACCATCACCGCCCTGGCGGGTGTGCACGTTTTCCTGCGCCGGGTCGATCCACAGAAAATCCTCACGCTGATCCGCGAGCATCAGGTCACTCACCTGTGCGGTGCGCCGATCGTGCTCAATGCACTGGTGAACATGCCCGAATCAGCGAAAGCGGCCATCGATCACCCGGTCAATGCCTTGGTCGCGGGCGCTGCGCCACCGGCCAAAGTCATCGGTGCCGTCGAAGAGATGGGCATCAAGGTCACCCATGTGTTTGGCCTGACCGAAACCTATGGTCCAGTGACGGTCTGCGCCTGGCACGCCGAATGGGATGAGTTTTCCCTGGAGGAGAGGGCGCAGATCAAGTCGCGACAGGGCGTGCGCTACCCGACGCTGGAAGGCTTGATGGTCGGCGATAGCACAACGCTGGAGCCAACCCCGCGTGACGGCCAGACGATCGGTGAGATCTTCATTCGCGGTAACACCGTCATGAAGGGCTACCTGAAGAACCCGAGCGCCACTGCCGAAGCGTTCGAAGGCGGCTGGTTCCACACCGGTGACCTGGCCGTCTGGCATCCTGACGGTTACGTCGAAATCAAGGACCGGCTCAAAGACATCATCATCTCGGGCGGCGAGAACATTTCCACCATCGAGCTTGAAGGGGTGCTCTATCGCCACCCGGGTGTGATGGAAGCAGCCGTGGTCGCCCGTCCCGATGAGAAATGGGGCGAAACGCCCTGCGCCTTCGTCACCTTGAAGGCTGATCACCAGGACGTTCGCGAGGCTGACATCATCAGTTTCTGTCGTGAGCATCTGGCCGGATTCAAAGTACCGCGCACAGTGATCTTCACGCTCCTGCCAAAGACTTCCACAGGCAAGATCCAGAAGTATGTGTTGCGCGACCGGGCCAAGGCGCTCTGACCCGATCTGACATTGCATCCATCTGGCAGCAGGTGTTTGACCTGCTGCTGCGGGTTCGTGCAGGCCGAATTCGGCTGTGCCCTGCCCATGACACAACCGTGCCAACGAGGTTTACGTTATGCCCGAATTCAAAGTCCCGCTGCGCGACATGCGCTTTGTGCTGCACGAAGTGTTCGATGCTCCGGCCATGTGGGCGCGCCTGCCGGCCTTGACCGACAGCATCGACACCGATACGGCAGACGCCATTCTCGAGGAGGCGGCCAAAGTCACCTCACACCTGATTGCGCCCCTCAATCGCAGTGGCGACGAAGAAGGCGCGCAGTGGCATGAAGGCCGGGTCACCACCCCCATCGGTTTCAAACAGGCTTACGCAACCTACATCGAAGGCGGTTGGGTGGGACTGTCCGGCAACCCCGGGTTTGGTGGCATGGGCATGCCGAAAATGCTGGCCGTGCAGTTCGAAGAGATGCTCTACGGCGCCAACTCAAGTTTTGCGCTGTATTCCGCATTGAGTTCCGGTGCCTGCCTGGCGCTGGACGCCCATGCCAGCGACGCCCTGAAAAACCTCTATCTGCCGCCGATGTATGAAGGCCGCTGGGCCGGCTCCATGTGCCTCACCGAGGCCCATGCAGGTACCGACCTGGGGCTGATCCGCACCCGCGCCGAACCTGAGACTGACGGCAGCTACAGGATCACCGGCAGCAAGATTTTCATCACCGGGGGCGATCAGGACCTGACTGAAAACATCGTTCATCTGGTACTGGCCAAACTGCCGAACGCGCCTGCTGGCCCGAAAGGCATTTCACTGTTTGTCGTACCTAAAGTCCTGGTCCATGCCGACGGTTCCCTCGGCGCGGCCAACACCGTGAGTTGCGGTTCGATCGAACACAAGATGGGCATCAAGGCCTCGGCCACCTGCGTGATGAACTTCGACGGCGCCAGTGGCTGGCTGGTCGGTGAAGAGAACAAAGGCTTGGCGGCGATGTTCACCATGATGAATTACGAACGCCTGTCGATTGGCATTCAGGGCATCGGCTGCGCCGAGGCGTCCTACCAGAGCGCCGTCACCTATGCTCGCGAACGCGTTCAAGGTCGGGCGCCCACCGGTGTCTTGGCCCCGGACAAACCGGCCGACCCGATCATCGCTCACCCGGATGTGCGGCGTATGCTGCTGGGCATGAAAGCCATGACCGAAGGCGGTCGCGCATTCGCCTGCTATGTCGGGCAACAACTGGATCTGTCGAAGTTTTCCGACGATGCCAGCGAGCGCGATTGCGCGCAGATCCTGGTTGCGTTGCTGACGCCAGTGGCCAAGGCGTTTTTTACCGACACCGGCCTGGAAAGCTGCATCAACGGCCAGCAGGTTTTCGGCGGCCATGGCTACATCCGCGAATGGGGCCAGGAACAATTGGTCCGTGATGTGCGCATTGCACAGATCTACGAAGGCACCAATGGCATCCAGGCATTGGACCTGCTCGGACGCAAAGTGCTGGCCAACGATGGCGTCGCGCTACGCCTGTTCGCTCGGGAAGTCCGCCACTTCGCGCTGCACCACGAAAGCGCCTATGGCAGCGAACTGCTGAAGGCCCTGGAACGCCTGGAGGGCCTCAGCAACTGGCTGCTGGAGCGGGCCAAAGCCAACGCCAACGAAGTCGGCGCAGCCTCCGTGGAGTACCTGCACCTGTTCGGCTATGTCGCCTACGCCTACATGTGGTCGCGCATGGCCGCCGTGGCCCGGTCCAGACTTGACCGGGACCCGCCGTTCTACGCTGCCAAACTGGCCACCGCCGAGTTCTACTTCGCCCGCCTGCTGCCACGGACGCTGAGCCTGGAAGCCAGCATCCGCGCTGGCAGTGCGCCACTGTACGGCCTTGCTGACGAACAGTTCTGACGATTGAGCGTTGCGCGGCGCCTTGCCACTCCCCAGGCCCGCGCTTTTTATTCACTGGCCCTCTCAAAGTACGGCAGGAAAGCCTGATGAATATGCAAACAAGTACAACGCAAGGTCACTTGAACTGGGACGACATGCGCTTCTTTCTCGAGGTCGCTCGTGCCCGCACCGCCAGCGGTGCAGCCCGCCGCCTGGGGGTGGACTACACCACGGTAGCGCGACGCATCCGCGCCCTGGAGCAGAGCCTGGGCGCCATGTTGTTCGAGAAATCGCGAACCGCAGGCTTCGTGCTGACCGTGGAGGGGCAGCGCCTGGTCTGCCACGCCGAAACCCTGGAAAGTACACTGCTGGTAGCCTGCGAGCAGGTTTTCGGCACCACCGGAGGCCTTGCCGGGCACCTGCGCATCGGTTGTACCGAAGCCTTCGGGTCCTGTTTCATCGCAGCACAGATGAGCCACTTCCTCGAGCACTACCCGAATATATCGGCGGATATTTTGCCGGTCCCGCACTTCGTCAACCTGTCACGGCGCGAGGCGGACATCGCCATCACCCTGGAGCGGCCCGAGCGCGGTCCGTACGTGTGCTCGCGGCTGTGCGATTACCGCCTGCGTGTGTATGCGACGCCGGAGTACCTGGCCAGTCATCCGCCGATTGGCTGTCGCGAGGATCTGGCCGGTCACCCGTTCGTGACCTACGTCGATGATCTGGCCTTCAGCTTCAAGCTGCTCTACCTGAACGACCTGATGCTCGGCGCGCGCAGCCGCCTGCGCAGCACCAGCGTGGTCGCCCAGTACCATGCGGCTCTGGAAGGGCGCGCGCTGGCGATCCTGCCTTGCTTCCTCGCCGGTCCCGACCCGCGCCTGTGCGAGGTGCTGCCGGATCAGGTGGAGGTCACGCGACAGTTCTGGATGTACTACTGTGAGGACCTGCGCAACCTCAAGAGGATTACCCTGGTGGCCGACTACCTGCGCACTTGCGCGAAGCTCAATCGTCCGCTGCTGATGGGCGAGTCACACCAGATGGTCTACCCGCCGTTGCTCTGAGTTGCAGGTCTGGGCATCGATTGGACCCTAAAAAAATAAAAATCAGGTGTCTCTATGCTTCTTGAACATGCGTTGTTAACCGATGCCAGCGGCAAGCCGATTCACCAGCAGCACAAAAGTTTTTCAACCGAGTGGGATGAAATCAGCGACTGGTCGGATCGCATGTATATGCCCTACCGTGTGGCACCCAAAGGGCAGGCCATCAAGCCGCACGCCACCATGCATTCGTCCAGGATTGGCGAGTTGACGCTGACTCGTTTTGCCTATGGCGTGCCGGTGAGCGTCGATGAATTTTCGCCCGAAGCGGGGAATGCGCTACTGCTCACCACTATTCGCGGCAATGCCCGGCACTGGACCCGGCGTTCCGTCACTGAGGATACGGCAATGGGTGAATCATTCGTTGCCGATTGCAGTCGTGTCGATTACCGGATCGACCTCGACCCTGATCACCTGCAACTGAATCTGACCATTCCTCATGCCGTATTGGAGCGGATGGCGCTGCAGTGGTTTGGGTTCGTGCCCGATGATCAGTTCTGGAGACACAAGTGCGTCATCGGCGGAGTCGGGTCGAGCTGGCTGAGTTTGCTGGAGTACACGGTTCGTTGTATTGCCGAAGCTCCCGCACACATGGCTGAAGGGCGTATGGGTACTCACCTGGAGCAAAGTCTTTGCGTTCATATGCTGCAAGAATGGGCTGGCCGCGCCGGGCGGGCAGGGCTTGATTTGAATAGTCCACTGAACCGGATTGCACCCCGTTATGTCAGGGCTGCCGAAGAGTTCATGAGTGCCAATGCTGCGAACCTGCCGACGATGGGTGAGGTTGCCAGTGCGGTAGGGACCAGTGTGCGGACATTGAGTGGTGCCTTCGCGCGTTTTCGCGGCATGACGCCCGGTGCGTTCCTGCGTGAGCAGCGATTGCAGGGGGCGCACCGCGATTTGCTGGCGGCGGACCCGCAATCGGGAACCACCGTTTCGGCCATCGCCTTTCGCTGGGGTTATCTGAACCTGGGTGAATTTGCGGGGATCTATCGCAAGCGTTTCAGTGAATTACCCTCCCAGACCTTGCAGCGCCAGCTGCGCTAGCGATTCGAGGCGCTACGAGGGCATCGAGAGCGGTGTCCATCCCGCTCTCGGTGCCATTCACTGTGGGTCAGAACACCCACAACAGCCTTAGGTTAACCCGCTGGTTTTCCTTGAAACCGTTGTCGACCGAGACGTCCTGGCCGTAGTTGAGCAGGGCCTGGAAGGAGGGGGTTATCCAGTATGACGAGCCGACACGGTATTTACTGGTGTCGGGTTCATCGTTCTGATCCTGACCGTCAATGCGCGTCTCACCACCCCAGAGTCGAGACGCACCGACATGCACCGAAAGCTTTGGTGTCACGGCGTACCTCAGGTAGGTCTGGGCTTGCCACTGCGGCTTCTGGCGCAACGTCAGGTCTTGACTCGTGAGGTCGTCATTTTTGCCAAAGAAGGTCACATCCGCGGTGAGGTCCAGGGAAAGTTTTTCAGTGAGACCGGTCACATAGCCTGTCTGCAATGTCATCTTCCAACGGTTTTCGCCAAGGTTGAGTGCATCGTTGCGGTCATAGTTACCGGTCGGCACGTACAGGTAGGGTGCAATACCCCAGTAACGATTTTTCGCCGGGTCATTCACGAGCCATAGAGTGGACGCCAGAATCAGATCGCCCACGCCACTGGTTTGTCCCAGCGAGTCGTTATCGCGTGTTCCTTCCAGGCGACCGAAGGGCAACAGGAACTGTGTATTGAGCGTGTAGTCGCCCAGCTGGTGGTAATGCGCGGCGCGCAGTATGCCGATATCCGAGTCGAGCCCCGCTTTGATCGCAACCTTGTGACCATCACTGTAAAGCGACCGCCGCTGCGCATGCTGCAGGTAAAGCAAACCGATATTGCTGCCGGCTGGAAGCGCAGCGGTGTATTCGCCGGCGTCCACATCGATGGCCTGGGCGTTGCCCGCCAGAATCGCCAGCACGAGGCCGGCACCGATCGTTGAAGTGTCAAGTGCGCGCACCAGGGGCCGAACGCGCGCAGGGGTACGTGTGGAGATCTCCATGAATCACCTGTTTTGTTTTTGTTGGTTTTTGGAGAGGAATTTTTTTCGTGCAGCATCGCCTGGAGCCCCGGGGGGCTCTCATGCGATCTGCATCGAATCAGTGCCGGGTCAGCGGGTCAGATAGCGGTAGGCCGCCGTTTCGAAATCCAGATAGGCATTGACCGAAACGGAATCGGCGAACGGCAATATCTGGGTGGCCCAAAAACCGCCGATGCCGTTCTTGCGGTCGATCCAATAGAAAAGATTGGCCAATCCGGCCCACGCCAAAGAACCCGCAGGGCGACCGGTGGGGGCGTCTTGATCGTTGATCATGAAACTCATCGCCCACGACTTGGGCATGCCCGGAAAGAACTCTGCGGTATTGGTGAGACTGGGGATAACGCCGGGGAGGGCTTTTACTTTCAGGTTTTCGAGACCATTTTTTTCAGCGAAACGAATCGTTTCCGGTTTGAGAATCCGTCCGTGATCCCCCTGTCCATCGTTAAGCCAGGCACGGATAAACTGACAGTAATCCTTCACGGTCGAATACAGACCATGGCCTCCCATGTGCACTTCGGGAGCCTGTGGCAGGATGAAATCCTCGAGTGCGCTCAGCGATCCATCCTCTGCGCGTTGGTGCATGCTGGCTCGCCGCTGGAGCATCGACGGGGTCATGGTAAAGGCGGTATCGGTCATGCCCAGCGGCTCGAAAATACGCTGCTGCATGACTTCACCCAGACGCTTGCCGGTAATGGCCTCGACCACCAGGCCGGCCCAATCCATGTTGGAGCCGTATTCCCACTGTTCACCCGGCTCAAACAGCAAGGGTGTTTGAAGCGCCGCCAACGACCCGCTGATGATGCTGGGTTGTCCTTGTGCCTGGGCTAGTCGGTTGTAGTTTTCGTTGAAGAACTCGTAACCCAGACCTGCCGTATGAAGCAGAAGCATTCGAGTGGTGATGTGTTTTCTGGGGGCGCGAAGGCGAGGCGTTCCGTCGCTATCAAACCCCTCGAGCACCTTCAGTTCGCCGATCATCGGCACATAGTTCCTGGCAGGCGCATCGAGATCCAGTCGGCCCTCTTCGAACAACTGCAGCACCGCCGTGGCAGTTATCGCTTTGGTCGTGGAAAACATGGCGAAAACGCTGTCGGTCGTCATGGCAGGGGCTTGACCGAGCGTCCGTTGACCTGACGCGCCCTCATAGACCAGACCGTCACGCCCGACTATTGCCGCGACTACGCCTGGGACGCGCTGCGATCCAGCCGTGGCAGCATCGAGCAAGTGGTTGAGTGATGATGTAAAACCTGGATTCATTATTTTTATTCTCCTTACACCCGACCCATGGCCCGCTGGGCTGGAGCTTATGGTGGGGTGTGCAGTGGCAGGACTGATTGGCCCGACGTGATGCGATGAACATCGGGGCCAGTGGAGAGTAAGAAAATAAAATCCGAGGGTTTGTCGGTTGCCGGCAGAGGGTGTCGGAATCAGGTACTTATTTAAGTGCTTGGGAGGAGGGCGATGCGTGAACGACGGCCGCCTCAGTTGCCCGCAATGCACCCTGCAGGGTACTCATCACCATCTCATGCAGCAGCTTGCGGCGTGCTCCAATGCCGGCCTTGGGCTGTCCAACCCAGGCCGGTAGTTGATTGAGCAAGGACACGATGCCGCTTACGGTCGCGCGTCGGGTGACGCTAGCCGGTTTACCGGTGAGTTGGTCTATGGTCTCCACCAGATGCTGCTCGTAGCGTCGACGCAGGGTCAGAATCGAGGCTTGCTGTTCGCAGCTCAAACAATGGAGGTCGTACTCAGCCAGGCGGAAATGCGCGGCCATGCGCTCGTGGAGCCGCAGGTGCGCCTCAAGCAGGCCGTGCAGTCGTACAGTGGGGGCGGATTTGCGACGGGTCACCAGGCTGGCGCCGTCAAGCAACGCTTCGTAGAGCTCCTCGATCAATTCAAACAGCAGTTCCTCTTTGCTATCGATGTGGTTGTAGAGGGAGCCGGCGGTGATCCCCAGGCAAGTGGCCAGGTCGCGCATGCTGACTCGGCTGAAACCATGCCTGGCGAACAGCTCGACAGCCTTGTGCCGGGTTTCCAGGTAACGCGTGTTGCGTTCTTCGTCGACAGGCACGGCAAAAAGGGTTTTGGAGGGCTGCATGTGACTCATCGACCTCATACGCGAAACTGTCCCAATAGCCGATTGAGCTGACCCGCAAGTTGGCCCAGTTCCTGGCTCGCCTCGTTGGACCGGTCTGCTGCCTGGGCACTTTCGTGGGCCAGGGAGGCTGCGCGGGTCACGTTCTGATTGATGTCTTCGACCACGTGTGACTGCTCCAGGGTGGCGCTGGCGATCGAGGCGTTCAGTTCAGTGACATTGCGCAGTGCGCCGAGTACCTGGTGCAGGCTTTCAGCCGTTTGGTGGGCCTGTTCCACGGTTTGTCGAGCGGCTTGGCTGCTGGCATTGATGACATCTACTGCAGCTTCCGAGTTGCCGTGCAGGCGCTCGATCATGTCCTGGATTTGCGCGGTGGACTGCTGGGTGCGCTGGGCCAGCAGGCGCACTTCGTCTGCTACCACCGCGAAGCCGCGACCCTGTTCGCCAGCGCGCGCCGCCTCGATGGCGGCGTTCAGCGCGAGCAGATTGGTCTGCTCGGCGATGGCGCGGATCACTTCCAGCACGCTGCCGATCTGGGTGCTTTCCCGGGCCAGGCTCTGGATCACCTCGACGGCCTGGCCGATGGTATCGGACAACTGGTCGATCTGGAGCAGGCTGATGTCGATGTTGTGCTGGCCCCGACGCGCCTGTTCTTCGGCCTGGCGAACTTCATTGGCAGCGTGCTCGGCGTTCTTCGCCACTTCCTGCACGGCGTAGGAGACCTCGTGGATGGCGGCGGCCACCAGTTCCATCTGCTGCGATTGCTGCTGGCTGTGGTTCTGGCTATCGGCGGCGATTTCGCCGAGCGACTTCGAAGCCTGGTCCAGGCTGTCAGCGGACTGTATGGACTGACCGATCACGCCACGCAGCTTGTTGGTGAACACGTTGAAATGGCCGCTCAAGTCTGTCAGTTCATCGCGCCAGCGGTTATCCAGATTGCGGGTCAGGTCGGCTTCGCCGCTGGCGATGTTCTCCATCGCATCGACCACCCGCGCCAGTGGCGAGGCGATACTGCGGGCAATCAGCAGGATCAGCGCACTGAGCAGCAGGGTGATCGTCAGCAATATGACGCAGGCCTGAATCAGCTGGCGGCGGAACTCGACTTGCACGTCGTCTATGTAGATCCCCGAGCCGACAATCCAGCCCCAGGGCTTGAACAATTCGACGTAGGAAACCTTTTCCACCGGCGCGTCGGAACCCGGTTTGGGCCAGCGGTAGTGCACCAGGCCGGCGCCATCGCGTTTGGCCGTGGCGACCATTTCGTCGAACAGCGCCTTGCCGTCCGGATCGAGTGTACCGGCCATGCGCTTGCCCTCGAGCCCGGCGTTGGGGTGCATGACCATTCGCGTGTCGAGGTCTTCGAGCCAGAAGTAATCCTCGCGGTCGTAGCGCAAGTCGCGCATGATCGCGATGGCCTGCTGCTGCGCCTGCTCACGACTGAGACCCTGGCCTTCCAGGTTTTGGAAGTGGCGCAGGATGCCGCTGGCGGTCTCGACCACGTGACGGGTTTTCAGCGCCTTGGCGGTATAAAGGTCGTTATAGCTCTGCTTGAGCATCAGGCCGGCGAGTATCAGCAGCATCAGGATGGATGTCAGCAAAATCAGCCACAGACGGCGGCTAATGGAAATATTGCGCAAGCCGGGCATGGGCAGCTCCACAAGGGGCAAGACAGGGAAAAGCCGGACGCGGCAGTCGCGTCCGGCTGGAGGAGGTCAGAGCGCGTAGTGGCTCAGTTCGCGGGCGATCAGCAGGCGCTGGACTTCGCTGGTGCCTTCGTAGATCTGGGTGATGCGCGCGTCGCGGTAGTAGCGCTCTACCGGGTAGTCTTCCAGGTAACCGTAGCCGCCATGGATCTGCATGGCGCTGGAGCACACGCGCTCGGCCATTTCCGAGGCGAACAGCTTGGCCTGGGAGGCTTCGGACAGGCACGGTTGCCCGGCGCTTTTCAGGCGCGCCGCATGCAGGATCAGCAGGCGGGTGGCGTTGAGTCGGGTGTGCATGTCGGCGAGCAGGTTGGACACGCTCTGGTGCTCGATGATCGGCTTGCCGAACTGGATGCGTTCGCGGGCATAGCCCAGGGCAGCCTCGAAGGCGGCGCGGGCGATACCCAAAGCCTGGGCGGCGATGCCGATGCGGCCGCCTTCCAGGTTGGACAGGGCAATGGCCAGCCCCTTGCCGCGTTCACCCAGCAGGTTGGCCTCGGGGATTGTGCAGTTGTTCAGAGTCACCGCGCAGGTATCGGAGGCCTTGATGCCCATCTTGTGTTCGCTGCGGTCGACCACGAAGCCGGGGTTGTCGGTCGGTACCAGGAAGGCCGACAGCCCCTTCTTGCCCAGTTGCGCATCGGTCACGGCGAAGACGATGGCCAGCCTGGCGCGCTTGCCGTTGCTGACGAACTGCTTGGCGCCATTGAGTACCCATTGACCGTCGCGCAGTTCGGCACGAGTGCGCAGGTTGTGCGCCTCGGAGCCAGCCTGTGGCTCGGTCAGGCAGAAGCAGCCGATCGCTTGACCACTGACCAGCAGCGGCAGCCAACTGTCCTGCTGCGCGGGGGTGCCGTATTTCAGCAGGGGGCCGCAGCCTACCGAGTTGTGGATGCTCATCAGCGCGCCGAGGGCACCGTCGCCGGCCGAGATTTCTTCCACGGCCAGGGCGTAGGCCACATAGTCGGTGTAGCTGCCGCCCCAGGTGTCCGGCACGACCATGCCCAGCAGGCCCAACTCGCCCATCTGCGCCACCACGGCGTCATCGATCCAGCCGGCCTTCTCCCAGGCCTGGGCATGCGGTGCGACTTCGCTGCGGGCGAAGTCACGCGCCATGTCGCGGATCATGCGTTGTTCTTCGGTCAATTCGATATCGTGCATTGCAAAGTCTCCTGCCGATCAGGCGGTGCGTACGGGCTTGCCGCAGGCGCGTTGAAACTCGTTGAAGAAGGCCTGCACCCGGGCAGGTTCCAGCTCTGCCAGGGTTGGCGGGTTCCAGCGTGGGCGCTTGTCCTTGTCGATGATCAGGGCGCGCACACCCTCCATCAGGTCGCCCTTGTCGAACCACTGGTAGTCCAGGTGCAACTCCAGAGCGAAGCACTCGGCCAGGCTCAGGTAACGACCACGGCGCAACAACTCAAGCGTCGTGGCCATCGCCAGTGGCGAGCGGCTGTCGAGCAGTTTCACCGTCTGCTCGGCCCAGTCTTGCAGTTCGGGGCGTTGTTCACGCTGCAGCGCGGTACGAATGGCCGGGACATCGGGCAAGGCGAAATACTCGTCGATCGCCTGGCGACAGGCCTTGAGCTCGGACCCGGCAAGACGCTCTGTGGCCATGTCGGCAAGCAAGTCCTGCAAGTCTTCGTCGGGCGCAGCGGTCCAGTTCAGGTGGTCGAGACAGGCATCCAGCTCGGCCAGCCGTTCGCTGGGCAGGTAGTAGTCGGCAAGGTTCGCATAGAGGGCATCGGCGGCACGCACCTGGCAGCCGGTGATGCCCAGATAGGTTCCCAGTTCCCCCGGCAGGCGTGGCAGGAAATAGCTGCCACCGACATCGGGGAAAAAGCCGATGCCGACTTCCGGCATGCCCATCCGCGTGCGCTCGGTGATCACCCGCAGCGAGGCGGCTTGGGCCAGGCCCATGCCGCCGCCGAGGACGAAACCATCGAGCAGCGCCAGCACAGGCTTGGTGTAACCATGCAGGTATTCGTCGAGGGCATACTCTTCCTCGAGGAACAGCTCGTGCAGGTTGTCGCCGGCCTTGTAGCTGTCGTACAGCATGCGAATGTCGCCGCCGGCGCAGAAGGCCTTTTCACCGGCGCCACGAATGGTCACGGCGACGATCTGCGGGTCCTGTTCCCAAGCCCACAGGTGCCGGCATAGCAGGCGCACCATGGGCAGGTCCAGGGTGTTCAACGCGCTTGGCCGATTCAGTGTCAGGTGGCCGACGCGGTTGCGTACGCTGGCCAGCACCGGGGCTTGCTGCTCGCTCATGCTCAGGCTTCTCCGCGGAACAGTTGGATGATGGCGGAGAAGTCCAGGCCGCCATTACCTTGCAGGCTGAAGGTCTGGTACAGCTGTTGGGCTACAGCACCGAGCGCGACCGGTTGACGCGCGTGCCTGGCCGCTTCGGTGGCCAGGCCCAGATCCTTGAGCATCAGGTCGCTGCCAAAGCCGCCGCTGTAGCCGCGTGAGGCCGGCGCGTTTTCCAGTACACCCGGGAACGGATTGTTGACCTCCGAGCTCCAGCAGCGACCGCTGGAGGTATTGATGATCCCGGCCAGCACCTTGGCTTCCATGCCCAGGGCCACACCCAGGGCCATGGCTTCGGCGACGCCGACCATGGAGATGCCAAGCAGCATGTTGTTGGCGATCTTGGCCACTTGGCCGTTGCCGGCTGCGCCGCAGTGCACGATGTTCTTGCCCATGGCCGAGAGGATCGGCAGGGCCTGGTCGAACACACTGTCCGGGCCACCGACCATAAAGGTCAGGGTGCCTGCCGCCGCGCCGCCGGTGCCGCCGGATACCGGCGCGTCGAGCATCGGGTTGCCTTGGGCAAGGGCATATTTGGCCACTTCGCGGGTGCTCAGCGGGTCGATGGTCGAACTGTCGATAAGCAACACGCCTGGGCCGATATTGGCCAGCAGGCCGTCCTTGCCGCGATAGACCTGCTTCACGTGTTCGGCGGTCGGCAGCATGGTGATGATCACCTCGACCCTGGCCTTGGCCACGGCGGCGGGCGAGTCGGCGGCGCTGGCGCCGGCCTCCACCAGGGCGGCGACCGCCTGGGGGAAGGGATCAAAGACGGTCAGGCTGTGGCCAGCCTTGAGCAGGTTACGGGCCATTGGGCCGCCCATGTTGCCGAGGCCGAGAAATCCGATATGCATGTTGGCTACCTTTTACGATAGGGGGCAGTGGCGCAGGAAATCCTGCGCGCGCTTGTCGTCGGCCGACGCAAGGCGCCGGCCGGCAAAGGTCATTTCAGGGTGATGGTGGTGTTCACCGCGCCGCTGGTGTCGTCCTCGTCGAACCAGCGCTGGGTGATCGTCTTGGTCTGGGTGTAGAAGGTCACCACTTGCTTGCCGTAGGGGCCCAGGTCGCCCAGCTTGGAGGCGCGCGAACCGGAGAAGGAGAACAGCGGGACCGGTACCGGGATCGGCACGTTGATGCCGACCTGGCCGACGTCGATCTCTTCCTGGAAGTGACGCGCGGCAGCGCCGGAACGGGTGAACAGGGCAGTGCCGTTGCCGTTCGGGTTGGCGTTGATGATCTCGATTGCCTCATCCAGGTTGGCGGCGTGCATCACGCACAGCACCGGGCCGAAGATCTCTTCGCGGTACACGGACATTTGCGCCGTGACGCCGGAGAAAATGGTCGGGCCGACGAAGTTGCCGTCCTGGTAGCCCGGCACGCTCGGGTTGCGCCCATCCAGTTCAAGCTTTGCACCTTCTTCGATGCCGCTGGCGATCAGGCCGTTGACGCGGTCCAGGGCGGCGCAGGAAATCACCGGGCCGATGTCGGTGCCTGGCTCGGTGCCGCCATTGATCTTGAGGGTCTTGGTTCGCTCGATCAGGTCCGGTAGCCAAGCCTGCGCTTCACCGACCAGGATCACCACGGGCAGAGCCATGCAGCGCTGGCCGGCGGCGCCGAAGGAGGCGCCCAGCAGGTTGTTCAGGGTCTGCTGCCGGTTGGCATCGGGCAGGACGATGGCATGGTTTTTCGCGCCCATCATGCATTGCGCGCGCTTGCCGTTCTGGGTGGCGCGGTTGTAGACATGGGTGCCGACCTTGGTCGAACCGACGAAGGACACGGCCTTGATATCCGGGTGGTCGCAGATCAGGTTCACCGCGTCGACGCCGCCGTGGATGACGTTGAGTACACCCTTGGGTACACCGGCCTCCAGCGCCAGTTCCACCAGGCGCATGGTCACCAGCGGGTCCTGCTCGGACGGCTTGAGGACGAAGGTGTTGCCGGTGGCAATGGCCATCGGGAACATCCAAAGCGGGATCATCGCCGGGAAGTTGAACGGGGTGATGCCGGCGCAAACGCCCAGCGGTTGCAGCAGGGTGTAGGTGTCGACGCCGTTGGCCACGTTGTTGGCCAACTCGCCCATCTGCAGGTTGCCGATGCTGGCGGCGTGCTCGACCACTTCCAGGCCGCGGAACACGTCACCTTCGGCATCCGGCAGGGTCTTGCCTTGCTCGGCGGTCAGCAGGGCGGCCAGTTCCTTGATGTTCTCGCGGATCAGTTGCTGGTACTTGAGGAAGACACGGGAACGGGTACCGATCGGGGTCTTGCGCCAGGTCTTGAAGGCTTGCTTGGCGCTGGCGACGGCGGCGTTCATTTCCTCGGCGGTGGCGAAGGGGACGCGGGCCAGGACTTCCTGGGTGGCCGGGTTGACTACGTCGCGCCACTGAGTGCTGCGCGATTCGACGAATTCGCCGTTGATGAGAAGCTTGACGCTTGGAATGCTGGAAGAGGTCATTTTCAGTTCTGCCTACTTTCTTTGGGTCGAGTTAAGCCACTCGGCCTGGATGGCCGAGCGGTCGGATTTGGATTCAGAAGGGCCGGCGTACCGGCCTGGGTTCAGCCCTTGAGTTGCGGGAAGTCTTCTTCGAAGTATTCCTGCGGGCCACGTGCGTCGCCCTGACGGCGCTGCGTTTCCATTTGCCGCAGTTCCACCCGGCGGATCTTCCCGGAGATGGTCTTGGGCAGCTCGCTGACAAATTCGATGCGCCGTACCCGCTTGTAGGGCGCCAGGTGCTCACGGGCGAACGCGAAGATGCTGCCGGCCAGTTCGTGGCTGCCCTGGGCTTCATGGGCCAGGATCAGATAGGCCTTGGGCACTGCCAGGCGCACCGGGTCGGGGCTTGGCACCACGGCCACTTCCATCACCGCCGGGTGCTCGATCAGCGCGCTTTCCAGCTCGAAGGGGCTGATGCGGTAGTCGGAAGCCTTGAACACGTCGTCGGCGCGGCCGACGAAGGTGATGTAGCCCTCTTCGTCGATCTGCGCGGTGTCGCCGGTGCGGTAGTAGCCGTCGCGCATCACTTCGGCGGTCTTTTCCGGGCTGTCCTCGTAGCACAGCATCAGGCCGAGCGGGCGCACATCCAGCGGCAGGGCCACTTCGCCTTCGTTACCCGGCACACCATCAGGGTCGAGCATGGTCACCCGGTAGCCCGGCAGCGGACGGCCCATGGACCCCGGCTTGAGCCGCTGGCCAGGCGTGTTGCCGACCAGGGCGGTGGTTTCCGACTGGCCGAAACCGTCGCGCAGCAACAGGCCCCAGGCGTGCTGGATCTGCTCGATGATCTCCGGGTTGAGCGGCTCACCGGCGCCCACCAGTTCGCGCAGGCGCAGGCGTGTCTTGTAGCTGGGCAGGTCTTCCTGGATCAGCATGCGCCACACGGTAGGCGGCGCGCACAGGCTGGTGACGCCGTAGCGTTCCAGCACGCCGAGCAGGGCTTGCGCGCTGAAGCGTGCGGTGTTGTGGATAAAGATGCAGGCACCGGCATTCCATGGTGCGAAGAGGCAACTCCAGGCGTGCTTGGCCCAGCCCGGGGACGAAATGTTCAGGTGCAGGTCGCCCGGCTGCAGACCGATCCAGTACATGGTCGATAGGTGGCCGACCGGGTAACTCTGGTGACTGTGCAGCACCATCTTCGGCTTGGAGGTGGTGCCGGAGGTGAAGTACAGCAGCATCGGGTCGGTGGCGAGCGTTTGGCCCTCGACTTCGAACTGTTCGGAATATTCGCTGGCAGCGCTGTGCGGGGTCCAGCCTGCGGGGGCCGGGCCAACACAGATGCGGCTGCAGCCTTCACCCAGGCCGTCGAACTTGTCGACATGAGCGGCGCCGACCACCAGATGACGCACATGACCACGCTCGATGCGATCACGCAAGTCTTCAGGGGTCAGCAGGGCGGTGGCGGGGATGACCACGGCGCCGAGCTTGAAGGCAGCCAGCATGGTTTCCCACAGGGCGATGTCGTTACCGAGCATCAGCAGGATGCGCTCTCCGCGGCGCACGCCCAGGGCACGCAGGTGATTGGCCACCTGGTTGGAGCGCGCGGCCAGTTGCTGGAAGCTGTAGCGTTGTCCGCTGCCGTCCTCTTCGACGATCCACAGGGCATTGGCCTGGTTGCCCTCGGCCATGGCGTCAAAGTAATCCAGCGCCCAGTTGAATTCGCTCAGCTGCGGCCAGCGGAAGTCACGCACGGCGGTGGCGTAGTCGGTACGGTGGGCCAGCAGGAAGTCACGAGCGGCCAGGAAGGGTTGGCAGTTGTTGTTCATTGGAGTCTCCCGAGACGCGCGCGGGTACCTGAACGTGGGGAGACGACGGCAAGCAAGAATGGCTTCACGGTGGGTGCCCTGTTTATTTTTATTGGGACTGACCTGGTTCATGACCAAGCGGTTGAATCGAGTATAGGCAGGCATAAATCAAATAAGAATGCTCAAAAAGTCCCGTGCGTTGTGCAAAAAAACACAGGTTGGCGGCATCCCCGATGCGCCAGAAATGCACAAGGCGGGTGCTGCCCGCACCGTCAAGCGATGTGAGCGGCACCCGCCTTGTGCGAGGGATTACCAGAGCGCCAGGGTATAGCTGAGGATCAGGCGGTTCTCGTCGAGATCGTTACCGAAGTGGGCGGTGCGCACCGTAGCGTTGCGCCACTTCAGACCGAGGTTTTTCAGCGGGCCGCTCTGCACCACGTAGCCGATGTCGGTGTCGCGCTCCCATTCGCGACCCTCAGGCCTGCGGGCGCCCAGATCGATGCTGTCGCCGGCCAGGTAGCGGGTCATGAAGGTCAGGCCGGGAATGCCGAGCGCCGCGAAGTTGTAGTCGTAGCGCGCCTGCCAGGAACGCTCGTCCTTGTTGGCGAAGTCGTTGATCTGCACGAAGTTGACCAGGTAGGCGTCGCTGCCATTGACGTAGGCAAAGCCGGTGTCGCCACTCATGCGTTGGTAGCCCAGACCGAAGGCATGGCCGCCGAGGGCATAGGTGAACATGGCGCCGAAGGCGTTGTTGTCGATGTTGCTGTTACCGTCGTCGGTGGAGCGGGCGTAGCGCAGGTCGCTCTTGAGCGTCTGGCCTGCGCCCAGCGGCAGCACGTGGACCAGACTGAACTGGTGTTGGTGGTAGAAGTCTTCCAGGCCGCCGTAGTTGTAGCCCGTGTTCAGCCGGTCGTTCCACTGGTAGGCAAGGCCGGCGAAATTGAAGGCGTCACTGCGGGCCTGGCCACTGACAATGCCCTTGGCGCCGGTGGTGGTGATCGCCATTTTCTCGTAGTCCGAGGAGTCGCGCTGGTTGACCCGATCCACGCGCCCGGCATCGACGCTCAGGCCTTTGATCTCCTGGACGTTCAACTGCCCACCGCGGAAAGTTTGCGGCAACAGGCGCGAGTCATTGGCCAACAGCACCGGCAACTTCGGGGTCAGGGTGCCGAGCTTGAGCACGCTGTTGGACGCTTTGAACTTGGCCGTCAGGCCCAGTTCGCCATACTCGTCCTTGGCGCGTTTGGGCGGCTCGTTATCGCGCTTGAGCAGGCCGGAGCCGGAGCGATCGGGACTGGAATCGAGCTTGACGCCGAGCTGGCCAAGAGCGTCGATACCGACGCCGATCATGCCGTCGGTATAGCCCGATTCGTAGCGCAGCAGGAAACCCTGGGCCCATTCTTCTTGCTTGGACTGGGCGGCATTGGCCTGGCGGAAGTCGCGGTTGAAGTAGAAGTTGCGCGTTTCCAGCCTGGCCGTGCTGTCTGCGAAGAAGTCGGCGTGAGCCTGTGCGGCGAGGCCGGTGCCGGCCAGGAACAGGGTGAGGGTGGTGGGTTTCATTGGTTGCCTTTTGTTGTTTTTGTTGTCGACGAGCCGCTCCCGCGCCGCTTGGCGTTGGCGAGGGAGGGGCGCTTCTGGGGTGTCCTGCGCCGAGCGGCGCAGGTCGGGCGTAAAAAAGCGCGAAGCAAAGGAGCGGACTCGCGCTCGGGGCGTCAGCCCCGGAAAAAGCAGCGTCAGTGACTGCTGGCCATGGCAGCTCCAAGGCCGGTCTGGGCACGGACGAACTGGTCGGCATAGGCGGCGCGTTCGCGGTCGGCGCGTTCGCTGCGGTCAAGCCTGGAAGCGACCACTATGACCAGGAAGGCCAGTGGCATGGAGAACAGCGCCGGCTGGTCGTAAGGGAAGAGCGCCTGGGCATGCCCCAGTACGCCGACCCACACCGACGGCGAGCCGATCACCAGGGCCAGTGCGCTGACCAGCCCGGTCAGGCCGCCATAGAGGGCGCCGCGGGTGGTCAGGCCGCCCCAGTACATGGCCATGATCAGTACCGGGAAGTTCGCCGAGGCGGCGATGCCGAACGTCAGGCCGACCAGGAAGGCGATGTTCTGCCCCTCGAACAGAATGCCGAGGGCGATCGCAACGATGCCCAGGCAGATGGTGGCGATGCGCGACACACGCATTTCCTGTTTCTCGTCGGCGCAGCCCTTCTTCAATACCGAAGCGTAAAGGTCATGGGAGATGGCCGAGGCACCGGCCAGGGCCAGGCCAGCCACCACTGCGAGAATGGTGGCGAAAGCCACGGCAGAGAGGAAACCGAGAAACAGGTTGCCACCCACCGCCTTCGCCAGGTGCATGGCTACCATATTGCTGCCGCCAATCATGGCCCCGCCGAGCTTGCCATCGACGTAGTACTGAGGATCGGTGCCGACGATGACGATGGCGGTATAGCCCAGGACGCAGACCACCAGGAAGAAGAAGCCGATGAACACCGTGGCGAACAGTACGGATTTACGCGCTTCCTTGGCATTGGGCACCGTGAAGAAGCGCATCAGGATGTGCGGCAGGCCGGCAATGCCGAAGACCAGTCCAAGGGATAGGGACACCGCGTTGATCGGGTCGGCCAGCAAGGTGCCCGGGCCCATGATCTGCACGCCGCTGGCATGCACGGCCACAGCCTGGGCGGCCAGCGTCTCGAAGCTGAAATCGAAACGACTCAGGGCCATCAGCACCAGTGTCGTGCCGCCCGCCAGGAGCAGGACCGCCTTGGTGATCTGTACCCATGTGGTGGCGAGCATGCCGCCGAAGATGACATAGACCAGCATCAGCAGTCCGACTACCACCACCGCCGTGCGGTAGTCGAGGCCGAACAGCAGTTTGATCAGTTGACCGGCACCGACCATCTGCACCACCAGATAGCAGCACACCACGGTCAGCGATCCGAGGGCGGCGAAGCTGCGCACGCGGGTTTGATCGAGGCGGTAGGAGACGATGTCGGCGAAAGTGTAGCGCCCCAGGTTGCGCAAGCGCTCGGCCATCAGGAAGGTGACGATGGGCCAGCCGACGAAGAAGCCGATGATGTAGACGAAGCCGTCGTAGCCCTTGGCGAAGACCAGGCTCGACAGGCCCAGCAGAGTTGCCGCCGACATGTAGTCACCGGCGATTGCCAGGCCATTCTGGAAGCCGGTGATGCCGCCACCGGCGCTGTAGAAGTCGGCGGCGGAGCGGGTGCGTCGTGCCGCCCACCAGGTGATCAGCAGGGTGGCGAGGACGAAGACGAAAAACATGCCGATGGCGTGCAGGTTGAGCGGTTGCTTCTGCGCAATGATGGGCTCGGCATGGGCCAGCACAGGGCTGAGGGCGAGAAGGGCGAACAGGCGTTTCATGCGCGGGACTCCTGCAGGATCTGCGAGCTGAGTACGTCGAAGCGGGTGTTGGCGCTGTGCACGTACCAGGCGGTGAGTAGCCAGGACAACAGGATGATCGTCACGCCGATTGGCATGCCGAGGCTGAGGTGGCTGCCGTCGTAGAGCGGCAGGTGCAGCCAGGCAGGGGCGAAAGCCACCACCATGATGAAGCTGTAATAGATAGCCAGGACCGCGCCGCTCAGCGTCCAGGCCAGCAGTGCACGCTGGCGCGCGAGGCGGTGGAACTTGGGGTTGGCCCTGACCAGTGCACAGGTCTGGACGTGGTTCGGATGGTCGGTCGTCATGGTGCGGCTCCGCATTTCTAGTTGTTTTTGTTGTTCGGCCTTTTGAGGGGCGTACGGGTACCCGGGCAGCGACCCGATGCGGGACGCCACCTGAATGCTGATGTGCTGGAGTTATTGCCGCCCGGATGACCTTGCGGTGGAGAGAGGGCGGTGCAGGAGGGCGAGCCCGATCCGCGGCGCGGCGAGCAGTGGATCGGGCCAACGGCAGACGAGAACCGTGGCCGCGATTGCGCTGTTGCGCAGCTGTTTGTGTCCGGCGTGCAAGCCGGTGTTTATCCATGCGCTCATGCTGTCAGCCCTCGGTATTTATTATTGGGGTGGGGGGCTTTCCTGGCCTGAAAACGACGCTGGCCAAGTTGGGTGAGATGCGAGTATATAAGTGCATATTTCCCATATGTATTGGCAGAAAAGCCCGATGGATATGCAAAAAAGCACAACGCAGAACCCACTGAACTGGGACGACATGCGTTTCTTCCTCGAGGTCGCCCGTGCCCGCACCGCCAGCGGTGCAGCTCGCCGCCTGGGGGTGGACTACACCACGGTGTCGCGGCGCATACGCGCCCTGGAGCAGTGTCTGGGTGCTCTGTTGTTCGAGAAGTCGCGAACCGCAGGTTTTGTCCTGACCGTGGAGGGGCAGCGCCTGGTCAGCCACGCCGAATCCCTGGAAAGTACGCTGCTGGTAGCCTGCGAGCAGGTTTTCGGCACCACCGGGGGGCTCGCCGGGCACCTGCGCATCGGTTGTACCGAAGCCTTCGGGACCTGTTTCATCACTGCGCAGATGAGCCACTTCCTCGAGCACTACCCGCATATCTCGGCGGACATTTTGCCGGTCCCGCATTTCATCAACCTGTCACGGCGCGAGGCGGACATCGCCATCACCCTGGAACGGCCCGAGCGCGGTCCCTATGTGTGCTCGCGATTGTGCGACTACCGCCTGCGTCTGTATGCGACGCCGGAGTACCTGGCCAGTCATCCGACGATTGGCTGTCGCGAGGACCTGGCCGTTCACCCGTTCGTGACCTACGTCGAGGATCTGGCCTTCAGCTTCAAGCTGCTCTACCTGAACGACCTGATGCCCGGCGCCAACAGTCGCCTGCGCAGCACCAGCGTGGTGGCCCATTACCACGCAGCCCTGGAGGGGCGGGCGCTGGCGATCCTGCCTTGCTTCCTCGCCGGCCCCGATCCCCGCCTGTGCGAAGTGCTGCCCGGTGAAGTGGAGATCACGCGGCAGTTCTGGATGTATTACAGCGAGGACCTGCGCAAGCTGAAGCGGGTCACCCTGGTGGCCGAGTACTTGCGTGCTTGTGCGGAACTGAATCGCCCGCTGCTGATGGGCGAGTCACGTGTGATGGGCTATCTACCGTCACCCTGAGGGTGGAGTTGTGCTGCCAGAAGTAAAGCGAAGTGCAGGTTGGCGAAAAGACTTGAAAACAGCGTAGTCAGTCAGAGGTGTTTTCGAAATCAGAGGCTACTCACACCACCGCAGTCAGCTATGAACACTCAATCGTTATGGTTTGACTGCGTGATCACTGTCAATGTGGGGAGCGTCCGCCGGTTACTTCTGCGGAACGATAAAACTCACTGTCGTACTGGCGAGGATTTTGTGAGTCGGATCGGCCACTTCAAGCAGAACCTTGTGAGTGCCGGGCGTCAGTCCAACCAGGATGATCGGGTCTTCGCTGGTGTGCGCCCATGTGCCTTTCCAGTCGTCGACGGTCACGTGGAGGTGACCGAGACGTGGTGATACTTCAACAGCTGCTTTGCCAAATACCGGCATGATCCTGGCGTGTTCTGTTCGATACTGGATAATGACAACACCGCGGGCGAGTGGCTCGGCAAGCGGCGGGTAGGCAATGAGTTTTGGCGCAGTCTCGGATGCCAATGGAAGTATTGCCGGTGGGGAATCGGTGTCTGCTACCCCTTGTCCGTACACGACTGTGCAAAAGAAGACACCCAAAGCCAGGGCCAATAGATTTCCGGGGGCGAGGGACATGGTTTTTTTCCCGCGTGATTTCATTCAAGCCTAGATCAAACCGAGTATCTCCCAGTGTTTATTTGAAGTTGGAATCACTCACGTATTTCATCCGTGCCATCCAGGCAGGTTGACCATGGACGACTCAGCGCTTGTAACGCAGCGCGTCCACCACTATGCCGAACGCTGAAGAATGCTCACGGCGATTGGGGTAGTAAAGGTGGTAACCGGCAAAAGGCTGGCACCAGTCTTCGAGTACCCGCACAAGGCTTCCGTCGGCAAGCTCCCTGGCTACCATATCTTCTGGCAGGAACCCCAGCCCGCATCCGGCGACAGCAGCGCGCAGGATCGGCAAGCTGCTGTTGAACGTCCACTGTCCTTCGACACGCGCCTTGAGTTCGTGACCGTCCTTCTCAAAGTCCCATTGCATCAGGTTCCCGTGGGTGGGCAGGCGCAAATTGATGCAATTGTGTGCGGCCAAATCCCTTGGCTCTTTCGGATACGGCCGCTGTTTGAAGTATTCGGCAGACCCCACTACGGCGATGCGCAACGGGGGGCCGATCGGGACGGCGATCATGTCCTTGGCCACCTGATCGCCCAGGCGCACGCCCGCGTCGTAGCGCTGCGCGACGATGTCGCAGAGGGCGTAGTCGACGGTGATTTCGACCTTGATGTCCGGGTAGTCGGGAAGCACCTTCGACAGCTTGGGCCAAAGGATGTTGTTCGCCGCATGTTCGGAAGCTGAAATCCGCACGTTGCCTGCCGGGGTATCGCGAAACTCGCTGACCGCAGCCAGTTCAAGTTCAATTTCGTCGAAGCGCGGCGCCATGGACTGATACAGCCGCTGGCCGGCCTCTGTGGGGGATACGCTGCGCGTGGTTCGGGTCAACAGGCGAACGCCGAGCCTGGTTTCGAGAGCGCGCATGGTGTGGCTGAGCGCGGACTGCGAGACGCCCAGCTGTGCGGCGGCGCGAGTGAAGCTGCCTTCGCGGGTAATGACCACGAAGGCTTGCAGATCGTTGAGATTGGCGCGGGACATTGATGAGAGCCTCTCATGCGGAGCGCGGGATTATTCCATGTAATCAGGTTCCGCATGGATGCGCGACCCCAACGAACCAATCACAAGGTTCTTGCGTAGAACGGCGTCAACTTGCCGAGTGCAGCGTCCACATACTTGGGAACCCAGTAGGTTTCGATGTGCGTTGCACCGTCGATGATGAACAACTCTTTGTCCTTGGTACCGGTGGCCTTGGGGAACGCATCCTGGGTCATGTACAGGCTGTCGGCCTTGCTGCCGGCGATCATCAGCAATGGCTGATTGATCAGTTCGATCTGGTTGGTGGCGTCGAAGCGCATCAGGTCCAGCAGGCTGCTCGTGGTGTATTTGAAGGTTGAATTAGGGTGGGCATGGGTCTTCCAGTAGTACTCATAACCCTGGCGATACAGCTCGAACGGCAGTTTGGCGATCTGCTCATCGGTGAGGTTGGCATCGCCCGAATAGAGCACTTCACCTCCGGCCGCTTCCTGGGCGCGGGCAGCGGAAGCCTGTTGCAGGCGTTGCTCGATGGTGTCCAGTTGCGAGTCGTTGTAGCCATTGCGACGCACCCGGCCAGAGTTGAACATGCTCACGGTCGCCACCGACTTGAATCGCTTGTCGGTTTGCGCGGCGGCCAACGAGTAGCCACCGCCACCGCAGATGCCGAGCAGGCCCAGACGCTTACCGTCGACGCCAGCATACTGAGTGATGAAGTCAGCCATGCCGTGGATATCTTCGATGCGGTACGCGGGCTTGTCGATGCTGCGCGGTTGTCCGCCACTTGCGCCCTGATACGCGGCATCGGCGGTAATCGTGATGTAGCCTTGTTCAGCCAGTCGCTGGGCATACAAACCGGCGACTTGCTCTTTCACGCCGCCATTGGGGTGCGCCACCACCACCGTCGGATAAGCCTTCTTCGCATCGTAGTTGGCAGGGGTGTAGACGTTGGCAGCGATGTCCAGGCCATTGAGCTTGTAGGTGACCGGATGGATGTTGACCTTGCCAGGTTCATTCTTGGTAATTGCACCGTCGTAAGCCAGGGTGAACGGGTTCTTTTTGTAGTCGGCGGCGCCGGCTTCGCCAGCAGAAATACCGACCATGGCGGCCATCAGCGAGGCTTTCAAAATTGTGTTTCTCATAAGTGTCTCCGGAGCATTAAAAGGCGCGTTAAAAAAATGTGCTGAAGCCGTCAATCCAGATGCTTTTCTGTCAGAAACCCGGACACCAGGTCCGCGATCTGCACGTTGTTCAGATCCGACATGGGGAAGTGGGTATTGCCCTTGATGCCAATCTCCGGCAAGTGGATCAGCCTCACGTCACCGCCGTGTTTGTTGACGGCATCGCGCCAAAGTCGGGCCATGGTGAGTCGGGCGCGCCAGCTGTCCTGAGCGGGCAGGTCGACGGCTTGCTCCGGGATGTTGTCGCCGTAGAGGATCAGGACCGGAATGCGCGTGAGCGCCATGAACTGATCCATCGGCACCGCTGCGCCTTGTACCGTGTCGAACGCGCTGGGAATCGGCGCGGGTACTTCACCCTGCGGGAAGACGAAGCTGCTGCCCGGCTCGAAAGCCACGATGGCCTTGACCTTGTTGTTCTTGATCGCCGTCAACCAACCAGGCCCGCCACCCTGAGAGTGCGTGAACAGGATGCCGGGGCCGATTTTGTCGAAGACCGCCGACACGCCATTGGAGACCACGCCCATGTCGAACGGACCGGTATTCGGCGTCATCGCGCGGAAGAACTGGTCGCGGGTTTGCGCATCCCGGGCAACCTGCACACCCTCGAAATAGTTGGGCCACAGGCCGATGCGGAACTGGTTGAACCAGAGCTGCTCGTCCGGGACAGGCTTGACCGTTGCTTCGACCATGCTGCGGCCGGCATCGCCACGACGCGGCTGGTCGATCAAATACACGCCGAACTGGCGCCGCAGAAAAATATTCTGGAAGCCTTCGCGGCCATCCGCGGTGGTTTCCCAGGTCTTGGAAAACTGGCCTGCGCCGTGCCACATGACGATGGGCAGTTTTCGCGCATCGACCGGGATTTGGTAGAAGGTGTAGGCATGGTCGCCGTGGTAAGTCTGGCCATCTGGCGTCATGGGTTTGCGCGGGTTGAACGAGCCCGGTGCGGTGATCATCGTCCCGCCGGCGGCGAAGCTGCCTTGCTCCTGAATCATCAAGGGGGCGGCGGCATTGGCATGGCTTGCACAAGCGGCAAGCACGCTCAGCAGGGTGATGTTCAGCAGGTTTTTTCCAGTCTTCATGTTCAACCTCCCGAGGCAGCAAGTGCCTGTGTCAGGGCTGTGCTTGCACGTTTGGCGGATTGTTCATCGCCGTGCTCGGCCAGTACCTCGATGACTTGGCGTAATTGCTCCACGCTCAACCCCACCCGCAGGCTCGCCCGCATGTGCGAGCGCAACTGCGACTCCACACCCGGCGTTGCGGCCAGAGCGCCGACGGTCGCCAGCTCGCGGCTTTGCCAGTCGAGGTTGTCGCGCTCGAAGATGTCGCCGAACAGATGGGTTTGCAGAAACCGGTTGATGACCGGGGCGAAATCGAACACCGGCCCCTTGACCGGGCCACCGGAAATTCGGGTTTGATTGGCCGTTCCTGCTGCGAGCAATGCCTCACCGGTTGCAATGGCACGGCTGGGTTCGCGTCCAGGCGCATCCTGGATGCCGCGTTGTTGGCGCGCTTGCACCACCGTCATCAGTTCATTCAACGCATTGAGGCTGCGGGGGAAGCCGACATAGGCGTAGAGCTGCACCAGGATTTCCTTGGCTTCGCTGACCGTCAGGCCGGCGTCCAGGCCTTGGTTCAAGGCAGCGTTGAGCCTGGGCATGTCACTGGTCGCCATGAACGCTGCGATCAGTGGAATGGCCTGTTGCCTGGCCGACAGCGTTTGTGCCGCAGGTTGTGTGCTGGTCATGGGTTGCGATGCCTCGGCGTTCTGAGTGGCCACACCCGACATCAAGCCAAGGCCCAGACACAGGGCTATCAGCGCGGGGAGGGCACCGGTCTTGCGATGTGCAATCGGTGTATCAGTGGTCATCGTGAAAGCTCCATCCATTGCTCATCACTGCCTGGCAGGCGGTGCTCGATTGAGGTTGATCTACAACAAACAGCTACAAGCCCTGCGCGGGCGATTGACCTTCGTACTGCGCATCCGAGACTTTTTCCGCCCAAGTGACAGCCTTGCCGTCTTCGGCTTCGGCTTCGGCTTCGGCTTCGGCTTCGGCGATGGCGATGTGAGTCATTCCGTTGGTGGCCGTCGCGCCATGCCAGTGACGTGTTTGCGGCGGGATCCAGACAATGTCGCCCGGACGGATTTCCTGACGTGGGCCACCCTCTTGCTGCACATAACCAACCCCAGCGGTGACGATCAGCGTTTGCCCCAGCGGATGGGTATGCCAGGCCGTGCGGGCGGCGGGTTCGAAGGTCACGGTGCCGCCGCCGATGCGGGCAGGGGAATCCCCCTTGAACAGGCCATCAACCCGAACCGTGCCGGTGAAGTTTTCCGCAGCCCCCTTGATGGAGGGCTGGGAGCCGGCGTGGGTAATGCGGATCCCGTTGGAGGACTGGGCGCAGGCTTCCCCAGCCATGAGCGATAAGGCAACCAATGGGGCGATCAAGGGATTCATCAATGTTGCTCCTAAAGGCGGGTCAGCCAACTGCGAGGCAGCCGTCGTGGGTGTTGAAGGGGATGATGGTTTTCCCTCTCAGGTCGTGGGCCGTCAGGAACGAGCGCACAACGGGCGGGATGGTTTCACCCCAAATTCCCGCTTTTGATGGTCAGGCTGCACGTCAGTGGTATCGGCTGGGTGCAGGACCGCTGGGGAAACAGTAAGCGAGCTAACGGATGAGCACTAGACGGGTAAATCGGCAAGGGTTCATGAGGTTTATTCATCAATCCGGGCAAGTGCGCCATGTCACTCAACATCGTCGGAGAGTGTTTGTTTAACGGTGTTTAAGGTTACTTCATGCAAGCTACAAGACCTTGCGCCGTTGCCTACGGTTACGCCAGAATCCGCCGGCTTGTGCGCCTTGGGGGTCACCGGTAACTTGATTCGCGTCACTGCCCATCAGTGATCGGGTTTAGTCGCCCGTTGGTAATTGAAGTCGCACAAGTGTCCGTCAGACAGGTATTTACACCTGTATTTGATGGTGGCTGTGCGCAGGGCACCTTCGGGTGCGCCGGCTTCTTCAATTCCCCGGTCGACTAACCTGCGTACAGCTGCCACCCCTTCGTTTAGTCGCGAAGCGGTGACCGCATCACTCAGGAATTGAAGATCATGTTCAAGGTAACGCCAAACCCACCGGAGGCCGATCCGGTCTCCCCACGTGAACCCGACTCAAGCAGGCTCAACGAAGCCGCCCCCGATTTTCACATCCCCTCGATAGCCGATATCAAAGCCACACCGCGTGCCCCCTGTACCCTGTTCACCGTGGACCCGCAGGCGAGTCCCGAAACCTTGATGGTTTATCTGGTCGAAACCCTCGCGTCAGTCGACGTGATGGTCCATCAGTTGGTGGATCACCTGGACGGTGGGTCGCGCAATGCACTGCTGGGGATTTCCAACAGCGTGATGCTGGCGGAGATCACGGCGAACCGGGTGCTGGATCAAATCGACCCGTAGGAGCGAGCCTGCTCACGATGGGGGGTAACGATGACGCGGGAAACCAGACTTACCGCGACGTCCTCTGGTTTTTCGCGAGCAGGCTCGCTCCTACAGGGGCCAGCATGTGATTTGGGAGCAGTGGACCCGCCAGGGTGGCGGGTCCGAAGGGGGGTCAAAGCTTCGGCAATTGCCCGATGCGGCCCATCATTTCGGTCACGATCTGCAAGTCCAGCAGGAACTGCTCGGTGGTCTTGAACTCGTTGTCGTTGTGACCGGTGTATTTGACGTCCGGCATGGCCAGGCCGAATTGCACGCCGTTGGGCAGTTCATGCACGGAGGTGGCGCCGGCGGAGGTGCCGAACTTGTGTTCCATGCCGAGGTTTTCGCTGGTCACAGCGAGCAAGGCCTTGACCCATTCACCCTCGGGGTTGCGGTACATCGGTTCGGCGATCGACAGGTCGAAGGTTGGTGCGATGCTGGTCTTCTTGCTCCAGGCGTCCAGCTTTGCGGCGATTTCGGACTTGAGCACATCCGGCGTCTTGCCCTTCGGCACGCGCAGGTTGACTGCGAGTTTGAAGGCTTTGTCATCCATCCCGACATAGGTCAGGGACGTGGTCAGCGGGCCCATGAATTCATCGGAAAAACCGACTCCCAACTTGCCACCCAGGTAATCCAGCCCCCAGTTGTCGGCGGCGTAGCGGGCGGCGTCCGTGATCTGGTTGTGCTTGAGCGCGACCTTGCCGTCGAGGCCATTGATGAAGTCGAGCATCCTGGCCACCGGGTTGACGCCGGACTCGGGCTCGGAGGAGTGGGCGGACACACCGGTGACCGTCAGTTTGACGTCCTTGCCGTCGACCTTGGCGGCGACCGCGAAGTTGCCGCCGTTGCGCTTGGCATACTCGGTGCCGGCCTTTTGCAGGCTGGCGGCCAGTTCGGCGGGCTTGTCGGTCACCAGGGTCGCAACCGATGTCGATGGAATCTGGTTGGTGGCCAGGCCGCCGGTCATCGAGGTGATCTCTGCGCCCTTGCCTTGCGCGGTGCGCTTGGCGAAGCTGGCCATGACCGTGCCGTAGCCTTTCTCGGCGATCACCACCGGGTAGCCGCCATCCAGCGCCAGGTTGTAGTTGGGTGTGGGGTTGCGTTCGAAGTAGTAGGGGATGGCGTCGCCCGTGGTCTCTTCGGTGGTGTCGACCAGCAGCTTGAAGTTGCGGGCCAGCGGCAGCTTCTCCTCCTTGATGATCTTCATGGCGTAGAGCGCCACCACGATGCCGTTCTTGTCATCCTCGGTGCCGCGGCCATACATGCGATCGCCGATCAGGGTGACCTTGAACGGGTCGAGGCGGGTGCCATCCTGCAGCACCCAGTTTTCCGGCGTCACCGGCACCACATCGGCATGGGCGTGAATGCCCACGACTTCATCGCCAGTGCCTTCCAGGGAGATCTCGTAGACGCGGTTGTCGATGTTGCGAAAGTTCAGGTTGAACGCCTGGGCCAGGCCCTTGATCTTCTCGGCAATCTTGAGGAATTCGGGGTTGTCGTGCTGGTCGACACCGTCCACGCGCACGGTCGGAATGGCCACCAGCTCCTTCAGGGTTTCGGTGGCCGCGCTGCCGTATTTCACCCGGGCATAGAGGCCGAGCAAACGATGGATTTCGTTTTGCTGCCCGGCGGTAAGCGTCTTGTTGTCGAGGAAGGCACGGATGGCCGGGCCGAGGTCGTCGGTCTTGGCGATATCGCTCTTGGCCAGGCTTCCCAGGAACTGCCTGAAATCCTTGACCGATGCATCACTGAAGGTCTTGAGGATGATCGCGTTCTGTTGCGGGGTGATGTTGGCGTGGGCAGCGGTGGTGAACGACGAAAGGCTGGCGAGCATGAGGGTGGTCGCAGCCAGGTGCTTGAGGGAGAAATCCATTGCTGGGGGCATTCCTTTGCAGGCGGTTCGTAGGAAATATCTGATCGACTGATCAGAAACATCTCAAAGCTAACACCGCGAGCGTGTGAAACGGGAGACCCTGAAGTGGGATCTGTCGCACAGAAATGCAAAAGCGGCGCAGAAATGAAAAACCGCTCTATCAATGCTTACATTCCGCCATCACCACTTTGCAGGTACTTGGCGTGCCGCCGGATCGGCCGGAATAGCGTATGCAATTACTCAGGGATTTCTGGCGAGCCATGTCCAGGGTGTCGCCCCAGGCGAGGCCTCCTTCGCCGACAGTGGGGAGGGCTTTTGCATAGCAGGTCGAGCCGACGCTGGGGGCTGAATATTGAGCCGTACTGGCTTTGCCTGAACAGCCGGCTATCAGCGCCAGATCGACGGCGAGCAGGGATAGCAGGATCCATGACGAGCATTGGCGCACAGTGTGTCCCGTCATCCCGGTTCCCCTGTAGCAAGAGGCGCATTTGAGATCGTACCTGGCCGGATCAGGGCTGGGGCACTCTCTTACTTGAGCCTATCCTTGCGGCATCGATCCTGCTGCTCCTTTCGTCCGCTTTCCCAGGTTCGGTGTGTCCGGCCGTCCGAGAGCCGGGCCGAGGTCGCTACAGACCACTGAACATGCTGATAATCACGGCATTGACCAGGTCAATGAAAAAGCCACACACCAGCGGCACGATCAGGAAGGCCTGGTGCGCCGCGCCGTACTTTTGCGTCACGGTCGACATGTTGACGATGGCCGTTGCCGTGGAACCGAGGGCAATCCCGCCGAACCCGGAAGCGATCACGCTGGCTTCGTAATTGCGCCCCATAAAACGGAAGACCACAAAATACGTATAGGCGACCGTCAGCAGGATTTGCAGGGTCAATGCGCAAAGAATGAACATCAACGCGCCGCTGAGTTGCCATAGCTGAAGCCCCATCAGGGCCATGGTCAAAAACATGCCCAGACAGATATCGGAGATCAGCGACAGGCCCAGACTGGCACCGCTCCAGGTTTTCAGTCGCTGGTCACCGACAAAGGCCAGAACGAGGTGGTGAATGACGATGCCGGCGAACAGGCAGCTGACAAACTTGGGCAGGGTGATGCCGGCATCGACCAGCAACAGGTTGAGTCCATAGCCGAGCATCAGGGTCAGGTTGAGCCACATCCAGGCCCAGAGCACGTCGTAGTAGTCCAGCGCCTTGCTCGGTTGTTGCTCGAGAATGCCGACTTCCAGCTCCGCATCCCTGGACGGCGTCAGTTGATAACGGCGTATCAGCTGGTTGGCGATAGGGCCGCCGATGACGCAAGCAGCAATCAGGCCGACAGTGTTGCTGGCGATGCCCAGTTCGTGGGCGTTGCTGATGCCCAGTTTTTCGACGAAGAGCGGTGCCCAGGCCAGGGTCGTACCCACCCCACCCGTGAGGGAAATGGAGCCCACCATCAAGCCCGCCTTGGGATCAAGCCCAAAAGCCTCGGCCACGCCCATGCCCAGCGAGTTCTGCAGCAGAATGAACACAGCGGCGAGTAACAGCAGGATCAGCAGCGGGCGCCCGCCCTTGAGCAGTTGGCGCATGTCCGACTTCAAGCCGATGCCGGCAAAGAAATAGAGCAGCAGGGTGTCGCGAACTTGCAGATCGAATTCGATCTGGATATTCAGGCCAAAGTAAAGCAAGGACGTAACCGCCGCACAGACGAAGCCGCCGACGACCGACTCGGGGATACAGTATTGACGGAGAAAGGCGTTGTGCTGGACGAGGGTTTTGCCAAGGAAAAGCAGGAGGATGGCAAGGGTAAAACTCACGAGGCCGTGAACCTGGAAGAGCTGTGAAGTCATTTAAGGCCTACCTAAAACTGAAAAGTCATTATCAGGATTCGGTCATTCAATGTTTAGACCTGGATCAATGAACGGTCGAAACAGCCTTGCTCGTCCAGATGGCTTCCCAATCATCAGGTGCGTCTGTGCGCCAGGAGTGAGGACAGCCTAGCCTAAAGGGGAACCCCCATCCGGGTTGGCATAGGCCGCCATCACGCTCCCGATGGCCAGTCAGACGGTGACTTCAGCGCTTGATCAGAGAAATCTTCGTTCCCTCGATACTGACCCCCGCCATTAACCCTTGCTGGTCGAAGATAAACGCGTAGGCGTCGTCTTTGAGCGTCGAGCTGGACAGGTTCTTCGCAACCCCTTCATCCACAAACACAACAGTTGGCCCGACACCGATTTCCCAGCCCTTGGTTTTGGCGACATAGTCCACGGCTTTATCGGTCATCAGGAAAACCACATAGCCGTACGACTGGGCGCCGGCCTGCAGCCCCCATGAACCGCTGACGGAGTTGTAGTAGTTCTCGACTTTCGTGCCCTTCATTAAAACGCCTTCGCCATAACTGCCGCCGAATACAAGTCCCGCCTTGATGATGTTCGGGAAGACCAGCACAGCCTTGGCTTGGTGCGAGATGGTTTCGGAGAATGGATTGGTCTTGTAGAGCGTCTGCAACGCTTGTCGAGCGTCGGCATTCAGATCCTCGGCGGTGGCCGCTGCGGCATTGTTCAGGAAACCGGCCGATGCCAATGTTGCAATCGCGAGGAAGAACGACAGGAAGAACCGCATTGATTGAGTCATTTGCGTACTCCGCTGAGGGAGCAGGGGGATGAGAGCAGCGGCAAGTGCCTGCGTCATGCAGGAACCGAATCCACTGAGGTTATCCGGCGCGCCCTGAAATGTGTGAATTGCAGGCATCGCTCGTGAATGAAGCCGGCCCGGGGGCACTGATCATTTGCGCTGCCATCAGCTGTTATGACCGTTGCGTATCGGCCGGGTTCGCTGTCAGTTCTGCTTCTGGCCGCCAGTTTCACTTTATGAAGCGGTTGAATCCCGGTTGAAATCGATTCATCACGAGCTCAATGCAGGCAGCAAAAGGCCCGCGCAATGGCGGGCCTTCTGTTTGGGGTCAAATCCTTTTGTGCTTCCAATCTGCGCTCCATTCTGTGAGCGTTTCGTGAAAAGCATGTCGTCGTAGCAATGAAAAAGCCCGGCGTCGGCCAAGCTCTCTGTAGATGGGCCAAATCCATTTGGCTGATCCCATTGTGATTGGTGGATGTGACGGCGACATGACAGGGCTGACAGGAAAAGCAGATCGAGGCTTCAGTGCTGACAAGCTGTGGAATCGAACGGTCCATGCACTTTTATAAAGCGCCATGCCTAACAACGTGCACCAGTCGGAAGCGCCGCAAAGCGCTATCGCCTGCGGTAGCTCCAGCGTCGTGACAATCCCCTCAGGCTCAAAAGTCAGTGTTTCCAGATAGTTGAAGTCTCTGTGTCGCTGGCTGGCACAAAGGCTGCAAGGCTGGCTTCAGGTCCACCTGGAACGCATTCGTGTGGACAGCCCCCTCGGTCAACGACGATCGATTGGCCGAACAGGTCGTGGGCAGCATCGGTGGATCAGGCATAGATGCCTGGTTTGAACACCGCAAAAGAACAGGCAAAGACGCCTGGAACCGAAAGGTTTCAGGCGTTTTTTTTTGCTTTTAAAACCGTGATTGGCTCGGGCTGGGTGCTTTCTATGAATTCCAATGTTGCCACGTTGAACAAGATGCAAACGCTGATCGTGATCGGTAATGGCATGGTCGGACATCATTGTGTCGAACAGCTGATCGAGCGGGGAGCGCTTGACCATTACCGGCTGCACGTCTTCAGTGAGGAGCCGATGCGCGCCTATGACCGTGTGCATCTTTCCGAGTACTTCTCCGGTCGTGATGCCGAGTCGCTGGCGCTGTCCGATGCGTCGCTTTACCAGACGCCCGGCGTTACGCTGCATTTGGGTGTGCCGGTATTGGAAATCGACCGCGTCCGTCGCCAGGTGGTCACCTCGCAAGGTTGCGTCTCGTATGACAAATTGGTTCTGGCCACCGGTTCTTATCCGTTCGTTCCGCCAATCGAAGGCGCCGAAGGTGAGTCGCGCCTGGTCTATCGCACCCTGGAAGACCTCGATGCCATTCGGGCTGCGGCGGCCAATGCCCGGCGCGGCGTGGTGGTCGGCGGTGGCTTGCTGGGGCTGGAAGCCGCGAACGCGTTGAAGAGCCTGGGCCTTGAAGCCCACGTGGTGGAATTCGCGCCGCGCTTGATGCCGGTACAGCTGGATGACCTCGGTGGCCAGGCGCTCAAGGCGCAGATCGAACGATTGGGCGTCGGTGTACACCTGTCCCGCGCCACGCAATCGATCAGTGCGGGCGAGCAGTACCGCTATCGCATGAATTTCGCCAATAACGAATTCCTTGAAACCGACCTGATCGTGTTTTCCGCCGGTATCCGCGCTCAAGACGCGCTGGCTCGTCGATGCGCGCTGGAGATCGGTCCGCGCGGTGGCGTGGTGATCGACGACACGTGCCTAAGTTGCGACCCGAACATCTACGCCATCGGTGAATGCGCTTCATGGAACGGCAGCCTGTTCGGCCTGGTCGCACCGGGCTACCAGATGGCGCGTAGCGTCGCGGCCCGTCTGTGCAACGAAGTCGCCGAGCCGTTCACCGGTGCCGACATGTCCACCAAGCTCAAGCTGCTGGGGGTGGATGTCGGCTCCATCGGCGACGCCCACGGCAACACCCCGGGCGCGCGCAGCTATCAATTCATCGACGAAACCAGCGCCAGTTATCGCCGCCTGGTGGTGGATGCGAGTGGCAAACACGTCCTCGGTGCAGTGCTGGTCGGTGACAACAGCTATTACGACACCCTGCTGCAATACATGCAGAACGCCATCGCCTTGCCGTCGGAACCGGCCAGCCTGATTCTGCCGTCCTCCGAAGGCGCGCCGACCCTGGGCCCGGGTGCGCTGCCCGAGTCGGCCACGGTGTGCTCATGTCATAACGTCACCAAGGGCTCCATTTGTTCGGCCATCGACGGCGGCTGTACGGACCTGGGCCAGCTCAAGTCGCAGACCAAGGCTTGCACCGGCTGCGGCGGTTGCGCCGGCCTGCTCAAGCAAGTGTTCGAGCATGAGCTGATTGCCCGCGGCGTCAGTGTCGACAAGAGCCTGTGCGAACACTTCGCCTATACCCGTCAGGAGCTTTATGCGCTGGTACGGGTAGAGGGAGTGATCACCTTCGAAGAACTGTTGGCCAAACATGGCCGTGGCCACACCGGTTGCGACGTCTGCAAACCGGCGGTGGGCTCGATCCTCGCCTCGTGCTGGAACCAGCCGATCATGGACACGTCGCTGGTGCCGTTGCAGGACACCAACGACACCTTCATGGCCAACATGCAGAAAAACGGTACGTACTCGGTGGTGCCGCGTATTCCTGGCGGCGAAATCACCGCCGACAAGCTGATCGCGATTGGCGTGGTGGCGAAGAAATACGACCTCTACACCAAAATCACCGGCGGGCAGCGCATCGATCTGTTCGGCGCTCAGTTGCATCAGTTGCCGGACATCTGGGCCGAGCTGATTGAAGCGGGTTTTGAGACCGGGCACGCCTATGGCAAATCGACCCGGACGGTGAAGTCCTGTGTGGGCAGTACCTGGTGCCGTTATGGCGTACAGGACAGCGTACAAATGGCCCTGACCATCGAAGACCGCTACAAGGGCCTGCGCTCGCCGCACAAGCTCAAGTTCGCCGTCTCCGGATGCACCCGTGAATGCGCCGAGGCGCAGAGCAAGGACGTGGGCGTAATCGCCACCGAGAAAGGCTGGAACCTCTACGTGGCCGGTAACGGCGGCATGCGTCCGCGCCACGCCGAGCTGTTTGCCACCGACCTCGATGACGCGACCCTGATTCGTTACATCGACCGCTTCCTGATGTTCTACATCCGCACCGCCGACAAGTTGCAGCGTACCTCGGTCTGGCGCGAGAGCCTGGAAGGCGGCCTCGACTACCTCAAGGACGTGATCATCAACGACAGCCTCGGGCTGGGTGAGGAGCTCGAGTCGCAGATGCAGCTGGTGGTCAACCGCTACGAGTGCGAATGGGCCAATGCCCTTAAAGACCCGGAAAAGCTCAAGCGCTTCCGCACCTTCGTCAACGATCAACGCCCGGACCCGGACATCCATTTTGTCCAGGAACGCGGTCAGCGCCGGCCGATCATGGCCGCTGAACTCCACCTTATCCCTGTCATTGAGGAGATTGTCTGATGAGCCAGTCCGATACCCAGCGAGCCTATTCCAGTTCCTCCCTGGTCCATCCCGATGCCTGGCAAGCGGTGTGCAGCCAGGATGATCTGGTGAGTAACTCAGGCGTCGTCGTCTGGCTGGACGGTGCACAAGTGGCGCTGTTCTACCTGCCGGCTGCCGAAGGCAAGACCCTCTATGCCATCGATAATCATGACCCGCAATCCGGGGCGAATGTCATCGGTCGCGGGCTGATCGGCAGCATCAAGGGCGATCTGGTGATTGCCTCGCCACTCTACAAACAGCATTTCCGCCTTGAGGACGGCAGTTGTCTGGAGTATCCGCAGCAGCGCCTGCGGGTCTGGCCTGTGCGCCTCAACGGAGGCCAGGTGGAGGTCGCGGTGGCCTGACCAAATGGATTTCGACGCGGTCTGAACGCTCACTCAATTAATGATTCATGCCTGGCTCCGGCGGAGTCGATGATCAATGACAAACAGTATCGGAGGCTAGTATGAAAACAGCCGCACAACTGCTCAAGCTCAAGGCCGTGCAGAACCGACGGGTGCATAGCATCGCGCCAGACCAGACGGTGCTTGAAGCGTTGAAGATGATGGCCGAAAAAAATGTCGGTGCGTTACCTGTCATGGAGGAGGGGCAGGTGGTCGGCGTTATCAGCGAACGCGACTATGCGCGCAAGGTCGTTCTACAGGGGCGCTCTTCGGTCGGTACGCCGGTCCGGGCCATCATGAGCGCGCCCGTGGTGACAGCAGACAGTCAGCAGAGTATTGAGCGTTGCATGGCGGTCATGACCGACAGTCACCTGCGCCATCTACCGGTGGTGGAGGGCGACCAACTGATTGGCCTGTTGTCGATTGGTGATCTGGTTAAAGAAGCCATCGTCGAGCAGGCCGAACTGATCCGGCAACTGGAACACTATATTCGCGGACATTAAAGCGACCGGGGCAGGGTGAATCGAAGGCTTGTGAGTACATGCTGTTTTCAGATGTGCCGGGGGTCGGGCGGGAATTAATCAGGGAGCATATGACATGGCCAGGTTGAGCACGGCACAACGTATCGTCATCGGCTTTGCAATTGCGCCGTTGGTACTGACAGGTTTGGTGTTGTATGCGTTGCACGATCTGGCAACGCTAAAGGAACAGGCCATGCTGATCGTCAAACGGGACTGGCCGAAAATCGATCCGATCATGGTCATTGCCACAGGTGTACGGGACAACGCCAGGAACACCCGGGACTTGCTGATCGACAAGGACAATCAGCAAGTGCAAGAGGCCATCGATGCCACCAAAAAGCGTATCAGCCTGGCGCTGAAAACCCTCGAGCCGCTGTTCGATCTGCCGGAAGGCAAGACCGCCTATGCTGCCCTGAAAAAGAATCGCGAGGCTTACGTCGACGCATTCACCCAGGTGCAGGTGTTGATCCGGCAAGGCGCTTTTGATGCCGCGATGGCGCAGTTGAAACAGCACGTCGTCCCTGCCGAACAGCAGGTTTATAAAAGTCTGGACGCCTTGATGGCGCTGCAAGGGCAGATCTTCGCCGATCGTGAAAGATCGGCGCAGGCCCTGTACGAAGAAGCGTATCTGAACATGTTGGGGCTGCTTGTATTCTGCCTGACCTCGGTCATCGCCGCGGCGGTCATCGTGACGCGCAGTGTCACCCGGCCCTTGGGTGGCGAGCCCGATGATGCCGCGCGGGTCTTGAGTCAAATCGCGCAGGGCGACCTGACGATTCAAGTGCCAGTGAATGCAAATGCCGACGGTAGCGTGATGATGAACATGCACCGGATGCAGCAAAGCTTGAACGCGATGGTCAAGCACATCGCCGTGTCGGTCGATCAGGTGGCCAGTTCGTCCGAAGAGCTGAGCACGGTCAGCAGTCAGACCAGCAGCAGTTTGCAACTTCAGGGCCTGGAGATCGAACAGGCTGCGGCGGCGGTCAATCAGATGACGGCGGCCGTCGACGAGGTCGCACGCAATGCCGTCAGCACCAGCGAGGCGTCCCGGGTTTCCGAGCAGACCGCACAACGCGGCCGCGAGCAAGTTCAGGAAACGGTGGCCTCGATAGGTGCGCTGGCGGACGGCATGATGGATACCTCCGAACGTGTTCAGCAATTGGCCGGACGTGTGCAAGACATTAGTGCGGTGCTGGACGTGATTCGCAGCATTGCCGAGCAAACCAATTTGCTGGCCCTCAATGCAGCGATTGAAGCGGCTCGTGCCGGTGATGCCGGGCGTGGTTTTGCGGTAGTCGCCGATGAGGTGCGGGCGCTGGCTCATCGCACTCATGTGTCGACCCAGGAAATCGAGCAGATGATTGGCAATATTCGGCTCGATACCGGGCATGCGGTGACCGCAATGCAAAGCAGCGGTCACCTGGTGCAGACGACCCTGGAAGTCGCGCAACGCTCCGGCGAGGCACTGGAGGAGATCACCCGGTCGATCTCGCAGATCAATGAACGCAACCTGCTGATCGCCAGTGCCACGGAGGAGCAGGCCCTGGTGGCGCGTGAGGTGGACCGCAACCTGGTGGGCATTCGTGACTTGTCCGAGCAGATCGTATTGGGTGCCCGACATACCCACGCAGCCGGTCAGGAGCTGGCGCAGATGGCTGGAGCGCTGCACCAGACGGTGGCGCGCTTTAAAACCTAGGCAGATTCGTTTTGCTTGTAGCAAGAGGGCCTCAAGGAGACCCTCATCGCCAATGCCTGGTTGTACTCAGTTCGCCTTTATCGGCACCGTCACGGTTTTGCCGAAGGCCGATTTGATGGTCGCCGTCGGGCTAGGCGACGGGCCACTGCCGGCGGTGGTCACTGCTATGTTCCAGCGCGCGCCTGTGGCCGTAGGCGTCAGGACGGCGGCGCCAAGGTTCACCGTACCGGTTGTGGTCGTGGCCGTTGCCGTGATGGTATTGCCCGTGCCACGGGAGGTGGTGCCGGACAGGACCCAATACCAGCGGCTGTTGCTGCGGGCGGTGACGGTCGCGCTGGTGACGATCAGGTTCTCGTTGATCGCTGCCGAGACCGCCACGGACACCATCGCCGGTTCCGACTCCGCGTTCCTGGCATCGCTGGCGCTATAGGAAAAGGTCGCGGTGAACGGCGCGGGGACCGTGGCCGGTGGTGTGTAGGTCACACGCAGGCCATCGGTGCTGACCACGCCCTTGCCGGAGTCCGGTTGCTCCAGACCTACCACTTTAAGTGGCACGTTACCGTCAGGGTCGGTGTCGTTGGCCAGCACGTTGATGATCACCGGTTGGCCGGTGTTACTGATGGCGCTGTCGGGGTTGGCAATCGGTTTTTGGTTATCGCCGTCCTCTTCACGTCTATCGCCAGTGCGGAAGGTCGGCAGCGCGGCGGAATTGACGTAGGTGACGCCGTCCCAGCCGGGCAGGGGGGTTGGCATCAACTGGAACTGGCCGGGGTGCTCGACATCCCAGCGCAGCAGCATGGAGGTGTCCTCGTGCTGAGTGTTGTGGCAATGCTCCAGGTAGGTCCCGGCGAACTCGCGGAAGCGGATCGCAATGTCCACGTCCTGCGAGCTGTCGATGCCTTCGCCGATGTTATAGACGTCTTTGCGTGCCCATTTTTCCCATTCCGGCGGCGCCTTGCCGTCACGGTTGAGGACGATGCCTTCTTCGAAGTGCACGTGCACCGGGTGGCTCCAGCCGTTGCCGCCGTTCCTGATTTTCCACACTTCCAGGGTACCGTCGCCGGAGAAGCCGGCAGGGGTCGGGCCGGTGGCCAGTTGCGGAGCGGCGCTGATGATCCGAGGGTCCATCTGGAAGCCGAAACCGCCGTCGGTCTTGATCGTCCAGGGTTCTTCGTCGGTACCGTCGGAGCGGCCGAAGGTGAACTCGCGATGCCGCGCGGCGTTGAGCTTGGCCTGCACCGCCGGGTCGTCACGGTTGAGGGTCAGCGCGATCATGCTTTTACCCACCGGCTTGCCCGGCTTGGCGGGTTCGAAGTCGGCGGGGTTCATGCTCACGTCCTGGCCGGCATAAGGCTGGACCACCATCTGCATGAACTTGCCCACCACCGGATCGCCGGCGTCCCACTCCAGCCCTTTGCTGCCCAGCTTGAGCACCGCCTTGTACCTGCCGGACAGGACATCGGCCAGACTCAGCGGTAATGCCTCCGGCCCCTTGCCGTCGTGGTGCTCCATCAGGTTGACGAAGTACAGCTTGTCGCCGGTCCTGATCCCGTGTTTCGAGAAATTGATGATGATGTCGAAACGTTCGGCGATGCCCATGCTGGGCAGGATGGCGTTGTGGTCCTGCAGGTCGCCGTCAGCGTCCAGGTCCATGCTGCCGTCGAACGGCACGGCGTGTTCCATTATGTTGCCGTCGTTGGCGATCAAGTGGAACGGCACGCGGGTGTAAGACAGGCCGGAACCTGTCGGGCCGGGGAACTCGCCACCGGTGCCGACGATTTCACGCACCAGCGCGATCCTGAAGAAACGTGACACCGAGCCATTGAGGATGCGGAAGCGATAGCTGCGCGCGCGCACATTCAGGCGCGGCTGGTACTGCCAGTTGACGAGGATCTGGTCGCCGAGAAAACCATCGGTGTTGAACGGGTTGAACCACAGCTGGCCATTGGTATCCCAGGCCTTGTCGGCCACGGTCAGGTTCACATCGTAGTCGCGGTTGCCCCAGGGCAATGCCGAACCGCTGGGCAGGCGCAGGTTGACGCCGTCTACAAACGCTTCGTTACCGCGATCCAGGGCGCTGTAGTAGTTCATCATCGTCGCGTTGCCCTTGTAGACGTTCTGCGCGGTGAAATCGAGCATGTGGTCATGGAACCAGTGGGTGCTCATGGTTTCGCGCCAGTCGCCACGGATCTTGATGCTGCCGTTGTCGCAGGTCTTGAAGCCCGGCGTGGCATCGTTGACGAACAGGGTTTCACCCGGCGCGCAGGGGAACGCCGCGCGCGGATCCTGAGCGCTGGTGTTGATGGAGTCGTAACCGGCCAACTGGATCGGCCAGCGATAGTCGTAGTACTGCCCCGGAAAGAAAAACGCATTGGCAAAGCCGTCGCTTTCGGCCGGGGAGTGGCCGTTGTGTTCGTGGGTGCTGAGGGTGTGCAGGCCGAACCCCATGTTGGCCGACGGATCGATCGGCAGGGCGTTGTAGTGGCGCATCAGCACGGGTTGGCCGTACCGCACCATCAGCAGTTTTGGCGGAAAGGTGCCGTCGAAGGTCCAGAGCGCCTTGTGGTTCTGAATCGGCATGTTGGGGTGAAAGCGGGTGTCGATGCCTTTGGTGGTGCCCGTTATGATCGGGTTGTCCGAGGTCTGGTTGTAGAGCCCGCCCGGCCCGAACTCACCGACGGCGTAGTTGTGCAACTGGCGGCGGTCGCGCATGCCGCCGTTGAGCTTGGCGCCGGCTTGAGCGGTCTTGAAGGCGACCTGTGGGTAGAACTCGTTCCAGCGCTGGTGCGACCAGCCTTTTCCTGGCGGACGACCTTCGGCCGGCGAGCCCACCGGATGGCGGTTGAGGAAGGCTTCGATCTGCGCTTTCCACGGGTTGCGGTCCAGCACGTTGGAAAACTGCGACGGAAACGGGTACAGCCCCGGCTGGCGCATGAAGGCTTCCAGCGCGGCGGCCGAAGGGCCGCTGCGGGCGATGTTGTTCGGGTCCTGCGTGGGCGCCGGGCCGACGATCGGAACCGGGAAGGTCAGGGGCGGTGCCGGCAGTGTCGGGTCGAGTTTTTCCGTGCCGAATTCTTCGAACAGCAGCAGTTGCTGAGTGTACGGCTGGGCCCCGAACAACGGGCTGGGCTTGCCGTTGGTGGGGATTTTGAAGGAAGTTTGCAAGTTTGGCGGCAGCACGTTGTCGACCGTTGGCGTGGTGCGGGTGCCGAACACACCGTTGGGCAGGGCGTAGGCGCCCGTGTTGGCGGGTGGCATGGCCTCTATGGCATCCAGCGCAGCCTTGGGGTCGGCCGGCGGATTGGTAAACGCCGAGGGGTCCGTCGGTGGTGGCGGGCCGAAATCATCCAGCGGCGCGGCTTCTGCCGTGGCCAAGGTAAGGAACATCGCACAATGCAGGCTTGATTTGCGCAGCAAGCCGAAGGAGTCGCAAGATGGAGTTGTGCATTTCATTTTTCACCCCACGCGTGATGTCCCGTCGTCTCCAAATCCGGGGCGACAGCTGTTATGGGTACCAGGGGGTGTGCAACTAATGAGCCATTACTGTAGGGCGAAGAAAAAATTCAACCTAATTAACAATCTGTTTCTAAAGTGTTTTAAGCCAGAGAAGGGGGAGTGGGGAATATTCCTCAAGTTTGGTGGTAAACGCCTGTTTGGGTGGGTGTAATGCCCCATTTATGGCGATAGTCGCGGAGAAGGACCGCACCTTCTTCCACCACAGCAAAACTGAACAAGAGCTTGGCCTGAGATTCCGGGCGCTAGAGCTGACAATCACCGACACGGTGGCGTGGTACCGCGATCCCGATTGGTTCGACAGTCAAACCTTAAGTTCCCGGAACTGCACTTCTTCCACCGCACACCTGAACAAGGACGTAAACATACTGTGAGTAGGGAAATAATCCTGATGCGTCACGGCCAGCCAAAGCTGGTCGCAACCGACAAAATGTCAGCGCTCGATATGAACGACTGGATCGAGCAATACAACCAGTCCGAAATTACCAACCAACCCGTCCCGGATGCCAGCATGCAGCTCGCCGCAACCGCCACGGTGATTGTCTCAAGCAGCGCGCCTCGTGCGCTGACCTCCGTCCAGGCTCTTGGCCTGAAGCCCGCCCTTGTCGACGCGCTTTTCTGTGAAGCGCAACTGCCTTACGGTCACTGGAAACTGCCACGGCTATCGCCGTTTACATGGGCATTTATCCTTCGAGTCTTATGGTTATGCGGCTACTCACGCAGAGTCGAATCCGCCGGCACTGCGAGGATGCGCGCCAGCACGGCAGCTCGACGACTTCAGTCCCTTGCCAGCGAAGGACCGGTTCTGCTGCTCGGTCATGGCTTTATGAATCGAATGATCGCCAAACAACTGGTGGCAGATGGATGGGTTCGCCAAAAACGTAACGGCAGCCAGTATTGGAGTGCGACGGTGTATCAATATGGCGGTGTTTAAAAGGTGCCTGGACAGATACCTGTTGCTGCAGGTGGCGACAGGCAGAAACCGGCCAGAAGCAGACGCTTAACATGCTCCATTGAGCTTTGGCACTCACTTGGGAAACAACAGTGTAAACGCCACCCGGAATCCCCAACCCTCGGCACCATCTTTCGGACTGTCTGCCCAATAGCGTGGTCCTGCTTGCAGGGTCATGGGTTGATGCCCCACTTTGAACAACTGGGTGACGAACAGGTTGATTGGCACTGACCATTCGCGGGTCTGCCAGTCATAGGTGGATTCGGTGTTGATGCCGAAGGTGGTGTAGGTGTGAGTGGTGTAGCTGAAGAAAGGTTGCAGGAAAGTCGCGTTGACCTTGTCCTTGTCATCGGGCGGGCTGTTTTCCAGCGACCAGATGTGATTGGCCAGAATGCCGCGGGTCCAACCATTGCTCTGTTTGAGGGCCACCACTGTGGGCCCCAACCCCCATTGCTCACTGCTCAAAAGCTCATCGCTGCCGGTCGGAACCAGAATGGCCGGTCCTGCCCCCCAAATCCAGCCACTGGAAGTCGGCTGCTTGGGTGAAAAAAAGAAGCTCTGGGTCACATCTCCCATACCGGATTTGTCCGCCTGCCCGCTAGGTACCAGACCATGCTGATCAACGATCGGCAGGATGGTCCGGGAGATCAGGTTCCACTCGTCATTAATACTGAATGGCAGCACTGGCTGGATGTTGGTGACACTTTGGTAGCCCTCACCGCTCGGGCCGAGTTTTTGGTTCCAGTTGTACTGAATAGGTACGCTGTAGAGTGCGGCGACGGGATTCAGCGTTTGCTTGGCCAGCTCGGCCTGACTATCGGCAGCGAGGCTAATTTCGGGCCATGCCACCGCAAAGGTAATGAAAGGAACAAGTCGAACGCCATTGTTCACTACCAACTCCTTTCTCGAAATTGAGAGCTTGGGTTGTTGTGTCGCGGTTACAAGGCTGAGGATGACCCTGCCGCCAATGAGCTTAGATCAGGTATCTGAACTATGTTCGACGGGGAAAAATACTGTCTCCGGCCAGTCGGATTAACTCGTATCAACTAATGTTCCCTTGAGCCATCGATCAGTCGTCCCCCTCTACAACGGGGCGAAACATTCTCCATTGAAAGGAGTGTCCCTAAACTTTATTAGACCGAAACAGAAGAAGGTTTCTTCAGAAAACTTCTATTGATACAGCCAGAGCACTCACCACGTACATCTGAAAAAAACCGCACTAAACTCTATCCTGCGCCTTAACCTGTGCATGGTCATGTAGCAAGGGGGAAATGATTCTGTACTCAATACCTAGGCTAATTACTCGGTGGTCAACGCACCAAGTGTCAATGTAGTTGTGCACTCATCACCAGGTTGCCAACACAATGAAACAACGAGGATTGCTGGTATGGACAAGCTATCGGATCGTTTCAAGCTGTCTGTCGTGTTTGCTGCACTATTGTCATTGAACGGGCTTGCTCACGCCGCTCAAACGGAAAAAACCAATATCCTGTTTATCGTCTCCGACGACACCGGCTATGGCGACTTGGGTCCCTACGGCGGTGGGGTTGGTCGCGGCATGCCTACGCCCAGTATTGATGAGCTGGCGGCAGAAGGTGTTACTTTTTACTCTTTTTATGCGCAACCAAGCTGCACGCCTGGTCGGGCGGCCATGCAAACCGGGCGCATCCCCAATCGTAGCGGCATGACCACCGTGGCCTTCCAGGGCCAGGGCGGTGGCTTGCCCGCCGCCGAATGGACGCTGGCATCGGTGCTGAAAACCGGTGGCTACGACACTTATTTCACTGGCAAATGGCATTTGGGTGAAGCCGACTATGCCCTTCCCAATGCTCAAGGTTATGACGTGATGAAATACGTCGGCCTGTATCACCTCAATGCCTACACCTACGCAGACCCGACTTGGTTCCCCGACATGGATCCGGAAACCCGTGCGATGTTTGAAAAGGTCACCAAAGGCGCGTTGTCCGGCAAGGCAGGTGAAAAGCCGGTCGAAGAGTTCAAGGTCAATGGTCAGTACGTGGACACACCTGTGGTGGACGGCAAACCTGGCGTGGTCGGCATACCGTTCTTTGACAACTATGTCGAAAAAGCTGCGTTGGAGTTTCTAGACACCGCGGCCAAATCGGACAAGCCGTTTTTCATCAACGTCAACTTCATGAAAGTGCACCAGCCGAACATGCCAGCACCGGAGTTCATTCATAAGTCCATGTCCAAGTCCAAGTACGCCGACTCTGTCGTCGAACTCGATACTCACATCGGCCGCATCATGGACAAGCTCAAGGCACTCGGCCTGGATAAAAACACGCTGGTGGTTTACACCACTGACAACGGGGCCTGGCAGGATGTTTATCCGGATGCCGGCTACACCCCATTTCGCGGGACCAAGGGTACAGTGCGTGAGGGGGGTAATCGGGTACCAGCCATTGCCGTCTGGCCAGACAAGATCAAGCCGGACACGAAAAACCACGAGATTCTCGGTGGCCTGGATTTGATGGCGACGTTCGCCTCTGTGGCTGGCGTGAAGTTGCCCGAGAAAGATCGCGAGGGTCAGCCAATCCTCTTCGACAGCTATGATATGACGCCAGTACTCACTGGCAACGGCCCTTCACCGCGCAAGGAGTGGTTCTATTTCACTGAGAACGAATTGTCCCCGGGTGCGGCCCGTGTCGGAAACTATAAGGCCGTATTCAACCTGCGCGGCGATGATGGCGCGGCAACCGGTGGTCTGGCCGTGGACACTAATCTAGGATGGAAAGGCGCAATAAAATACGTGGCCACCGTGCCGCAAGTCTTTGATTTGTGGCAAGACCCGCAAGAGCGCTATGACCTCTTCATGAACAACTTTACTGAGCGTACCTGGACTATGGTGCCGATCTCGGCGGCGATCATGAAGCTAATGAAAACCTACGTCGATTACCCGCCACGTAAATTGCAAAGCATGGGTTATGACGGGCCGATCGAGCTGTCGCAGTACCAGAAATTCCAAACCGTGCGTGATGCCCTGAAAAAAGAAGGCATCAACTTGTCGATGCCAAACGGCAACTGATTAAATCAGCTGAAAAATGGCGGCCTCATCAGAGGTCGCCATTTGACGTTAGTGAGTAGTCGTGAGTTCCTAACGGAAATCGACGCAAAATCAGTGGTCTTCGAAATCGACGATGATGCGCTAATCCACTTGCTTACCCGGCAATCGGGCAGGTAAGGCTTGCCGGCTTATCTGCACGGCTGAACGGTCATCCTGATGGCCGAACTTCAACCACTTTTGAAAGGCAGCTATGGGTTGTGGATTCAACCGGTCGCAGATCACTTTTATAGCGCATGACGCTTGTGCCAGCCCAAAATCGGGCATTGGTCATTATTGTTTTCAAAAACCGACATGTGAGTGTCGGTGACAAATAAGTCGTCGTTTATAGGCATCTCTCGCGTATGTGCTACGAATGTGCACAAGGTTGATAAGCGCGGGCTCAAAATCAAGCGTTTTCCTTATGGCTCCCGCCCTGCAAACCCTCAGCGTAGAGACATTGGGTGATGTCGTTTTTGGATCCGTTCAACCATAGGTAATTGGGTATGACCTTTGCAGGTTGAATAGGAACAAACCCACCCACTTTTGGATGGGGGTATAAAAAGAGCCTTTGCCTGAGGCCAATCACCCGCTTTGTGTGAGGAGATACCGCGATGACGACGTTCAACTCCGGGGCCCAACCCCAGAACCGTGCGCCTCAATCCATCGGCTTTCTGTTGCTGGACAATTTCACGCTGATTTCTCTGGCGTCCGCTGTAGAACCGCTGCGGATGGCCAACCAGTTATCCGGTCGCGAGCTGTATCGCTGGACCACCCTCACCGTCGATGGCGGCCAGGTCTGGGCCAGTGATGGCCTGCAAATCACCCCTGACGCCTCCATGCACAAAGCCCCGCCGATGGACACGATCATCGTTTGCGGTGGCATCGGCATTCAGCGCACCGTTACCCGTGAACACGTATCCTGGCTGCAAAGCCAGGCCCGCAAGGCTTGCCGACTCGGTGCGGTCTGCACCGGCAGTTGGGCCTTGGCTTGCGCCGGACTGCTCGATGGTTTCGATTGCAGTGTGCACTGGGAGTGCCTGGCGGCGATGCAGGAAGCTTTCCCGCGGATAGTAATGAGTACCCGTTTGTTCACCCTTGACCGTAATCGCTTCACCAGCTCCGGCGGTACCGCGCCGCTGGACATGATGCTGCACCTGATCAGCCGTGATCACGGGCGTGAACTGTCGGCGGCCATTTCGGAAATGTTTGTCTACGAGCGCATCCGCAACGAACAGGATCACCAGCGCGTGCCGCTCAAGCACATGCTCGGTACCAATCAACCGAAGCTGCAGGAAATCGTCGCGTTGATGGAAGCCAACCTCGAAGAACCGATCGACCTGGACGAACTGGCGGTGTATGTCGACGTGTCCCGTCGCCAGCTGGAGCGGCTGTTCCAGAAGTACCTGCACTGCTCGCCGTCGCGTTACTACCTGAAACTGCGCCTGGTCCGCGCGCGCCAGTTGCTCAAGCAAACGCCGATGTCGATCATCGAAGTGGCGTCGATCTGTGGCTTTGTGTCCACGCCGCACTTCTCCAAGTGCTACCGCGAGTACTTCGGCATTCCGCCACGTGACGAGCGCGTCGGCTCCAATACCACGCAGCAGGTGGCGATGATGCCGCTGCCGCAAGCATTGGTGCTGTCGCCGTTGGCCGGTTCGATGTCAGCGTTGAGCCAGGCACGTAACGAGTCAACCTTTGCCAGCGTTCGTCTATAAATCTTCACCCCTATCCTGCGAAAGCATAACGTTCGCAGGATAGGGGAGGACGCGTCATTTCAGTGTTGCGCAGAGGGTTACTCGACGGCTTTAACCATGTCTTCGATGACCTTTTTAGCGTCGCCGAACACCATCATGGTCTTGT